>DASZMT010000066.1:0-86548 GCA_035551495.1 Rhizomicrobium sp. | reverse complement strand
GACTGGGTGATCGCGCCGTCGGCCGACAGCGTGACGGTGCCCGAGCCGACGTCGGCGCCGGTGAGATCGAAGCCCTGGCTGTCGTTCACCGCCGCGTCGCTGCCGCCGGTCGTGACGCTCAGCGCGCCGAACGCGTTGCCGCCGTCCTGCAGCGTGATGCCGCCCTCGGTGGCGGTGACGTTCAGCGCCCCCGCATTGATCGAACCCGACTGGCCGGCGCTCGCGGCCGTCAGGGTCAGCGTGCCCTCCACGTCGGCGCTCGCCACCGTCAGGTCGCTGGCGTCGACCAGCGTCGCGGCGCCCGCGCCTTCGCCGACGGTCGAGACGTTCAGCGTGTTGAACGTGTTCTTGGCGCTGTCCAGTGTGATCGCGCCGTCGTTGGCCGAAACGTCGAGTTCGTCGGCGCTGAGACCCGCTTCCTGGGTGATGTCGCCGCCGGCGGTGATCGACAGCGTGCCGCCCACGATGGAGGCGCCGAGATCGACGCCCTGGCCGTTCACATAGGTGACGTTGTTCGTTCCGTCGAACGACACCGTGCCGGTGACGTCGTTGCCCGGATTGTCGAGCGTGATGTCGCCGTTCGAGGTCGAGATGTCGAAGCCGTTCGAGAGATTCAGCGCCTGGGACTGCGTGACGTCGCCGCCGGCCGAGAGGATCAGCCGCCCGGCGCTATCGATCGCGCCCAGATCGACGCCGGTCGAATCCACGATCGCGACGTCGCTCGACGACGTCGTGGTCAGGTTCAGCGTGCCGAAGGCGTTGCCGCTGTCGGTCAGCGTGATCGTGCCCTCGCCCGCCGTCGCGGTGAGCGTGCCGGCGCTGATCGCGCCGTCCTGGTCGATGCCGGCGCCGGAGAAGACCGTCAGCGTGCCGCCGACCGTCGTCTGACCGAACGTGACCTGCTGGTCGTTGTGGAAGGTGACGTCGCCGTCGGTGTCGAAGGTGACGTCGCCCGACACGGCGTTGCCCTGATTGTTCAGCACGATTCCGCGCGGATCGGCGCTGACGTTCAGCCCGCCGGCCGTGATGTCGGCGTCCGCCTCCTGCGTGACCATGCCGCCCGAATTGATCGTCAGCACGCCCGCGCCGGTGTTGGCGGCATAGATGTCGATGCCCCAGGCATCGGTGATCAGCGCATCGGCGTCGGTGGTCGAGACCTCCAGGCCGGAGAACTTGTTGTTCGCATTGTCGAGCGTGATGCCGTTGGCGCCGGTGACGCCCAAGGCATTGGCGTCGATCTCCCCGGTCTGGCCGATGCTGCCGGCGGTCAGGAACAGCGTGCCGCCGATGGTCGCGCCGGTGACGGTGAGGTCGCCGGTGTCGACGATCGTCGCGCCATCGTCGCCTTGCGTCGAAACGTTCAGCGCGCCGAACGCGTTGTCCGCGTCGTCGAGAGTAATCGAGCCGGTCGTGGTCGAGACGTCGACCTCGCCCGCCGTGATCGCGCCCGACTGGGTGATCGCGCCGTCGGCCGACAGCGTGACGGTGCCCGAGCCGACGTCGGCGCCGGTGAGATCGAAGCCCTGGCTGTCGTTCACCGCCGCGTCGCTGCCGCCGGTCGTGACGCTCAGCGCGCCGAACGCGTTGGCGGGATCCTGCAACGTGATGCCGCCCTCGGTCGAGGTGACGTTGAGCGCGCCGGCATTAATCGAACCCGACTGGCCGATGCTCGCTGCCGTCAGCGTCAGCGTGCCCTCCACGTCGGCGCTCGCCACCGTCAGGTCGCTGGCGTCGACCAGCGTCGCGTCGCCGGCGCCCTCGCCGGCGGTCGAGACGTTCAGCGTGTTGAACGTGTTCTTGGCGCTGTCCAGCGTGATCGAGCCGTTGCTCGTCGAGACGTCGAGTTCGTCGGCCTGCAGGCCGGCTTCCTGGGAGATGTCGCCGCCGGCGGTGATCGACAGCGTGCCGCCCACGATGGAGGCGCCGAGGTCGACCCCTTGGTCGTTCACATAGGTGACGTTGTCGGCGCCGCCGAACGACACCGTGCCGGTGACGTCGTTGCCCGGATTGTCGAGCGTGATGTCGCCGCTCGAGGTCGAGATGTCGAAGCCGTTGGAGATGCTCAGCGCCTGCGTCTGCGTGACGTCGCCGCCCGCGAACAGCGCGAAATGGCCGTCGACGTCGATGGTGCCGAGAACGACGCCGGTCGAGTCGGTGATCGACGCATCGCCGCCGAACGTCGTGAGGTTCAGCGTGCCGATGGCGTTGTCCGCCTCGTTCAGCGTGATGCCGCTGCCCTCGCCCGCCGTCGCGGTCAGCGTGCCGACGGTGAGATCGCCGCCGCCGAGCTGGGTGATGGCGCCGCCGCTCACCAGCGTCAGCGTGCCGTCGACCTCGGACTCGTCCATCGCGATCGATTGGCTGTTGGTGAACGACGCGTTGTTCGGGGTGCTGACCTCGAAGCGGCCGGAAACGTCGTTGTCCGGGTTGGTCAGGACGATGTCGTTGTCGCCGGGGTTCGGCGAAGCCGTGGCCGCGCCGGCGAGAAGGTCGCCGGAGGTGATCGCACCGCTCTGCGTGATGCCGCCGTTGATGGAGGTGAGATCCAGCGAGCCGCTGACGTTCGCCCCGCTGATATTCAAAGTCCCGGAATTGGTGAGCGACGCGCCGTTGTCGGTTCCCGTCGTGGTGACATTGAAGCTGCCGACGTCGTTGTCGGAATTGTCCAGGCCGATCGAGCTGAGCGTAGCTGTGGCATTCACCGCCGCGGCGGTGATCGAATCGCCCTCGAAGATCGTTTGGGCCGTGACGGTCAGCGTGCCGCCCGTCTCGCTGGTGTCGCCGCCCAGATCGGCACCGACGGTGAGCACGTCGTTGTCGACGATCGTGGCGTCGCCGCCGGCCGTGGTGAACGAGACGATATCGGCGACGTTGTCCGGATTGGTCAGGACGATGGCGCCCGACGTCGTCGAGATATCGGCCTCGCGCGCGGTGATCGTGCCGGTCTGGGTGATCGTGCCGCCGGCCGAGAGCGTGAAGGTACGGCCGCCGAGATCGATCGCGCCGAGCGACACGCCGGTGGAATCGGTGACCGATGCGTTGCCGCCCGAGACGCTCAGCGTTTGGAAGCTGTTGCCGCCGTCGTCGAGCGTCACGCCGAACGTGCTGGCGAGGTTCAGCCCGGTGGCGCCGATCGCGCCCGACTGGCCGATGCTGCTGGCGGTGAGGCTCAGCGTGCCGCCGACCGTGGCGCCCGACACGGTGACATCGGTGCCGTCGACGATGGTGGCGTCGTCGGTCCCGCCGGTCGCGACCTGCAGCGTGTCGAAATCGTTGTTCGTATTGGCCAGCGTGATCGAACCGCTGGTCGTCGAGACGTCGAGCGTGCCGGCAGTCAGCGCACCGCTCTGCGTGATCGCGCCGTCGGACGCGACCGTCAGCGTACCGCCGACGATCGAGGTGCCGAGATCGGTGTCGGTGCCGTTGTCGAAGGTCGCGTCGCCCGAGGCGTTGAGCGAGACCGTGCCGCCGATATCGTTGCCGGTCTCGTCGAGCGTGATCGTGCCGTTGTCGGCGTTGGCCGTCAGGGCGCCGCCGACCGAGATCGGCTGGGTCTGCGCGATGTCGCCGCCCGAGGACAGGACGAGATCGCCGCCGACCGAAACGTCGTCGAGTTCCAGGCTGCTCGCGTCGCTGACCACGTTGGCGTTGGTGCCGGAGACAAAGAGGTCCAGCGCGTTGAAGCTGTTGCCGCCATTGTCGAGCGTGACGCCGCCCGGGGCCGTGAGGGACAGCGTGTCGGCGCTGATCGCACCGTCCTGGGTGATGCCGGCGCTCGACGACGTCAGCGACAGCAGCCCGCCGACATTGGAGGTGCCGACGGTGAGCTGGCCCTCGTTGAAGAACGTCGCATCGGTCGCGGCGGTCAGCGACACGTCGCCGGAGATGAAGTTGTTGAAGCCGAAGCCGAGGTCGCTGTCCTGCGAGGTCGCCGTCAGCCCGGCGGCGGTGATCGCGCCCGACTGGGTGATCTCGCCGTCCGTCGTCACCGTCAGCGTGCCGCCGACGGTCGAGGCCGCGATGTCGAGCGCGCCGGTGTCGACGAAGGTCGCGTCGGAATTGCCGGCCGTCGAGACGGTGAGCGAGGCGAAGGCGTTGCTCGGATCGTCGAGCACGATCGCGCCGCCATTCGCGGTCGCCACAAGCGCGTTGGCGCCGATCGCGCCGTCCTGCGTGATGCCGCCGGCCGATACCAGGGTCAGCGTGCCCGTCACGTTCGACGCGCCCATCGAAATGTCGGTGTCGTTGTGGAAGACGGCGTCGCCGCCCGCGTTCAGCGAGACGTCGCCGGTCACGTCGTTGCCGTCGTTGTCGAGCGTGATGCCGCTCTCGCCGGCGGTGACGTTCAATCCGCCGGCGCTCAGGCCCTGTTCCTGCGTGACGCCGCCGGTGGTGTTCAGCGTCAGCGCGCCGGAGACCGAGACGGTCTGCAGGTCGATCGATTCGTCGCTGGAGATCGTGGCGTCGTGGCCGCCCGTGGTCGTGACCGACAGGCCGCCGATCGCGTTGTTGCTGTCGTCGAGGACGATGTCGCCGGTGCCCGAGGTGGCGTCGAGGTTGTCGGCGTCGATGTCGCCGGTTTGCGAGATGCCGCCGGCCGAGGTCAGCGTCAGCGTGGCACCTTCCGCGACGATGGCGCTGGAGACCGACAGATCCAGCGAATCGGTGATGACGGCGCCGGCGCTCGAATTGACCGTCAGCGTGTTGAAGCTGTTGTCGGTGTCGTCGAGCGTGATGCCGTTGCCGGAGCCCGTGGTCGTGACATCCAGCGCGTCGGTGCTGATCACGCCCGACTGGATGATCGGACCGTTCGCGGAGATGGTCAGCGTGCCGACGGCCGACGACGCGTCGAGATCGACGGCGCCCGCGCTGTCGAAGGTCACGTCGGCCGCGCCGTCGAACGCCACGTCGCCCGACACCACGTTCTCGACGTTGTCGAGCGTGACGGCGCCGCCATTGGTCGTGGTGACCGACAGCGTGCCGGTGATGCCGAGCGCGTCGTTCTGCGTCACGTCGCCGGCCGCGTTCAGCGTGAAGTCGCCACCGGTTTGGATGTCGTCGAGCACGACGCCGGTGGAATCGGTGATCGATACCGTGCCGCTGCCCGGGGCCGAGACGTCGAGCGCGCCGAAGCTGTTGCCGTCGTCGTCCAGCGTGATGGCGCCGTTCGCGTCGAGCGACAGCGTGCCGGCGCTGATGGCGCCGTCCTGCGTGATGCCATCGGCCGACACCAGCGTCAGTGTACCGGTCACATTCGAGGCGCCCACCAGGATGTCGGTGCCGTCGTTGAAGATCGCGTCGCCGCCGGAGTTCAGGCTCACGTCGCCGGCCACGCTGTTGCCGTCGGTGTTGAGCGTGATGCCGCCCGCGCCCGCGGTCGCGGAGAGCGAGCCCGCCGAGAGGGCCCCGTCCTGCGAGATCGCGCCGGTGGTCGAGAGCGTCAGCAGGCCGCCGACATCGGCGCCGGAGATGTCGAGATCGCCGGTGTCGGCGACGGTCGCGTCGAAATCGCCGGTCGTCGAGACGTTCAGCGTGCCGAACGCATTGCCCGTGTTGTCGAGCGTGATCGCGCCGCCATTGGCCGTCGCCGACAACGTGCCGGCGCCGATGGCGCCGTCCTGCGTGATGCCGTCAGCCGACACCAGGGTCAGCGTACCCGTCACGCTCGACGCACCGGCCGAGATGTCGGTGTCGTTGTGGAAGACCGCATCGCCGCCCGAGTTCAACGAGACGTCGCCCGTGACGTCGTTGCCGTCATTGTCGAGCGTGATGCCGCTTTCGCCGGAGGTGACGTTCAACGCGCCGGCGCTGAGGCTCTGTTCCTGCGTCACGCCGTCTGTGGTGTTCAACGTCAGCGTGCCTTCGACCGATACCGTCTGCAGGTCGATCGTTTCGTTGCTGAAGATCGTGGCGTCGTGGCCGCCGGTGGTCGTGACCGACAGGCCGTTGATGGCGTTGTCGGTGTCGTCGAGGACGATGTCGCCCGTACCGGAGGTGACGGAGAGGTTGTCGGCCGTGATCTCGCCGCTCTGCGTGATGCCGCCGCCCGAGGCCAGCGTCAGCGTGGCGCCTTCGCCGACCGCGGCGGTGTTGATCGACAGATCCTGCGAGTCGTAGATGTCGGCGCCCGCGCCGGAATCCAGCGACAGCGAAGCGAAGCTGTTGCCGGTGTCGTCGAGCGTGACGGTGCCGTCGCTCGAGCCTGTGGTGTCGATGTCGAGTGCGTCGGCGCTGATCGAACCGGTCTGGGTGACGGAGCCGTCGGCCACCAGCGTGAGGCTGCCGCCGTTCATGTCGACATTCGAGAGCGACACGCCGGTGTTCGGCGAGTTGACGAAGGCGTCGTCGCCCGCGGCGCTGATCGAGAGCGAGGTGCTGGTGACCGAGATGGCGTTGTCGCCGTCGCCGATGCCGCCGTCGTTGGTGGCGAGCGAGACCGTGCCGCCGACGATGCCGGCCGTGCCGCTCTGCGACATCGAGCCGGCGACGATGCCGACGCCGCCGCCCGAGCCGTTGTCGCCGAGGTCGACGCCGTTGCCGATCTGCGCGAAGACGCCGTCGTCGTCGCTGCCCGTCAGCGTGACGGAATCGACCGCGGTGACGTTGATCCCGCCCGAGAGGCCGGAGATCTCGTCGTCGAAGCCGAGCTCGGCATGGCCGTTGTCGGCCTCGACCGTCAGGTTGTCGGTAAAGAGGTTGACGATGCCGGTGGCGCTGCCGACCGAGACGTCGCCGCCCGCGTTCTGGCCGCCGATGGTGACGCTGCCGCCGTTGTTGCCGTAGACGCCGCCATTGCCGAACAGCGCCGGATCGGTGGTGGCGCCATCCCAGCCGGCCACGATGTTCAGCGTGCCGCCGCCGCTGTTCTTCAGGCTGGCGTCGAAGGTGATGTTGCCCGCCGCGAGCAGGTTCAGAGTCTTGTCGCTGTCGATCGTCAGGTCCTGGTTCCAGTCGAGATCGCCGAAGATCTCGATCTCCAGGTCGCCGCCCGCGAGCACGTCGCTCACGGTGGAAGCGAGACCGCTCGCCGAGCCGGCGCTGATCGTCGCGTCGCCCAAATAGGTCGCGCCGCTGCTGCCGCTCGACAGGTTGCCGATCCACACCGGCTCGCCCGCCAGCTCCTCGATGGTCAGCGCGCCGGAGACGGTCACGTTGATGTCGTCCTCCGCCCTGCCGATGAAGGACGAACCGCCATTGCCGATCTGCACGAAGGAGCCGGTGGCGCCGGTGTCGCCGCGCATCAGCAGCGAGCCGGCGTCGATATCGATCGCGCCGCCGGCCTCGCCGGTGCCATGGCTGCCGCCATTGCCGATTTGGACGATCTGGTTCTGGCCCTCGGCCCCCATCTCGAGCTGGCCCGAGAGGTTGACCGTGATGTCGCCGGCATAGCTGCCGGTGGTGTTTGTGCCGCCATTGCCGACCTGCACCATGTCGCCGCTATCGCCGGCGATCATGCTGAGATCCTGGGCGTGGATCGTGATCGTGCCGCCAAAGATGCCGCTCGCGCCCGCGGTTCCGTTGCCGATCCGCGCGGTGAGGCCGCCGCCCGAGCCGACGAGCGTCTCCACCGTGACGTCGCGCGTCGCGTCGACCTCGATATTGCCCTGCGCCGGGTCGCCATAGCCGATCTGCGCGTCGAAAGCGGCGGCGTTGACGTGGATGTCGCCGCCGGCGACCAGCGTGCCGCCCTTGCTGCCGACCGACACCGCGCCGGTCGCGCCGCTGCCGCCGATGTTGATGATGCCGCTGTTGTTGCCATAGACGCCGGCGGCGTCGAACTGCGTCGCGTCGAAGGTCGTGCCGTCCCAGCCGGCGACGATGTTGAGCTGGCCCGAGCTCGAATTCTGGATGGCGCCGGCGATGGTGAGGTTGCCGGCCGTCAGGATGCTCAGCGTGAACGCGCTGCTGTAGGTGATGCCGTCGCTGAAGGTGCTGCCCGAGTTCGCATCGGTGATGCCGAGCGTGGTGTCGCCGCCCTGCACGTCGGTGCGCAGCATCTGCGCCAGGCGATCGGTCTGACCGAGGTCGGCGGCGACGATCGTGACCGCGCCGCTTCCGCTATTGTCCGAGGCGTTGCCGATCCAATCCGAGCCGACCTGATCGTCGGAGATCAGGTTCAGCGTGCCCTTCGCCTCGACGTCGATGTTACCGTTCGCGGGGCCGCTGACCTGGCCCTCCTCGATCGAGCCGTTGCCGATCTGGGCGTATTGCGAGCCGCTGCCGCCGGCCTCCAGCGTGATGTTGCCGAGCGCCGTGACGGTGATGTCGCCGCCGCCGTCGCCGTGATAGCCGAGCTGGCCGTAGAGATCGCCCTCCGGCACGATGGTGAGATTGCCGGTGAGCACCGTCGTGGTGCCCGATGCCGCGCCGACCGAGACGTTCTCGTTCTGGCTCGAGCCGCCGATGAAGATGGTTGCGCCGTTCGCGCCGTAGTCCGCGGACGACACGATCTGGGCCATGTCCGTGAACGTGCCGTCCCAGCCGGCGACAAGATTCAGGTTGCCCGTGCCGTCGTTCTGGACGGTGTTGTCGAACTGCAGGTTGCCGACGCTGGCGAGCGTCAGCGTGTGCGGGCTGTTGTAGGCGATGTCCTGGTCGATCGACCAGCCATCGGCGCCGGTGACGCCGACGAACACGTCGCCGCCGGTGTCGCTGCTGGTGCCGAGGTCGCCGGCGATGAACGAAATGTCGCCGCCCGTGATGCTGCTCGCGACCAGCGTGACGTTGCCGGTCTCCTGGAAGTCGCCGCTCGCGGCATTGCCGATCCAGCCGATGCCGCCGTCGCCGTCCTCGATGTCGAGCGTGCCGCCGGACGTGATCGTGATGTTGCCCGAAACGTTGCCGCCGGCGTCGCGCGCGACGCTGCCATTGCCGATCTGGGCGTCCCACTCCGGGTCGCTGCTGTTGCCGCCCTGGAGCGTGATGCCGCCGATCGTGCCGACGACGATGTCGCCCGAGCCCGCGCCGTGATAGCCGAGCTGGGCATAGCCCTCCGAGGCATCCACGTTAAGTGAGCCGCCAAATGCCGACAGCGTGCCCGACTTGGTGCCGATCTCGGCATCGTAGGTGCAAGACTCCACACAGCCGTCGCCGACATATATGACGCTGCCATTGGCGCCGTTGAAGCCGTAGGCGCTGGTCGTGCCGGCGTTGATGGCGCCCGGCGCCGTGATGCCGTCCCAGCCGGCGATCAGCGTGATATTGCCCGAGCCGCCGTTCTGGATGACCGCATCGACGCCGAGGCCGTCGCCCGACAGGACCGTGAGGTTGTGGCTGCTGTCGTAGCTGAAGTCGTGGTCGAGCTCGACGAAGCCCTCGCCGTCGCGTTGGCCGATCGTGACGTCGCCGTTGACGATGTCGTCGGCGATGATCGCGCTGAAGCCGCCGTTGGAATCCGCCGTGTCGTCGAAGTCGAGCGCGGTGAGCGTCACGCTGCCCGACACCGCGCCGGTGCCGCGGCCGGCCGAATTGCCGATGAACACCGTCGGCAGCTCGCCGCTCTGCTGCAGCGGCGCGCCGCCGCCGCCGCCCGGCGGGAGCCCCAGGATGCAGTCGGGTCCGCAATCGCCCCCGCCCGGAAGGCCGCCGCCGCTGCCGAAGCCGCCGCCGACATTGCCGGACGGCAAGGTGCCGTCGACGCTCGCGATGACGAACGTGGCGCCCGCGTCGATGCTGATATTGCCGCCGACCGGCGCGTCGATCTCGTCCGCCACCGAGCCGTTGCCGATCATCGCGACCATGGTGCTGGAGGACGGGTCGCCGCCCATGAGCTCGACGTTACCGGTCGCCTTCACCGTGATGTCGCCCGAGCCCGCGCCGTCGTAGCCGAGCTGGGCGCTGCCGTTCTCGGCGAAGACGTCGAGCTCGCCGGTATAGACCGTCGTGCTGCCCCCCGCGCTGCCGACGAACACGTCGCCGGACGCATTTTCGCCGCCGATGGTGGTGAAGCCGTTGCCGTTGCCATAGGTGCCGGCCTGGCCGAGCGCGCTGCCCAGCGAATGGCCGTCCCAGCCCGCCACCAGCGTGATCGAACCGGTGCCGTCGTTCGACAGCGTCTGCGGGAGCTCCAGGTCCCCGCTCGCCAGCAGGGTGAGATTGTGGCTGCTGTCGTAGCTCGCGCCATCGACGGCGAGATCGCCGTTCGAGACGCCGAGCGTCACGTCGCCGCCGCCGAGATCGGCCACGATCATCGGTCCCAGATCGGTGCCCTCGGCGATGGTGCCGGCGATCAGCGTGACGTTGCCGGTCTCGCCGAAGGTCGGCGCGCCCTGGTTGCCGATCCACAGATGGCCGCTGCCGGGGTTGGCGTCGGTCAGCGTCAGCGTGCCGCCGGCGTTGATGGAGATGTTGCCGGTCGCGGCGCCGGTGACGTCGCTGTCGAAGGCGCCGTTGCCGATGAAGGTGTCGTCGGTGCCTTGCTTGTCGATCGTCAGATCGCCGGTCAGCACGATGTCGATGTCGCCGCCGCCATTGCCGTCGTAGCCGATCTGCACGCGGTTGTCGGTTTCGTCGAGGCTGAGCCCCGCCGCCGCCAGCGTGACGACGCCGCCCGCCGAGCCCACCGTCGCGAGATGGCCCGAGATGGCGGCGCTCGAGAGGTCGTTCTCCAGCGTGATCGTGCCGCCATTGTTGCCGTAGACGCCCGGATTGGTGAAATCCGCCGTGTTGGTCGTCGTGCCGTCCCAGCCCGCGACCAGGTTGATCGCGCCGGTACCGGCGTTCTGGATGTCGGCGAGAACGATGATGCTGCCTTGCGCCAGCATCGAGAGCGTGTGGCTGCTGGTGTAGTCGATATTGTTGACGACCTCGATCTGGTTCGAGGCCTGCAGCGAAACGTCGGTCGTGGCGAGCGCCGCGACGATCGTCGAGGGCGCCAGCAGATCGTTGGTCGGGCCGCTGCCGACCGGCGCATTGCCGTTGCCGTCGAGCGTGCCCTGGTCGCCGTCGACGATGAAGATGTTGGTCGGATCGATCAGCCAGGTGCCGGTCTTGCCCTTGGGCGCTGTGGTGTCGATCTCGACGGCGGGATCGACGTTGAGATTGTGGCCCGAGGTCTCGACCATGCCGCCGTCGCCGCCCGACGCGCCGCCCTTGGCGCTGACCGAGCCCGCGAAGCTGGTGTCGTTGTCCGACCACACGACCACCTGGCCGCCATTGCCGCTGTCCGTCGCATCCGCCGTGATGGTGGCTTTGCCGACGGTGACGTTGGTGGCGTGCGCCAGCGGTCCCTGGCCGTGCAGGTTGCCGCCGATGTTCACCGTGCCGCCGCCGGCGGCGCCCGATGCGTCGATCGTCGTGCCGTCCGCGACCGTGACGTTGCGGCCCGTGATGGCGACCGTGCCGCCGGTGGTGCCGGGCGCGGTGCCCGAGACGTCGACCGTGCCGGAGACCGCGACGTCGCCGTCGCCGCCGTCGAGGATCACTTCGCCGTCCTGGCCGACCTTGGCGCTGGTCGCCGAGATCATGCCGGTGTTGTTGACGACGGCGTCCTGCACGCTCTGCGCCGCGCGCGCGGTCATCACCACGCGGCCGCCCTGCGCCTTGATGGTGCCGGAATTCGACGCCGAGGCCTTATCGGCCGGCGCGGTGATCGCGTATTTCAGGAGGCCGTCGCCCTGGAAGTCCACGGTGTAGGACTTGGCGCCGCCGATCACGACGGTGCCGGTGTCGGCCGCGATCAGGCCCTGGTTCGACACGTTGGCGCCCGAGAGCACCGCGTAGCCGCCCTTCTTGGCGCGGATCGTGCCCTGGTTGACGACCGAGGCGCCGGTCGCGCCGTTGAAGCTGTAATCGCCCGACAGGAAGTCGTCGTTGGTGAGATCGGCCGTCGTCGCGATCAGGCCGCCGACGTTGATCTGCGCGCCCTTGCCGAACAGGATGCCGTTGCCGTTGATGATCCACACCTGGCCGTTGGCGAGCAGGTTGCCGTAGATCGACGACGGCTGGTTGCCGGTGACGCGGTTGAGCGCGATGGCGCTCGAGCCCGGCTGGTTGAACTGCACCGTCGCGCCCGAGCCGATGGAGAACGTGCTCCAATCGATCACGACCTTGCCGGTCTTCTGGTCGATGGTCGTCGTCGCGCCCGAGCCGCTGTTCGTGATCGTGGCGCTGCCGGACACCACGACGCCGCCGGTCGGATTGGCCTGCACCCCAATGGTGAACGCGCACAGCGCGCTGGATCCCAGAAGGAAGCTGCGGACGATTGCGGAGCTTGTCTTGTTCATGACTCTACTGTCCCGCTAGAACCGGATCGCCAGATCGAGAAGAAGTTTCGTGGCCTGCTTGCCGCCGTCGCTGCCTTGCACCGCGTTGAGCGTGCGCGAGCCTTCGAGGGCGCCCGTGACGTTGTAGGGCAGCCAGAACCGGAAGCCGCCGCCGACCGAGGTGAGGTGGCCGTCGACCAGCGACGACGGCGCCTTGTTCGCGAGGTACCAGGCCCTTGCGCCGTCGACATAGACGTAGGGCTGCAGCGCCTTGATGTAATCGTTGGTGAAGTGGAAGTCGTAGCGCAGCTCCGCCGAGCCGCCGACGCCGTCGTCGCCGGTGATCGCGCCCGGATCGTAGCCGCGGCCGATCTGCGTGCCGCCGAAGGCGATCTGCTCGCCGGTGATCAGCCGCACGAAGGCGAGCTGGCCCTGCACGTTGAACATCGTGCTGAAATCGCCCCACAGCGGCAGCAGCAGGCGCGACGAGCCGGTCAGCTTGGTGAAGGTGGTCGAGCCGCCGGGCTTGCGCGACAGATCGAGAGAGCCGTCCGGCGTCGCGCCGAGGATCGGCAGGCCTTGCGCCGCATCGAAGGTCGAGGTCCACAGGATGCCGTCGGACAGGCTGCGCTGATAGGAGCCGCCGAGGTCGATCACGCGCCATTGGTCGTGGCTGTTCGCGACGTTGACGGTCGCGTCCTGCGCCGTGAAGCCGCCGTCGAGCGTCAGCGTCTCGGCGCGGCTGCGGATGAGCGGATAGGTCAGCCGGGCGCCGACCGCCCAGCTGTCGGTGAGGACGTCGAACTTGGCCAGCGTCGAGCCGGGCTCGCCATGGGTGATCGTGCCGACCAGGCTGGCGACCAGTCCGTCGTCGCCGATGGCGCGGCGGTAGCGCACGCTGCCGGCGATCTGCTCGGTCGAGGCCGGCGAAGAGGTGACCGTCGCCGCGAGCTGATCGGCGCCGAAGATCGAGTTGATCTCGACGTCGCCGCTGAGCGTCCACAGGCCCGAGAAGCGCGAGCCGCGATTGTCGACGGCGAGGCCGCCGGTGAACGGATTCTGCGTCACGTCGACCACGAGGTCGGACGCGCCGGGCGTGTCGGGCGATGCCTTCAGGAGGCCCGTGGCGCCGACGCCGGGCAGGTCGTTGGCGAGCAGCAGGCCGCGCTCCATCGACGACATCGTCAGCGGTTGCTCGCGCAGCGCCGGGCGCATATAGGCGCGCACCTTGCGCTTCACCGCGTTGTCGCCGCCGTCGACCGCGACGTTGCTGAGATGGCCTTCGACGACGTGGATCGTAAAGATGCCGTTCTTCACCCGCTGCGGCGGCACGAAGGCACGCACCAGGAGGTAACCACGCGCCCGATAAGCACGCTCGATCTTGTCGGCGACGTCGAGGATGTCGCCGAGCGTGATGTCCTTGCCGATCATCCCGTCATAGAGCGGACGGAAGGCGGCGGCCGGGATCGTGGTGGCGCCGGCGATCTGGATGTCGACCAGCTTGAAGTGCACCTCGTCGACGGCGCGCGGCACGGCCGAGCGATGCGGCGCGACGATCGAGAAATCGAAATCGGGCGTGGTGGGAATCTCCGGGCCGGTGCGGCCAGGCTTCGCCGTGTCGGAGTTCGGCACCGCGGCCGGAAGCTGCTGCGCCTCGACCGCCGTCGCCGCCAAGCCGGCCGCAAGTACCAGCACGCCGACGGACGCCGCACGCCGAAGCGAACGCCGAAAACTGTCGATATTCAAACTCAATCCCCCGTCCGGACGGCGTGGTCCGCGCCCGCACCCGGAACGGGCCAGACCACTTGCGCCAATCTGCCCTGTTTTATGGGGCGCAACAATTACGGAGTAAGGAAAAACCCCGTAATTTCCCTTACTTGGTCACAGCGAACGCACGGAACTTTTTGGCTGGTAAGTTCCCGGAGGAGGAATTTTGTCCTCTCCTACTGCCCGGCGCTCACGGCGCCCGTCAAAATGGCCGATTTTTAATGGAACTTCGCGCGCGCGCCGCCTTAGCGTTCCGCCAGCGGCAACATTGCCGCGACCTAAACGGGAGGAATGGGATGAAAACCGGAATCAAGGCGGCCATTGGCGTCGCAGCCCTCGCGGCCACGATGACCACGGGCGTGTTCGTGGGCGTGGCCCTGGCGGACCAGCCGCATATGCGCGCCGCCCTCGACGAGCTGCGCCAAGCCCGCAGCGAGCTGGACCGCGCCGAGCATAACAAGGGCGGCCACCGCGAAGCGGCCATCCGCCTGGTCGATCAGGCGATCGACGAGGTCAAGATGGGCATGGACGACGCCCGGTAAGGGCTCCCGCCCCCCAACAAAAACGTCATGGCCGGGCTTGTCCCGGCCATCCCTAGACACGCCTGCATCAGCGGGGAGTATGGATCCCCGGCACAAGGCCGGGGATGACGGTGGAGGGGTGGGTTTTGGCCTGCTGCCAACGCACAGGCCGAAATACCCGCCATTAACGCTTTCTTAGGCATGGGACTTGCGGCGCGGCGGCCATGGATGCCGCCGCAGCCGACTTTTCGACCCGGATCGGGACTCCGGTCCTGGAGACACTCAAGCGCTATGCCTTGGCGGCGCTCGGCCCGTTCACCATCGCGGGCGCGCATTTCCTCAGCTCCATCCTCTTTCTGAAGACCATGGCGCCGGCCGCCTTCGGCCTGTTCGCCTTCGTGCTGGTGGCTGTGCCGTTCTGGCTCGGCGTCTCGGTGGCGCTGTTCGGCGCCCCGATGGCGACGCGGCCGCGCGAAGAGCTGCCGACGCTGATGAAAGCCAATGCGCTGTTCTGCGTCCTGGCCGGCGTCGGCACCACCCTCGTCATGGCGGCGAGCGGTGCCGACGCGGTAACCGCCGGGTGGCTCGGCGTCTATGGCGGCGTGATGTGCCTGCGCTGGTTCGCCCGCTGGCTCGCCTACACGATGCAGAAGCCGCTGACGGCGGTGCTGTCCGACGTCGCCTATGGCGCGCTGCTGGTCGCGGGTCTCGCGGCGCTCATCGTCTTCAAGCGCGAGAGCATGGCCAACGCCGCCATCGTGCTCAGCGCCAGCGCGCTCGCGGGCCTCGCCGTGTTCGGCTGGGATTTCGTCAGCGAACAGGCCCGCGCGCTTCGCGACGGATCGCTCAAGGCCTATGCGCCGATCTGGCGCGATCTCACGCAATGGGCGCTGCTCGGCATCGTGACATCGGAGCTGTCGGTCAACGCGCATGCCTATCTTGTGACGCTGGCGTCGGGACCGAAGGCTTTCGCGCTGATCGCCGCCGGCTCGCTCTTCATGCGGCCCGTCGCGCTCTGCCTCACCGCCCTGCCCGACCGCGAGCGGCCGCTGATGGTCGAGACGCTGCGCGCCGGCGACCGCGACGGCGCCCTGCGCTGCGTGCGCGATTTCCGCGGCGCGGTGGGCGCGATCTGGCTTTTGACCATGGCGTTGGCGGCGGCGGCGCTCCTATGGTTTCCGCATCTGGTGCTGAAAGCCGATTACGATCAGCGGCTGGTCGTGATCGTCGTCGCACTGTGGGCGGTGATCATGGCGGTGCGCGGCTGGCGCACGCCCGAGGCGGTGCTGCTGCAGGCGGCGCGCGCGTTCAAGCCGCTGGCCGGCGCCAGCGTGTGGTCGAGCATCGTGTCGGTGGGCGCGACAGCGATCCTGCTGTGGGCGTTCGGACCGGTGGCGTCGCTGCTCGGCATCCTGGTCGGCGACATCGTGCTGACGACGCGTGTCGGCGCCCTCAAGCGCCGCTGGCAGTTCGCATAATCCGCGACAGCGCATCGGCGAGATGCGCCGCGTTCTCGCCCTGCACCATCGAGCGATGATGCCCCGGCACGCTGGCGACGGTGAGCGACGCACAGCGGCTCTTCCAGATCGCCGGCAGACTCACATAATGCGGATCGGCCTCGTCCGCGAGCAGCAGATTCACCGCGCCGTCATAACGGCGCGGCGCATAATCCGCGACCGCCGCATAGGTCGCATCGGCGACGGCCTGCAACACCGGCGGCAGATCGGCCGGTGGCGCAAGCTCCGGCTTGCCGAAACCGAGGCGCCAGCCGATGCCGCGTGCGAAGGACGATGCCGCCTCGCCCGCATAGCGCAGCCGCGCCCGTGTCGGCAGCGCGCTGAGCGTTTCGACGTGATGCTTCGCGCGGCCGATGAAATGCGCCGCCCACAGATGCAACGGCCATTGCCGGCGATTGGTCTGCGTATCGATCAGCGTGAGTGAAAGCGGTGCCGCGTGCCGTGCCATCTCGAACGCGATCAACCCGCCCGACGAATAGCCCGCGAAATGCCACGGCCCTTGCGGATAAACCTCACGCACCGCGCCGAGATAATCCTGCGCCATCGCGGTAATCGACCGGCTCGGCGCCTCCTTGCCGTCGAGGCCGCGCGCCTGCAGCGCATAGACCGGACGCGTCCCCGCGATGCGGCGGCCGGCGGCGAACAGCTCCATCACATTGCCGCCGACGCCATGGACGATGAACAGCGGCGCGCCCTCGCCCGCGCGGATGCGCACCAGCGGCGAGAATTTCGCGGCGTCGCGGTTGTCGATCGCGGCTGCCATGCGCGCCACGGTCGGCGCGTCGTAGATCATGGTGACGGGCAGCTCGAGGCCGAGCGCCTCCTCGATGCCGAACATCAGCGACAGCACGCCGAGCGAGTCGCCGCCGCAGTCGAAGAAATCCTCGTCGCGGCCGGCGTCGCGCTGCAGCACCCGCGACCAGATCGCGGCGATGGCTTCTTCGGTCTTGCCGACCGGCGCGGCGACCGGCGACACGGTCTCGCCTTCGCGCCGCTGGCAATCTTCGTCGAGAGTGCGCAACGCGCTCATATCGAGCTTGCCGCTCGCCAGGCGCGGGATCGTCTCGAGCCGATGCAGCTTCTGCGGCTGCAGCGCCGGCGGCACCGCATCGCGCAGTTGCAGCTTGAGATTCGCGAGGTCCGCATCGCCGGCGACATAGCCGATCAGCCACCACTGCTCGTTCACCGGGCGCGGGAAGACGGCGGCGTCGCGCACGCCCGGCATACCGCGGATCGCGGCCTCCAGCTCGCCCGGCTCGACGCGCACGCCGCGGATTTTCAGTTGACGGTCCTTGCGCCCGACGATGTCGATCAGGCCATCGGCGCGCAGCCGCACCAGATCGCCGGTGCGATGGGTGCGGCAGGCGGGATCGTTGGGATCGGCCGGAAAATCGCTCGCGTCGATCGCACCGCGCCGCCAGCGGCCGAGCGCGACATACGGACTGCGCACCACCAGCTCGCCCGCCTCGCCCGGCGTCGCGGCATGGCCGTCCTCGTCGACGATGGCGAGCGCATTGCCGGCAATCGGATAGCCCAGCGGCACCTTGCTGCCCTCGCGCGGGAAATCGGGCGGCACGAACCACTGCATGATCGGCGCCTCGGTCGAGGAATAGCCGAGCTGGATGCGGCATCCCTGCGGCAGCCAGTCGCGCAAGGCATCGACGTCGCTCCACAACACCGCCTCGCCGCCGACGCGCACATTGCGCAGCGTCTGCGGCGCCTTGGGTCCCAGCTGCATCATCGCGCGCAGCAGGGCCGGGACGGCGTAGATCATCGTGATGCGCCCGCCCTCGAGGCGGCTCAGGATCGCGCGCGCGCCGGCGCGCTGGACGTCGATCAGATGCAGCGTCGCGCCGGTGAGGAGCGCGGTGAACCGCTCGCGCAGTCCGGCGATGGTGCATTCGGAGCTGAGCGGCAGGAAGCGGTCGGTCTCGTCGACATGCGCCGCGTCGGCATATTGCGCGACGCGCTGGAGCAAGGCGTGCTGGCTGTTGACCATGCCCTTGGGCTTGCCGGTCGAGCCGGAGGTGAAGAGCACGAAGGCCGGATCGCCGAGCCCGCGCGGCACCAGCGTGCCCTGCGCCGCCGCGCCTTCAAGTGCGATCCGCCGCGCCGTGGGGGGAATGAGACCCGCGATCTCGGGATCGTCGAAGCGGCTGATCACCGCCGCCATGCCGCAATCGGCCGCGACGCCCGCCAGCCACGCCTGCGGATAATGCGAATCCAGCGGCACGAACAACCGCCCCGCCGCCAGGCACGCCAGCATCGCAATCGTAAAGTCCGCGCAGGACGGCAGCAGGATGCCGACCAGATCGTCCGGCGCGGTCTCGTCCGCCACGCGATGGGCGAGCGCGGTGGCGCGGTCCAGAACCTGCGCATAGCTCAGCCGCACCGTGCCGTCGTCGATCGCCACGCGGCTTGGATGTTGGCACGCGACATGCCTGAAGCATTCGAAGACGGGACGATGCGCGCCGAACGGTTCGGTCGCGCGCGCGGTCCCGTTCCAGTCCAACGGATAGTTGGAACGGTCGAGCCAGGGCGCGGTGAGCCGGTTCAGCACGGTGCGGACGCTATCTCCTTCAGACCAACAAACTCTGAACCGAACCCTGTCCCGAAGCGGGACGGCACGATCCCTGCACCACGCCTCCTGCACGATTTATTCCCGGACAAGCGGGGCGAGCGTCGTCCCGATCCGGTGCAACAGGAGAACACGATGCTCCACGTTGACACAGCCAAGCTCGTCCCCGCCCAGCCCGCGAACGATGTCGAACCGCACGCCGTCGTCCTTCCGCTCCCCGCGACGACGCCCTTCCCCAAATTCCTCGGCCTCGAGATCACCGAGGTGACGCCGACCCGCGTGCGCGCCACCCTCGCCGCGCGCAACGAGCTCTGCCGCTCGGGCAACACGATCCATGGCGGCGCGATCATGTCGCTGGCCGACATCGTCGCCTCCTGCGGCGCCTATATGAACCTGCCCGAGGGCGCGGCGACCACGACCATCGAGAGCAAGACCAACTTCATCGGCCCGGCCAAGGCCGGCGAGCCGATCTTCGCGGAATCGACGCCGCTGCATGTCGGCAAGCGCAGCTCGGTATGGCAGACGCACGTCACCCGCGCCGACGGCAAGCTGGTCGCCCTGGTGATCCAGACGCAGATGGTGATTTGAACCGGGATTGGCCCTAAGTTCGGTCCCGGGGAGATCACCGGGACCATCATGACCGCACAGCAAGCCGACCCCTACGCGCGCGCCGCCGCCAAGTTCGCGCTGTCGTGCAAGCTCGCCTCGATCGAGGCGCTGATCGACTGGGACGCCCAGACCAATATGCCCAAAGGTGGCAGCTGGGCGCGCGGCGAACAGCGCGGCGCCCTCGCCGAAGTGACCAGCGACCTCACCGGCTCGCCCGAGATCGGCGCCCTGCTCGACGAGGCGCAAGGCTATGCCGACGCTCTCGACGACGCCGACCGCGCCAACCTCGCCGAGATGCGCCGGCTCTACGTCCACCGCGCCGCCGTGCCCAAGGAGCTGGTGATCGAACGCGCCCGTATCAGCCAAGCTTTGCAGACGACCTGGGTCGCGGCCAAGGCGAACGGCGACTGGGCGGCGTTCGCACCGGGCTTCAAGCAGCTGATGGCGATCCACAAGGAGGTCGCCGCCGCCAAGGGTGCCGCGCTGGGCCTCGCGCCCTACGATGCGATGATGGACGAGCAGGATCCCGGCCTCACCTCAGCCACCATCGATCCGATCTTCGACGACCTCGCCGCGTCGCTGCCGGGACTGTTGGCCGAGGTGCGCGAGCGCCAGGCGAAATGGCCGGACGTCGTGCCGTTCAGCGGCGACTTCTCGGTGGCGAAGCAGAAAGTGCTGTCGGAGCGTCTCGCGCGCCTCGTCGGCCATTCGCCGGAGACCAGCCGCATCGACGAGGCACCGCATCCCTTCTCCATGCCGCATTCGCCCGGCGATGTGCGCTTCACCACGCGCTACAGCGAGGACAAGTTCCGCTACGCGATCCTCGCCACGATGCACGAGGCGGGGCATTCGATGTACGAGCTGAACCTGCCGCGCCGCCTCGCCTTCTCGCCGGTCGGGTTTGCGCGCGGCGCCAGCGCCCATGAGAGCCAGTCGCTGATGCTGGAGATGATGGCGGGCCGCTCGAAGGAATTCCTGCGTTTTCTCGCGCCCCTGCTGCACGAGCATCTCGGCGGCGATGCGGCGTGCTGGCGCCCGGCCAACGTGCTGAACTTCTTCCGCCGCGTCGACGACGACTTCATCCGCGTCAACGCCGACGAGATCGCCTATCCGCTGCATGTGATCCTGCGCTACCGGCTGGAGCGGGCGCTGCTGTCGGGCGATCTTGCGGTGGACGACATCCCAGGCGCGTGGAATGAGATGTTCACGGCGATGTTCGGCCGCACGCCGCCGAACCACGCCAAGGGCTGCCTGCAGGATATCCATTGGGCGGCGGCGCTGTTCGGCTATTTCCCGAACTACGCGCTGGGCGAGGCGCTGGGCGCGCAGCTGTTCGAGCGCGCCTGCGCCGGCGCGCCGGACGTCTTGCCGGCGCTGGCGCAAGGCGACTTCAAGCCCTATTTCGCCTGGGTGCGCCCGCGCATCCACGAACAGGCGAGTCTGAAGAGCTTCGACGACATCGTGATCGCCGCGACCGGCGAGAAGCTGTCCGGCGCCGCGCTGAAGCGGCACCTGCGCAAGCGGTATCTGGACGAGACGTTGGATTGAGCAATCCTCCCCCTGAAAGGGGGAAGTGGCCCGAAGGGCCGGTGGGGGCAGTGCGGAGCGAACACAGCCCCCACGTCCGTACGCTGTCGCTACGGACCGCTACGCTCGGCACCTCCCCTTTTCAGGGGGAGGGTGGCGTCTCAGATTTATTT
Organism: Rhizomicrobium sp.; assembly: GCA_035551495.1. Taxonomy (GTDB): domain Bacteria; phylum Pseudomonadota; class Alphaproteobacteria; order Micropepsales; family Micropepsaceae; genus Rhizomicrobium. The sequence goes on along the minus strand of DASZMT010000066.1, from coordinate 65,653 downwards.
TCGTGAAATTCTGTTTCGTTGCGTGCGATGCAGCGCAGAAACTTATCCACGCCTCTCGTTCGCACTTTTCGCCGTATACGGACGAAAACCGCGCCCCGCGTGTTGGATAAGTCGGACTTATCCACGCGCGAAAAGAATTTTCGAGATGCCCTTGAACCGAGTCGGTGCGAACACCAAATCTCCCATATCCCCACAGGTGTGATTGAACCGCAGCCCTCATTGTCATGGCCCGCGACTGCCGCCTTCGCTAAAGCTACGGCGTGCCCAGTGAGCTTCACTTGCCGCGCCGAAGCGAAGCGTAGGCGGGCGGGCCATCCCGTTGGGTTCTGCGCATAAGCAAAAGGTTCGCGAGACCCAATCTCGCGAACCTTCCGGCATTCGATCACTGTCACCCGGACGGCCCGCAGTCGCGGGCCATGACACCGGGGGCCGGCGCGTAGCTCAGATCCGCCAGTCCGTGCCTGCGATCAGTGCCTGGTAGAACTCCGGCGTGTACGCGGTCTCCGGCGCGGCGCGGACCTTCTGGTCTAGGAATTCCGCGTCCTTGCCGACAAGAATCCGCCAGCGGTCGGCCTTCACGCCGTCGAGGATGATCTTCGCCGCCTGTGCCGCCGTGGTCGGCGCGTTGTCGCGGAAACCGTCGGCCGCCGCCTGCACCAGCGCGCGCACCTGGTCGTCGCTGAGCGCCGCCACGTTGACGCCCTGCGCCGACATCATCGCGCGCGCGCCCGCGACGTCGCCGGCGCCGCCGCCGGAGAGGATGGTGCGCGAATTCGCGACGATGTCGGTGCCGATATGGCCGGGCATCACGACGGACGCCTTGATGTGCGGCGCGTTGACCGCGAGGTCGGTCATCAGCGCCTCGGTGAAGCCCTTCACCGCGAATTTCGCCGCCGCATACGCCGTATGCGGCCGCCCCGGGCCGATCGAGGCCCAGAACCCGTTCACACTGGAGGTGTTCACGATATGCGCTTCGCTCGCCTTCATCATCATCGGCAGGAACGCCCGCACGCCGTTATAGACGCCGCCCCAGCAGACGTTGAAGGTCTTCTCCCACTGCGCGCGGTCGCCGTTGACGATCGAGCCGCCGCCGCCGATGCCGGCATTGTTGAACAGAAGATGGATCTTGTCGGTGTCGAGCTCGCGCTGCACCGCCAGCACCCAGCCCTTCACCTGATCCTCGATCGAGACGTCGGCGACGTGGGTGACGACCTTGGTGCCCTGCGGCGCCTCGGCGAGAGCGCGCTTTTGCGTCTCGAGCATGTTGGATTCGATCACGTCGCACATCGCCACCGTGCAGCCCTCGGCGGCGAGCCGGATCGCGAGTTCGCGTCCCATGCCGGTGCCGCCGCCCGTGATGACGGCGATCTTGCCCGCGAAATCCTTCATGGCTCTCTCCCGTTTTTTCTTGGGCGAGAGTGTCGGCGAGCGGGCTGCGGGAGGGAAGCGGAAAATTCGCTCCCTCCCCTTACGGCATCAGAACTTCTCGCTGAACTTCAGCCCGATGGTGCGGGGCTGGTTCGGCACGCGATAGGGCTCTGCGCCGCAGACCTGCACGGTGCACTCCGCGTAATTGTAGAGATCGGCGCGGGTGTCGAAGGCGTTCAGGATGAACAGCTCCGCCGCCCACTTCTCGTTGTCGATGCCCAGCGTGAAGTCCGCCGTGGTGTAGGCGTCCTGGCGGCCGAGCGCGGCGCGGATCGGCACGAACACGCCGGTCACCGGGTTCGGCGCCTCGACGCGCAGGTCCGACCACGAGCCGCTCTGGTAGACCAGACTGCCCTGGACGTGGGCAGTGAAATCGAGGAGCGGGAATTCGTAGCGCGCCGTCCAGTTGGTCTTGAACTTTGGCGTCGGCAGCGGCGTGCCGATGGGCGCCTCGGGGCCCGTCGGCGTGCCGACCGCGCCCGGGCAAACCGTGACGCCGACATTGCCGCAATAGGGCTTGGTGAGGTGCGAGTCGTTGTACGACGCCGAACCGTTGAGCGTCAGCCCGTCGATCGGCTGCGCCGTGATGTTGCCTTCCCAGCCATAGATCCGCGCCGCGCCGGCGTTGTGGATCTCGGTGAAGGAGTTGGCGCCGAGGAATGAGAACTGGAAGTTGTTCCAGTCCTCGCGATAGATCGCGGCGTTGGCGATCAGGCGGTTGTCGAACCACGAGGTCTTGGCGCCGATCTCGTAATTGGTCAGCCGGTCCGGCGCATAGGGCGTGCCGCCGCGGCGGTTGATGCCGCCCGGACGGAAGCCCGACGACCAGGTCGCGTAGACCATCCTGCTGTCGTCGATGTGATAGGTCGCGTTGATCTTGTGGCTGAAGCCGCCCTCGGTGACGCCCGCGTTCAGGTCGGTGCAGGGCGCGTTGTGCACGCTGGCCGCCGAGAAACACTGCGACACGCCGGTATGCGAGCTGTAATCGGCCGAGAACCCGAAGAAGCCGCGCAGCGAGTTGTGCGCGATGAAGCCGCGGCCGCCCAGCGTCAGCGTGAAGCCCTTGAAGAGGTCGGCCGACACTTCGCCGAACACCGCGTAGTCGGTGTCGTGGCGTTCCTGGTTGGTCAGCCACAGCGTGCCGGGCCAGCCGGGCACCGAGAGCTGGCCGACGCCCGGATCGGCGTTCTCGTCCGACAGGCCGGCGGTCGTGTAGTTCTGCAGGATGTAGTGGTTCTGCACCTCGTAGAACAGCCCGCCGACGAAGCGCAGCCAGTAATCCTGCGGCGTCGCGACGCGCAGTTCGTGGCTCATCTTCGTGAAGTGATCCTTCTCGAGGATGTATTGCTGCGGATCGATGAAGTTGCCGTGGTTGTCGTAGACATAGGCGCCGTAGCCGTACAGCGTGTCGTAGAAGAACGAGTAGTCGGTGTAGTCCGACGCCGCGTTGATCGAGCGGTCCATGTAACCGCCGGAATAGGTGACGTCGAGGTTCGCGATCTTGCCCTGGATGGTCAGCGCGGTCTGTATCCAGGTGTCGTGGGTGTATTCCGGGAAGAAATGCTGGACCTTGAGGTCGCCGACGCTGGGATCGTAGCTGAACACGCCGCTGGTCTGGGTGTGCTGCGCGATGATGGTCGGGGTGATCGTCCAGTCGGCGTCGAGGTCGAACTCCAGCGCGGCGCGGCCGCCGAAACTGTCGGTGCTGTTGAAGTTGTTCTTGGCGAGCGAGGCGTTGGACACCGTGACGCCCGAGGTCGGGAAGAAGCGCGTGCCCGGCACGTTGTCGATATAGCCCGCGTCGTGCTCGCTGAACCCGACGAGGCGCACGGCCATGTTGTCGGACAGCGGGATGTTGACGAAGCCCTCGCCGCCATAGCCGAAGCCGCCGTGATCGACATTGTCGACCTTGACGTCATAGGCGGCCGAGAAGACGCTGGGATCGGGCTTGTTGGTGATGATGCGGATGGTGCCGGCTTCCGACGAGGCGCCGTACAGCGTGCCCTGCGGGCCGGACAGCGATTCGACGCGGGCGATGTCGTAGACGTGGACGTCGAGGGCGCCGCCGATGGTGGTGATCGGCTGCTCGTCGAGATAGATGCCGACGGTCGGCAGCGAACCCGAATGGTTGCCGTCATTGCCGCTGGACACGCCGCGCATCGAGACGTTGGCGAAGCTCGGCCCGCCATTGCCGCCGCCGGCGCCGCCCACCGTGTAGGTGACGCTGGGAAGGAATTTCACGTAGTCGGCGAAGTTGCTGATCTGAAGCTCTTCCAGCTTCTTGGTCGGCAGCGCCTGAATCGACAGCGGCGCCTGCTGGATGTCCTCCGAGCGCTTCTCGGCGGTGACCACCACCGTCTCGATGGCGTTGTTGGCGGCGGCGGCAGCGGCGGCTTGCGCGGCACCGCTCAACAGACCTGTCGTCAACATGGTCGACGTCAGCAGAAGCAGCCGCGTGCGGCTGTTCGTGGAAAGACCCAGCATTGCCCCGATCCCCAAATAGGAAAATTGCGTAATACGCGAATCTACTTCTTACAAACGTCATAAATTCAAACCGCAGGGGGCGAGGCCGTCAATCGCGTCGGGTGCCTAAAATGCTGCACTGCGCTAGATGCGGGCGGCGGCTGTGTATTCCTGCAACACCGGACCGAGCGCCGCCTCGAGAGGACCCAGCCAGGGCGCGAAGTGCTGCCACTGGTCGACGCCCTCGCGGTAGATCGGCTGGCGGACCTGCTCGGAGCTGGCGGTGCGCACGGCGCGGTCGTTGCGATGGAATTCCAGGCATTGCGCCTCGAACGGCAGGCCGCAATAGGCCAAGAGAGCGCGGATTTCGCCTTCCGGGTCGGCGACCATGCGCTCGTAGAACACGCGGTGCACCCGGCCGGGTAAACTATCGTCCATGTGCGCCATCAGTGCGGCATAGTCGGCGTAATAGCGGCCGAGCTCGGTCAGATCGTAGCTGAATCCCTGGCCGCGCGCGAAATGCTGCTTGAAGGCGGAGAAGCAGGAGCCCATCGGATGGCGCCGCGCGTCGACGATCTTGGCATGGGGCAGGATCAGGTGGATCAGTCCGGCATGGGCGAAGTTGTTCGGCATCTTGTCGATGAAGAACGGCTTGCCGAGCTTCCTCTGCACCCGGGTGCTTTCGAGATATTCGGCACCGAGCGCCTTGAGATCGCCGGGCGACAGGTCAGCCAGCATCTCGGGATAGTTCGAGGCCTGGCTGCGCGCCTTGCGGCCCGACAGCCGCCGCGCGATGCCGATGATGTCGGGCAGCTCCATCGTGCCTTCGACCTGGGAATGCGTCGCCAGTATCTGTTCAATGAGCGTCGAGCCGGCGCGCGGCAGGCCGACGACGAAGATCGGATCGGGCGCGGGATCGCCCTGCCCTTGGCGGGCAGCGAAGAATTCGCGGCTGAAGACGGCGCGCGAGCGGCGCACGTGGTCGGAGGTCTCGTCGGCGTCGTAGACGACGGTCTTGCGGCGCAAGGCGTTGCCGGCGGCATAGTGCTCGAACGATTCCGCATAGCGGCCGGCGTCTTCCAGCGCCTTGCCCAACGCGAAATGCAGGTGATAGCGGTCCTCGCCGTCGAGGCCGTCCTTCGCGAGCGCGGCGCGCATCGCCGCTTCGTCGGCGGCGTCGAAGCGCACGGTCTTGAGATTGGCGAGCGACCACCACGCTTCGCCCAGCTGCGGTGCCAGCGCGATGGACTTGCGATAGGCGGTGACGGAGTCCGCCTGGCGCCCGACCGCTTTCAGCGCGTGGCCATAGCTCATCCAGCCCTTGGGCTGCTTGGGATGGTCCTTCAATACGCGCTCATAGGCCGCGATGGCCTTGGCGTATTCGCCGATCTGGCCATAGGCCGCGCCTTTCAGCGCGCGATAGGCGGGATTGTCCGGCTCGACCTTTTCGAGGACATCGATCTGCGCGATGGCCTCTTCGGACTTGTTTTGACGATGCAACACGATCGCATAATTGTGCCGCGCCGCCGCGAAGCCCGGCGCCAGCGCCAGCGCACGCGCCAAGAGCACCTCGGCATCGCCATAACGTCCGAGCCGCGCGCCGGTCTCGGCCAGCATGCGCAGCGCCGCGATGCTCGATGGATCGGCCTTGAGGTAGTCGCGCAGCAGGCGCTCGGCAATCGCGAGCTTGTTGTCGCACAGGGCCTTGGCCGCCTCGACCAGCTTGGGATCCTTGGTCGCGGCGCGCAGCTGCTGCGCCGAGGCGTGTGCCGCCTTCTCGTCCTCGTCGGCGATCAGGTATTGCTGCGCCAGCGCCGCCCAGGCGTCGCCGAAATCGGCGTCGAGGTTCGTCGCGCGCTTGAACGACGCGATGGCGTCCGTGCCGTTGCCTTGTGCCAAGCCGAGCTCGTACCACACCATCGGCGCCTTGGGCTGCGCGGCGGCCAGCGGCGCCAGCAGCGCCAAAGCGCCGTCGCGATCGCCTTGCCGCCGCAGCGCCGAACCGAGCAGCAGCGTGGTCTGCGGATGGTTCGGGACGACGGTCAGGATTTCGCGCGCCTGCGCCGCCGCCGCGCGCGGGTCGCCGTCCAGCAACCGCGCGGCATGCGCCAGCGCGGCCTGCAACGTCCCGGTGGAAGCCTCGGCCATGACGCCGATCAAAGGGACTTGGCGGCGCGGCTGTCAACGCTAAGGTGCGAAGCATGAGCGAGAACCAACGCGGCGAGTTCGAGCGGGTGCGCGGCCGCTATGCCAGCTACACCCGGACCCGGATCCATCAGTTCGCGCGGCGGCTGAAGCGCGCGATCCATCCGGCACGGGCCGCTATGATGCGTATCGAGTTGGCCGGGCCGGTCGACCGCATCTCTTATCAGGATGCATTGCGCCTCGACTATCGCGACGCCGCGGTCGGCACGCCGCTCGGCCCGCTTTGGGCGACCTATTGGGCACGGCTGACGGTGCGGGTTCCCAAGGAGTGGCATGCCGCGCCGGTCGAGCTGTACTGGGACTCCAGATCCGAAGGCATGCTCTGGCGCGACGGTGTCAGCGTGCAGGGCGTCAACATCGGGCGCCACACCGTCCGGCTGACGAACATGGCTCAGGGCGGCGAGACGTTCACCTTATATATGGAGATCGCCTGCAACCGCGCCCTCGGCGTGGCGGAGGGCGTGCATCCCTCGAGCGAACCTTACCGGCTGGACGCCTGCGAAATCCGCCGCTTCGACCCGAAGGCATGGAGTCTGTTCCACGATTTCAACGTGCTGGCACAGCTCGAAGCCGATCGCGAGCCGCCGCAGACGCCGCGCTCGACCGGCGGGGTGGGCCGGCTGGTGCGCCCAGCGCTCGACACGAGCTGGAGCGGAAAGCTGCTGCACGACCTCAACCGCGTGTGCAACGAACTCGATCCCGAAGACCCGGGCACATGGGATGCCGGCCGCGCGATCTTGAGCAACCTCTTGGCGCAGACCAACGGCAGCTTCGCGCACGAGATGTCGGCGATCGGCCACGCGCATATCGACACGGCGTGGCTATGGCCCATCGAAGAGACGCGGCGCAAATGCCAGCGCAGCTTCGCCAACGCGATCGCGCTGATGGATTTCTATCCCGAGTTCAAATTCGCCTGCAGCCAGGCGGCGCAATATGTGATGATCGAAGAAGACAATCCTGCGCTCTTCGAACGCATCGTCGAGAAGGTGAGGACCGGTCAGTGGATTCCGATCGGCGGCAGCTGGGTCGAGCCCGACTGCAACATACCGAGCGGCGAGGCGATCTGCCGACAATTCCTCTACGGCCAGCGCTATTTCGAGCGTGTGTTCGGTGCGCGCAGCCGCATCTTCTGGAATCCCGACGTGTTCGGCTATGCCGGCCAGCTGCCGCAGCTGATGCGCGAGGCGGGGATGGACCGTTTCCTGACACAGAAGCTGTCGTGGAATCGCTTCACCGCGCCGCCGCATCACTCGTTTCACTGGCGCGGCATCGACGGCACCGCGGTGCTGACGCATTTCCCGCCCGCCGACACCTACAACGGCATGTGCACGGTGGAGGAGCTGCGCTACCACGGCGCGAACTACAAGGACGCGGACCGCTCGACGCAAGCGATCTATCTGTTCGGCTATGGCGACGGCGGCGGCGGACCCAACGCCGAGATGGTCGAGGCGCTGCGCCGCACGAAGGACCTGCTTGGGGTGCCGCGGGCGGAGACGCGCAACCCCAACGAGTTCTTCGACCGGCTGGAACGCCAGGCGCACGACTTCGCGACCGTCGAAGGCGAGCTCTATTTCGAATTCCACCGCGGCACCTACATCAGCCAGTCTGAGATCAAGCGGCTAAACCGTCTGATCGAAGGGCGGCTGCAGACGCTCGACCTGCTCTGCGCGCTCGCCGGCGACAAGGCGCCGTCGCGCCAGGCGGTCGAGGGGCTGTGGCGCGTGCTGCTGACCAACCAGTTCCACGACATCCTGCCGGGCAGCTCGATCGGCGAGGTCTATGTCCGCGCGCGGCGCGAGATGGGCGAGTTGGCACAGACGGTCGAAGCGCAATCGCAGGCGCTGCTCGACGGCTTGGCCGGCACGGGCGCGGCGACGCCGTTCAACCCGGCCGGCTTCGCGCGCGATGAGATCGTGATGGCGCCGGACGGCTCTCTGCAGCGCGCGATCGCGCCCGCGTTCGGCGCGGGCCGTGCGGAGACGCCGGGCGGCACGGTGCATATCGAAGAGACCGGCGACGGCGTGGTGCTCGACAACGGCATCCTGCGCGCCGCGCTGAACGGCAAAGGCCATGTCACCTCGCTGCGCATCGGCGAACGCGAGGTTCTCTCCGGCCCCGCCAACCGCTTCGTGCTGTTCGACGACCGGCCGACCTTCTGGGATGCCTGGGACATCGATCCCTTCGCGCTGGAGACCGGCGAGGAATGCGCCGGCGCCGATGGCATGCAGATCCTGCTGCGGGGGGGGCCGCGCGCGGAATTGCGCTTCACGCACACGATCGGCGGCAAGAGCCGCATCGTGCAGACGGTGCGCCTCGACGCCGGTTCGGCAACGCTGGAATTCGACACGGAGATCGACTGGCAGGAACGCAAGCGGCTGTTGAAGGTCGCATTCGCGTTCGCCGTCGCGTCGCCGCGCGCCACCTATGAGACCATGTATGGTGCCGTCGAGCGGCCGACGCATGCCAACACCGACGCCGACCTCGCCCAATACGAAGTGCCGGGCCATCGTTGGGCCGATCTGTCGGAGCCGGGGTACGGCGTCTCGCTGCTGACGGATTCGCGCTACGGCTATTCGACGCTCGGCGGCACGATGACCCTCAGCCTATTGCGCGGCACGGAATGGCCGGACCGCACCGCCGATCTCGGCACGCACAAGCTGCGTTACGCGCTCTACCCGCATGACGGCGACTGGCGTGCGGCAGGCACGGTGCGCGAGGCGCTGCTGTTCAACCGGCCGGTGCTGTGGGCCACGGGCGTGCTCGACATCGCGCCGCTGGTGACCGCAGAGCCTGCCAACGTCGTGATCGACACCATCAAGCCGGCGGAAGACGGCAAAGGCGTCGTGGTGCGACTTTATGAGAGTTGCGGCATGGCATGCGAAGCACGGCTTTCGTTCGACCGTCCAACCAGGCGCGTGCGTTTGAGCAATACGCTGGAGGACGGCGGCGCAACGGTCGAAGGGGGCCGGCTGAAGCTGCGCCCCTATCAGATCGCGACGCTCAGGATCGAATAGCCGCCTCCAGCTGCGCCACGAACGCGGCTTTCTGCGCGTCGTCGATCCAGCGCACCACGGCGACGACGTCGTGTTCGTAGTCGATGAAGACGATGTTGTCGCCATTGCCGATGAAGGCGACCGCATCCTCGCGCGCCGCGGGGAACAGCTTGCGGTCCGTGTTGAGGAACCAGTTCATATAGCCGTAGCCGGGGTTCGGCCCTGTCGGCGTCTTCGACTTCTTGACCCACTCGTCGGAGAGGATCGTCTTGCCGTCCCATTTGCCGTTGTTGAGGCCCAGCAGGCCCATGCGCGCGAGATCGCGGGCCGAGATGAACATGCCGCCGCCCCAATGGCCGCCGCCCGGCACGACATGGATGCGCCTGCCGCCGACTGTGGTCCAGGAATTGACGTAGCCTTCCCAGTGCCAGGCGTCGGAGGCGCCGATCGGCAGCATCACGTTTTTGCGCAGGACATCCGGCAACGGCTTCTTCCAAAGCCAGGTGAGCGCGAGCGCCAGCGCATTCACGCGCACATCGGAGTATTTCCACTGCGCGCCGACCGGCGGCGGGCCGGCGGCGAGCTCGTCCCAGGCGTTCTTGCCCGGCCGGTCCGCCCACCACGGCTTGCCCCACATCGTACCGGCCCAGCCCGAGGTCTGGCGCAGCATCTGATCCCAGGTGATCGGCTGGTTGTGCGGCAGCATGAAATCCGGCGACGGCCGGACGCAGTCGATCACGCGGTCGTTCACGTCGCGGATCATATGGCGGTCATAGGCGATGCCGGCGAGCGCCGAGATGAAGGTCTTGGTCACCGAATGCGTCATGTCGACGGCGTTGGTATCGCCCCACTCCGCGACGATGTAGCCGTGGCGGATGACGACGCCGTTGGCCGGCGCATGCGGCTTCAAGGGTCCGATGGGATCGGAGAACGGTCCGGCGAATTGCAGCGGGATGGTGATGCGCAAATCGCGCTGGTCGATCACGCCGTCGAGCGCGGACGAAACCTTCGCCTCGTTCGCCGCGGCGAAGTCGATCGCGGCTTTCAGCTTGCCGGGGTCGAAGCCCTCGGAATCCGGCGTGTGCGTCTGCCATTGGCCCTTGGGCGGGAAATAGTCCGCGGACTGCGCCGCCACGCCGGCCAGCACGAACGTCAGAACGAAAAGCGCGAATCTAGTCAACGCGAAGCCCCCGCTTTGGATGCACCGGTTCGGGGGAGCGTACGGTAGTCGCAAATTTAAGGGAACCAATGTTTCTGCGCGCCGGTTTTAATCGGACGGGAGGTGGCGCTTCAAACGGATTGGCACATCATGGCGAACGACCGCGGACGAAATCACTTGCTGAATGCGCTCAGTTCGGAGGATTGGGCGCGACTCTCCCCCGCGCTGGAATCGGTGCTGATGCCGGTCCACCGCGAGCTGGAAGTCTCGGGCGGCGAGATCGAGCACGTCTATTTCCTCGATGAAGGCATCGCGTCGGTGATCGCCGAAAGCTCCAACGGCCATCAGGTCGAGACCGGGATCATCGGGCGCGAGGGCATGACCGGCATCGGCGTACCGCTGGGCGACCATCGCGCGACGCAGACGGTGGTGATGCAGATCTCCGGCGGCGGCTACCGCATCGCGGCGGACCGGCTGCATGCCGCGCTCACCGACAACCGGCCGCTGCTCGACCGGCTCCTGACCTTCGCACGCGCCTTCATGATCCAGATCGCGCACACCGCGCTGTCGAACGGCGCAGGCCTTTTGGAACAACGCCTGGCGCGCTGGCTTCTGATGCTGCACGACCGGGTGGACGGCAACACGCTGGCCATCACCCACGATTACATCGCGACGATGCTGTCGGTGCGCCGGCCGGGCGTTTCGGTGGCGCTGAAGGTGCTCGAGGAACAGGGCCTGATCCGCGTCAATCGCGGCCTGATCGCAGTGGTCGACCGCCAAGGCCTGTTGGAGAAGGCGGCAGGACTCTATGGCCGCACGGAGCTGGAATATCGCCGCTTGCTCGGCTGGTCGTCGCCGCGCGAGAAGGCCTGAAAAGAAGCAGGCGCGGCAGACCTAACTCAAGGTCTACCGCGCCGCTTTTTGCGCTCCAGCCGGGGGGGAAGATCGCCGAAGCCCGGACACCATGCCCCACGCCGCGCATCGTCGATATTCGGAAAAACTGCTTAAGCGACTCTGCTTATCCCAAAGGCCCGATCGCCCCGCGCACGAAGCGCAGCAGGGTCTGGTCCTCCGGCGGCTTGGACAGCATCACCGCGCCCAGCCGCTTGGCGGCGGCGTCGAGCGTTGCGTCGGAGCGGCCGGTCAGGACCATCGCCGGCGTCGACACGCCCTGCGAGCGTAGCCGCGTAAGGAGATCGAGCCCGCTCATCGCCGGCATATGGATGTCGAAGATCAGGAACCCGGCGCGCGCGAGATCGGCGTTGGCGAGGAAGGACTTGCCCGAGTCGAAGCTCTCGGCGGCGATGCCTTCCGCTTCCAGAAGAATGACGAGGGATTCGCGCACGGCTTCGTCGTCATCGACGACGTAGACCAAGCGGCGGGTTTCGGGACACACGGCATACCTGCACTCAAGTGCGAGCCGACCCTATCCGCAGCGATATTCCGGGAAAATACGCAGTATGACTTAGTACATTTATGCCGGATGTCCGCCGGCCTGTCCCCCGCCCTGGGTACCGTGTGGACGCCCCGCGGCGAGCGAAATCCGCACCAGGTCCGAGAGGCTCCGCGCGTTCATCTTGTCCATGATGTGAGCGCGATGGATCTCGATGGTGCGCGGCGAGATGCCGAGCTCGTAAGCCGCGACCTTGTTGGACCGGCCCACGACGAGCTGGTCGAGCACGTTGCGCTCGCGCGGCGTGAGCAGGCCGAGGAGGCGCTCGGCGGCGGCGGCCTCGGCCGCCTCGCTGCGCGTCTTGCTGCCGATTTCGAGGGCGCGGTGGATGCTGCTCAGCATCATCTCGTCGTCGAACGGCTTCTCGATGAAGTCGATGGCACCGGCCTTCATCGCGCGCACCGCCAGCGGCACGTCGCCATGGCCGGTGATGATGATGACCGGAAGCCCCAGCTTGCGCCGGACGACTTCCTCCTGCAGCGCCAGCCCGTCCATCTCGGGCATGCGGATGTCCGCGATGAGGCAATGTCCATGCGTGCCGCGGTCGGCGAGAAAATCCTTCGCCGAGCCGAAGTCCTTCACCTGATAATCCGCCGATTCGAGCAGTGCGCGCATGGAATCGCGCACGTCCGGGTCGTCATCGACCAGGAATATGAGTGGTTCGGATGTCATGCTGCTTCCCTCTGTCCGACGAACGGCACGCGAAACCGAAACGCCGTGCCCGGCGCGTCGTCGCGAAGCGCACGGATGCTCCCGCCGTGCGCTTCCACGATGGATTGACAGATCGTAAGACCGATCCCCATGCCGTTCTCTTTTGTTGTTACGAATGGCTGAAACAAACGCTCCTGCACGCTTTCCGGCAGACCCGGCCCGCTATCACGCACGGTAACTTCGGCAAACCCGTCGTCGGAAGCCGTCGCGATCAAAAGTTCGCGATGCTCCACTAGCTGCATCGCCTCCATGCCGTTGCGGATGAGGTTCACGAGCACCTGCTGGATTTGCACCCTGTCGATAAAGACGGGCGGCAGCGCCTCGTCGAGCTCGAGATTCACCTGCGCGCCGTGATGCGAAAGGCCCGCAAGGCCGAGCTCGATGGCCTGCCGCACCACGCCGTTGAGGTCGGCGGCGACGCGCATCGTATCGCGCTTCTCGATGAAATCGCGCATGTTGCGGATGATGGCGCCGGCGCGCAGCACCTGGGTGCTCGCCTTGTCGATCATCGTGCAGGCGCGCGGTGTGGCGTCCGCCTCTTTTTGCTCCAGGATGCGGCGCGCCGCGTGGACGTAGTTGTTGATCGCGGTGAGCGGCTGGTTCAACTCGTGGGCGATGGCCGACGACATCTGGCTCATCGAGCTCAGCCGCGCGACATGGGCGAGCTCGGTCTGCAGGAGTTGCGCGCGGCTCTCCGCATGCTTGCGCTCGCCGATGTCACGCGCGATCTTGGCGGCGCCGACGACGCGGCCCTTGCTGTCGCGCACCGGCGAGACAGAGAGCGAGACCTGCACCTGCGAGCCGTCCTTGCGGCAGCGCACCGTCTCGAAATGCTCGATGCTGTGGCCCTGGCGCAACTCGGAGATGATGTGCTCCTCCTCCGCGAGGCGGTCGGGCGGAATCAGGATCGCGATGCTGGCGCCGACCGCTTCCGCCGCGCTGTAGCCGAAGATGCACTCGGCTGCCTTGTTCCAACTCATGATGATGCCGTCGAGCGTCTTGGAGATGATCGCGTCGTCGGACGACTGGACGATCTGGACGAGCAGCTGGTTGGCGTCCTCGCGCTTGGCGATCTCGGCCTTGAGTTGTGTGAGGTCGCGGATCACGCAGACGAAGATCGTGTCGTCGTCGGCGACGCCCTCGCCCACCGAGAGGTACATCGGGAAGCGCGAGCCATTCTTGCGCCGGCCTTCGACCTCGCCGCCGATGCCTGCGCGGCCCGGATGCGGCGCCAGGTGGCCGTCGTGCAAAGGCATCAGGAAACGGATATCGCGGCCGATCACCTCGTCCGGTGTGTAACCGAACAGGACCTCGCACGCGTCGTTATAGACTTGGACGATCCCCGAAGAGTCAACGATCACGATACCGTCGACCGCCGTCGCGATCAGCGCTCTAAAGAGAGAATCCCCATTGTGCGGCATCGAGCGCCTCTAAGGCTTTACGACACGACACGCGTTACGCGAACAGTACTCCCGCCCCCCACGGCTACCAATTGTTATTCCTTCATCAATTGGCAAACAAGGGTGGGTGGCGCAATTGGTTACCACGTGTGTGATCGCGCTCGTTAGGTAGTTCTGCCTAGCGGAAAGACCGGGCTGTCGGCGCGCCGCATCCGCTGGCTAGATCGCCCTCCGCCGAAAAGGCGATGGAGCGCCTCGTGACCGACAAGACCAAATTCGTCGACAACAATGCCGACCGCACCAGCCGGATCGTCCGCGACCTTCGTGCCTACGCCGATGCCGGCATGGAGCCCGCCTTTGCCGTCAAGCTCCTCGCCATCGCCGCCGAGCTCGAAGCCCTTGCCGGGCCGCGCGAAAGCAAAGCCGCCTAGGCGCTTTTTCATCACGCCACCGCCATCCCGGCATCGCCTTCGCCCTGCATCGCGGCGTTGAAGCGTTCGACATCCGTCAGATCCTCGAACACCACCAGCGTCGCGCCCAACGGCAGCCGCGTCAGCGCAACCGACAGGATGCGGCCATCGGCGCGCGTCACCCGGCCCCACTGGCCGAAACGCTGCGGCTCGCCCGAGGTGACGCCGGAGGACACCATGCTCCAGACGCTGTCGCGGCCGATCCTGGTCGCGCTGAGGGCAGCGACGCGGGCCATGTGCGGCTCGGCCGCCAGTTCGTCCTCGCTGAAGTGCCAGAGCTCGGCGAACGCGTCGTTGTGCATCTTGAGCCGGCCGTCGGGCCCGAAGATGGCAACGCCGTCACCCAGCGTGTCGAGCGTGGCGCGCTGCACCGCGGTGAGCATGTGGAGCGAGGTCGACAGACGCAGCATCTCGCCGATGTCTTCGAACACGTAGTGGACGCCGCCGAGCTTGTGCGGATAGGCGCGCACGCGGATCGAGGCGCCGCCGGCGACGTGCCAGGTCTCGTCCAACTCGCCCTGGGCGGTCTCGAACAGCGCCAGGTGGAGGCGGCGCCAGGCCGGGAAGTCGCGCTGCTCGGGCAGACGGCGGGTCTCGCGCAGGCGGTCGAAGATGTCCTCCAGCGTCGGATGACTCTCCAGCCAAACCTGCGGCAAGTCCCACAGCCGTGCAAAGACGGCGTTGAAGGAGGCAAGCTTGCGGTCGGCGCCGAACACCGCGACGGCACTCGTGACATGATCGAGCATGTCGGCCTGGGCGTCGGCGGAGAGCGTCAGCTGGGCGGAGCCTTGCGCTGTCTCGGTGACGTCGAGGGCAAAGCCCGCGACCTGGGCGCCGGCGAGCCGCGTGATGTCGATGGACAGCGCACGGCGCGCGCCATCGATCGTGGTGTAGCGGCGCTCGCCGACCACGTCGCGGCCTTCGAGCGTGGCCGAGGACAGATCGCGCTCGCCACGCACCAGCTGCGGGTTGGTCTCGCGCGCCGCGTCCAGTGATTGCGCACCGGTCGCGGCCAGGAAGGCGCGGTTCGCCCAGACGAGGTCGAGCGCCTTGTCACGGATCCATACCGGCGCGGGCATCGCTTCGAGAACGC
This sequence comes from Rhizomicrobium sp., assembly GCA_035551495.1. Taxonomy (GTDB): domain Bacteria; phylum Pseudomonadota; class Alphaproteobacteria; order Micropepsales; family Micropepsaceae; genus Rhizomicrobium. The sequence goes on along the minus strand of DASZMT010000066.1, from coordinate 50,278 downwards.
CCTTGAGGGCGCGGTCGAGTTCGCTGGCGCCGTTTTCGATGCCGAGGAAGAGCGCGGCACGGCTGCCGACGACGGAGCCTTGCACCGAAACGAAAGCGTGGCGCGCGGTGCGGGCGTCGGTCAGGAAAGGCTGGCCGGTCTCCAGGAGCGCATCGAGCTTGGCGGCGAGCGCCGTGGAGTCGGGCCCGGCCAGGCAGGCTTGCAGCAATGCGCTGCCACCGCGATAGCTGACGGGCGAGGCGAGATCGGCGCCCATGATGACGATGGCTTCCGGCACCGCCTGGATCACCGCCTCGCGGAAGCGGATCTCGGACTGCGCACGGGCGAGCTGGCCGCTCGCGATATAGCGTGCGGTGGCGGCGCGGCCGCGCTCAATAAAGGCCCAAGCGCAGCCGAGCACGCAGACGAGCAGCGAGGCAACGACGATGGTGGCGAGCATGATGTCGCCCGGCGCCGCCGCGCGATGGACGAGGCCGGCGAGCGCGTCGGCGAGATCCGACGTCCAGCCGAGCAGGCGCACGAACGCGCCGAAAACGACGTTGAAGAGACCGTGCATGATGGCGCCCCCGCGCTAGTTCGCTGAATTGCCGTCGGCGAGCTCGCACAACGCTTCGACGTTGCGCAGCACGATCTGGTGATTGTTCGGCACGGCGATGACGCCCTCGTTCTTGAGCTGGGTCACCGCGCGACAGATGGTCTCGATGGTGAGGCCGAGATGATCCGCGATGTCCTGACGGCCCATCGACAGCTCGAGCTTGCCGGTCTCGATCGCGCCGGTGCGCTCGGCATGACGCAGCAGGAAGGAGGCGAGGCGTTCGCGGGCGTTCTGGCAGCCGAGCCAGAAGGTGTGGAGCTGCGCCGTCATCAGGTGCGTCGAGAGGTGCGCCAGGATGTTGGCCCGGAAGCGCGGGTCGCGCTCCGACAGGCGGTCGAACTGGCCGCGCGGATAGGCGACGAGGACGACGTCGCCGACGGCCTCTGCGGTGAAGGCCTGGGCAGCACCGCCGAACACGCCGAAGAGGTCGCCCGGAAGTGCGAACTCGGCGATGTGACGGCGGCCGTCGGGCGTGTGGCGGCACAGGCGGATGGTGCCGGAGACGATGCGGTAGATGAAGCCGGCGCGATCGCCCTCCTGGAAGATCGTTTCATTGCGGACGAATTTGAGATTGGCGGCGAAGGTGTTCAGTACGCCGAGATGCGCCTGAAGGTTTGCCGTCTGGTGATCGCCTTCTGCGATCATGGTCGGCGGGAACGGCGCTGCGTTCCGGAAGGCCGTGTCTTTCTGAACGGCTGCGTATGACATCCCTTGTTTACCCCATCGTGTTGTTGTCGCCGTGATCGGCGTTGTTGGTAAGAGCATCGTTAAGCTTGACGCGAATCGACAGCCGGGAATTCCGCGTACGGAGATTCGCGGGGAGGAAAGTCAGGGGATGCTCGTAAGCGTTATGACTCATACGCCTTTCGAAGTAGGTGGTTGTGGGGTTCTACGCATACGGACGATCGGAAAGACGCCGATGGGTGCGCAATCGTACGACGGCGCGCCAGGGTGCGACGGGACGCGCTACGTAATATGCCGAAGGGGAGTTTCCGTCGGCGACATAGGTGCGGAATTTCCGTCCCCGATGATCCCCTAGGGATCACGCGGAGAGCGCGTTCGCCTGTCGCAACTCGCTCCACGACAGACGCCGCATGGCGAGCGGAACATCGATCGACGGCCCGATCACGGTGCCGGAGATGTAGTTGATCCCAGCACTGCGCGCGCAGGCGACGAGCTCGAGCCGGTCGGCGCCGACAACGACCGAGGTCAGCGCATGGCGTTTCGCGACGGCAGCGAGCTTGGCGATATCCTCTTGCGCCTGGGCCGGCGTCGTCAGCGCCGACAGCCGCAAGCCGAGGGCATGGTGTCCCGCGCTCTGCCAATTCGCCTTGTCGAATTGACCGTTCGCGATGTCGACGGTGACGGAACGGCAGAACGGGCGCAGGGCACAGACGAGATCGCTCATCCGGCTCTGCGGCACGCCGGGTGGCAGGTCGGCGATCTTGAAGACGAGGAAGGGACGCAGCTCGGCCGGGAGATTGCGGCATGCCGCGGCGATCTCCATGCGGCCGGCGGGCGCGCTGAGCAGATCGAACGACACCGACACCACGATCATGAAACGGCCGCCGGCATCGAGACCAACGCTCAGCATGGATGCGGTATGCGCGAGCCCCGCGAGAAACAGCTTGAGCGCACTCTTGAAGCCATCCAGCGTCGCCGTTTTCGGGCGCGACGCGCCCGTGACGTGCGTTTCGAGACGATAGGCGGTAACGGCCTCATGCACGACGTCCCAAACCGGCGCGAAGGCGAAGCGCGGCGCGGTGCCCGAGGGTGCATTCTGCAGGACCGGACGATAGTGACGCGGCGCGACGGCGCCGTAGAGCTCTTCCAACCCGCCGCGCACCGCCAGCTCGATCATCTCGGCGGTGCCGAGCGGAACGATCTCCAGCGCTTGCGCACTCTCGCCGGTGACGCGGCACAGTGCGAGGTCGGCGATGTTGCAGGTCCCCAGCAGGCTTTTGTGCAAATCGCAAGCGATCTTGAGGCAGCAGATGCGCGCGTCGTCGCCGTCCGCCGACGGCATCGCGACCAGATAGGCGGTCTCGGACAGGCGGATGAAGAAATCGGTGGCGCCGAGCTTGCGCGCGAGAAGGCCTTCCAACCGCGCATAAATAGAGTCGCGCGTCCGGTCCCAGCGCGCCGCGATCTGCGTGCGCAGCGCGTCGAGCGCGATGACGTTCACCACGCCGCGCCGGAGCAATGCCGGCGAGACGACCGCCTTGATGTCGAGACCGATGGCCATGCGCGCTCAGTCTGCGCGAACAGCCTTTATGCAGCTTAAACGCGGCACTCCGCAGGACTACGTATCAGCCGGCGCGGAACCTGATCGGACGCCCGGATGCCGCGGCTTCCACGGCGCGCATGATGCCCTCCGCGTCGAAACCGAAATGGCGGTAGAGATCGGCGACGGTTCCCGTCTGTCCGAAAGCGTCCACGCCGAGGCTCTCGACACGATGGCCGAGCACGCCGCCGAGCCAAGCAAGGCTCGCCGGATAGCCGTCTGCGACCGTGACGATGACGGCATCGCGCGGCACTGCCGCGAGCAGCTTTTCGATGTGCGAAGGCGGCGCGAGGCGCCCGGCATGGCGATGCTTCTGCGCGCTGCGCCATTCCGCATAAAGGCGGTCGGCAGATGTCAGCGCGAGCACGCCGACGCCCGGACGATCCTCGGCCATCAGGCCGGCGGCCGCGATCACCTCCGGCGACACGGCGCCCTGATAGGCGAGCACGATGCGCGGACTGGACGAGGGTTCCGACAACCAATAGCCGCCCGCGATGATCTCGCGTTTGAGATCGGCGGACAGGGCGCGCGCCGGCTGCTCCAGGCTGCGCGTCGACAGGCGCAGATAAACCGAACCGCCCTTGTCCTCGTCCTGGATATGCTCGAATGCCCAGCGCAGGATCACCGCCAGCTCGTCGGCATAGGCGGGTTCGTAGGAGACGAGGCCGGGCTGCGCCATGCCGATCATCGGTGAACCGATCGACTGGTGCGCGCCGCCCTCAGGCGCCAGCGCCACGCCGCTGGGCGTCGCGACAAGAATGAAGCGGGCGTCCTGGTAACAGGCATAATTCAGCGCATCGAGGCCGCGCGCGATGAACGGATCGTAGAGCGTGCCCACGGGCAAGAGGCGCGCGCCGAACAAGCTGTGCGACAGGCCCATCGCGCCGAGCAGCAGGAACAGATTCATCTCGGCGATACCGAGCTCGATGTGCTGGCCCGAACCGGCACGCTCCCAGCGTTGCGCGGAGGGGATCTTGTGTTCGCGGAACAAATCGGTGCTCGCGTCGCGCCCGAAGAGGCCGCGCCGGTTCACCCAGGCGCCGAGATTGGTCGACACCGTGACGTCCGGCGACGTCGTGACGATATGCTTGGAGAGATCGGACGGCGCGCGCGCGATCTCGTTCAGCAGATTGCCGAACGCGGCCTGCGTCGAGATCGTCTTCTGCGCCGGCAACACCAATTCGTCTGGAACTTCGATGCGCGGCGCGGTGAGGCGGCGATCGGGCCCTTGCGCGAACGGCACGGCTTTCAGGAATGCGTCGAGCTTCCCGGCATCGAGCCCGAGGCCTTCGAACTTCTCCCATTCGTGCCCGTCGCGCACGCCCATGGCGCTCTTCAGCGTCGCCATCTGCGATTCGTTCATCAAGCCGGCGTGATTGTCCTTGTGGCCCGCGAGCGGCAGGCCGAAGCCCTTCACCGTGTAGCAAAGAAAGCAGACCGGCCGGTCGTGATCGACGCTCTCGAACGCCTCGAGGATCGACGGCAGATCGTGGCCGCCGAGATTGGACATGAGGGCCGCCAATTCACCGTCACTGCGCTTCTCGATCAACTCCGATACCGGACCCTGGTCGCCGAGGTCGTCCTGCAGCCGCTTGCGCCACGCCGCCCCGCCCTGGAAAGTCAGCGCGGAGTAGAGCTGGTTTGGCGCGCTGTCGATCCACTGCTTGAGCGCCTCGCCGCCGGGCTCGGCGAACGCCGCCTGCTGCAGCTTTCCGTATTTGAGGACCTTCAGCTCCCAACCCATCGCCTGGAAGAGCTGCTCGAAGCGCGAATGCAGATCCTCATGCACCACGGCATCGAGGCTCTGGCGGTTGTAGTCGATCACCCACCAGGTGTTTTTGAGGCCGAACTTCCAACCCTCCAGCAACGCCTCGTAGATATTGCCCTCGTCGAGCTCGGCATCGCCGACCAGCGCGATCATGCGGCCCTTGGGCCGGCCACCGTCCCAGCCATGGGCATGGACATAGTCCTGCACCATGCTGGCGAACGCCGTGATCGCGACGCCGAGGCCGACTGAGCCGGTCGAGAAATCGACGTCGTCGATATCCTTGGTGCGCGAGGGATAGGATTGCACCCCGCCATAGCCGCGGAAGTTCGCGAGCTTCTCGCGCGTCTGCTTGTCGAAGAGATATTGGATGGCGTGGAAGACGGGGCTGGCATGCGGCTTCACGGCGACGCGGTCCTCGGGCCGAAGCACCGCGAAATAAAGCGCGGTCATGATGGTGGCGAGCGAGGCGCAGGAGGCCTGGTGGCCGCCGACCTTCATGCCGTCGGGATTTTCGCGCAGATGGTTGGCGTTGTGGACTGTCCAGCTCGAAAGCCAGAGCACCTTGCGCTCCAGCTCGGCAAGGTAATCGAGGCGGCTGTCGGCCATCGCTGAACCCGCGGATTTGCCCGCCGGATGTAGGCCGGGCAAGGGCGCCACGCAACTCTATTCGAGGTCCGGATATGGCCCCTTGCCGCCGCCGGCGATGAAGCGGTCGATATGCGCGGTCAGGACCGGCAACGGCACCGAACCGAGCTGCAGCACGGTGTCGTGGAAGGCACGGATGTTAAAGCGCGGGCCGAGCGCGACTTCCGCCTTGTGGCGCGCGTCCCAGATCGCCATTTCGCCCAAGTAATAGGACAGCGCTTGCGCCGGCCAGGCGATGTAGCGGTCGACCTCGGTCTCGATCTCGTGGTCGGGCAGCGCGGTATTGTCGTGGAGATATTGGATCGCCTGTTCGCGCGTCCAGCCTTGGGAGTGGATGCCGGTGTCGACGACGAGGCGCGCGGCGCGCCATACCTGATAACCCAGCATGCCGAAGCGGTCATAGGGCGTGTCGTACATCCCCATCTCGAGGCCGAGCTTCTCGCAATACAGCGCCCAGCCCTCGCCGAAGGCGGAGATATAGGTGTAGCGGCGGAAATCCGGCATGTCCTTGCGCTCTTCGGCAAGCGGGATCTGGAACGCGTGGCCCGGCGCGGATTCGTGCAGCGTGAGCGCGGTGAGATTGTAGAGCGGCCGCGTCTCGAGCTTATAGGTGTTGAGCAGATAGGTGCCCGGCCCGCCGCGCCCCGACGTGTAGAACGGCGCGAGATCATCGGGCACCGGCTTGATGGCGAAGCGGCTGCGCGGCAGCATGCCGAAGAATTGCGAGGCCTTGCCGTCGAATTTCTTGGCGATCCAGGCGGCGCGCATCAGAAGCTCGTCCGGCGTCTTGGCGTAGAACTGCGGATCGGTCCGCAGGAATTGCAGGAATGCCGCGAAATCGCCCTTGAAGCCGGTTTCCTGCATCACCGCGACCATCTGCTTGTGCAGGTCCGCGACCTCGGCGACGCCGAGCGCATGGATCTTGGCCGGATCTTCGTCGAGCGTGGTGTATTCCACTATCTGTGCGCGATACCACGCCTTGCCGTTCGGCATCGCCTCCGCCGCCAGCGTGGTGCGGGCGCCGGGGATGTATTCGTTGCGCATGAAGGCGAGCATGTCGCGATAGGCCGGCTGCACGATATCGCGGATCACCGTCAGGCCTTCCGTGCGCAGCGCGACCTGGTCGGCAGGCGCGATGCCGGTCATGGTTTGGAACGGCGTGTAGAACAGCGAGGCTTCCGGTTTCACGTCGGTGACGGCCGTCAGCGAGGCGTCGCGGCCCTCCAGCGTTACGCGCGGCGGGGTGAAACCGCGCTTAAGGCCCGCGCGCATCTCCTCCGTCTGCTCGCGGAAATAGCGCGGCATGTCGCGCATCTGCGCGATCCAGTTCCGGTAGTCGACGAGGGTCTTGAAGGTGCGCCGCGCCGTGTAGCCGATGTCGGTCCAGAACGTGGTGTCGGAATTGACCGGCATCTCATAGTCGTGGAATTGCTGCGAGGCGATCAGCACCGCGATCTGCGGCTTGTAGACGTCGTAGTTCTCCTGCTCGGCCGGCGACAACTGCGCGCGCGAAATCGCGTTCAGCTTGGCCATCACGTCCTGCCAATAGGCAAGACGCGCCGCCTGCGATGCCGGATCCACCTTGGGCAGGTGATCCATGACGGGCTTGTTGCTGTCCTCGTCGTCGGCGAACTGCGCTTCGCGCCATTTCCATTCGGTGGTGTACAGCTCACGGAAGGTCGCGTCCGGCGGCGGTGCGGCGATGGCGGGGTTTGCGAGGGTCATGGCAACGGCCATCGTCAGGAGGAAGGAGCGCATGGGTCAGGCCGTGACTGGCGTTTCGACGGGCGTCGGCTTCGCAGCGGCGCGCAGCAGGAGGCCGGCAGCATAAAGCACCACCACCACCACGCCCCAGCGCAGCGCAACGATCGGAAGGCTCTTAACAACCAAAGCCGCGAGCAGTACGGCCGGCGCGCCGCCGATAGCAATGCCGAGCACCACGCGCAGATCGAGTCGCTTGTCCTGGATGAAGCGATGGCCGGTCACCGGCATCAGGAACGCGCAGGCGCCCATCATGATCGGGAACGCCGCTTTGGGATCGAGGCCCATCAAGCTCAGGATCACCAGCGATGGCGCATAAAGCCCGATACCGAACGACATCAGGATGCCCAGGACGAAATGCACCGCGACGGCGAGCGCAAAGAATGCCGTCACCAGCGTCAGCGCGTTGCCGTTGTTCGGCATCATGTTCAGGTTCTGCATGGCATAGAGTCCCGCGGCGATGATCAGCGCCAAGCCCACCACACCCTGCACCAGCCGCGTCGAGACCCGTAGCACGGCATAGGCACCGACTACCGAGCCGACCACCGCCGCGATGATGCAGGCGGCCAAGAGCTTCGGGTCCACCTTCACCAGGTTGATGAACACGAGCGCCTGGACGATGGTGGGAATGGCATGGCCGGCATTCAGCGTCGCGGGGATCAGCCGGTCGGGCACCAAGCTGCGGAACTTGAGCCACGCCGTGGTGGGCGCGAAAGAGCCGATGCCGAGCGTATCGAAGAAATTGGTGACGGCGCCGAGGCCGATGGATTCGAAGCTCAGCTTGAGCTGGCCGCGCGTCGCCGCGGCGCGCAGCAGCGCAGCGCTATAGCCCACGCCGAACAACGCCAGCGCCGCTAGCAGGATATCAACGATCATCACACGTTTCCCCCTCGGCACGAGTTGAACATGATCGTATACAGTCGGCAACGGCAAAGCGGAGTGGAGCGGAGCATGGCACGGCCGAACGGCATCTCTATCGAGGAACGGACCACGCGACTCGCCGGGCTGCGCGCGGCGATGGATGCGGCAGGGCTGGCGGCAGTGGTCATCGGCTCGACGAAGAGCCTTGTCTATTTCACCGGCCTCTCCTGGCACCCGTCGGAACGGTTCACGGGCGCGATCGTGCATGTGTCCGGCGCCCTCGAATACGTGACACCGGGCTTCGAGCGCGAAAAGGTCGCCGGCTCCATCGCCGTGCCGGGCGACATCCTGACCTGGGAGGAGGAAGAGAGCCCGTTCGACCTTATCGCCTCGCGGATGAAGCCGGGCGCGAAGATCGCGCTCGACGACCAGGTCGCGTTGTTCGTCTATCTCGGACTGGCGCGCACGATGGGTGCGGAGCGGATCGCCGACGGCGCGCCGCTGATCAATGCACTGCGCCGCTGCAAATCGCCGGCCGAGATCGCGCTGATGGCCCATGCCAAGGCGATCACGTTGGAGGTGCAGCGCCGCGCCCGCGCCAGCCTGGTGCCAGGCGTGAAGACGTCGGAGGTTGCACGGTTCATCGACAGCGAGCACCGCGCGCTTGGCGGCTCGGGCAACACGTTCTGCATCGTCTCGTTCGGACCGGACACCGCGCTGCCGCATGGCGGCGAGACGGATCGGGCACTGGTGGAAGGCGACGTCGTGCTGATCGACACCGGTTGCCATGTCGAGGGCTATAACTCGGATATCACGCGGTCCTACGTATTCGGCGACGCGCCGAAGACGGTGCGCGAGATTTGGGCACTGGAGAAGGAAGCGCAAGCGGCGGCGTTCGACGCCGCGAAACTCGGCGCGCCTTGCGAGAGCGTCGACGCGGCGGCGCGTGCGGTGATCGCGAAGGCGGGCCTCGGCCCCGACTATCGCCTGCCCGGCCTGCCGCATCGTACCGGCCATGGCATCGGCCTCGACATCCATGAGGCGCCGAACTTGGTACGCGGCGACCGCACGGCGCTGGCGCCTGGCATGTGCTTCTCCAACGAGCCGATGATCGTGGTGCCCGGCGAATTCGGAATCCGGCTGGAGGATCACTTCCATATGACCGAGCGTGGGCCGCAATGGTTCACGCAACCCTCGCCCAGCATCGACCAGCCGTTCTAGCCGAAGCGCTTCAGATCGAACGGTTCGACCGGCACGGGCGGGCGCGCGCCGGAGGCAAGGGCAGCCACGATCTCAGCCGTGATCGGTGAAAGCGTCAGACCGAGATGCTGATGCCCAAAGGCATAAAGCAGGTTCGACCCGCGCCGTCCGATGGCGGGTAGATAGTCCGGCAGCGTCGGGCGCGCGCCCATCCAGGGCTTGCCCGGCAGATCGACCGGCAGGCCGATATCCTCGGCATGCGCGCGCAGCCGTTGCCACTTGCGGGGATCGGCCGGCGAGTCGGGGCGGCCGAACTCCAGGAAGCTCGACCAGCGGATGCCGGATTCGAACGGCGTGATGATCATCGAGCGATCGTCGAACACCAACGGACCGAGATCGGTTGGCCAGTCGTGTGCCTCAGACATGATGTGATAGCCGCGCTCGGCGATCAGCGGTGCCGGAATAAGCTTCGCGGACCGCGCACCCGCTGCGACCAACACGATATCGGCATCGACCTGCGAGAGGCCGTCTACGCTCTCATAGATGCGTTTGCCGCCACGTGCCTCGAACGCTTGCGCCAGCGTTGTCGCCAGCCGCGTCGGATCAGCGATCTGGCCCGTACCACGGAAGCGGATCGCACCGGCAGGAGGGCGCTTCATCAGCGCGGCGATGCGCTCCAGCTCGTCACCGGCCGCGAGACGGAAGCTTGCCGTGCCGGTGCCGGTGGTATTCCACGCCGCCAAGCCGCGCGCGGCACTGGTGTCACTCTCCCAGATCACGAAATGCCCGATCTCGCGCAGCAGGTCCGGCGCGCCGACATCCGCCACCAGCGCGCGCCAGGCGCCGGCGGCCTGCGCCAACAACGACGACAACGCCGCCCTTCCCGCCTCGAACCGCCCCGCCGCCGCGAGCAGGCGCAGCGAGAACGGCAGCCACGCGCCGATGTCGCGCAGCGGAAAATCCAGCGCGCCGCCGCGTGCGAACAGCCGGGCGGGCGCACTCTTAATCGCGGGCCACGAGGCCCAGGGCTCGACCTGCTCGATCGCCAGATGCCCGGCATTGCCCCAGGAGGCGCCGGACGGCACGCGCATCGGATCGTAGAGCGTCACCACAAAGCCGGCGCGCTGCAGCGCCAAGGCGGACGTCGTGCCTACCATGCCTGCACCGATCACCGCCGCCGTCCGCGCCATGGCGCCTCACCCACAAATCGTATACGATTATAGCCGCTTTCAACGGAGTGCCTATGGCGGATTTTTGGAAAGGCGTGTTCCCCGCGGCGACGACGCAGTTCGCGCCCGACCTGTCGGTCGACATCGCAGCGACACAGAAGAGCTTGGACGCGCTGGTCAAGGACGGCGTGGATGGCTTGATCCTGCTCGGCACCTGCGGCGAGAACAACTCGCTGGAACCGGACGAGAAACGCGCTGTGCTGCGCGCCGCGAAAGAGGCCGTCGGCGGGCGCGTTCCGATCGTCACCGGCGTATCGGAGCTGACCACCACACGGGCCGCGGCCTTCGCGCGCGACGCCGAAGCGCTCGGCGTCGACGGGCTGATGGTGCTGCCGGCCATGGTCTATGTGCCAACGGCTGAGGAGCTTTACACGCACTTCAAGACGGTGGCCGAGGCGACCGCATTGCCGATCATGCTCTACAACAATCCGCCGGCCTATCGCGTCTCCATCGGCTTCGATGTGCTGGAGAAGCTCTCGGCGATTTCGAACATCGCTGCACTGAAGGAAAGCGCGCCCGATCCGCGGCGCTTCACCGACCTGATCAACCGCTTCGGCGAGCGCTTCCGCCTGATGGCGGGGCTGGACGACGTGGCGCTGGAAGGCATCCTCTTGGGTGCGCGAGGTTGGATCTCGGGCTTGACCAGCGCCTTCCCGTGCGAATCCGTGGCGCTGATGCGTGCGGCGGAGCGGCGCGATCTCGAAACGGCGCTCGCGATCTATCGCTGGTTCATGCCGTTGCTCCATCTCGATGCCGAGCACGACCTGGTGCAATCGATCAAGCTGGCAGAACAGATCATGGGCCGCGGCTCGGAACGTGTGCGGCTGCCGCGCCTGACGCTGTCGGGCGCGCGGCGCGCCGAGGTGACGGCGATGGTGGAGAAAGCAGCCGCAACGCGGCCGCAATTGAAGGCAGCGGCATGACACGCAGTATCTTCTTCTGCATTGACGGCCATACGGCGGGCAATCCGGTGCGTCTCGTGGCGGGCGGTACGCCGCTGCTGCGCGGCGCGAGCATGGCGGCGAAGCGTCAGGATTTCCTCGCGCGGTTCGACTGGATCCGCACCGGCTTGTGCTTCGAGCCACGGGGCCACGACATGATGTCGGGCGGCTTCTTCTATCCGCCACACCGGGACGACACCGATCTCGGTATCCTGTTCATCGAAACCAGCGGCTGCCTGCCGATGTGCGGTCACGGCACCATTGGGATGATCACATTCGGTGTCGAGCACGGACTGATCACGCCGCGCGAACCCGGCAATCTGCGCGTCGAGGTGCCGGCGGGTGTGATCGACATCTCGTATCGCCAAGAGGGCGACAAGGTCACGTCGGTGCAGATCCGCAACGTGCCGTCCTATGTCGCGGCGATGGATATCCGTATCGAGGTGCCGGGATTCGGACCACTGAGCGTCGACGTCGCCTATGGCGGCAACTATTACGCCATCGTCGAGCCGCAGGGCGTTTATACGGGCCTCGATGCGCTCGGCGCGGCGCGTATTCTGGAGCTGAGCCCGTTGGTGCGCGCCGCAGTGCGTGAAAAATTCGAGCCGGTGCATCCGCTGGAGCCGACCATTCGCGGCGTGAGCCATGTGCTGTGGGCCGACGCGCCGAAAGGCAACGGCGCCGACGGGCGCAACGCGGTGTTCTATGGCGACCGCGCCATCGACCGCAGCCCCTGCGGCACGGGCACATCGGCGCGGCTGGCGCATCTGGCGGCCAAGGGCAAGCTGAAGGCCGGCGACCGCTTCGTGCATGAAAGCTATATCGGCAGCCGCTTCATCGGCCGTGTCGAGGGCGAGGCGCAGATCGGCGAGCATGCCGGCATCGTGCCTTCGATCGAGGGTTCGGCCATCGCAACCGGCTACAACACGATCTTCATCGATCCCGCCGATACGTTCTGGCGCGGTTTCCAGGTGGTGTAGCGATGGAGTTGGTCGACGTCCTGCGCGGCCGTATCGTCTCGGGCGCCATCGCGCCGGATGCGGCGGTGAAGCAGGATGCGCTGGCGGCGACGCTCGGCGTCAGCAAGATTCCGCTGCGCGAGGCGCTGTGCCGGCTTGAGCAGGACGGTTTGGTGCGCGCGGTCGCCAATCGCGGCTTCTTTGTCGCGCCGATGACGCGAGCCGACGCCGAGGAAATCTTCGCGCTGCGCCTGAAGCTCGAGCCCGGCGTTGCGGCACGTGCCGCTAAACGCGCCGATGAGGCCGAACGGCAGCTGGCGCAGGCCTTGGCGCGGCGCGACGAAGGCGCCGAAAAGAACCGGCTGTTTCACCTCGCCCTCATCAAGCCGAGCGGCAATGTGCTTACCGCCGGCATTGTGGAGCGGTTGCAGCTGCTTGCCGAGCGCTATGTGCGCAAGCACCTCGAGCCGGCCGGCCGGCGTGCGCGGGCGCGGCGCGAGCATGCGGCGCTGCTGGATGCCTGGCTGATGCGCGACGGCGCCGAGGTCGCAAAGCTCACCCGGCGCCACATCGCGGAAACGCTGCGCGACCTGAAGGCACAGCTCGTTTAGCCGGCGTGTATCGCCGCCTGGATCTGCTTGGCCTTGGCGAGATGTTCGCGCACCGTCGGCAGGATGTCGTTCGCGAATGCCTTCAGCTTGGCGTTGTCGCCGTTCTTGGCATAGTCCTCAAGCAGCGAGACGGCGTCCTCGTGACCCTTCACCTGGTCGTTGATGTAGGTCTTGTTGAAGTCGTCGTTCGACTTCGAATCCAGGCTGTTCAGTTCGTCGGCATTGGAGCCTAGCAGATCGTTGCTTGCGTACTTGCCGTCGCGGCCGGGCTTCATCTTGCTCTTGAGGCTGGCCTTCGAGATGCCGCCGAGCGAAACCAGCTTGTTCGTGCTCTTGGTGTGGTCGTCGATCATCATCTGCGCGAAGGACTTGATGTCGGGATTGGTCGCGTGGGTGAGCGCTATCCTGCTGGACAGCACCTCGAACGCGTCGCTGGCACTTGCCTTGGCGCGGAACTGCGTCGCGTTGGGCGTGCCGACGCCCAAAATCTCTTTCGCCGAGGCACCACCGCCGGCGATCAGCGCAGCGGACAGGAATAAGGCGGCAAATGACGTCTTCATGGGAGACCCTCTGGAAATGTGTCGCGCCCCGACATCTGCCGAACGAATGAGCGCATCCGCGCGTTCCGTTGGCGAACCCAGGAGACTCCCATGGCCAAGCTTGGCGGCAAACGCATCCTCATCATTGCTACGAACGGTTTCGAACAGGCGGAACTCGAAGTTCCGCGCGACACGCTGCGGAAGGAGGGCGCGGAGGTCAACGTCGCCTCGCTCGACGGCGCGGAAATCCGAGGCTGGAAAGGCAAGGACTGGTGCCGCACGGCGCCGGTCGATCTCAAGATCGCCGATGCGAAGATGGACGACTATGATGCGCTGGTGATCCCCGGCGGCGTGATGAACCCCGACAAGCTACGCATCGATGAAGACGCAATGGCATTGGTCAAAGCCTTCTTGAAGAGCGGCAAGGTCGTCGCGGCGGTGTGCCATGGACCATGGCTTCTGGTGCAGGCCGACGCCCTGCGCGGGCGCGAGGCGACATCGTACAAGTCGATCCGCAAGGATCTCGAGAATGCCGGCGCCAACTGGGTGGACCGCGAGGTGGTGGTCGACGATGGCATCATCACCAGCCGCAATCCCGACGACCTGCCCGCCTTCAGCGCCAAGATCGTCGAGGAGGTCCGCGAGGGGCGGCACCACGAGCGCAACAAGGGCCGCATGCCGCAGCTGTCCGAGCAGCTTCGGGGCCGCACCGCGCACTAGGAGCGATTCGGCCTTGCTGCTAGCGTCACCGTATGAACGACGCGCGGCGCGATTATGAGACGGCAGTCGCCCTGCAGCGTCAGGGCCGGTTCGACGAGGCCGAACGGCTTTATGAGAAACTGCACAAGGTCTACCCGGCGCATCCCGGTGTGCTGCAGGGGCTGGGTCTAATCGCGCTCGGTACCGGGCGCTATGGCGCGGCAGTCGAAAGGTTCAGGGGCGTACTGTCCGTGGACACCAACTCCGCCCCTGCGCTCTTGGGGCTCGGCGATGCGCTGTCGGTGTTGGGCCGGACCGACGAGGCATCCGAAGCCTTCGCACGGCTGCTGCACGCCGACCCGAAGAACGCGCCGGGCCATGCCGGACTCGGCGGCGTGCTGATGCAGCTTGGCAAAATCGAAGAAGCACGGGCTGTCTACGAGACTGCCGTCGCGTTGGCGCCGAAGAATGCGCGATATCGTCGTGCGCTGGCCGAACTCGCGCCGTTCGTCGACGGTGATCCACGTCTTTCCGGGCTGGTGGCCCTCGCCGGCGAGACATTGCCCGACGACCAGCGGATCGATCTGCACTTCGCGCTCGGCAAGGCTTACGACGACCTTCGGCATCACGAAGCAGCGTTTTCACATTGGAAGACGGGCAACACGCTCAAGCGGCACCATACGCCCTATGACGAGGCGGCGGTGGCCGGCCACTTGCGCGAAATGCGCGAGACCTTTACGGCCGATCGGCTGCGCGACGCCGGGGGCGGCCTATCGCATCTACCCGTCTTCGTCGTCGGCATGCCGCGCTCAGGGACGTCGCTTATCGAGCAGATTCTCGCCAGCCATCCCGATATCCACGGCGCGGGCGAGCTGTTGACCTTGCCGGAGCTGCTCGATGGCGCGCGGCTTGAGGATGCCGCAAGCATAGGGGGGCGCTATGTCAAAGCCGTTCGCGCGCTTGCGCCCGATGCAAAGCGTGTCGTCGATAAGTTGCCGGCGAATTTCCGGCTGATCGGCTGGATCAAGCTGGCGCTACCCAATGCGCGCATCATCCACGTGCGGCGCGATCCGCGCGATACGTGCTTCTCCTGCTATTCGAAGCTGTTCCTGAACGGCCTCAACTACACCTACGATCTTGGCGAGCTGGGCCGTTATTACCGGCTCTATGAGGGCCTGATGGCGCATTGGCGCGCCGTCGTGCCGGACATGCTGGAGGTGCAATACGAGACGCTGGTCGGCGACTTCGCGGCGCAGGCACGGCGCATCGTGGAATATTGCGGCGTCGGTTGGGACGAACGCTGCCTCCGCTTCCACGAGACCGGCCGCGCCGTGCGCACCTTCAGCCAGCACCAGGTTCGGACGCCGCTGTTCGCAAGCTCGATCGACCGCTGGAAGGCGTACGAGCCTTGGCTCGCTCCGCTGCTAAGCGAGCTCGCGTTGTAAACTTGCCGCAACAGCATCGGCGGACGGACCGATCACCAAGTGCACGCTGTCGTCCTTCGGCTGCACAACGCCGCGAACGCCGAGCACACGCAGCTTCGCCGCATCGACCTCTCTGCCGCTCACGACGGCAATGCGCAGCCGGCTGGAGAAGGTCTCGACTTTGATAACGTTTGCCGGTCCACCCAGCGCCAGCAGGAGTGCACGTGCATCGGCGATCTGGGGCACGGCCGTGCGCGGCGCGGCGGCGAGCGCGGCGCGTATCTCGCTCGCGACTTGATCGGCCATCGGGCCGAGCACGACCTGCAAGGCGTTCGCGGACGGCCGCACCAGTCCGCGAGCACCGAGCGCACGCAACACCTTCTCGTCCACCGCATCGCTCTTCGTCAGGATCAGGCGCAGACGCGTGGTGCAGGCATCGACGGCCGTGAGATTGGCCGCGCCGCCGAGTGCCGCGACGAACGCCTCGCCGCGCGAACCGGCGGCCGGTGCGGCAGAGGCGGATGCGTCGCTTTCGGCCTCGCGGCCCGGCGTCTTCAGATCGAACCGGCGGATGGCGAAGCGGAACAGCCCATAATAAAGCGCGAAATACACCGCGCCGACGCCCCACAGCAGCAGCGGCCGCGTCGCCTTGCCGAAATTGATCACGTAGTCGAACAAACCCGCCGAAAATCCGAAGCCCAGCTTGATGCCGAGAATGTTCATCACGACCATCGCGAGGCCCGTCAGCACGGCGTGGATCGCGTAGAGCACCGGCGCGAGGAACATGAAGCTGAACTCGATCGGCTCGGTCACACCGGTCAAGAACGACGTCAGCGCCATCGACAGCAGCAGACCGCCGACCTCCTTTTTCCGCGCCGGCAGCGCAGCGTTGTACATCGCCAAACAGGCGGCCGGCAGGCCGAACATCATCACCGGGAAGAAGCCGCTCATGAATCGGCCGGCGGCCGGATCGCCGGCAAAGAAGCGGTTCAAGTCACCGGTCTTGCCGTGATAGTCGCCGAGGACAAACCAGGCGAGATTGTTGATGATGTGGTGCAGGCCGGTGACGATCAAAAGCCGATTCAGCACGCCATAGGCAAAGAGCCCCCAATTGCCGGCGCGCACGACCTCGGCGCTCAGCCAGTCCATGCCGTTTGAGATCGCCTGATAGCCGAAGCCGAGCGCGGCCGCGATGACCAGGGCCGCCGCGCCGGCCGCGATGGGCACGAAGCGCCGGCCGCCGAAGAAGGCGAGATAGTCCGGCAGCTTGATGTTCGAATAGCGATTGTAGAGCCAACCCGCGACGAGGCCCGATACGATGCCCACCGGCACACTCACCTTGGCGAGCGCGGCAGTTTTGTAGGCGTCCGATGCAAGGCCTTGTGCCGATGCCGCGATGCCTGCCAGCGAGGACGGGGGAGCGGCAATCAGCGCTTTGGCGCCCTCGGTCACGATCAGGAAGCAAACCACGCCGGCGAGACCCGCGGCGCCGTGGTTCTCGCGCGCCAAACCGACCGCAACGCCAATGGCGAACAAAAGGCCGAGATTGGCGAAGATCGCGTTGCCGGCGGCAGCGACGAAGGGCAGATAGGGCGCCAGCACCGTACCGAGATTCAATGCGTCCCAGATATCCGGCTGGCCGAGGCGCAGCAGGATCGCGGCAACGGGCAGTACCGCGATCGGTAGCATCAGAGCGCGGCCCAGCGGCTGGAGTTTTTCCAGAATCGCGCTCATGGCGAGGTCCTCAGATATTTCGCGGCGACGGCGCGGACGGCTTGTGCGGACTCTTGGTCAAGCGCTTCGGTAGCCGCGGCTTTGCAAGTTGCGAGATCGAGCGAGGCCACGACTTGCTTCACCTGTGCGATGGCGCCCGGCGCCATCGATAGCTCGCGCACGCCAAGGCCGATCAGAAGCGCGGCTGCGAGAGGGTCGCCGGCGAGGCCGCCGCAGACACCGACCGTCCGGCCATGCGCCGCCGCACCGGCCGCCGCCTGTCCCACCAGCGCCAGCACGGCGGGATGGAAGGCATCGATCTGCGGCGCGAGCTGCGCATTGGTGCGGTCCATCGCAAGGGCGTATTGCGTGAGATCATTGGTGCCGATAGAGATGAAGTCCGCCGCGCGCGCGAGCGTCGCCGCCCGCACGGCCGAGGCCGGCGTCTCGACCATGATGCCGAGCTCGACGTCGGCGCCGTTCAGCATCGCGCGAACCGCTTC
Organism: Rhizomicrobium sp.; assembly: GCA_035551495.1. Lineage (GTDB taxonomy): Bacteria > Pseudomonadota > Alphaproteobacteria > Micropepsales > Micropepsaceae > Rhizomicrobium. Next base: position 32,546 of record DASZMT010000066.1, on the reverse strand, counting down.
GATCTCGGCCAGCGACGTGATCATCGGCAGCATGATGCGGGGGCGCGGGGTGACGCGCAGGATCGCGGAAAGCTGCGTCTGCAGCAGATCGCGGCGCCACAGGCCGGCGCGCACGCCACGCAGACCGAGCGCGGGGTTCTCCTCGGCCGGAAGCGGCAGATAGGGCACCGGCTTGTCGCCGCCGATGTCGAAGGTGCGGATTTTGAACGGCTTGCCGGCTAACACGTCGGCGATCGCTTGATAAGCCTTCGCCTGTTCGTCCTCCGAGGGCGGCGTCTCACGGTCGAGAAAGAGGAATTCGGTGCGCAGCAAGCCACAGCCTTCCGCGCCCACAGCGACTGCGCCGGCGGTCTCGTCCGCGCCCGCACCGAGGTTGGCAAGTACGGCAATACGCACGCCGTCGGCGGTGCGGCATTCGGCTTGTGCGTGGGCGAGCGCCGCGCTCTCGCGCGCCTTGTGAGCATCGATACGCGCGCGAGCGTCTTCGAGCGCTGCGGCATTGGGGTCGATATGCAACAGACCGTTCTCGGTGTCGAGGAACAACATCGTACCGTCGGCGATGTCGAGCACACTTGCGCCGGCGCTCACCAGCGCGGGCACGCCCATGCCAGCCGCTAGGATCGCGACATGCGAGGTCGGCCCACCGCCCGCCGTGCAAAAGCCTGCGAGTGCGCCGAGGCCCACCAGCTCCGACGGCATCAATTCGTCGGCGATCAGGATCGCGTCCGGAGGCAATGCGGCGGGATCCGACGCCGCTTCGCCGTCCAGCGCGGCCAGCACCTGGCGCTCGAGATCGACAATATCGCCGGCGCGTTCGCGCATGCGGGCATCGGCCATCGCACCGAACGCCTCGGCATAGCCACGCATCGCCTGTTGCCAAGCGAAGCCCGCGCTCTTGCCGGCCTCGATCCGGGCGCGGGTCTTGCGCAGCAACTCGGGATCGTCGAGCAGCGCAATGTGTGCCGAGAGGATATCGCGACGTTGCCTGTTGCCGCCGGCGGCAAGCTTCCCGAGCTTCAGACGCACGACATTGAGCGCGGCATGGAGCGCTGCAGCTTCGTGCGCCATGCCCTCACCTGCTTCGGCGACGGTGAAGGTGGTGGTACGCAGCTGGCAGGCCTTGCCGACGGCGAGGCCCGGCGCACCGCAGACGCCGCGTAGCGCGCCCGGCGGTGCATCGGCGACAGGGGTGATCGGCGGCGCGACAGTGAGCGGCGGCTCCGGCGCTTCGACGATGCCGTGCGCAATCAGATCGGCCAGCGCGTCGACCGCGCTTTGCGCGTCGGCGCCGCGCGCCAGGACCGTTACACACTCGTTCTTGCGCACACCCAGCGTCATCAGCGCTGCGATGCTCTTGGCGTTGGCCCGGCGATCGTGCGCCGACAGTCCGACCTCGGCGGCGAATTGGCGCGCGGCGGCGGCGATGGTCGCGGCCGGACGCGCGTGGATGCCGTGCACGAGCGTCACCACGATTTCACGCGATGCTTCGCCGGCGGATGTGGTGGCGGCCGCCGCGGTCTCTGCCAGCGGGTGCAGCTCCATGAGGAATTCGCCCACGCCGGTCTCGCGGCCGAGGCTACGGCGGACAATGGTGAAGGCGTCGCCGTTGGTCACGACCACCGGCGAAATCAGGCTTTTGGCCCGCGTCGCGATGAAGTCGAGATCGAAGGTGATCAACGGATCGCCGGCGCGCACCATCGCACCCTCGCGCACATGAGTGACGAAACCCTGGCCGTGCAGTGCCACCGTCTCAAGCCCGACATGGATCAGGATCTCGGCGCCGTTCGCCGCCCGCACCGTCATGGCGTGACGTGCGAGCGATGCGATCACCCCGTCGCAGGGCGCATGCACGGTCGCGCCGGTCGGATCGATCGCAAGCCCATCGCCCAGAAGACGCTCGGCGAACACCGGATCGGGCACTTCGTCGAGCGGCGCCACCCAGCCTTTGATCGGAGCGACGAGGGTGAGATTGGGCACGCGGACCTTTCCTCTATGGCTTTGGCGCGGGCGCCGGCCGGGGTGGCGGCGCGATGACGAATACCGTGTGCAGCGCCCAATACGGATCGAGCTTGGCGCGCGTAAAGGTGAAGCAGAGGTCGTGCACGCCGCTTACCGGCTTGATCTTGCCCTGGACGCGCTCCGACGCGACGTCGTATTCGGGATCAGGCATCGGCATCGTCGCGATCGGCGCGCTGTCGCAGCTGTCGAGATGAACCAGGAGCTCGCCATTCGGCGTCGTGGGCTTGGGCAGCGGCACTTTCTGCGCGTCCACACCTACCTGGAAGTTGAACGGCAGGAGTGCCGCCGAAGCCACAATCGCGACCGCGCCGTCCATCGGCACTTTCGGATAGATCCAGCATGGGTTGAGGATGTCGTGCAGGAAGGTCGGCCGTTTGCCCACAATCGGCGCCTGGCCTTCGACGGAGAGCGACACCGCGTTCGAACACAGCGTCAGCTCATGGCTGTCGCGAACGAGACCCTGCGGCGGCAGCGGCGCATCGAGCGTGCCGTGCGGCACGTCGAGCGTGGCGTAGCGGTCGAGCTGCACCGCGATGCGCCCCAAGAAGCTTGCTCGATCGTGTGACGCGGCCGGCGACCAAGCGAGCTCGGACAGCGCAGCGAGACGGGGGAAGGCCGCATAGGCGACGTTCTTCTCCTCCCGGATATGCTCGGTCCAGATGTCCGCCTGGACGCCCAGGATATGCTTGCGCTCGTCGTCGCTGAGCGAAGCCGGCGCTGGATCGAAGTCGTAGACGTTCGCCAACGACACGATCATGCCGCGGCCAGACGGCTCGTCCGGGCCTTCCTTCTGGCGGTTGTCGAAATAAAGGATAGGCGCCGGCGACAGCACGGTATCGTGCCCGGCCTTCGCTGCCGTCACCGCGCCGCCGACGCCGCGCCAGGAGGTAATGGTCGCGTCGGGCGGCATGCCGCCTTGGAGGATCTCATCCCAGCCGATCAGTTTGCGACCATGCTTCTTCAGGAACGTGCCGATGCGGGTGATGAACCAGCTCTGCAGCGCGTCCTCGTTCGCGATGTGCAGCGCGCGCATGCGGGCCTGCACAGCGGCGGAGGCCTTCCATTGGTCCTTGATCGCCTCGTCACCGCCGACATGGATATAGGCGCTGGGAAACAGCGCCATCGTCTCGGTCAACACGTTCTGGAGGAACGCCAGGGTCTTGTCGCTGGGGTTATAGAGATAGGGAAATACGCCCCAGTCGCTCGACACGTCCCTGGGCGGCGTCTTGACCGAGCCAAGTGCGGGATAGGCGACGATGGCGGCCAGCGCATGGCCGGGCATCTCGATCTCCGGCACGATGGCGATGTTGCGCTGTGCCGCATAGGCGACGATGTCGCGAACCGCGTCTTGCGTATAGAAGCCGCCATAGAGGCGCGGTTTCTTGGTCTTGGGGTCGATGTCGCGCCGCGCCGCCTCGCCGGCCGGCACGCGCCAAGCGCCTATCTGTGTCAGGCGCGGATAGCGCTTGATCTGGAGCCGCCAGCCCTGGTCGTCCGTCAAGTGCCATTGCAGCACGTTGAGCTTCTCACGCGCCATCTCGTCGAGGAACGACTTGATGAAAGCGACCGACTGAAAATGCCGCACCGAGTCCAGCAGCACGCCGCGCCACGCGAAGCGCGGTGCGTCGTCGATCTTGATTGCCGCAATGGTGACGCTGGGAACTTGGCCAGCGGTCTGCGTCGTCAGCTGCCACAGCGTCATCACGCCGTAGAGGAGACCCGCCGTCTGGCTGGCCGAAATTGTCACGCCGTCCGGCGTGACCTCGAGACTGTAGCCCTCTTTTCCGGTGGCATTCGGATCGGAGAGACGGCGGAGAGTGATCGCACCGGGGCCCGTGGACGCGGCCAACGCGATACCGCGCGCGCGATGGACCAGGCCGGCGAACATTCCTGCGACGCGAGCGGTATCGGCATCGGTCTTGTCGAACACCAGCGGTGTTGCGGCGGAAAGCGTGAAGCTGCCCTGCCCCGGCACCATATGGGCGGGCAGCGGAATCAGCGCAGGAACGATGGGTGCGGCGGCGGGCGCCGGAACGGGCTCGGCCCGCGCGGCCAGAATGACGGCACAAGCCGCGGCCGCGGTCGCCAAAGGTTTCAAAATCGCCTTGAAGGTGTCGTGCATGGGTCACCGGAAAAAGACAGGGCGGAGAACCTTCGCTCTCCGCCCTCGAGTCTAGCAGTGCGCAAGGGGACACGCATCTGCCGGCAACGCGGACCGGGACCGCTGGGACGGCCCCGGACCGATCCGATCAGAACTTCACGCGCACGCCAGCATAGACCTGCGTGCCGTTCGAATACAGCGCACGGGGCTGCACCTCGCTTGACGCGAAGTACTTCAGCGTCTGGTTCGTGATGTTCAGCGCGTCGATGTTGATCGTCGCCCAATCGGTCACGGTGAACTGCAACGAGCCGTCCAGGGTGTTGTACGCGTTCTGGTTCTCGTTCGAGCTGCGGTCGAGGCCGACCAGCATCTTGGAGCGGTAGTTGTAGGACAGACGCGCGCTCATCCAGTTGTTCTCGTAGTAACCGACGAGATTCGCCGTGTTCTTCGAGTCGCCGACCAGCGGACCGCCGGCATTGTCGACACCGTTGGCATAGGTGTAGTTCGCCTGCACGCCGAAGCCGCCCCAGATCGGCTGCTCCCACGACAGCTCGACGCCCTCGTCGTGGCCGCTCGAGTTGAACGGCGAGGTGACGGTGTAGGTCGAGAACACCGGGATCGGGCTCGCACCCGTCAGCGTCATGTTCACATAGCTGGCCTGCGACGTCGCGTAGGAGATGTACGACGACAGGTCCATGTAGAACAGGCCGACCGAGAGCAGCGAGTGCTCGTCATAATACCACTCGTAGCTCAGGTTGTAGTTCGATGACTTGACCGGCTTGAGGTTCGGATTGCCGCCATTGGCCGTGAGGTTGAGGTCGGTGAGCTGCACCGCGCCGCCGAGCGCGCTGTAGTCCGGGCGCGACATCGTCTCGGCCGCCGCGAAGCGCAATATGCTGTCGTCGGTGAGGTCGATGGAGAGGTTGGCGCTCGGCAGGACGTCCCAGTAGGTGTGCCCGATCTTGTTGACGGTGTAGTTGCCGAAATCCGAAGCCAAGCCCGTCGCATCGTTGACGTACTGATCGATATTCTCGCGGGTGTTGACGATGCGGACGCCGAAATTGCCCTTCCACTTGTCGCCGCCGATATCCGCCATCGCATAGGCGGCGGTGTCGGTTTCCGCCATCTTCATGCTGGCCGGCCAGTCGAAGCGGCCGTTGGCCGGATTCGAGATCGCGGCCGGCGTCTGCGGATAGGGACGCCAGCTGGTGTTGTTGTAGAGCAGCTGCTCGATCAGCGCCGTATTGCCTTCCGGCACGTTGGTCAGAACGCCCGGAACCTTGAACGCGTCGGAGAAATCGGACGGATAGTTCTGGGTCGACACGTCGGAGCCGATCGAGCCGCCATAAGAGACGCCGCCGTCGAACAGGTTGTTGGAGCGCGTGTGGTGGGCGAAGCGCACGCCCGCCTTGACGTCGTGGATCGGACCGGCCGAGACGTCCTGCTGGACGTCGGCCTGGCCGTAATACTCGCTGTCGATCGCCGTCGACACCGCGGTCCAGGCCCAATCGTTGACTAGGTTCGCGGCGTTGGAGAGATCGACACCCGGGACGCTGACCTTGGCGATGCCGCTGGAGAAATCATAGCTCGCCGCCGCGCCGGGCCCCGGTGCGACCTCGCCTTCCCAGGCGACCTGCGGGTTGGTCGAGCCGACACCGTGGCTGTAGCCGGCCTTGAACTTCACGGTCGTCGAGTCGCTCGGCGTCCACGTGGCATCCGCATTGGTGAAGTAGGTCTCGGCCGAGCCGCCCGGACGCTGGATCCAGTCGGTGACCATCGGGGCGACGCCGGCCTTTTGCGGGAAGGCCGCAGCGATGACCGTGTTGTCTTTGACCGTAAAGGAGGTCGGGACGTTGTGCCCAAACTCCTCGGTGCCCCAGAACATGTAGTTGTTGTTGATATTGCTCGCGCCGAGATGCGAGTAGAAGCCTTCGACCTGGACGTTGAACTGGTTGGACGGCTGCCACTGCAGCGTCACCTCGCCGCCTTCGCGGACACGCTGCTGCTCGAACAGCGCGGCGCCGATCAGCGTCGCATATTGCGTGCCGCGCAGACCGGGAATCGCGGCGGCGGCGCACGTGGACTGGCCGAAATTGTCGAAGCCCGTCTGGCCCGGCTGGATGTTGTCGCCGCAGGTCGAATAGCCGAGAAATTCCTGGCCGTCGCGTCGGATGTCGCGCGCCTCATAGAAGGCCTGGACCATGACGCCGAAGGTGCCCGACGGGTCCTTCCACGCGAACAGACCGTTGAGCTGGGGCGTGAACTTGCCGCGCAGCGTGGTGTAAGCGGCTTCCGCGCTGCCTTCGAAGGTGAAGTCGTCTTTGAAGTCGAGCGGCTTGCGGGTGATGATGTCCACCACGCCGGCGACGCCGCCTTCGACGAGGTCGGCCGACTGGGACTTGTAGACCTTGGCCGTGTCGACGATTTCCGACGGGAGAAGTGTGTAGCTCACCGAGCGGCCGATGGTCTGGTACTGGTCGAGAATGAACCAGTCGCCGTTGGCGACCGAATGACCGTCGACCGTCGTCTGGGTCAGCGACGGATTGGTGCCGCGGATCGAGACGCGGTCGTTCTCGTCGAAGCCGCCTTCGCCGGAAGCCGCCGAGACGGTGTTGACGCCAGGCACACGCTGCAGCGCGTCGGCGACGTTCTTGTCGGAGAACTTGCCGATGTCCTCGGCCGAGACGGCGTCGACGACGCCCGTTTCGTCGCGCTTGATTTGGATAGCGCGGTCCATCGACGCGCGGATGCCCGTCACGACGACGGTTTCAATCTGCTCGTCCGCGAATGCGGAAGACGTTGCGGCGACCAGCGCCACCAAACTGACCGAGCCGGCCAAGGCCCCCCGAAACGACATGCGATAACCCTCCAAAAAATCTTTCCCCGGGCTTTGTCTGGTCCGCATCTCGCTCCGTCGCGACGGCACCAATCCAAGGCCAATATAGAACCATTTCTCGATTGGGCTATCGTGTCAAGGCGAATTTTTACAGGGATTTCGCGATTGACGTGAATACGGGGTTACGTGGTACTATATTGGTAATATCGGAAAGAGCCGATTTTTCCGCCCTGTTGCGCGGGAACCTCAGGAGAGTGATGTGGCGCCGCCTCTGGTTTCGATGATCGGTCAGCTCGACGACGCGGCGAGTCTTCCGCTCTATCAACAGCTTCAACGCGGCCTGCGCCAAGCCATCGAAGGCAAGCTCTTGGCGCCGGACGACGCGTTGCCGCCCGAACGCGACTTGGCGGAAGAATTCTCCGTCTCGCGCATTACAGTGCGCAAAGCCATAGACGGTTTGGTCGCCGAAGGCCTTCTGACACGGCGCCAAGGCTCCGGGACCTTTGTGTCGAGCCGCGTCGAGAAGAACTTTTCCAAGCTCACCTCGTTCACCGAAGACATGATCGCGCGTGGTCGCGTGCCGACCAGTTCATGGCTGCGCAAATCGCAAGGGACTGTCACGCCGGAGGAATCGCTTACCTTGAGTCTGAGTCCGGGAACGCCGGTCTATCGCTTCCACCGCATACGCTTTGCCGATGGCGCGCCGATGGCACTGGAGTACTGCACGGTGCCGGCCTTCTGTCTGCCGTCCGTCGAATCGGTCGAGTCTTCGCTTTATGGAGCCTTGGCGAAAGCCGGTTATCGTCCGACTCGCGCTCTCCAGCGCCTGCGCGCTGTGTTGTTCACCGGCGAACAGGCCGAACTCCTGCACGCGCATGAGCGCGACGCAGGGCTTCTGGTGGAGCGTCGCGGCTTTTTGCCGGACGGCCGCGCGGTCGAGTTCTCGCAGTCCTTCTATCGCGGCGACACCTACGACTTCGTCGCAGAGCTGAACGCTTCGGAGCTCGAGAAGTGACAGGGCGCGCGGCGCCGACCCAGATGTTCCGGGAAGCCGCCGAAGCGCCGGACGTCGTCGCGCGCCAGCTCGCGGCCAATCGCGTCGTGGTCGGCAAAATCGCGGCACGGCTGCAGTGCACCAAGCCACGCGCCGTGGTGACGGGCGCGCGCGGCAGCTCCGACAATGCCGCGACCTATGCGAAATACCTGATCGAGACGCGGACCAGCGTGCTCACCTCCTCGACCGGGCTGTCGATCAGCTCGGTTTATGCGACACAGCCCAAGCTCGACGGTGTTGTGTTCCTCGCGATCTCGCAATCCGGAAGGAGCCCCGACCTGCTCGCCACCGTCGAGGCGGCGAAGGCCGGTGGCGCGTTCGTCGTTGCCATCGTCAACGATATAGCGAGCCCGTTGGCGGCGCTCGCGCACGAGGTGTTGCCGCTGCACGCCGGCAAGGAGACGAGCGTCGCGGCAACCAAGACCTATCTTGCTTCCGTCGCAGCGATCGCCGATCTCGTCGCGGCGTGGACCGGCGACGAAACGCTGAGCGACGCTTTGGCGCGGCTCTCGGACCAGATGACCACAGCCTGGTATTGCGACTGGAGCGCGGCCGTCACGCACCTGAAATCCGCGCGTGATCTGTACACGGTCGGTCGCGGCTTCGGTTACGGCGCGGCGCAGGAAATGGCGTTGAAATTCAAGGAAACCTGCGGGCTGCACGCCGAGGCATTCAGCTCGGCGGAAGTGCAGCACGGACCGATGGCGCTGGTGAGAAAAGGCTTTCCCGTTTTGATGCTGTCGCAGAACGACGAGACGCGCAGCGGCCTCGAGGATCTCGCCGGCGCCTTCGTCGCCAAAGGTGCCGACGTACTGACCGCGGGATTCGGCATCGCGGGCGCGCTTCACCTGCCCGCCATCGCCGCGCACCCGGTAACGGAGCCGATTCTTCTGACGCAAAGCTTCTATCGCATGATCGACGCGCTGGCCGCCGCGCGCGGCTTCAATCCCGATCTGCCGCCCAATCTCAACAAAGTCACTGAGACCATCTGACCATGCGAGCCGCGTTGACTCATGGCCGCGTATTGACCGATCGCGGCGCGGTCGAAGATCGTGCCGTCGTGGTCGAGGACGGCCGCATCGCAGGGCTGGTTCGGCAGAGCGACGTGCCGGCCGGCTACGAAACGCATGCGCTGAACGGTCACCTGCTGGTTCCCGGCTTCATCGACACGCAGGTGAACGGCGGCGGCGGTGTTCTGTTCGGCGATGCCCCGAGCATCGAAAGCCTGCGGACAATCTCACACGCGCATGCGCAGTTCGGCACGACGGCGTTCTTGCCGACGCTGATCAGCGGCACGCTAGATCTCATCCGCGCCGCCATCGATGCCGTCGATGCCGCCATCGAAGCGAAGGTGCCGGGCATCGCGGGCATCCATATCGAAGGCCCGTTCCTCAATCCGGCACGCAGGGGCATTCACGACGACGCGAATTTCCGCAAGCTCGACGCCGAGGCGCTCGCGCTGCTGGCGTCCGCGAAGCACGGCAAGACGATGGTGACGCTGGCGCCCGAGCAGACGACGCCCGACATGGTGCAGGCGCTCGTGCGTTCCGGCGTGATCGTGTCGTGCGGCCACACCGACGCGACCTATCGCGAGACCTGGGCCGCGCTGGAAGCTGGCGCAACCGGCTTCACGCATCTCTTCAACGCGATGTCGCCGCTCAAAGCGCGCGAACCGGGCGCGGTGGGCGCGGCGCTCGATCATACGCCGAGCTGGGCCGGCATCATCGTCGACGGCCATCACGTCGATCCGGCGACGCTACGCGTGGCGCTGGCCGCAAAGAAAGCGGCGCGGTTGATGCTGGTCACCGACGCGATGCCCAGCGTTGGCGCCGCGTACAAGGATTTCGTTCTGCAGGGCCGCCATATCGCGGTTCAGGACGGTGTCTGCCGCGGGCCTGACGGAACACTGGCGGGTTCCGACCTCGACATGGCGTCGGCGCTGCGCAATTCCATGAAATTTCTGGGTGTCGACCTCAACGAAGCCTCGGCCATGGCGTCGCGAAATCCCGCGGCTTTCCTGGGCCTCGGCGATGAAATGGGATCGATCCGCAACGGTCAGCGGGCCAATTTCGTTCTTCTAGACGATGCGCTGGAGGTTCGAGGCGTCTGGATCGACGGCCATCCGCAGCGGAGACCGTGATGACTCCCACCCCGAGCCGGGCTTTGGTGATATTCGGCGCGACGGGCGACCTTGCCCAGCGCATGCTGTTCCCGTCGCTTTATTTCCTCGAGGCCGAGGGCTTCCTGCCCAAGGACTTGACCGTCATCGGGTGCTCGCGCGGCACGATGGCGGCCGATGCCTTCCAGGCGAAGATCGAGGACGCGGTGCGCCAGCGCACCGGCGAGCACTATGACGAGGCCTGTTGGGCGAAACTGAAAGCTCGGTTGCACCACGCCGCGGTCGATGCCGGCGACGCCACGTCGTTCGCGAACCTCAAGACCGCGCTCGGGGGCGTTGGAGAGGTCTTATACTACCTGTCGACCTCGCCGAGTTTTTATGGCGACATCTGCCGCAATCTGAAAGACGCCGGTCTCGCGGGGCCCGAGGCGCGGGTGGTGGTCGAGAAGCCGATCGGCCGCGACTTGAAAAGCTGCCAGGCGATCAATGCTTCGCTGGGCACGACGTTCATCGAGGACAACATCTTCCGCATCGATCATTACCTCGGCAAGGAAGCCGTGCAGAACCTGCTGGCACTGCGCTTCGCCAACACCTTCTTCGAGCCTTTGTGGAACAAGATCAGCATCGAGCAGGTGCAGGTCACCGTCGCCGAGACCGTCGGCGTGGAGGACCGTTGGTCCTACTACAACGAATACGGCGCGATCCGCGACATGGTGCAGAACCATCTGCTCCAGCTGCTTTGCCTCGTCGCGATGGAGCCGCCGGCCAGCCTCGATCCGGACTCGGTGCGCAATGAGAAGGTCAAGGTGCTGCGCTCGCTGCGCCCGATCGACGGCCGTGACATCGGCAAAAAGACTGTGCGCGGACAATACGGCGCGGGCTTCGCCGAGGGCCGCGCGGTCAAGGGCTATGCCGAGGAAAGCGGCGGCCAGACGAGCGACACCGAAACCTTCGTCGCGGTCGAGGCGCATATCGACAATTGGCGCTGGGCCGGCGTGCCGTTCTATCTGCGCACCGGCAAGCGGTTGCCGCTGCGCCGCTCCGAGATCGTGATCCAGTTCCGCGACGTGCCGCATTCGATCTTCCCAGGCAACGAGCTGCTCGCCAACCGGCTGACGATCCGTCTGCAGCCGGAAGAGGAGATCGCACTTCTGCTGATGAACAAGACGCCGAGCCTCGAGCAGAACGGCATGCAGTTGAAGCCGCTCGGGCTCAACCTCAGCCTCTCCGATACCTTCAAGACGCACAGCCCGCGCCGCCGCATCGCCTACGAGCGGCTGATCCTCGAGGCGCTCAATGGCCGCGGCACGTTGTTCGTGCGCCGCGACGAAGCGGAGGCCGCTTGGTCGTGGATCGACGCCATCGTCGCCGGTTGGCGACGCCAGGGCACCCCGCCCGCCTCCTACGCCGCGGGCGGCTGGGGCCCGTCGGCCGCAATCGCTCTCACCGAACGCAATGGACATAGCTGGTATGAATAACCCCCTCCCCAATCTTCAGACTGCCGAGACGCAGCAACCGCTCTTTCGCGGCTTCCGCAACCTGGATGACCTGCTCACGGTTCTCGCCGACGAGATCGTCACGCGGCTGGCGGCAGGCGTGAAACGCAACGGGGCGGCCAGTTTCGTCGCCTCCGGCGGCACCACGCCCGGCGCGCTGTTCGACGTGCTCGCCAAGCGTGCCGCGCCGTGGAAAGACGTGGCCGTCACGCTGTCCGATGAGCGCTGGACCGAACCGACCTCCGAACGCAGCAACGAGCATCTGGTCCGCACGCGTCTTCTGGCCGGCGAAGCCGCTGCCGCGGCGCTGGTGCCGATGAAGACGCCGGCGGACCGTGCCCGCGACGCCGAAGGCGTCGTCGATGCGGCCATCGCGCGAATGCCGCGGCCGTTCGATGTCGTATTGCTCGGCATGGGCGAAGATGGGCACACCGCGTCGCTCATTCCCGGCTCCGATGGCTTGGCGCAGGCGCTCGACATGGCGAGCCCCGCACTCGTGCGCGCGGTCGAGCCACCGAACGTCACGCACATGGGCGAGCGCATGACGCTCACCTTGCGGGCTTTACTGGACGCCCGGTGGATCGTCATCTTCATCAAGGGCGAAGGCAAACTGACCGCCTATAAGCATGCCATGGCAGGCAGCGACATCCTCGAAAACCCCGTGCGCGCGGTGCTGCGGCAACGTGCGGTGCCGGTCTCGATCTTCTGGACGGAGTGATGCATCCGGTCGTCGCACGCGTGACGGCACGCATCCGCGAGCGCTCGCGGGGCGCGCGGGACGCCTATCGCGCCCGAATCGACGAAGCCGCCGAGCACGGCCCGGCGCGAAGACAACTCGATTGCGGCAATCTTGCCCACGCCTGCGCGGCATCGGGTCTCGACAAGCGCGGCATCGCGCGGGGCGTTGGGCCGAACATCGGCATCGTCACCGCCTACAACGACATGCTGTCGGCCCACCAGCCCTTCGCGGCGTATCCCGACATCATCAAGGACGCGGCGCGCGCCATGGGCGCCACGGCGCAGGTCGCGGGCGGCGTGCCGGCGATGTGCGACGGCGTCACGCAAGGCCAGCCGGGCATGGAGCTGTCGCTGTTCAGCCGCGAGGTGATCGCGCTGTCGACCGCCCTCGCCTTGAGCCATGGTGTGTTCGACGCCGCGCTGTGCCTCGGCGTCTGCGACAAGATCGTGCCGGGCCTGCTGATCGGCGCCCTGTCGTTCGGACACCTGCCTATCGTCTTCGTGCCGGCCGGACCAATGCCGTCCGGCCTTGCAAACAAAGAGAAGGCACGGGTGCGCGAAGCTTTCGCGCGCGGCGAAGTCGGACGCGAGACCTTGCTGGAATCCGAGAGCGCCTCCTATCACGCGGCCGGCACCTGCACCTTCTACGGCACGGCGAACACCAACCAGATGCTCATGGAGGCGATGGGCCTGCACCTGCCAGGCGCCGCTTTCGTGCATCCCGGTACCGCGTTGCGCGAAGCACTGACCCGGGCCGCGGCCCAGATCGCGCCGCACGCGCCACGTCTTGCCGATATCATCGACGAGCGCGCCATCGTCAACGGCATGGTGGCGCTGATGGCGACCGGCGGCTCGACCAACCACACGCTGCATATCCCGGCCATCGCGCGCGCCGCCGGCATCCTGCTCGAATGGGAGGACTTCGCGGAGCTTTCGCACGCAGTGCCCCTGCTGGCGCGGATTTACCCCAATGGCGCCGCGGACGTGAATGTATTCCATGCTGCAGGCGGCGCGGGTTTCCTGATCAACGCCCTGCTGGACGGCAAGCTTCTGCATCGCGACGTGAAAACCGTGATGGGCACCGATCTCGGCGCGTATGCGCGCGAGCCTTATTTCAAGGCCGAAGCACTCGTGTGGCGCGATGGGCCCGCCGCGTCGCTCGATCGCGATGTGCTGCGCGATGCTGCCGATCCGTTCGAGCCGGAAGGCGGCCTGCGCCTCCTCACCGGCAATCTCGGCCGCGCGATCATGAAGGTCTCCGCGGTGGCGAAAAGCCATCGCAGCGTGACGGCACCCGCTGCCGTGTTCGACTCCCAGGACATGTTTCTCGAGGCTTTCAAGGCCGGCGCACTCGATCGCGATGTCATCGCGGTGCTGCGCTTCCAGGGACCGCGCGCCAACGGCATGCCGGAGCTGCACAAGCTGATCCCGCCGCTCGGCGTTCTGCAAGGCAAAGGCTTCAAAGTCGCGCTCGTCACGGACGGGCGGCTTTCCGGCGCTTCGGGCAAGATCCCGGCGGCACTGCATGTGACGCCCGAGGCCGCCGATGGCGGATGGCTCGCGCGGCTGGCGGACGGCGACGTCCTGCATGTCGACGGCGAACATGGCGTACTCGAGGCGCAGGTGCCGCACGATGTCGTGATGGCGCGCGCCCCCGCGACGCTTGACCAAAGCGGCGAAGGCTGCGGCCGCGAACTCTTCTCCCGCTTTCGGGCCAGGGTGGGCCGCGCCGACGAAGGCGCGTGCAGCCTTTTTTAGCATCGGCCCGGATTCCGCCAAGTCTTCGAAAAGCAAGCGACGGGTTCGCGAGAACAACCCAATCCCCGCCAAAGACGTGCTTCCGGCCGCAAGGTTTCGCACCTATAAAAGGCGCGGGATACCAATGACGGCACATGATCAACCGGATCCGGGCGTTCACGCGTTCCTGCGACGCGTCTTCGCCTGTTCCGCCGAGGTGGCGGCGCATGTCCATGGCCGCGCCAACGAGAAGCCGTTTGCATCGGGCATGCAAATCCTCGCGCAAGGGGACGAGAATTCCACGACCTACCTCTTGTCGGCGGGCCGCGCCCACGCCCTGACTTATGGGATCGAGGGCCAGCGCGTTCTGTTGCAGGAATTCATCGCCGGCGACTTCTTCGGCGCGCTCGCCGCCCTCGATAAGCCGCCGGTCGAAGCCGATGTGATCGCGGTCGAAGCGTCGCGCGCCCTGGTGTTCCTGCCGATCGATTTCCTGACTCTGATCGAGACGCATGCCTGTGTCGGGCTTGCCGTGTCGCGCGTCCTCCTGCGCCAGCTGCGCGCCACCGCGTCGCGCATGGTCGAGCGCTCGACCCTGTCGGCAGCCGGGCGCGTGCACGCCGAGCTGCTGCGGCTCGCACGGCTCGGCGACGGCAAGACGATCGTACCGCCGCCGGTGCTTTCGGCGCTCGCGGTGCGCGTGCACTCGACGCGCGAGACGGTGTCGCGCACCATCGGTGCCCTGGAGCGGCGCGGCCTCGTCAAGCGAGACGCCAAGGCGCTTGTCATCACGGCGCCGCACCGGCTCGAAGAGCTGGTGGTCTGACCTTTCAGCGCAACAGCGCGAAGAGCCGCGTCGGATTCTCCACCTCGCCGGCAAGCTCGCCGACGAGTTCGGTCAGAAACACCTCGGGCGACGCGGCGGCAAGCGCGGCGGCGAAATCCTCCGATACATAGACCGCGCCGGGCGGCATGCCGAACGCGATGTCCGGCAGGATCGCGGCGGCGGGGCCGGCCGGGAACGCCGGGCCGCCGAACGGATCGGCCGCGATCCGCACGATCCCGTAATGGGCCGCGACGCGGCCGCCGGCGGCGACCATCGCGGACGCGGCGCGCACCGCTGCCACGGCTTTGGCCGGCGTGTCGTAGCTCACGTGCACCACCTCGCCCGTCCAGCGCGGCGCGGTCTGCGGCATCGGCCCGCCCGCGAGCGCCTTTGCCAAGCCGTCCAGCGCATCCAGGGATGCCGGCGAAAGCCACAGCATCGCGGCAAGCTCGCCATCGACGCCAAGCGCCGTGCCGGCCGTTTGCGTGCGCGACGCGGCGAGGCGGCGCTGCCGTCGTCCGGTCTGCGCCCAGATCGCCGCCCCGGCGTCCGGCACAACGCCATCGGTCACCAGAAGCTGGACGGCATCGCTGTCCAGCGCTTGCGCCTGCATCACCGCGCTTCCCATCGCCACCTCGGCGGCGAGGCGGATCGCGGCCGGCGACAGCGTATTCGCGCCGCCGCAAACCACATGCACCCTGGGTTCGCGTTCCAGGATGGCATCGAACCGCGCCCCCCAATCCGCGCCGAAGCATGCCACGGAGTGCTCGCGGAACGGCGCGACCGGCACCGGCAGCACGACGGTGAGCTCCGCGCCGCGCGCAAGAAGCGCTTCGGCGATCACGATGTCGGAGCCGGCTGCCAGCGCGCCATATCCGAAGCCGATCCGTTCCGCCTCCAGCACGCCGCGAATCTCGTCCGCCAAGCCGCCGCCGTCGGGCGAGAGCCCGAGATGGCCGGCGAAATGAAGCGTGCGAGGCGGATGCCAAGCGTCAAGCCAGGACGTATCCTCGCCCAACACGTCCAGGATCGCGCGGAATTGGCGCAAGGTCGGTGCGTGATCCTCGAAAGCATGCGGCGCGCATTCGACCGCTTGCGCCAGCGTAGCCTTCGCGGCCGCGATGTCGCCGATCAGGAGCAGCGCTTCGGCCCGCGTCGCGGCGCTCCAATAGGACGTCTCGGCATCCGCGTCGCCGCGTGCCAGCACGCGCTGGGCGCGCTCTTGTGCCAGATCGCGGCGCCCCGCGAGGAGCGACAGCGTTGCGGCGTTGATGAGCTGATAGGTGCCGCCACCCGGCGCTGCCGCGGCACGGGCATAGACCTCGGCCGCCTCGCCATAAAGCCTACGTCGCTCGGCAGGCTCCGCGGCGGCGCGGCCGCCCTCCTTGAGCAGGCGGCCCCGGACGGTCAGCGCTGCCGCCTCGCCCCGATCGGCCGCCATCGCATAGCCATCGCCCTCGAATATGCGCCACGCATGGTCGAGCGCGCCCGATCGGGCGTAGCCGGCGATTTGAGTGAGAGAATGCGTCGGGTTCACGCGAGCGCAGGATCCCTGGTTGCGGCGCCGGACGCGACGGCCGGCAGACGACTATAATCGCAGTTACGGCCCAACGCACATCGCGGGCACCCGGCCGGCGCGGGCGGCCATGGCCGCTCCGCGCCACCGGATATGGCCTCGATCAGGACGAGCCACCCCCGGTCCCAGTGCCCCGGGGCGGTGTACCGGTGTTCTGCACGTCGGGGTCGATGATCAGGTTGAGCGCCGAGCCGTCGGTCTGCGTGAGCCTGATATAGAGGTTGAAGCTGTCCGGCTTGCCCTTGCCGGCCGCGTCTGGATCACCGTTGGTGCTGGGGCACTTGCACGAGATATACGCGACGCGGCACCGCGTCGGGCCTTGCTCGGGCGGGTCGACCG
Organism: Rhizomicrobium sp.; assembly: GCA_035551495.1. GTDB lineage: Bacteria > Pseudomonadota > Alphaproteobacteria > Micropepsales > Micropepsaceae > Rhizomicrobium. Next base: position 15,705 of record DASZMT010000066.1, on the reverse strand, counting down.
CTTTGCCCGGGCTGTTGAACTGGTAGCTCACGCCGTTGTCGTCGACCTGGTGGAGATCGACGTAGTCCCCGTTCGCAGGATCGTCCGAGGTGGTGAGGGCGTCCGTATCGCGGCAAAACTCCCAGTTACCCTTTGGACACAGCTCGTAAAGGATGTAGCCGGCGCAGCGGTTCTTGACGTCGAGACCGAGCTGCGTGCCCGTCGGAATCGTTCCGTCGCCGGGCAGCGGATAGGTGACGCCGTCGAGTGCGTGCGTTTTCGGCGGCAGCGGTTGGCCGAGCGCCCGGGCCTGCGCGAACGATCCGATGTCCGTGCTGCTGATATTGTAGTCGCCGCTGTCGGCGTTGAGGAAAAACTTCAGCCCGCCACTGGTGATGGTGTAGTCGAGCTTCAGATACAGGACATTCTTCTTGGGCACCGGGCGACCCACACTCGCGTGGGGGAAGCCGTTTATGGGGCCGCCTGTCAAAGAGCGGGCGTTGCTTTCTGCCATGTCGTTTCTCCCAAATCCTTTGGTTCAATGAAGCTTTGCCAATTCCCCGTTCACCCAGCTGCGCTGGTCGCTCCAGGTCGTGTTCGTCCGATCGGCGGCGATGAGCCCGTCGAGCGTGCGCCGCGCGCCTTCGAGCGCTTGCCGCGCGTCGCCGGCATGGCCCGAAGCCTCCTCGATGCGCGCCAGGCCGATCTCGCGCGACACTTCCAGATCGCAGAGCTTCAGACTGTGGGGATCGATCGCGAGTTCGCGGTCGATCATCGGTTTCTCCGCCATGCGCTCGGCGCGGGCCGGCACAATGTCTCCGTCCGCAAGATAGGCATCGGCGAGCCAGGCGTGGCGATTGATGAGATTGATGGCCATCTTTTCGGACGGCCCGGCGTCGCGCGCCGCTCTCTCCATCTCGGCGAGTGCGATCCTGCACATCGCGACCGCGGTCTTGGTGTCGGCCGGCGGGCTCAGATTGGTCATGCAGAGATCGCCGTCCGCGAAGGCGGCCTCCGCGCGGTATACCGGATTGCCGGGCGCGATGGCGACCAGCTGGTCCGTCAGATGCTTGTAGGCAAGAAAAGACCGCATCGCGGCGGCCTTGTTCCTTCGGGCGTATTCGATAGTCCCGATCCAGAACTCGTTCTGCGACTGGTCGAAGATGCGCTTCGGATCGTGCGGCGCCTGCGCGAGCAGGGCCGAGGTCGTTCGGCGTGCCTCGCGGAAGCTCTGCAGTGCGACGTCAAGGGCACCCTGACTCTCCACATCCTCTCCGATCGCGTGCAGCAGCCTTGCCCGCCGCGCCAGCGAATCCGGCGGCAGATCCGCGAGGCTCTCGCCCGCATAGTGACCCAGCGCACGACGGTCGACCGCGACCATGACGTCCAGCCGTCCGACGCTCTGCAGCCTGTCGCGCAAGTCGGTCAGCATGTACTCCACGAGCCCCTCCGCTTCCGCTCTCTGCCGCTCGGCTTCCGACCTCGCGTGCAGCGCGTATCCCGTCAACGCAGCCATCACTAGCATCGCGGCCAGCGCGACCGCCGTGACGGCCGTCACGCGGCGGAATTTTCTCTGCGCGTCGCGTTGGACCAGCGCGTCGAGGCCGACGCCGGCGATGCCCGCCACCAGCTTGAGCAAGCCGAGGGCCTCGCCGTCGCGGCCGCGGCGGAAATCGGCAGCCAGAGGTTCGATCGCGGCGCCGTCGACGCCGGTGTGGTGCAGCGCCTGCGGAAAGCACTCGGCCGGCTCGCCGGAACGGATCGCCGCCAGGATGGGACGATCCGGATGCAGCGCACGAAACAGCGCGACTTCGCGGCCGACCCATTGCGAGGCCGCGGCATCCGGCGAGCACACCACGATCAGGCTGCGCGATGCGGCTAGCGCGGCGCGCACCTCGGCGCTGAGATCGCCGGAGGCCGGCAGCTCCTCGCGGTCGCGGAAGATCGGCGTCAAGCGGCGGGGCAGCTTGTCGCCGCCGGTCAGATGGCGCGGCAGCACATAGGATTCGAGACTGCGATGCAGGCGGCGCCCGAACGCAGCGTCCTTGTGACTGTAACTGATAAACGACCAGTAACGCGCACCGTCACCGATGGCTTCTTCCGCCATCTACCCCGCCCCCGCAAGAGAAGAGAACTGTGACAGAAGACGAGTAAGCGAACAATATTACGAATTATTCGCCTAATATTTACGCAACGCCGTTCATCAAGCGATCAATTTACGCAACCGCGCCAGCGTGGCGAGGAGGCCGTCACGGTCGGCGTAGCACCCGCGCAGGAGACGATCGGAGACGCTCGCGAAGGCCTTGCGGCCGTGGAGGATGCGCTCGTTGTCGAACAGCACCATATCGCCGGGCGCCATGGCATGAATGAAATGCCGGGCGGGATCGTTCGCGGCCCGCGCGAAGGCGGCATAGGAGGCATACCAATCGGCCGACCGCCGCGCCGGCAGATCGATCGACCCAAGGGCACGATGGTTGAGCCGGATCGCGCGCACCATGCCCGACGCATCGCAGCGGATGACCGGGGTGCGGCACTCGTAGCGATCGCCGGCGGCATTCTCGAACACGAACGGCACCGGCTCGGCAGCGAGGCACGCGAAGTCCCGCGGATAGGCGACGCGAAACGCTTCGGCCAGTGCGATGCCGTCGAGGAAATAGGTGGCGCCACCTTCACCCGCGCTGCGGATGCAGTGGAGAAGCTGCAGGGTCGGGACGGGGTCGCGATAGGGGTTGTCGGTGTGCGGTTCGAGCGCGCGGGCAGTGTCGGCGAGGTTGACCGGATCGGCGGTGACGCGAACCTCGAACACGCGGCCGTAGTTGGTCTCGCGGACGAAGCCGAAACGGCGTACGGCGCGCTCGACCTCGTCGAGCGCCGCGCCGGCGTCTGCGAAGCGGACAATGCCGAAGGCGGCAACTTCCTCCAGCGCGGCGCGGAGCACGGCATCGCCGGCGAGATAAGCGTCATAGCCGATCGGCGGCCGTGCCGCGGCGGTGTCGCCTTTCGGCCAGCGCGCGGGCTGCGCGACGGGCCCGGGCGCCGCCAGGACGCGCAATCGCGCAGCGGTCCATGCGATCGTCTCGTCCGCGAAATACAATCGAATAGCGTCGCCGTCGTGCTCGACATGACGGACCTGCGATGCCAGCGATCGCATCGTGCGCAAGCGTTGCGTGCCGGCGTGCGCCGCGGGGGCATTGTCGAGCAGCCAGGCGGCGGCGAACTCGGCTTCGCATCCATCCTCCCAGCGGAAGAGGACGGTGTCGCCGCGTGGCGTGACGGATTCGAGCACGGTCAGGGCCGGTCGCCGGATGCGATACGGCGCTCGATATCGGGCAGCACCTGACCGAGGTCGGCGATGGTCTGGAGCACGTAGTGCGCCCCGGCATCGAGCAACTCGCGGCCGGCGGCGTCGGCGCGCTTGTGCTGTTCGGACGGGGGCAGCGCCTGCCAGGCCTCGAGGCCGAGGCCGACGCCGTTGCCCGAGGCGGCGATGCCGACCGTCCAGGCGCCCGCGGCGCGGCCTTCCTCGACGCCGACCACCGCGTCGTCGACCTTCACGGTGCGCCAGGCGGGATAGGCCGCGAGCTCGACGAGCGCCTTCCACATCGGCAGCGGCGAGGGGCGGCCGAACGTCGTGTCATCGGCGCAGACCACGACGGACGGCGAATAGCCCTGCTCCGCGGCGCGCGCGACGATGGCCGCCATCATCGCGCGCGTATAGCCGGTAGAGGAGCCGATCTTGATGCCGTGCTTTTGAAGCTCGCGCGCGACCTCGGCCGCGCCGGGGATCAGTGTGGTGTGGGATGCGGCCTCGCGGAGCATCAGGGGTTCGAGGGCCTTGTAGACCCGGTCGACATCGGCATTGACGGGCGGCGCGCCGAAATGCGCCGACCAGGCCTTCGAGACGTCGCAATCGGCCAGCAGCGCGGCGACGTGGTCGCGCTTGGCGCGGCCCATGTCCTTGCGCGCCTGTGCCTCGGTGATCGCCACGCCCTCGGCGGCGAAGGCGGCTTCGAGCGCGCGCACCGGCGCGACGCAGCCGAAATCGATCATCGTGCCGGCCCAGTCGAAAACCACAGCGACGATCTCGTTCATGGGTGTTCTCCATAAAGCTCTGTGACGACCTCTTCGCCGATGGCGAAGGTGGTCGAGGCACCGTTGCCGCCGGTGACGAAGACGATGCGGATGTCGCGCGACGGCGCGTCGACGAACATCGCGCGTTCCGATGACGAAGCGTAGACGCCGGTCCAGCGCTCGATGACGGGCGGCGGCGTCATGCCGGTGGCGGCGCGGAATTCGTCGAGGATCAGGGCTTCGCTCTCGGCAGGCGCGAAGGGCTCGGGCGTGCCGTCATAATGATGGCTGTCGCCGACCACCAGAGAGCCATCGGCGCTCTGCACCGCGATGAGATGCACGCCATGGCGCAGGTGATCGGCCTGCTCGGCTTCGAGGCGGCGGCGCAATGGCGCCGCTTCGGGCAGATCGCCGTAGCCGCGATAACGCAGCAGGCCGAGGTCCGACATCAAGGGCGCAGGCATCCGGAGGCCCGGATCGGCGAGCCGCAGCATGCTGAGACGGCACTTGGTGATCTGGTACGGCGCGATGCGGTCGGGGAACAGCGAGACCAGATCGTCGCCGGGACAGACGATGGCGGCCTCGGCCGCGAGCGGGCCGCGCGAGGTGTGGATGCGCGGCGGCGCGATCTCGAGCGCCGCGGTCTCGTAGCGGAATTCGACGCCCCAGCGCTCCTGCAGCCATTTGGCGAGGCGCGGGATGGCCGTGCGGGATTCGACGCGCAGGTCGTGCGGGCTCCACAGCGCACCGAGCGCGGTGCTTTGGGGAAGTTTCCCGGCCGTCTCGATACGGCTCAGAAGACGGCAGCCCTCGCCCATCTCGGTTTTGAGGAAGGCCTCCGCGACGGCGAGCGCTTCGGGGCGCCGCATGGCGAGAAGCAGGCCTTCCTGCTCGATCGCAATGCCGGCATCGCGCGCCACCTGCGCCCACACATCGCGCGAGCGGCGGGCTCGCTGCCACGTCTCGCCGCGCGGCTGCCCGGTGACGGTGACGAAGCCGAAATTGCGGATCGAGGCACCGACGGCGCGGCCGCCGCGCTCGATCACCACCACACGCTTGCCGAGGCGCGCCGCAGCGAGCGCATGCGCCAGACCGACGATGCCGGCGCCGACGACGGCGAGATCGTATGTGTCGCTCATGTGCGATACCGGGTGACTGCGTCGCCGAGCGCGGCTTTGAGCGGTGCCAAATGCGCCTCGTAACGCGTCCATTGGTCGAGGCCGTCGCGGAAGATCGGCTGGCGCACCTGTTCGGAGCTCGGCGTGCGAACGGCCCGCGCGGTCTTGTGGAAATCGACGCAGGCCGGCTCGAAATCGAGGCCGCAGTGGCCGAGCAGGCGGCGCACGTTGCCTTCCAGATCGTCGACCACATCCTCATGATGCACGCGCAGGATACGGCCGGGAAGCACCCGATCCCAATGATTCATCAGGTCGAGATAGGTCCGGTAGTACCGCGCGATGTCGTCGATGCTGTAGGTGAATTCCTGGCCGTTGGCGAAGAGCTGCTTGAGATTGGAGAAGCAGCAGGACATCGGCTCGCGCCGCGCGTCGATGATCTTGGCGTTCGGTAGCATCAGATGGATCAGGCCGATATGGCGGAAATTGTTCGGCATCTTGTCGATGAAGACCGGCCTGCCGGTCCGGTGGATACGGGTGTCGGCGAGATATTTCTCGCCGAGGCGGCGCAAATCCTCGGCCGGCATCTGCGCCAGCACGCCGGGATAGCGCGGCGCGCTGGGATTGTGGTCGCGGCCCTGAAGCTCCAGCACGATGCGCGCGATGTCGGCCAGCTCCTGCGTGCCTTCGACCCGCGAATGCGACGCGAGGATCTGCTCCAGAAGCGTCGAGCCGGAGCGCGGCAGGCCCAGGATGAAGATCGGATCGGCGTCACGCGCGCCCCAGCCGGCCCGCGCGTGGAAGAAATCGGCGGTGCAGGTTTCGATCTGGCCGGCGGTGTTGGTTTCGATGGGCTCGGAGCTGTAACGGCTCTCGGCGCGCTTCAGGGCATTGCCCCGCTCGTAATAATTCCAGGACGCATCGATCTCACCGCGATCCTCCAGCGCTTTGCCGAGCGCGAAGCAGAGGTGGTAGCGATCGACCGGATCGATCGCGGGCGACGCTTCTTCGGTGCGCATCCGCGCCATCTCGGCATCGGAGAAGCGATAGGTCTTGAGGTTCGCGAGGCTCCAATAGGCGTCGCCGAAATCCGGACGCAGCGCTGCTGCGGCGCGATAGGCTTCAATCGCCTCGGGCACGCGGCCGACGGTCTTCAGGGCGTGGGCATGCCAGAGGTGCACGTCGGCCGCGTTGCCGTAATCGGCGATCAGGCCTTCGTAGATCTTGATCGCCGCCGCGTGATCGCCGAGGCCGACGGCGGCCGTCGCCGCCAGGGCGCGGTAGTCGGGACTGCGCGGATCGAGCGCCAGAAGCTTGTCGAGCTCGAGACGCGCTTGCCGATATTTGTGCCGCTTGACCAGAACGTCGGCATAATCGTAGCGCGCGGCACGATGGTTCGGCGCCAGCGTCAGGACGCCGGCGAGCAACAGCTCCGCGTCGTCGAGCACGTCGCGCGCGATGCCGATCTTGGCGAGGATGCGCATCGCCTCGGGGTGATCGCCGTGGCGCAGCAGGAAGGCGCGAATGAGCGCCTCGGCCGGGGCGAGATCACCGTCGGCATAGAGCGAGGTCGCGGTCACGACGTCCGGCGGCAGGTTCTTGAGCGTCGCGACATGGGCCGCGGCCGTCGCCGCGTTGGCGGCGTCGCCGGTCAGTTTGTAGAGGCCCTCCAGCATGCTCCAGCTCTGGGGCAGCGCGGGATTGATGTTCACCGAAAGCAGCAGTGCGTCGATCGCGGCTGCCGCGTCCTTGCGCGCGACGTGGCAGAGGCCGCGCTCCTGATGCAGGCGGCTGAAGCGCGGCCGAATTTGCTCCAGACGCTCCAGCGTCGCCAGCGCGTCGCCGATGCGGCCGAGGTGGCGCTGGCTGATCGCGGCGGTCAGGAGCAGGTCGCGGTTGCCGGCATAAGCCGCGAGGAGCGCCTGCGCGCCGGCGAGCGCCTCGGCATGGCGGCCGGCCCTCTGCATCTCGCGCAGACGGCGGACATCCTGCTCGGTCGAATGTGGTGCGGTCGAATCCATATCTGTCCAAGAGCGAAACAGGCGGGCGTCGCCGCCCGCCTGATCGCAGTCTAGCTTAAAACGCGGCTTAGAACGTGTAGCCGAGCTTGATGCCAACCACCCGCGGACGCAGCGGGACTTCCGATTTGATGAACTGCGCCGACGAGGTGAAGGTCGAAGCGTGGCTGTCGCTGAGGTTCTGGCCGTAGATCTCTGCGTTCCAGTGGTCCATCGCGATGCCGTAGGAGGCATCGAAGGTGAAGAAGGCCGGCTGGAGATAGCGCAGGAACGTCGTGTTCGGGACGAGAATGCCGTTGCCCGAAGTGTAGGTCGCGGGCTGGTTGAACATCGCGTCGGTATAGCTGACGCCGAACATGCCGAACATGTCGTAGCCCCAGGTGTTCCAGTCATAGCGGGCGTGCATGTTGCCCTGGAACTTCGGCGCGAAGGCCGGAACGGTGCCGGCGGCGCCGAACGGGTTGGTGAAGGGCTGCAGCGTCGCGCCGCCCTTCGGGATGATCTGCGTGATGCACTGACCGAAGGTCGGCGACGCCGGGTTGTTCGACACGATGCACGGATTGCCGGCCTGGGTGTCGTCGTTGTAGGAGCCCGAGCCCGACAGCGTCAGCCCGTCGGTCACCAGTGCCTCGACCTGCGCCTCGACGCCCTTCACGTGATAGTCGGGGCCGTTGAGGCCGAAGGTGGTGTTGCCGAGATAAGGCGGGTTGAAGAACAGGAACTGCACGTTGTTCCATTGCATCAGGTAGGCCGAGAGGTTCACCTGCAGGCGGTTGTCGAGGAACGTGCCCTTCATGCCGATCTCCTGGTTCTGCAGGGAGTCGGGGCCGTAGCCGTTCGGCTTGTTGAACTGCGGGATGGCGCCCGGTCCCGGCGCCACCAGGCCCGAGGCGCGGTTGAACGCGCCGGGGCGGAAGCCTTCGGAGAAGGTGTAGTACGCCATGATGTCCGGCGTGATGTGCCAGGTGACGTTGGCGCGGCTCTTGAAGCCGGCATAGGTCTTCCTGTCGTGCGCGGCGTCGATGTCGATCATGCCGCCGGTGCACTGGCCGTTCGGCACGTTGAGGCAGCTGGAGTTGGTGCCGTATTGCGAGCCGACCTCGAAGTCGCGGTACTGGTACCAGCGGGTGCCGGCGGTGACCGTCAGCGTATCGGGGATGACGTCGTAGTCCGCGGAGGCGAAGAACGCCGTCTGGTCGTAGCCGCGCTGCGTGTCCTCGCCGAACGCCGTGTTGTCGCCGCGGACGCTCGGATCGTTCATCGTCGAGCCCGGCGCGTCGTGCACGTCGGCGAGGCAGACCTGGCCGCCGCCTTGCGCGATCGTCAGGTTGGCCGGCGTGCAGGCCGGGGTCGTCTTGTAGTTGAAGTTCATCACGTCGTAGATGCGGAACTGCTCCCAATAGGCGCCGGCAATGACGCGGAAGGGCCAGCTGTCCGGCGTCGAGACGCGGAATTCGCTGCTGAGATGGGTGTTGTGGATCGTGTCGTCCCAGAAGCCGATGGGCGAGAAGCAGGTCGGCGCGGCGGTGCCGAAGCCCGTCGAGCCGCCGGTGCACTGGTAGTACATGCCGCCGGCCGAGCGCGAATAGTTGGTGTAGTCCATCTGCTGATGGATGTGACGGTCGGTGTAGCCGCCGGTGTAGACCACCTTGAAGCCGCCGACCTTGCCGTCGACCGTCCAGGCGAGGTTCTCGTACTGGTCCTTGACGAAGGACGGCACGAAGGAGGTGACCTGCAGGTCCTTCAGCGTCTGGAAGTCCGAGCCGGTCGGGTACTCGACCGACAGGCCGTCGGATTCGAGGTTCTCGACGCTCTGGGTGAGCAGCACGCTCCAGTCGTTGTCGATCTGGTAGAGCTCCTCGGCGCGGCCGCCGGTGTAGTCGGTCGGGTTGAAGTCCTTCTTGGCGATCGCCGCATTGTTCGCGGTCGGCAGGCCCGGGATGGTGCAAAGACCGGTCGCGTGGCCGGCCGGCAGGCCGTTCGGGCAGACGCCGGCGCCGTTCGGATGGATGCCGAAATAGAAGTTGCCGAGGTCCTCGTTCGAGCGCGTGAACGTGCTCGGCACGTTATCGATGTAGCCGCCCTGATGCTCGTCATAGGCGACGAGGCGGACCGAGAGCTTGTTGTCGATCAGCGGGATGTTGACCACGCCGTTGACCGAATAGTTCGGGGCACCTTCCGAGGTGAAGCCGCCGCCGATCTGGAAATTGCCCTCGAAGCTGTCGAGCACCGGCTTCTTGGTGATGTAGCGCACCGCGCCGGCCTCGGCGCCGCCGCCGAACAGCGTGCCCTGCGGGCCTTCCAGCACCTCGATGCGGTCCATGTCGATCATGTAGATGTCGACGTTGCGCGCCGGGAACTGCATCGACTGGTCGTCGAGATAGATCGCCACGTTGGGGAAGTTGCCGATCGTGCCGCTGGACTGGTTGCCGCGGAAGCCGTTCGACAGGCCGCGCATGATGATCTCGCCCTGGCCGGGGCCGTTGTTGCCGTAGGTCACGTTCGGCGTGTAGCGCAGCAGCTGCTCGATGTTGTTGACGTTGAGCTGCGACAGGTCCTTGCCGGTGAAGGCCTGGATGGTCGAGGGCACGTCCTGCACGCTCTGGTCGCGGCGCTCGGCGGTGACGGTGACGGTCTCGATGCCGGTGCTCGAGGCATCGCTGTCCGCAGCGTAAGCGGCACCCATGCCGCTCAGAACCGCCGCAACGGCGCACGAGATTTTGTATCTGGCTTTCATGATTGTAACCCCCGAAATCGCTGACAGAACCCGCCCAACACGCATCGCGCAGCGGCGGACGCCGTTGCGGATGCGCGCGGTACATGCCGTCAGCGACGTGGTGCTCGCCAATACTTCGCTTGAATGCGCGCCATAGGCGTTTCCTATGGCGATGTTGGCGTCATAAATCCGTTGGCTTGGTTTCGTACGATAGCGGTTTGAGCGGATAGTCGGACGTGAGCGTCAACCACCAGCATTTGCGCGCGTTTCACGTGATCGCGGTCGAAGGCAGCATCAGCCGCGCGGCGCGGCGGCTCAACGTTTCGCAGCCGACTCTCTCGCAACAACTCAAGGCACTCGAAGGCCGCCACCAGGCGGCGCTGTTCGATGGGCGAAAGCCGCCGTTACGGCTTACGGCCTTCGGGCAGCAATTGTTCGACCTGACGCAAAAGCTTTTCGTGACGTCGCGGGACATCGAAGACCTTCTCGGCGATCCCGACAACCGCATGACAACGGAGCTTCGGCTCGGCGCGGACTCGCCGTTTTTCGCGGTGCGGCTAGCGGCCGCAATGCGGCATCGAAATCCGACGGCATCGGTGCGCGTGCGCATCGGCAACGCGGTCGAGACCTTCGCCTGGCTGCGCGACGGGCAGATCGACGTCGGAATCGTCAGCGATCCGCCGGGCGACAACGCGTTCACCTACGAGCCGCTGTTTCGTGACAAGCTTGTGATGGCGGTGCCCAAGAATCATGCACTGGCGGACCGCACGGTGTTTCCGCTCGCGGCGCTTGCCGGCGAGCGGCTTCTGGTGCGCGAGGCGACATCGCGCACGCGGCTGGCGACCGAGGCGCTGCTGCTCTCCACCGACGTCGCGCCGGCCGAGACGATGGAGCTGCACACCCGCGAGACGATCCGCGAGGGTGTCGCGGTGGGATTGGGCGTGAGCCTGTTCTTCTCCCTGGAATGTCCGCCGGACGCGCGGCTCTGCGTGATGCCGGTCGATACCGATGTGAACACTTGCCGGCTGACCGGCTATGTCGTCTGCCTGAACGAGCGGCGGCGCACCACGCTGCTCGGCGCGGTGATGGAGGCCGCGGCCGAGCTGCGGGCGCTCAGCCCGCTGCCGATGGAGCGCGTTCTGGAAGCCGCGCAATGATCGTCGACGAGATCTTCGCGCTGTTCGCGGCGCTTGGTTCCGGCCTCTACGGCGAGGACGTGTCGCTGGAGCGGCATATGCTGCAATCGGCGGCGATGGCGCGGGCGCTGGATGCCGGCGATGTGCTGGTGGCGGCGGCGCTGCTGCATGACGTCGGGCACTTCCTGCATCCCGAAGGCGCCGAGGCGGCGCTGGCGGGACGCGATATCGCGCATGAGGCGCTGGGCGCGGCGTGGCTGTCGCGCGGGTTCGGGCCCGAGGTGACGGCGCCGGTCGCGCTGCATGTCGCGGCCAAGCGCTACCTGTGCGCGGTCGAGCCGGACTATTACGCGACGTTGAGCGATGCATCGAAGCTGAGCCTTGCCGCACAAGGCGGCGCGATGGATGACGGCGAAGCGGCCGCTTTCGAGAAGCGGCCGGGATATGCGGCGGCGGTGCTGCTGCGGCGCTGCGACGACCGCGGCAAGGACATCGGAACCGAAACCGCACCTTTGGAGGGTTATCGGGCGTTGCTGACGGCTCTGGCGCGCGCATAGCGCTGCACCAGGCCGACGACGATCCGCGCCGCGAGATTCACATAGACGATCATCATGCCCATGGCGGCGGCCGGCGCGCTATCGCCGGCGTCGTCCATGTTCAGCACCGCAACGGCGGCGAGCTTGAAGTCGGGCGGATAGAGGAACACCACAACGGACACCGTCGTCATCGCGTTGACGAAGAGATAGAGCGCGATCTCGACCAGCGCGGCCGCCGACAGCGGCACGGCGACGGCGCGGAAAACCGTAAACACGCCGCGGCCCGACATCAGGGCGGCGCCTTCATATTCCGGATCGAGCGCTTTCAGTGCCGAGATCGAGGTCAGGTGCGGCACGGTGAAGAAATGGATCACATTGGCGATCAACAGCACCCAGACCGTGCCGTAGATCACGTGCAGCGGGTTCGCCGGATCGTTGAAGAACAGCGCATAGGCGAGACCGAGCGCCAGGCCCGGCACGGCGGCGGGGGCGAGCGCGAAGATCGCATAGAGCGCGCGGGCCCAGCGGGCGCCACGCAGCCGCTCCGCGGTATAGGCGCCGCCGAACACCAAGGCGGTGCCGAGGACGGCGGTCGCGGCGGCGAGCATCACCGAATTCGTCACCGCATCCCAGCCGCCGCCGTCGAAATCGCCGAAGCGGTAATGGTCGAGCGTCCAAGAGAGATCATAAGGCCACAGCTTCACCACCGCCGCGATCTGGTCGACCGCCAGGATGCCGAGGATTGCGATGCCGACGACGGCGCAGGCCGCGAACAGCGCAACGTCGCGCGCGAAATTGCGGTCGGGCGTGTGGGGCGTGGAGCGCGACGTGCGTAGCGCCGTCTGGCGGCGGGCGGCCCAGCGCTCGAAGATCACGGCGGCGATGGTCGGCACCAGCAGGAACATCGCGACCACGGCGCCGAGGTTGAAGTTCTGCTGGCCCAGCACCTGCTTGTAGATGTCGAGCGCCAGCACGTCGAAATTGCCGCCGACCACCTTCGGCGCGCCGACATCGGCGACGGCGAGCGAGAAGACGACGAAACAGGCGCTGACGATGCCGTGGCGCGCGGCGGGCAGCGTCAGCGCGAAGAAGGCGCGGCCGCGGCCGGCGCCCAGAAGATGCATTTGCTCATAGAGCCGGCCATCGGCGGCGGCGAGCGCGGTGCGCAGGATCACCAGCGCATGCGGAAACGCCGCGATGGTCTCGGCTATCAGCAGGCCCGGCCAGCCATAGATGGTGTGGCCGCCGAACAGCGCCGTGAACATGCCCTGGCGGCCGAAGAGATAGACCAGCGCCATGGCGGGCAGGAGCGACGGCGCGAGCAGCGGCACAGAGCCGATCAGGCCGAACAGGCCGCGCCCCGGAATGCGCGTGCGCTCGATGCCATAGGCCAACACGAAGGCGAGCGGCACGGTGAGCGCCACGGTGCCGAGGCCGAGCCGGATCGTGTTGAGCAGTACGGCCGACAGATCGGGCGCGCGCAGATATTCGGCGTAGTTCGCGAGCGTGAAGCCGCCGTCGGGCCCGCTCAGCGACTGCACCGCCAGAACGCCCAGCGGCGCGGCGAAGAACAGCGCCAGGAAGGCACAATAGACGAGCGGCGTCAGCCCCTCGAGGCGGAAGCGGGTCATGATCTGGCCGCGCCGGCCTCGGGCGCGGCGAACAGGCGGATGTGATCGGGCGGCAGACGGAACGCGGCCTCGGCGCCTTCGGTGGCGAGGGCGTGGGTGTTGGCGACGTCCGCGAGCAGCGGCAGGCCCTGGACCTGAAGCGACAGGCGGACGAAGGCGCCCTGGAATTCGCGGCTCGTGACGGCGGCGCCGCTGCCGGGCGTCACGGCGATGCATTCGGGACGGATCGCGGCGATCAGTTTCGTGCCGGGCGCATAAGTATGGCGCAGCGCGAGCGGTTTATCGAACAGGCGCACGCTCTGCATCTCGGCGATGGCGGGCAGCAGGTTCAGCGCGCCGACGAAGGCACCGGTGAACGGGTCGGCCGGCGCGGCATAGATCTCCTGCGGCGTGCCGATCTGCAGCAGCCTGCCGGCGCGCATCACGGCGATGCGGTCGGCGATGGCGAGCGCCTCGGCCTGGTCGTGCGTCACCATCAGCGTGGTGATGCCGAGGCGGCGCTGCAGCGACTTCAATTCGTTGCGCAACCGGCCGCGGATCTGCGGATCGAGCGCCGACAACGGCTCGTCGAGCAACAGGAAGCGCGGCTGTCGCGCCAGAGCGCGGGCGATGGCGACGCGCTGCTGCTGGCCGCCGGAAAGTTCGGAGGCGGTGTGGTGATGGCGGTCCGCCAGGCCGACGCGCTCCAGGGTCGCCATGGCGATGGGGTGGCGTTCGGCGGCCGGCACGCCGCGATAGATCAACGGCAGCTCCAGATTTTCCAGCGCCGTGGTGCGCTTGAGCAGATTGAAGCCCTGGAACACAAAGCCGATATAGTCGCGGCGGAAGACGGCGCGTTCGTCGCGGCTCAAAGTGCCGACATCGATGCCGTTGAAATAATAATGGCCGGAGGTGGGGGTATCGAGCGCCCCCAGAATATTCATGGTGGTGGATTTGCCCGAGCCCGACGGCCCCAGCACGGCCACGAACTCGCCGGACTGGATTTCCAGATCGACGCCGGCCAGCGCCACGACCTGGGCTTCGCCTTTGCCATAGGTCTTGACGACCTGTTCGAAGCGGATCAGCGGCGTCATCCCCTCAGCTGCCGCCCGGAAGCTTGGTCTTGATGTCGGTGATGACTTGCTCGCCCGCGGCCAGCGGGCCCGACAGGATCTCAGTCATCTTGCCGTCGCTGCGCCCGACGATAAGATCGCGGGGCGTTGGCGCGTTGCCGCCCGGGATCCAGACGCGGCCGCCCACCTTGCCGTTGGGTGCATCGGGCACAGGCGGCGGCTTGGGCACCGCGGTAATGGGCGGGGTGAAGCGCAAGGCGGCATTGGGCACCAGCAGCGCATGATGAACCGTCGCCACCAGAATCTCCGCATTGGCGGTCAGCCCCGGACGCAGCAGGCCTTCGCGATTATCCACTTCCAGAATGCCTGGAAAGGTGACGACGCCATTGTCAGTCTTGGGCGAATTGTGCAGCGCCGTCAGCCGCGCCGAGAAATGATGATTGGGAAAGGCATCGACCAGGAAACTCGCATTCTGGCCGGTCCGCACTTCGCCGACATCGGCCTCGTCGATATCCACCGACAGTTGCATGCGCGCGAGGTCGCTGGCCAAGGTGAACAGGATGGGGGTGGCGAAGGTCGCCGCCACCGTCTGGCCTTCGGAGATGGTGCGATTGAGCACAGTGCCGTCGATCGGCGCGCGCACCAGCGCCTTGTTGATGGTGGCCTGGGTATTGTCGATCTGGGCCTGGGCGCTGGCGATGGTGGCGCGGGCCTGCGCCACGCTGGCGACGGCGCGGGTGTAATCGGCGTCCGCCGTCTGGGTGTCCTGGATGGCGACGGCGCCGGCGCTCTGCAATTTGCGATAGCGGGTGCGCTTGGCCTCGGTCTGCAGCACCGTGGCCTGGTTGGTGGCCAGGGTCGCCCGCGCCTGACCCAGCGTCGCGTTGTATTGCGCCAGTTGCGCCTTCAGGGTTTCAGTGTTGATGACGGCCAGGAGCTGTCCCGCCTTGACCCGGTCATTATAGTCCACCAGCACCTTGTCCACCCGGCCGGATACTTCGGTGCCGACATCGACCTGGGTGAGCGGCGCCAGCGTGCCGGTGGCGCTGACTGTGACCACCAGCGTGCCGCGGGTCACCGGCGCGGTGACGAACTGCACGGCGCTGCCGCGGGGATAAAACACAAAGGCCAGGACCACGGCGCCGAGAAAGACGGCGCCGGCGATGCGCCAGCGCGTCCAGAAGGCGCGCGAGAAGACGCGCCGGAAAAACCCCATCATTTGATCATGCCCCAGCCACAGCCGGGCAAGCTTGACAGCAGCAACGCCCTTTTCCAAGCATCATGGACATTGCGCAATATCGCTAGAATCTGGCAACTATCTTGCCGCATTTGCGACTCCTGCTTCCCGCCTACTTGGCCGCCCAGGAGCGGGATGGATGCAGCTTCCAGAAAAATCCCCCGCCTCGGCCGGCGAATCGGGCCCGCTTTATGTTTCCGCGGCAGCGGCGGAC
>DASZMT010000065.1:0-4053 GCA_035551495.1 Rhizomicrobium sp. | reverse complement strand
GTCTGGCTGGCAGGCAGCCTCATGTTCGGAGCCAATCACCTCGTTCCCCTCGGCCTCGTCTGGAGTATCGTCATGGTCGGCATCGGTGCCATCTTGTTCGCGATACGCCTACGGTACGACTCCCTGACGCCGGCATGGCTCGCCCATCTCCTGTTCAATGCGCAACCGTTCTTTATCTCGCCTCTGATCAACAGGTTCGCACCCGCATTGCATCCTGGCTCTTTCTCTTGATGGTTTCTCTTGATGGTCGTTCGTTGTCGCGCGGCCAGGAGAACGGAGTTCAACGTCCGATGAAAAACTTCCTCAACGCGGCCAGGCTGCTACTGCTCGACCTGGCGTCGACCTTTGTCTTTCTCGTCCTGTTTCTGCTGACGCACAATACGGCGCTCTCGGTCGGCCTCGGCATCGCCTTCGGCGTCGCGCAGATCGGGCTCCAGATCTTCCGCGGAAAGCGGATCGAGACCATGGAGTGGCTCAGCCTGTTTCTGGTCGTCGCCGCGGGGACCGCGACGCTGATCACCAATGATCCGCGCTTCGTGCTGTTCAAGCCGAGCGTGATCTACGCGATCGTCGGCGTCGTGATGCTCAAGCCCGGCTGGCTCAATCGCTATCTGCCCGAGATCGCAAGGACTGTCGTGCCCGATGTCGCCATCGTGGTCGGCTATGCCTGGGCATGCCTGATGTTCGTCTCCGCCGCGGTGAACGCGTTCGTCGCGCTGACTTGCGACATCGCGACGTGGGCCGTGGTGATGCCGATCTACGGCATCGTCAGCAAGGTGGTGGTGTTCCTCGGCGGTTACGCGGCGCTTCGCATCATCGCCCGGCGTCGCATCCGCGCCATGCCGGCCGCCCAACGTGACGCCGTGCTGGCCCTCGACGGCGGCGCCGCGACGGCCTCACCGTGACGCGCACGGCCCGCCAGCGATCGACGCTGTGCTCGATCGTCGCGGCTTGCCATGACAACAAGGCAACGCCGTTCATACGGCATTCAGCCTGACGCGGCTCAATTGCCGGTTCGTCAGGGGCTTCCCGGGAATTGATGGTGATGCGACGCAGGCTCTGTTTCGCGCTTCTGCTTGGTGCCGCACTCATAATGGGCGGGCATACGCAAGCCATCGCAGCTCCGGAACTGATGCAACTCGCGCAGGCACAGCCTGCGCAGACGCTCTCGCCGCCGCCTGCAGTGCCCGCGACTCCGCCAGCAGCGGCCGCGCCCGAACCGATCGGCAACGTCGCGACATTGACCGGCACCGCGACCGTCACGCGCAACAACGCCACCACGCCGCTGCAGATTCGCGACGACATCTACGCCAATGACGAGGTCGCGACTGCGGCGACGTCGTCGCTCGGCATTACCTTCAACGATGCCACCACTTTCAACCTGCGGGCCAATGCGAAGATCACGATCGACAGCTATGTCTATGAAGAGGGCGGCCAGCAGAACAACGCACTGTTCAACGTCGCCAAGGGAACGGCGGCCTTCGTCGCCGCTGCCGTCGCCAGGACCGGCAACATGAAGATCTCGACGCCGACCGCAACGCTCGGCATCCGCGGCACCACCGGCCTCGTCGAGGTGCCTGATGGCGCGACCGCGACCAGTGACAATATCGGCATCAAGCTCTATCCCGACGCCGACGGGCACGTCGGGCGCATCGAGGTCGCCGATCGAAGCGGCGCGTCGCTCGGCGTGCTGACGCAGGGCGCGAGCGGCTTTGCTATACGCCCAGGCATCGGCGGCGCGCGCTTCGCCGCGGTGCCGCTGACGATCTCGCCCCAGCAGATGGCGCGCGACCAGGGTTTTGTGCGCGCGGTCCACAGCGCGCAGACATTGGGACGGCAGGTCGTCAGCGAACAACGCGACTTCCGCCGCGCCAATCCGGACTTCCGTCGCGCCAATCCGGCCGCGCCCTATCCGAACCGCGGCCAACCGGCGCAGCCCTCTCAGCAGCGGCAGAACGGATTGCCGGGCCAGAACCGCAACGCCCCGCAGCAACCGGGGCAGCCGAACCGTCCGGGCCAGCCGCAGCAACCGGGCACACCGGGCCGGCAGGGCTCGCAACAACAGCCGGGCAAGCAGCAGCAGGGCGCCGCGCAGCACAACCTGCCCGGCCAGCCCGGCGGCGCGCCGCTGCCGCGCGCTCCGGGCGTACGGACTCCGGCCGGTCAACAGCCGGCTCGCCAAGGCAACGTCACGCAGCCGGGTGCTCAGCAGCCGGCCGGCCGTCAAGGCGGCGTCCAGCCGCGGAGCCCGCGTGTGCCGGCAGGCACGCAGCCGCCGGGCGGTGTGCGGCAGCCGGGTGCGCCACAGCAAAGCGGCGCGCTGCCGCCGGCGATCCGCCCGCAAGGCCAGCCACGGCCACCAGGCATTCAGCAGGCCACACCTGGCGTACAACGGCCGGTCGCGCCACGACCCGCTATGCAGCAACGCCGCCCGCCCGCACCGAAGCCTGCGAAGCCGCCGCCAAAGAAGCGCCAGTAACGTGAATGACGCGAGGCTCAGGCCGCGCGGCCCAGCCAGTCCCGTACCCGCTGAATGAGGTTTCGGCGCACCGCGTTCGCTGGCGTAGTCGCCACCGGTTCGACAGCGGATGCAAATGACGGCGGCGCCGCCGGCGCGACCGCGTCGATAGCCTGCTCCGCCTCGACGACATCCGCCACATCGTCTTGGGGGGTCATCACCGGCACGTCGGGTTCGGCCGGCGCCACCGCCGCGGGCATCTCCTCAACCGCTGGCACCTCCGCGACGAGCGGCGTTTCCGCAGCCACCGGCGGCTCCCCAACAGCCGGCGGCATCACGGGACCGCGGCTGCGGCGTTTCTCGGCGGCCGCGGCTCGCGCACGAGCACGCCGCACGCTCTCGGCACGCGCCGCCGCCTGCAGCGCGATCGGGCCGACATTTTCCAGGAACGCGCGCTCATAGCCGCGCGACAAGCGGTCGAGCGCATCCTCGAGCGGCAGCCAGTCAACCGCCCTGATGTCGTTCATCAGCTCGCGCACCGGCTTGTCGCCGGCATCCATGCGCCAGTAATGCACCACCTTGGAGCGGCCGCCCGACTCGTAAACCAGCGTGCCCAGGAACTCGTGCACGTCGACGTCGTGGCCGGTTTCCTCCAGCACCTCGCGCTCGGCGGCATCGCGCGGCGTCTCGCCGTCATCGAGCTTGCCCTTCGGCAGCACCCATTCATTGCGCTTGCGCAGGCGCACGACAGCAAACCGCGGCGGTGTCTCCCGCCGCAGCACAATGCCTCCCGCCGCCAGAACCGGCGTCCGTGCCATCTCGTATCCCAAGGGTTTGCGATTTTACAATCGTCTCAGACGATCGCGCCGATATAAAGACACACGACGGAAAAAGCGAGATTACGTAGAGCTCTGGTCCTGATTGAATCAGGACCAGAGCTCTAGATTATTGTTTTGACGCGCTTTCCTCACGCGAACCGGTATCCACTTCGCTCGAAAACGCTGTGAGCGGTTTCCGCAGCAGCGGCTCGCCGCACTTGATGCGCGTTCCCTCGGCGACATTGTCGCAGAATTCGAAATCACCGGGCGCCAGCACGATGATGGTCGAGCCGTGTTCGAACCAGCCGAGTTCGTCGCCCTTCTTCACCTGCGCATCGCAGGGAAAATCGACCGGCCCCCGCGTCTGCGCATTCAGCTTAACGTCGAGGAAATGCAGGCGCAGGCTCGCCACCAGGATGGCGGCGACCGGAACCAGCGTCAGCGCCTCGCCGGTCGCAAGTTTCGCGCGCAGCACGGCGCGCTCGTTCTTGCAAAACAGACGCTCGACCCGCTTCAGCGCGATCGGATTGACGTTCCAGACGTCGCCATGAATGAAGGTGACGTTGTCGATCGCGAGGTCCGCGGGCGCGTGGAAGCGGTGATACATGCTCGAGGTCAGCCGCAGCGTGACGAAGCGGCCGTTCCTGTTCTGCTCGACCAGATCAGGGTCGCCGAGGAGATCGAGCAACGAATAGGGCGCGCCCTTGATCTGGAACAGTTCTGTGTCCTCGATCCGGCCATGGGCGCCGATGATCGCGTCCGACGGGCTGGCGATGA
>DASZMT010000064.1:0-70944 GCA_035551495.1 Rhizomicrobium sp. | reverse complement strand
GACGGCAAGGACGTGCTGCGCCGCCTCGTGGCGCGCGCCGACGTCTTGGTGCACAACATGCGCGTCGAGGCGATCGAGCGGCTGGGCTTCGGCTATGCGGCGGTGCGCGCGATCCGCTCCGACATCGTCTATTGCGCCGCGACCGGCTTCGACCAGGACGGGCCGGACGCCGGCAAGCCGGCCTTCGACGACATCATCCAGGCCGCGAGCGGCCTCGCGGCGGTGGCGAGCACCGGGCGCGCGGCGCCGGACTATGTGCCCAGCCTGATCGCCGACAAGACCACCGGCATGGCGGTGGTGAACGCGGTGCTGGCGGCGCTCTTGCATCGCGAGCGCACCGGGCAAGGGCAATATGTCGAAGTGCCGATGCTGGAGACCATGACGGCCTTCGTCTTGACGGAGCACCTGGGCGGGATGGCGTTCGAGCCGGCGACGGCACCGCCGGGCTATGCGCGATTGCTCGAGGGCGGGCGCAAGCCGGCGCGGACCAAGGACGGCTGGATCGCGATGCTGCCCTACTCTGCCGGACACTGGCGGGCGTTCTTCACGGCGGCGGGGCGGCCGGAGCTGGGCGAGGAGCTGGCGCATGAGGATCGCGCGCGCCGCAACCAGAACAATGCGAAGCTCTATGCGGCCGTACAAGAGATCATGCCGGAGCGCACGACGGACGAATGGATGGCGATCTGCGCGGCGCAGGACATCCCCGCGACGCCGATCTATGCGCTCGACAAGCTGACGGAGCATCCGCAGCTTGCGGCCGTCGGATTGTTCTCGACGGCGGAACATCCGAGCGAAGGCACCATCCGCATGGTGCGACCCGCGACCAAGTTCGCGCAGACGCCGGCTGCCGTGCGCTCGCTGGCGCCGCGGCTGGGCGAACACTCCGAAGACATCCTGCGCGAAGCAGGCTACGGCGCCGGCGAGATCGCCGCGCTCATCGAACACAAGATCGTCGGGAAGGAATGACCATGGATTTCGAGCTCAGCGAAGAGCACCGGATGCTGAAAGACCTCGTGCGGCACTTCGTCGACGACGAGCTGATGCCGCTGGAGGCGGGCGTTCTCGACCGCGAGGCGAAGGGCCAGGGCCTCTCCATCGGCGCGAAGGAAACGGCGCGCATCGACACGGTGTCGAAGGCGCTGGGCCTGTGGGGCCTCGACGCGCCGGCCGACATCGGCGGCATGGACCTGCCCGCGGTGGCGATGATCGGCGTGAATGAAGAGCTCGGCCGCACGGTGACCCCCTACACCCTGCCGCCGGACTCGCCGAACCTGCGCATGCTGATGGCGACGGTGAACGAGCGCCAGCGCGAGGCGTATCTGGAGCCTTACGTGCGCGGTGAGACGGTATCGGCGATCGGCATCTCCGAGCCCGGCGCGGGCGCCGATCCGGCCGGCATGATCACGCGCGCGATGCGCGACGGCGAGGACTGGGTGCTGAACGGCCGCAAGATCTGGATCAGCCGCGCCGATCACGCCGACTTCACCATCGTGATGGCGGTGACCAATCGCGAGAAAGGCGCGCGCGGCGGCATCTCGGCCTTCCTGGTCGACCGGAACACGCCGGGCTTCAATGTGCTGCGCCGCATCCCGATGATCGGCGGCGCCGCGACCTATGAGATCGCGCTGGAGGATTGCCGCGTGCCGGGCTGGAAGCTTCTGGGCACCGAAGGCAACGGCTTCGCGCCGATGCAGCTGCGGCTCGGCACGCGGCGGCTGGAGATGGCGGCGTGGTCGATCGGCATGGCGCAGCGCGCCCTCGACATGATCTGCAGCTTCGCGCCGACGCGCGTGACCTTCGGGCAGCCGCTGTCGGAGCGCCAGGCGATCCAATGGTGGGTGGCGGACGCGGCCACGAAGATCCACGCGACCCGGCTGATGACCTATGACTGCGCCTGGAAGCTCGACCAGGGGCGCGACGTGCGCGTCGAGATCTCGATGATCAAGGCGTTCGCGACCGAGATGGCCTACGAGATCGTCGACCGCGCGATGCAGGCGCACGGCGCGATGGGCATGACGAAAGAGCTGCCGCTGCAGCTGATGCAGGCGAAGCTGCGCACCATGCGCATCTATGACGGCCCGACCGAGGTGCACAAGTGGGTCGTCGCGCGCAACCTGCTGGGGTCGAAACGATGAAAGACCAATACGGAGAGATCGCCGTCCGCGTGGATGGGCACGTCGCGGTGCTGACCATCGACCGGCCGCCGCACAACCACGTCACCGTAGAGCTGATGCGCGACCTGGCGGATGCGCTGGCGCATATTGATGTGGAAAAGAATGTGCGCGCGACCGTCTTGACGGCGGCGGGCAAGAGCTTCTGCGCCGGCGCTGATCTCGCGGCGCCGAGCGGCATCGCCAATCCGAGCGGCACGCCGGGCATCAACGCGCTCTATGTCGAGGCGGTGCGGCTGTTCGGCACCAAGAAGCCGATCGTGGCAGCGGTGCAAGGCGCGGCGATCGGCGCGGGGCTGGGCCTGGCGCTGGTGGCGGATTTCCGCATCGCGGCGCCCGAGGCGCGCTTCGCGGCGAACTTCGTCAAGATCGGATTCCATCCCGGCTTCGGTGTGACGCACACCCTGCCCCGCCTGATCGGCGAGCAGCGCGCGGCGCTAATGTGCCTGACCGGGCGACGGATCAAGGCGGACGAGGCGCTGGCGTGGGGACTGGTCGACGAGGTTGTCCCTCTCGACGCGTTGCCCGAGGCGGCCATGACGCTGGCGCGCGAGATCGCGGAAGCGGCGCCGCTGGCGGTGCAGTCGACGCGCGCGACGCTGCGCGGCGATCTCGCCGCGAAGGTGAAGGCGCAGACCGATCACGAGTTCGCGGAGCAGGCCTGGCTGCGCAAGACCAAGGACTTCGCCGAAGGCGTGCGCGCCGTGGCCGAGCGCCGGCCCGGGAATTTCACCGCGAGCTGAGCGCGGCGCGTTTTTCCTCGATCATCGCATAGAGGCGCGCGACGTAGCCGCGGGCGTCGGCGTGCGTCTTGAGCGACAGGAAAGCGGCGGCGATGGCCGCGCGCGCCGCCGCGTCGTCCGCCAGCGCCAGCTCGGCCTTGAGCAGCACCTGCAGGAAGCCGATCGCGTTGCCGCAGGACGGCAGCGGCGCGTCGCTGTTCTCGGCGGGCGACGGCACGGGCGGGTATTTCAGCGGCGCGACCAGCGTCGCCGGACAATCGGTGCGCGGCGCCGGCAGCGACAGCAGATGCCGCACGTCGTTGGCGTCCGCGTCGCGCGCCGTCAGCGGGCCGATGCCCAGGATGCGCTCGACCGTCGCCAGCGCGGAGGCGTGGTCGTAACGCGTGTGATCCACCGTGCCCTTGGGGACGAACGGCGAGACGATCACCGCGGGCACGCGCACGCCATAGGTTTGGAAGTCGAAATTGTACGGGTTGAGGTCCTTGCCGTTGTCCGGGTCCTTGCCGCCGGGCGCCGGCGCCGCGCAGGGCACCACGTGGTCGTAGAAACCGCCATGCTCGTCATAGGTGATGATGAGAAGGCTGGTGTCCCACAGCGGCGCGTTGCGGATGGTCTCGTAGACGAATTTGAGCAGGCCTTCGCCGCCGCTCGGATCGTCTTCCGGGTGCTGGGCCGAGCCGCCCTTGTAGGTCGGGCCGGGCGCCGCGCCCTGCTTGGCGAAGAAGCTCTTGCCGAAATTCGGCTCGATGAAGGTGTAGCGCACGTCGCGATAGGCGGGCGCGTTCACGTCGGCCTGGAATTTCGCGAGGCGGTGAACGTCCCACAGATGGATGTTCTTGAGCGACGCCGCCTGCGAGATCCAGCCGCCATATTCCGGACCCGACGGATCGTCGCTGAACGCGTTGTCGCAATCGATGTAGAGGCGCCATTTGTGGCCCGTCGCGTTCAGCCGGTCGTAGATCGAGCCGTTGGCGTATTTGAAGCCGTCGAAGCTCTCCCATTCGACCTCATTCCACAGGCCCGGGCTGACCGTCATGCCGGCGCTCGACGCGCCATGGACGAAGAAGCGGTTCGGCCAGGTCGGCCCGGGCAGCGAGGAATGCCACGCGTCGCAGATCGCGAACTCGGTCGCGAGCTGGTGGATCACCGGCAGCTGCGTGGGCGTGTGGAAGCACGCCATGATGTCGCCGATGTGACCGGCCGCGGGCCGGCCGGTGTCCTCGCTGGTCGAGGTGGCATAGTTGTGCGCGAAGCCGGAGCGGTCGATCGCCGGATAGGCACCACCTTTGCCGTTCAGATACTTGCAGGCCGCGTCCTTGCCGCACAGCTGCTCGATCACGTCCTCGAACTCGTGGCCCGGATCGGTCGTCATGGCCGGCGGCGCGCCGTCCTTCACGCGATAGGTCTTGCCGTCATAGGTGTTGCTGTCGGCCGTCGTGGCGGCGCGGATGCCGGGAATGCCGGACATCGCGAAGATGTTGTCGAAGGAGTGATTCTCCAGCATCACGACGAAGACGTTGGTGATGGTCTGCGTCACGAGCTGGGCATCCCATAGCCGCGCGCCATCGCGGCGGCGAAGATCGGAATCAGTGCGAACAGGATCGCCTCCGCCCAGATGAAGCGGCGCGACAGCGTCACGTCGGGCACGAAGCTCGGGTCCTTCGCCACGGCGCTTCGCCAACGGACGAGCTGGACCGTCGGGACGATCGACAGGAGCCCGACCAGCGCGAAGGTACCGATCTTGGCCCAGAAGAACGCGTTCACCGAATAATAGGCCCAGCCCTTCGCGGCGAAGATGGCGCGGGTGAAGCCGACGGCGAGGATCAGCGCGGCCAGGATGCCGTACCAGATGTCGACGCGGCCGACGCGGCGGATGTCGGCGGCGCCGATGCCGGGACGCACGACGGCGAACTCATAGGCGATGATGCCGGCCAGCGCGAAGATCAAGACGTGATGCGCGGCGGCGAGCACCAAGTCTCTCGTTGCGAAATCCATGATGGCCCTTTCGATGGACAAGCCGTTCTAGCATAAGTGTCATTCGCCGCGAATGCGGCGAACCCAGGTGACGTCTTCGCGAGCCTTCGAAGGGTCGTAGCGCACCAACTGGGTCCGCCGCAGGCGCGGCGGATGACAACCGTGCTTAAACCGCGCCCAACGCCCTTGCACTGGTCTTCACCAGATCGATCGCGCCGGCCGTCACACCGGCGGCGAGGCCGGGGGTCTGCGCCAGCACCTGCTCGGCGAAGAGGCGGGCGAGGCCGATGCGCGTCTGCCACCATTGATCGGCGTCGTCGCCGGCGTGCCTGGCCGCCGCCAGCGCACCCTTGGCCAGCATCCAGCCGCCGGTGAGATCGCCGAGCAGCTTCAGATACGCCGTCGCACCGGCCAGCGCGTCGGGCTGGGCATGGCCGCGGCGCTCGACCATCCAGCTGGTCGCGGTCTGCGCCGCGCCGGCCGCCGCTTCGAGCCGCGCGCCGATGGAATGCAGCCAGGCGTTGGGCGCGGACTTCAGCGCGCCGACCGTCGTCCAGATTTCGTCCAGGAGGTCGCGCACGGCCTGGCCGTTCTCCAGCGCCAGCTTGCGGCCCATCAGGTCGATGGCCTGGATGCCGTTGGTGCCTTCGTAGATCGGCGCGATGCGCGCGTCGCGATAGTGCTGGGCGGCGCCGGTCTCCTCGATAAAGCCCATGCCGCCGTGGATCTGCACGCCCATCGAGGCGACCTCGACGCCGACATCGGTCGACCAGGCCTTGGCGATAGGCGTGAGCAGTTCGGCGCGCAATTGCGCGCGGCGGCGGGTGGCGGCGTCTGCACCGGCTTCGGCGAGGTCGGCCGCCAGCGCGGTGGAAAGGCAGATGGCGCGCGCCGCTTCGGTCTTGGCCTTCATCAGCATCAGCGAACGGCGGATGTCGGGATGGTCGAAGATCGGCGCGGAGACTTCGCCGGTCCAGGCGGAGCGGCCCTGGCGGCGATCGAGCGCGTAAGCCAGCGCCTGCTGATAGGCGCGCTCGGCGATGCCGACGCCTTCGGTGCCGACCTGCAGGCGCGCCGCGTTCATCATCGTGAACATGTGCGCGAGGCCCTGGTTCGCCTCGCCGACCAGCTCGCCGCGCGCGGCGTCGAACGCCATCACGCAGGTGGGCGAGCCATGGATGCCCAGCTTGTGCTCGATGCTCACCGGCCCGGCCGTGTTGGCGGCGCCGAGTGTGCCGTCGTCCGCGACGTGCCGCTTCGACACCAGGAAGAGCGAGATGCCGCGCGAGCCGGCGGGCGCGTCGGGCAGGCGTGCGAGCACGAGATGGACGATGTTGTCCGTCATGTCGTGATCGCCCCAGGTGATGAAGATCTTCTGGCCGCTGATCTTGTAGCCGCCCTCGCCGTCGGGCTCGGCGCGGGTGCGCAACGTCGAGAGGTCGGAGCCCGATTGCGGCTCGGTCAGGTTCATCGTGCCGGTCCATTCGCCGCTGACCAGCTTGGGCAGGTAGAGCGATTTCTGGCGTGGCGTGCCGTGCGCCGTCAGCGCCTCGGCCGCGCCGCGCGTCAGCATCGGGCAAAGGCCGAACGCCATGTTGGCGCCGTGGATCATCTCGAACACCGCGATCTCGAGCGCCTTGGGCAGGCCTTGGCCGCCATGCGCGGGATCGGAGGCGAGCGCGCCCCAGCCGCCGTCGACGAACTGTTTGTAGGCGCCCGCGAAGCCGGGCACGGCGCGGACGCGGCCGTTCTCGATCCGCGCGCCGATCCTGTCGCCGTCGCGGTTGAGGGGCGCGAGGACGTCGGCGGCGAGCTGTCCGCCGGCTTCGAGGATCGCGGCGACGGTGTCGGCGTCGCACTCGGCGAATTTGGGCAGCGCGCGCAGCTGGTCGAGCCCGGCGACGGCGTCGAGCGCGAACGCAAGCTCGCGGATGGGAGCGGTGTAGGTCATGGCGCCAGCATAGCGTGCCGGACGGTCAGTGATAACCGATATCGGCGCGGACCTTGCCGCGGAACACCCAATAGGACCAGGCGGTGTAGGTGAGGATCACCGGCAGCAGGAACAGCGTGCCGACCAGCAGGAAGATCTGCGTGTCGGGCGAGGACGCGGCCTGCCACAGCGTGAAGCGGTGCGGCACGATCATCGGCCACAGGCTGATGGCGATGCCGAGATAGGCGATCGCGAACAGGCAGAAGGCGGCGGCGAAGGGCGCGAGCTCCGAGGTCTCGCGGTTCAGCGCGCGCCAGGCCCAGACGGTCAGCGCGAGCGCGATCAGCGGCACCGGCGACAGGAACGCGATGTTCGGCCAGGCGAACCAGCGATGCGCGATGTCGGCGTCCATCAGCGGCGTCCACAGGCTGACCGCGCCGATGGCGAGCGCCGTGCCGATCAGCGCCCAGCGGCCGTGGCGGCGCGACCAGCTTTGCAGTTCGCCTTCGGTCTTGAACACCAGCCAGCCGGCGCCGAGCAAGGAATAGCCGAACACCAGCGCGATGCCGGTGAGAAGCGAGAACGGCGTGAAGCAGTCGAACGAGCTGCCGACGAAATGACGCCCGTCGATCTTGAAGCCCTGGATGAAGGCGCCGAGCACGATGCCTTGCGCGAAGGTGGCTGCGAGCGAGCCGTAATGGAAGGCACGGTCCCAGACGGTGACGTGCTCGGCATCGCGGAAGCGGAATTCGAACGCCACGCCGCGGAAGACCAGCGCCAGCAGCATCACCAGGATCGGGAAATAGACCGCCGGAATGATGATCGCGAAGGCGAGCGGGAACGCCGCCATCAGGCCGATGCTGCCGAGCACCAGCCAGGTCTCGTTGCCGTCCCAGATCGGCGCGATGGCGTTCATGACCAGGTTGCGGGCGCGCGTGTCGGGCGCCAGGCCGTAGAGGATGCCGACGCCGAGATCGAAACCGTCGAGCAGCACATAGAAGAACACGGCGAGGCCGAGGATGCCGGTCCACAGCGGCACGAAGTCGAGGATCATGGCGCGGCCTCCGGCACCGGCACGACGGGCGCCTTTGGACGGCCGCCCTCGATCGGCGCATCGTGTTCGTCGCCGAAGCCCTTCGTCACGACGCGCGCCATCAGCAAGGCGCCGGACGGGAACATGACGAGATAGACGACCATGTAACCGAGCAGCGACAGCGCGACGTCGAAGCCGGTCAGCGAGGGCGAGACGGAATCGGCGGTGCGCATCAGGCCGTAGACCGTCCAAGGCTGGCGCCCGACCTCGGTCGTCGTCCAGCCCGCGATCACGGCGAGGAAGCCGGCGGGCGCGAGCGCCAGACTCGCATAGAGGAACCAGCGCGTGTCGAACAGCTTGCGGCGCAGGCGCAGCCACCAGCTCAGGGCGACGAGGAGCAGCATCAGGATGCCGAGGCCGACCATGATGCGGAAGGCGAAGAACGGCACGATCACCGGCGCGCGGTCGGCGGCGGGGAATTGCTTGAGGCCCGGCACGACGCCGCTGAAACTGTGGGTCAGGATCAGGCTGCCGACTTCCGGCACCGCGATCTCGGCATGGTTGGTCTCGGCTTTCTGATCGGGGATGGCGAAGAGCACCAGCTTGGCGTGCGCCTCGGGCGTCCAATGCGCCTCGATCGCGGCGAGCTTGGCGGGCTGGTATTTCAGCGTGTTGAGGCCCTGCGCGTCGCCCAGTACGATCTGCAGCGGCACCAGGATGGTGAGCAGCCACAGCGTCATCGAGAACATCAGCCGCGCCTCGTCGACGAAACGCTTGCGCAGCAGCAGATAGGCCGCGACCCCGACCACGACGAAGCCTGTGGTGACGTAGAAGCCGGTGACGGTGTGGGCCAGGCGGTAAGGAAAGGATGGGTTGAAGATCACCGCCATCCAGTCGGTCGGGAAGAAGCGGCCGTCGACGATCTTGTAGCCGGCGGGCGTCTGCATCCAGCTGTTGGTCGCCAGGATCCAGAACGACGAGAACAGCGTGCCGGCCGCCACCATGATCGCGGCGAAGAAATGCGCCCAGCGCGGCACGAGCTTGCGCCCGAACAGCAGCACGCCGAGGAACGCCGCCTCCAGGAAGAAGGCGGTGAGGCCCTCATACGCCAGGAGCGGCGAGATCACGTTGGCGGTGGCGTCGGAGAAACGGCTCCAATTGGTGCCGAACTGGAACGGCATCACGATGCCCGATACCACGCCCATGCCGAAGGCGATGGCGAAAAGGCGCGTCCAGAAGCCGGAGATGCGGAAATAGATCTCGCGGCCGCTCGCGAAATACATGCCTTCGAGCAACGCGATGTAGGAGGCCATGCCGACGGTGAAAGCGGGCAACAGGATATGCCAGGCGATCACCCAGGCGAATTGCAGGCGCGAGAGAAGCAGCGCGGTCATGCGGCGAACGCCTCCGTCAAGCCGGCGACCAGCGCGTCGAACACGGCGCGATAGCGCGCGCTGGTCTTCAGGTCCTCGTGCATCACGACCCACAAGGGATAATCGAATGCGACCTCGGGCAGCACGCGCACCAGGTCACCGGCGCGCGCCGCAAGCCCGACCTGGCACATGCCGATGCCGAACCCGGCGCGGATCGCGGCGAATTGCGCGAGCGACGAGTCGGTGCGTAACGCGAACGTGGTTCGGTCCATCATCGGATATTGCGCCGTCAATGTCCGCATCGCGGGTGTCTCGCGGTCGTAACCGATGAGATCGTGCGCCGATAGCTGCGCCTGCGTCGCTGGGACACCGCGCCGCGCCAGGTAATCGCGCCGCGCGTGCAGGCCGATGCGCACCGGCGGCAGGCGCTTGGCGAGCAGCGCGGATTGTTTCGGCTCGACCATGCGCAGCGCGATGTCGGCCTCGCGCTTGAGGAGATCGGCGACGTCGTCGGACAGCGACAGCTCGACGACCAGCTGCGGATGTGCCCGGCGCAGGCGGCTGAGGATCGGCGGCAGGATTTCGACGCCGACGGCATCGCTGGCGCTGACGCGAACCGCGCCGGACACCTCGCCAGCAGGACCGCTCGCGACGCGCGCCAGCACGGCGGTGGCGGCGGCCAGTGCTTCGACATGCGGCAGGAGTTCGCGCGCCATGTCGGTGGGATCCAGGCCCCGCTGGGTGCGGACGAAGAGGTCGACGCCGAACGCCGCTTCCAGCATGTCGACATGGCGCGAGATGCTGGGCTGCGTCATGCCGAGCTGGCGCGCCGCGCTGGACAACGAGCCGGTGCGCATCACGGCCAGGAAGGTCCGGTAGAGATTCCAGTCCAGGTCCCGGTTCATGGATTTTCTTATAGCAGCTATCCGCCGCGCCTCAATTTGCGCGGGCGCGGGCGTGCCTAGATTGCGGGTGCAGGCAGGAGGACGCGATGCAGACCACCATCATCGGCTACGGCACCATCGGCAGCGCGGCCGGCAAGCTGCTTCTGGCGCGCGGCGAGACCATCCGCATCTGCCAGCGCAGCGCGCCGGCGCGCCTGCCGGACGGCGCAAGCTTCACGCCTTGCGACGTGCTCGACCTCGCGAGTCTGAAGCGCGCCGCCGCGGGGTCGCAGCGCATCGTGCTGTCGCTGGCCTTTCCGTACGACAGCCGGGTGTGGCGGCGGTCGTGGCCGCGCGCCATGCGCAACGTCGTCGCGGCGCTGGACGGCACGGGCATTCCGGTCGTGTTCCTCGACAATCTTTATCAGCTCGGCGCGCAGACGGGGCCGCGGCGCGAGGACATGCCGCTCACCAACCGCGGGCGCAAGCCGGCCATCCTGAGCGCGGCGACACGCATCTGGCGCAAGGCCGCCGACGCCGGGCGCATCCGCATGACGGCGCTGCGCTGTCCGGATTTCTATGGGCCCGGCGTCGCCGCATCGCATCTGGGGCCGAGCGCGCTTGGGCGGCTCGCGAAGGGCCAGCCGGCGCTGCTGATGATTCCGCCGGATGTGCCGCACGACTTCGCCTATGTACCCGACATCGCGCGGGCGATGGTGACGCTGCTGGATGCCAAGGACGGTGTCGATGGCGAAGTGTGGAACATGCCCTGCGCGCCGACGATGACTCCGCGCGAGATCCTCGCGCTGGGCGCCGAGGCCTTGGGCGCAGCGCCGCGCATCACGGCGATCCCGTTCTGGGCGCTGGCGCCGATGGGCCTGTTCTGGCGCTTCGCGAGCGAGGTGCGCGATGTCGGCTTTACGTGGACGAAGCCGTTCCAGGTCGACGCGTCGAAGTTCAAGCAGCGCTTCTGGAGCGACGTGACGCCCTATGACGTGGGCGCCGCAGCGACGGCGCAGTCGTTCAAGACTTGAGCTTGAGCGCGGCGGCGCCCGCGGCCGCCGACGCGATGGCGCAGGCGATCGCCGCGGTGTGAAAGGCGTCGAACAGCGCCTGCCCGGCCCTTGCCAGGACACCGCCCAACAGGGCCGTCGCGACGAGACCGCCGAGCCGCGCGACCGCGCTGTTGAGGCCGGAGGCCGAGCCGGTGTGCCGCGCATCGACCGAACCGAGGACGGCCGTGGTCAGCGGCGCGACGGCACCGGCCATGCCGAGCGCGATCACGACGATCGCCGGAAGCATCCCGGTCCAGTATCCCGTCATTGGGCCGGCACGCAGGAACAAGAGGAAGCCCACGGCCACCACCATGGGGCCGACGGCAAGCGGGAGCCGGGAGCCGATGCGGCCCGCGAGCGCGCCCATCGCCCGCGACGTCGCCGCGAGAATGATCGGAAACGGCAGCAGGGCCGCACCGGCAGCCGTGCCCGAAAAGCCTGCGGCCTGTATGAGCAGATACGGGATCAGCACCAGCAAGGCGCCCAACGCGCCGTAGAGCAGCAGCGTCAGCGCGGTGAGCGCCGCGAAATCGGACGACCGGAACAAGGCGAGCGGGATCATCGCGGTCTCGCCGCGGCGCCTCTCCACCCACAGGAAGGCCGCGAGCACGCCGGCGCCGCCGGCGACCGCGCCGAACGACACGGCCGACCAGCCGCGCCCGGTGCCGGCCGTCAATCCCCAGGTCAGAAGAACGAGCGACGATGTCGCCAGCACCGCGCCGGCGAGATCGAGCGGCGGCAGTTTCGCATCGCGCGGCGGCTCGCGAACGACGGCGACGGCCAGGGCGATCGCCCCGAGCGCGAGTGGAACGTTGAGCAGGAAGATCTCGCGCCAGCCGAAGCTGTCGATCAGCCAGCCGCCCAGCACCGGCCCGATGGCGCCGCCGATCGCGCTCGCCGCCGACCACGTGCCGATCGCCCGGCCCCGCGCTTCGCCGGAAAAAGCGCTGCCCAGGATCGCAAGGCTGTTGGGAAGCAGGAACGCCGCGCCGGCGCCTTGGAAGGCGCGCGCGATCAACAGCCAGTCCAAGCCCGGCGCGACGGCGCACACCACCGAGCTGATCCCGAACAGCGCCACGCCGAAAATCATGGTGTCGCGGCGGCCGAACCGGTCGCCGGCCGCGCCGCCGAGCAGCAGGAACGCCGTGAGCGGCAGAAGATAGGCGTTGATCACCCATTGCAGATCCGCCGCGTCGCCGTGAAGGCTGCGGCCGATCGCCGGCAGCCCGACATTGACGACCGAGCCGTCGACGAAGGCGAGACTCGACGCAAGGATGCAGACGACGAGGACCAGTGCCGGATGATCCGTGCGCGCCGCCGGGCGGGCCGACCGCACGGTGCACGCATCGCCCGGTACTTGCTGGTTCAAGCTCACGTATAAGCCCTGACGAAGAACATCACCGTGATCGCCCCGGTGAGCAGCAGCGTTCCGACACGAATGACGCCGGCGGGTGCGCGGCGGCCGATCAGCGCGCCGCCGTAACCGCCGATCGTGGCGCCGACCAGCATCGCGAGCGTCTGCGGCCACTGCACGGCACGCGCGGCGATGAAGATGATCGCGGCGACGGCGTTGGCGGAACTGACCATCAGCGTGCGCGAGCCGTTCAGGCTCTGCAGCTCGCGGCTGTCCAGAAGACCCCACACCGCGATCATCATGATGCCGACGGCGCCGCCGAAATAGCCGCCATAGGTTCCGAGCCCAAACTGCATAAGCAGCACGACGGTGGGCGATATGTGCACGCGCCGGCGCAGCCACGCGCCGAAGCCGCGGCCGAACGCCAGGGCGATGCACGCCGTCAGCAGAAGCCAGGGCAGGACGACGTCGAAGGTGTGCGACGGCGTCACCATCAGCAGCGCGCCGCCGAGCGCGCCGCCCAGCAGCGTCGCGATCAACAACGCACGCAGCGAGGCGGGGCCGACGGGACCGAGGCTGTCGCGATAGGCCCAGACACTGGCCGCGCCACCGGGGAACAGCGCCACGGTGCTCGAGGCATTGGCCTGGACCGACGGCACGCCGGCCGCGATCAGCGCCGGCAGGCTGACGAAGGAACCGCCGCCGGCCAACGCGTTCATCGCGCCGGCGATCAGGCCGCCGAGGAAGACGATAAGAAGACCGCGGATGTCCGTCACGCCTCTCCTGCGTTAGCTTGCGAGATAGGCGAGGACGCGTTGATCGGTCAGCAAATGCATTACGCCTTCGGCGATGCAGCCGTTCAGATCCTGCAGCGGCTCGCCGCTGGCGTGATGCACGGCGAAATCGATGCCTTGCCCGTCGCCCAGCCTGACGTGGAACTTGATGTTGCTCGACCACGAGAAGATGCCGTACTCGCTGACCAGCGAATCCACGCGCAGCGCGATGGTCTTGGCGGTGGTGCCGCCATGCGCATGGCCGTTCTTCTGCAGCTCCTCGTTCGCCTGCTGCGTCATGGCGTCGGTGATGGCGTCGAGGGTCGAGCTAAGCTTCGTTCCGCCATAGGAATAGACGAGGGTTGGCGCCGTCGACGGCTGATCGCTTGTCACGCGCGCCGTGCCGGCGACCGCGAAGGGTGGGATGAGGCCCGGCCGCAGCGGATATTCCTGCGGCGTGAACGCGGTCGTGCCGCAACCGGCCAGCAGCAACGCCGCGCCGCACAGAACCACCAGACGCTTGAACATTGGTTCCCCCAAGGACCGTGTGATAGAGAAAACTATATCAACCCTCTGGCTTTGGAAAATGGCCAAGCTGAATCACCGGTTCTCCATCGCACCGATGATGGATTGGACCGACACGCATTGCCGCGTGCTGCACCGGCTGTTGACGCGCGACGCGCTG
Source organism: Rhizomicrobium sp. (assembly GCA_035551495.1). Classification (GTDB taxonomy): domain Bacteria; phylum Pseudomonadota; class Alphaproteobacteria; order Micropepsales; family Micropepsaceae; genus Rhizomicrobium. Next base: position 56,969 of record DASZMT010000064.1, on the reverse strand, counting down.
CTGTACACCGAGATGGTGACGGCGGACGCGGTGCTGCGCGGCGATCGCACACGGCTGCTCGGCTTCGATGCGTCCGAGCATCCGGTGGCGCTGCAGCTCGGCGGGTCGGAGCCGGGCAAGCTCGCGGAGGCCGCGAAGATCGCGGAAGACTTCGGCTATGACGAGGTCAACCTCAATGTCGGCTGCCCGTCGGACCGCGTGCAGTCCGGACGCTTCGGCGCCTGCCTGATGCGCGAGCCGCAGCTGGTGGCGGACTGCGTCGCGGCGATGCGCGCGGCAGTCCAGATGCCGGTGACGGTGAAGTGCCGCCTCGGCGTCGACGACCAGGACACCGACGTCTCGCTGCGCGCGATGCTCGCGGCCTGCGCCGCGGCGGGTGTGGACACCTTCGCGGTGCATGCGCGCAAGGCGTGGCTGGAAGGCCTGTCGCCGAAGGAGAACCGCGACGTGCCGCCGCTCGACTACGATCTCGTCTATCGCGTGAAGCGGGAAAACCCGGCGCTCGCCATCGTGATCAATGGCGGCATCGCGAGCCTGGACGACGCGGCGGCGCATCTGGCGCATGTCGACGGCGTTATGCTGGGGCGCGCGGCCTATCACACGCCGGCGATCCTGGCGCAGGTCGATGCGCGGTTCTTCGGCGGCGCGGCGCGCGACGTCGATGCGGCGGTCGCCGCTTATATCGACTATGTCGAGCGCAAGACCGGCGAGGGCGTTCCGCTGAACGCGATGACCAAGCACATGCTCGGCCTCTTCAACGGGCGGCCGGGGGCGCGGCTGTTCCGCCGGCATCTGAGCGAGAACGCGACACGAAAAGGCGCCGATGCGCGGGTGCTGCGCGACGCGCTGGCCTTCCTGGGACGTGCGGAGAGCGCGGCCGCCTAGACGCCTTTGAAGACGCCGAGGCGTTCGCCCCAGCGCAGGAAAAGATCGGGCCAGGCGGCGCAGGGCTTGCCTTGCGCCAGGCGGATGCCGAAGCCGTGGCCGCCCTCTTGGAACATGTGCATCGCGTGCGGCACGCCGGCCGCGCGCAACGCGGCCTCCATCAGGAAGCTGTTGCGCGGATCGACCTCCTTGTCGTCGCCGGCGAAGGCCATGAAGACCGGCGGCACGGCCGCGGTGACATGGCGGTCGGGCGAGGCCGCATCCTGCTGCGCCACAGTGGGCGCGGGACCGAGCAGCTTCTCGCGGCTGCCGGCGTGGGCGATGGGCGGCGTCATCGACATCACCGGATACATCAGCGCGGCGAAGTCGGGACGGGCATCGAGCGCGTCGGCGGCATCGATGGCCGCGTAAACCGGATCGGCGGGGCGCGTGATCAGCGAGGCGGCGACGTGACCGCCGGCGGAGAAGCCGATGACGCCGACGCGCCTGGCATCGATGGCGAAGTCGTGCGCGCGGGCGCGGATCAGACGCATGGCGCGCTGCGCATCCTGCAGCGGCACGTCGGCGGCGCGCGCCCAGCCCTCGCCCGGCAGACGATAGCGCAGCACGAAGCAGGTGATGCCGGCGCTTGCGAAGCGATGCGCGCACTCGAAGCCTTCCTTGTCGAGCACCACGCGCTTGTAGCCGCCGCCCGGCGCGATCAAGAGCGCCGAGCCGTCCGGTTTGTCGGGGCGCAAGACGGTCAGCTCGGGCGTCGCGATGTCCGTGACGAAGCGGTCGCGGAAGTCGTCCGGCGCCGGCGAACGCTCGAGCAACTGCAGCGTCAGATGCACGCCGTCGCCGCCGGGCGGCGCGCCGGGCCACAGCGCGATCGTCTCGCTCGGATCGCCGGGCAGCCGGTCGCTCGACGGCACGGGGCCGGCGGCACGCGCGACCGACGCCAGCGCGGCGACGGAAGCGGCGCCGAGGCTAAGGACGGCGCGGCGATCCATGCGGCCTCCAAAACTGTCTACCGGTGTCAATGTCGACGCGACGGGGCTTTTTTGCAAGCCGTCGTGGCGTATCGCGGGGCGGATTCGTAGCGCCGTAAGACACCCGCCGCGCGCTTGCGCCTGCCCCGGTTTGCCGGTTCACTCCGCGCGGTTTTCGCGGGTGGGTCATGGAATTTTTCACACATGCGGCGGGCGGCGAGCTCGGGACGTTCGCGCTCGGGCTGGTGATCGCGGGCGTGGTGGGCGGCCTCGTCGCCGGCATGCTCGGCGTCGGCGGCGGCATCGTGATCGTGCCGGTGCTCTATCACGTGATGGACCTGCTCGGCATCGACCCCAATGTGCGGATGCATATCGCGGTGGGCACGTCGCTAGCCACCATCATCCCGACCTCGATCTCCTCGCTGCGCAGCCATAACAAGAAAGGCGCGGTGGATTGGGCGCTGTTGCGCCGCTGGGTCTGGCCGATGCTGGTGGGCGTGGTGATCGGCTCGGTGCTGGCGGGTTATGCCAAGGGGCAGGCGCTGTCGCTGTTCTTCGCGGTGGTGGCGCTGCCGGTGGCGATCCAGCTTGCCTTCGTGCACGAGACGCGGCGCATCGCCGGCCAGCTGCCGCGCGGCATCGGCGGCGCGCTCCTGCCGGCGGGGATCAGCGGCGTGTCGACGATGATGGGCATCGGCGGCGGCACCATCGGCGTGCCGGCGATGACGCTGTTCGGTGTGCCGATCCACCGGGCGGTGGGCACGGCGAGCGCGTTCGGCGCGATCATCTCGGTGCCCGGCACGATCGGCGCGATCTGGACGGGCTGGGGCGCGGCGCATCTGCCGCCCTACTCGCTCGGCTATGTGAACCTGCTCGGCTTCTTGCTGATCGCGCCGGTGAGCTATCTGGTGGCGCCGTTCGGCGCGCAGCTGGCGCACAACACCGACAAGCGCAGCCTGCGCATGCTGTTCGCGTTCTTCATCTTCATCACCGCGGCGCGCATGGCATACGACGCGCTCGGGTTGGACTGGATTTGATCAATCCGCCTTGAAGCCCGCCTTGGCGTGGGAGCCGTCGCAGAACGGCTTGTCCTGCGAATGGCCGCAGCGGCACAGGAACGTCCTGGTCTCGCGCGCGATGGTGCGGCCGCTGGCGGCGCAGATCTCCACCGCGCCTTCGACTTTCAGCGGGCCATTGCGCGTCGGCGTCACTTTGAGCGGGCCGTCGCGATGGTCGACCGCCGCAACCGCCTTCGATTGCGGCTCGCCGGTGGCGACGAAGGCGCCTTCGACATGGGAATGGTCGCAATAGGGCTTGTTCTTGGAGAGGCCGCAGCGGCACAGCGTGGCGCGCAGGCTGGCCGTGTCGCCGCCGACGTCGAGCGCGGCGTGCACGGCGAGCGGGCCGTTCTCCCACACCCGGATCGTGTTGACGCCCGGCGCGCCCTCGGCATGCGTCGTGTCCGAGGCGGGGCGATAGCGCAGCGCACCGGACGGGCATTTGGTGACGACGGCGATGGCGGCCTCGGTGGCGGCGGCATCGGGGTGGATCCACGGCCCGTCGACATTGGGCACGAACACCGACGGCAGGTTCAGCACGCAATAACGCGAATGGATGCAGCGCGCGCCGTCGTTCTCGATGACGATGTGCTGGCCGGCGTATTCGTCGATGTCGGGCATGAGAAGCCTCCGCGAGCGTCCGAGCCTAACGCATTTCACCGCGGCGGACGCATCAATTTTCGCGTCTCGTGCTAGGCTCGGCGCGTAGAGGAGAACATCGGCATGCGGTTCCGGTTTATCGCGATCATCGTTTTCTGTCTCGCCGCCGTGGGATATCTCGCCTATGACGCTGCGCGCGACCGGCCGCAGCCGCGCTGCGACAGCCTCGACGCTACCTCCGCGCCGGGCGCCATCAAGGCCTGCACCGCCTTGCTGCAGACGCTTTCCGCATCGGACGGCTATCGCACCGAGGTGCTGATCAATCGCGGGATCGATTACGACATGCTGGGGCAATACGACCTGGCCATGGCCGATTTCAACGCGGCGATCAAACTCAAGCCCAAGCTTGGCGCTGCCTATCGCAACCGCGCGGTCGAATGGCACCGCAAGGGCGACTACGCCGCAGCCGTCGCGGATTACGACGAAGCCCTGCGCCTCGACCCATCCGACGTCTACGCCCTCTACGGACGCGGCGTGACGCGGATCAAGGCCGGCGATACGGCGAACGGCAAGGCCGACATCGCCGCGGCCAACGCCCAGGGGCCGGAGGCCGCGAATGTCTACACGCTGATGAAGATGCAGCCCTGACGGTCAGATCTTCTGATCGTAGTCGCCGACGTCCTTGTGCTTCTTCAGGCGGGAGTCGATGTCCTTGAACATGCCCTTCATCTCATCCTCGGATTTCGGGCTCTCGACCACCACCACCAGGCTCGGCTTGTTCGAGGAGGCGCGGACGAGGCCCCAGGTGCCGTCTTCCAGCGTCACGCGGACACCGTTCACCGTCACCAGCTTCTTGATCTTCTGACCGAGGATCTGTTCGCCCTTCTTCTCGGCGTCCTGGTATTCCTTCACGATCGCGTCGACCACGCCGTACTTCTTGTCGTCGGGGCATTCGGGCGCCATGGTCGGCGAGCTCCAGGTCTTGGGCAGCGTCGCGGCCATGTCGGATATCTTCGCGTCCGGCCCCGCATGGTCGAGCATCTCCAGCACCGCGATGCCGGCGACGATGCCGTCGTCATAGCCGCGCCCGTAGGGCGCGCACATGTAGTAGTGACCGCTCTTCTCGAAGCCGGCGAGCGCGCCGATCTCCTTGCAGCGGCGCTTCATGTAGGAATGGCCGGTGATCCAGTAGTCGGTCGTCGCGCCGTTCTTCTTGAGGACCGGATCGATCTCGAAGATGCCGGTCGATTTCACGTCGACGACGAACTTCGCGTGCCTGTGCTTGGCGGACATGTCGCGCGCCAAGAGAACGCCGATCTTGTCGGCGAAGATCTCCTCGCCCTTGTCGTCGACCACGCCGCAGCGGTCGCCGTCGGCGTCGAAGCCCAGCGCGATCTCGCTCTTGTTCTCTTTCAGGTCCTTCGCCATGGCGCCCAGCATGTGAAGGTCTTCGGTGTTCGGATTGTAGTTCGGAAAATTGTAGTCGGGATTGCACTGCGATTCCGTCACCTCGGCGCCGATGCGGCGCAGCGCCTCGGGCGCGAAGAGGCCGGCAGTTCCGTTGCCGCACGCCACCGTCACCTTGATGGCGCGCGACAGCTTGTGGCCCTTGGTCAGCTCGTCGAGATACTTGTCGCGGAAGTTCTCGACCCGGGAATAGCTGCCGCCGGCCCGCGGCTTGAACTCTTCGCCGAGCACGATCGCCTTCAGCCGCTTGATCTCGTCGGGGCCGAAGGTCAGCGGCTTCTGCGCACCCATCTTCACGCCGGTCCAGCCGTTCTCGTTGTGGCTGGCGGTGATCATGGCAAGGCCCGGGCAATCGAGCGCGAACTGCGCGAAATACCCCATCGGTGTGGTGCCGAGGCCGATGTCGACGACCTCGCAGCCCGCCTGCATCAGGCCGATGATCAGCGCCTGCTTGATCGACATCTCGTAGGAGCGATAGTCGTGGCCGGTCGCGACCTTCGGCTTGATGCCGAGTTCGTGGAAATAGGTGCCGAGGCCCAGCCCCACCATCTGCACGCCCATCAGATTCAGCTCTTTGCCGAACAGCCAGCGCGCGTCGTATTCGCGAAAGCCGTTCTGGGTGATGAGCGGCTGCATCTCGTATTCGAAGGTGTTGGCTTTCAGGTCGGTGCGGATGGTCATGGGGAACTCGCTGGAGGGCGGCGCTATGTGGCTTGGGAATTCGGCGAAGGCAACCCGCCGTCACGTGCCGTCGGGCTCGGGTTCGTGCGGACCGAGCTTGCCGTCCTTGGTCTCGAAGCGGGCGTTGGCGATGTCGAAGGTGTCGAAGCCGCAATGCGGGCAGGTGGAGAACACATCGTCCTTGGTGAAGTGCGTCGTCTTGTGGCAACGCTCGCAGCGGTACGTGCCGTCGGCGCGGACGATTTCACCGGTTTTCTCGGTCATGAAGGCCCCTGTGTTGGAGTTGCTAGCTTAACGCCCCGCCGCGGGGCGCCGTTGCTTCGGCAATATAATTGTTCGTCGAAATTTGCCGAATTTGATGGCACGGCTGTGCCGGCGGACACCAGCGGCGGGCCACACATTATATAGGAACGCAAAGAGAACATCTCAATCCCTTACCCAACCCTCCCCCTGAGGGAGGGTGGGTTTTATCCGGAATTTTGTGTGATATAATCCGTCCCACAGATTTGGGATGTGAAATGAGCAATCCCCTCTCCCTGCGGACCGAGACGCATGCCTTGGCCGAGACGCTGGGCCTGCCGGCGTTCGAGCGCGGCTGGGTGTGGCTGGCCGGCGCGGGGCCGGGCGATCCGGGATTGGTCACCGTACTGGGCGCGCACGCGATCCAGAGCGCCGACGTCATCCTCTACGACGCGCTGATCGACACCGCGCTGCTGAAGCTGGCGCGCGGCGAGTTGATCTTCGCGGGCAAGCGCGCCGGCGTGAAATCGTGCCGCCAGTCGGACATCTCCCGCACGCTGGTGAGCTTGGCCAAGAAGGGCAAGCGCGTGCTGCGGCTGAAAGGCGGCGATCCCTTCGTGTTCGGGCGCGGCGGCGAAGAGGCGCTGAGCCTCGTGCGGGGCGGCGTGCCGTTCCGCATCGTGCCGGGCGTGACGGCGGGGATCGGCGGTCTCGCCTATGCCGGCATTCCGGTGACGCATCGCGACACCAACCACGCGGTGACGTTCGTCACAGGGCACGACGCGAACGGACGGCTGCCCGATCTGGATTGGGCGAGCCTCGCCAAGGGATCGCCGACGCTGGTGCTGTTCATGGCGCGCAAGCATGCCGGCGAAATCGCTGCGAAGCTGATCGCGGCCGGGCGGCGCGCCGACGAGCCGGCGGCGGTGGTGAGCGACGCGGCGCGCGCCGAGCAATCCGTTGCGGTGACGACGCTGGCAGAGCTCGGCGAGGCGGCGACCGGGGCGGCGCCGGCGATCATCGTGATCGGCGACAATGTGCGGCTGCGCGGCGGCCTCGACTGGCTGGGCGCGATGGCCGGCAAAGTGCTGGAGCCGTGGCCGCTGGGACGCGATAGCCTGAGCGATACCGCCTAGCTAAGCGCACCACGACACGCGCGCGCCACTCCAGGGACGTGCCAGGCCTTCGGCGACCAGCGCCATGCCGAGCGAACGGCCGCCGCGCTCGATGCGCCGCAATTTGCGGCCATAGACGTCGGTGTCGCGGTCGCCGTCTGGCACCAGCGTGAAGGGCCCTTGGTTCAGAATCCCGACCAGATACGCGGCGGCGGACAGGCCGAGCGCGCGCTCGGAATTGCAGCGCGCATGGCGCGCCTCCGGCGCGTCGATATCGGCGATCTGCACCGCCTCGCCGCCGACGCGGATGGTGTCGCCGTCGATCACGCAGTCCGTGCCTTCGCCGCGGTCGCAGGGCGTGAAACGGCCGGCGACGGTTTCGCCCGCGTCGGGCCCGGCGGCGAGCTGCGTTCCTGCCGCCGCGATCCGCGCAACCGAAAAGGCCGTGAGCCCGATCAGGACGGCGAGACAGGGTAGGAGATACCGGACGATGCGCATGGTGCGATTGTGGACCGCGCCGGGCTAAGCACCGGTTGCGCAAACGGCTAAAATTGCATGCAAGCGCGGACGGCGTTCTATTCTTTCGGGGAATGCCGAAGGGGAGGCAGACCATGTCCGACGCGCTCAGGCGGCTGGCCGATCTTTGGGGATTGGCGCTGCCGCCGCATGTGACGGCGGCGCTGCTGCTCATCGTGCTGTTCGAACTGCAGGCCTATGTCCGCTTCGGCGCAACGGCGCGGCGCGTGCGCGGCGGCGCATCCGATGGCGGCAGCACGCGGGTCCTGATGCTGGCCTATCTGGTCGTGATCTTCGGTTTCCTGCTCACCATACGCACGCCGACGATGTCGCGGATCATCGCCGTGCCGAACTGGTTCGTGTGGCCGGGGCCCACGCCCGTCATGGTGCGCGTGGCGTGGGCGGGAGTCGCGCTGGGCCTTGGCGGCCTGTGCCTGCGGCTGTGGGCCGTGCTGACCTTGCGCCATCGCTACACGCGGACGCTGCTGATCGACGACGACGGGCATACGCTGGAGCGGCGCGGGCCATATCGCGTCGTGCGCCATCCCGGCTATCTGGGATCGGTCCTGTGCTTCACGGGCTTCGCGCTGGCCTCGGCCAGCCTGTTCGTCGTCGCGCTCTCGGTGGCGGCGACGCTGGCGGCGTATGCCTATCGCATCGCGGCCGAGGATCGCATGCTGATGGCGCAGTTCGGCGCCGCCTATGCGCAGTACCGGCGCGAGGTCGCGGCGCTGCTGCCGTTCGTGTGGTGACTGCGCTATAGTCCCCCGCCGGTCGGGAGCGGGCGCGATGAACATCGTCGAGGCGACGAACAGCTACGAGCATTGGCTCGGGCGGCACGTGCCGCTGGTCAGGAGCGATCTCAAGCAGAAGCATGCGCAGATGCGGGCGAGCGCCTTCGGCTTTCTGCGCGCGACCTATTACCGGTGGGCGCAGCAGTTTCCGAAACTGTGCGGCGATCAGGGTGGGGCGCCGCGCGTGCTGGCGGTGGGCGACCTGCATCTGGAGAATTTCGGCACCTGGCGCGATGCCGATGCGCGGCTCGCCTGGGGCGTCAACGATTTCGACGAGGCGCATCGCGACGTCTATGCGCACGATTTGGTGCGGCTGGCGGCGAGCACGCTGATCGCGGTGGAGTCGGGCAGCCTCTATGTCGGCGCGCGCCGCGCGGTGGGCGGGATCCTGATCGGCTATGCCAAGGCGATGGCCGAGGACGCGCCGCATCCCTTCGTGCTGGAGGAGAACAACGCGCATCTGCGCGTGCTGGCGACGAGCGATCATCGCTCGCCGCGCAAGTTCTGGAAGAAGGTGCTGTCGCAGAAGAAGACCCTGCCGGAGGCGGCGGCGAAGGCGCTGCTGCTCGGCGCGCTGCCCAAGGGTACGGACGCCATCGTGTTCAAGCGGCGGGTGGCCGGCATGGGAAGCCTTGGGCTGCCGCGCGTCGTGGCGACGGGCCTGCTCGACGGCAGCCGCGTGGCGCGCGAGGCCAAGGCGCGGGCGCCGGCCGCGATCCATTGGGCGACGGGCGGCGAGGGCGCGGTGCCGGCCGACACTGCGGCGATCCTGGCGCGGCTGGCGCGTCCGGCCGATCCGTTTCTGCACGTCGCGCCCGGCTGGATCGTGCGGCGGCTCGGCCCGCATGCCGACGCCATTGCGCTCGAAGAGCTGGCGGATGCGGCGGAGCGGCGCGACGTGCTGAACGCGATGGGCCGCGAGACGGCGCACATCCACCGCACGACGGCGGGCGCGCGGGCGGCGGTGCTGAAGCACCTGGCGCGGCAGAAGGACGGCTGGCTTTACGACGCCGCGGCGCGGATGGCGGAGGCGGTCGATAGGGACTGGCGGGTCTGGAAGAAAAAAGGGTAGCGCGCCGTTACGGCACCGGCGTTTGCGGCGTGAGGCCCTTCGCGCGCATGCGCTCCGGCAGCGTCGCCATCAGCGCGAGGCGCTCGTCTTCCGTCATGCGGCCCCAGCGCGCGATCTCGGGCAGGGTGCGGCCGCAGCCGGCACAGATATCCGTGGCGCCGTCGACGAAACAGACCTTGATGCAGGGCGAAGAGACCATGCGCCGAGTTTAACCGCCGCGAAGGGGCACCGCCTAGTGCCCGTTCAGCTTGCGCTGCACGTCGGCGAAGGTGTCGGCGGTCTCGCCGTCGTCGGAGCCGTTGAGCTGCAGGAAGATCGGGTACTGGCCCGTGAAGCCGTTGCGGTCGAGCGCGGCGTTCGCGTCGCGCATATGCGTTTCGAAACCGGCATCGTCGCCATAGCGCGTGTGCAGTTCGTCCTTCCAGTCCGACAGGACCGCGATGCGTTCGGCCTCGCTCGGCGCCTGGCCGTAGAATATCAGCCGCTGCATGATCGCCTGCTGATCGCAATCGGATTGGAGGCGTTTGGTGACGGTCGCGAACGTGACCTCCATGATGCCGGCGCCCTGGCTCCACACCATGCCCTCGGCCATCGGCGCGGCCCATTTGCCCGCGACGTGCGCGGCGTAGACGAAGCGTTGCTCGTCCGGAAGCTTGAAGAGATCGGGGTGATCGAGCTTGTCGATCAGCGCCGCTTCGCCATGGTGCTCGAAATCGACCGGCTGCGCCTTGCACGGATCGTCGCCCGGCTGCCAGCCGGCCTTGAGCGCCGCATCGGCTTCGGCCTTCGCCGTCAGGAACGCATCGCGGTCGCCGGCCTTGAGCGCGGCGAGCGCGTGGCCGAGCGGCGTCGAGGGTGCGCTGCCGCAGCCGGCAAGCGCCAGGGCGAGAGCAGCGAAAAGGAGAGCTTTGGTTCGCATGCGCCCATTGCGCACGCCCCAGATTAAAAGCGCGTTAGGTTATGTGATGAAGCGCGCGGTAACCATGCGTCCGCGCTCACGCGCCCGTCGTGAAAACACAGATCTTGTTGCCGTCGGGATCGCGGAAATAGGCGCCGTAGAAGGTTCCGGTGCGGAGGCCGGGGGCGCCCTCGCCGGCGGCGCCGGCGGCGAGCGCGTCGGAATAGACCTGCTCCACCACGGCGCGCGACGGCGCGGCGAGCGCGACCATCGTGCCGTTGCCATGGCTCGCGGGCTCGCCGTCGAACGGCCTAGTGATGCCGAGAAGCGGGCCGGCGCCGTTGCCGTAGAGCTGGCCGCCGCCGGTCTTCATCATGAATTTGCCGCCGAGGCCGGCGAGCGTCTTGTCGTAGAAGTCCCTCGATGCCTCGAAATCGCCGATACCGAGCGTGACGTAACCGAGCATGCTCAGGCCCCCATCTTGAAGACGACGAGCTTGTTGCCGTCGAGGTCGCGGAAATAGGCGCCGTAGTAGTTCGCGTTGCGCAGGCCCGGCGCGCCTTCGTCGGTGCCACCGAGGGCGAGCGCCTCTTTATAGACGGCGTCGACGGCGTCGCGCGACGGCGCGCTGAGCGCGACCATCTCGCCATTGCCGTGCGTGGCCGTCTCGCCGTCGTAGGGCTTGCAGATCACCAGCGAGCCGGGCTGGCCTTTCACGCCATAGCCCTGCATGCGCTCGTTGCCGAAGGTCTTGCGCACGGCGAGCGGCGCGAGCGCCTTCTCGTAGAAGGCCTTCGCCTTCTCCATGTCGTTGGTGCCGATGGTGATGTAGCCGATCATGGGAGTTCCCCTGAAACCTATGGCTTCGGGCGCGGCAGCATCGGCAGGATGACGAACTGCAGCACGACGCAGAGAATGGCGGACACGCCGATGCCGACGGCGGACAAGATGGAGAGCCCGAACATCAGCTCGCCATTTCCGATCTTCAGGAGGCCGAGCGTCATTGCGGCGGCATAGATCGCCGCGCTCGCCAACAGCGCATATCGCGCGAACCAGAGAGACCGCATGTGCCGCCCCCGTCCCTCCCCCCGCTTTCGCGGGGACGAGGGAGGTTTTGCTTAGCGCCCCGTCGGGATCTTGTTGAACGGGACGTCCTTGTCGACGCGGATGTCGCCGGGCAGGCCCAGCACGCGTTCGGCGATGATGTTGCGCAGGATTTCGTCGGTGCCGCCGGCGATGCGCAGGCCCGGCGAGGACAGCCAGCCGCCCTGGAAGGCGCCGCCCACCGGCGCTTCCTCGCCCATCAGGATGCCGGCCTCGCCTTCGAGGTCCATCGCGAAGGCCGAGAGGTCCTGCAGCTTCGACGCCACCACGATCTTGGCGATCGAGGCTTCCGGCCCAGGCTGCTTGCCCTGGCTGAGCGCCGTCATCGTGCGCATCGTCGTGTAGCGCAGGCCGGCCGAGCGGACATACCAGTCGGCCATCTTCTCGCGCACCGCAGCGTTCTTCACGGCCGGACCATCTTCCAGCTCGATTCCGCGCGCCAGCGTCATCAGCTGCGCCACGTCGAGGCCGCCGCCGGTGCCGCCGCCGACCGCGAGGCGCTCGTGCATCAGCGTGGTGAGCGCGACCTGCCAGCCTTGGCCGACTTCGCCGAGGCGCTGGCTGTCCTTCACCTTCACGTCGGTGAAGAAGATCTCGTTGAAGCCCGAGCCGCCCGAGGCCTGCTTGATGGGACGGATGTCGACGCCCGGATCCTTCATGTCGATGTAGAACATCGTCAGGCCCTTGTGCTTGGGCACGTTGGGATCGGTGCGGGTGAGGATGATGCCGAAGTTCGAGAACTGCGCGCCGGTGGTCCAGATCTTGGAGCCGTTGATGGTCCAGGTGCCGTCGGCGTTCTTCTCGGCCTTGGTGCGCAGGTTGGCGACGTCGGAGCCGCCGGCCGGCTCGGAAAAGAGCTGGCACCAGATCTCGTCGCCCTGCACGGCGGGCCACACGTAACGCTTCTTGGCGTCCTCGTCGCCATAGGCCATCAGGGTCGGGATGCACATGCCCAGGCCGATCGCGAACGGACCGCCGTTCGCGACGTCGTACTTGCTCTCTTCCTGGCCGAAGATGATCGACTGCATCGGCGTGCCGCCGATGCCGCCCATGCCCTTGGGCCAGGTGATGCGGGCATAGCCGGCCTTGGCCTTGACCTTCTGCCAGGCCTTCGACGCGGCCATCTCGTTGGCGGCGCCGTTCTCCATGTCTTCCGGATCGATCTTGCGCTTGCCCTCGCGGCGCGTCGCGTTGCCATCGAGCCAGGTGCGGACTTCTTTGCGGAACGCGGCTTCTTCGGGGCTGTCTTCGAAATCCATTTTACTCTCCCGTTTATTGTGAGTGCCTCAACCTGTCATTCCCGCGAAGGCGGGAATCCAGACTTGGCACCGCGCCAAGCCACTGGATGCTCGCCTTCGCGGGCATGACAGAAAGGCGGTTCATGCGTTGCTGGTTTCGAGTTCGGTGACGAGCTTGTCCTTCCAGGCGCGCTGCGGGCCGAGCACGAGGCCCGTCTCCTTGGCGCGCTTGTAGTAGAAGTGACAATCCATCTGCCAGGTGAAGCCGATGCCGCCATGCGTCTGGATGTTCTCCTTGGACGCATAGTCGAAGGCCTGCGTCGCCGAGACGCGCGCCGAGGCGGCGGCCAGCGGCAGCTCGCGCGCACCGGTCGACAGCGCCCAGGCGCCGTAATAGGCGTTGGAGCGCGCCAGCTCGTTGTTGACGTACATGTCGGCGAGCTTGTGCTTGATCGCCTGGAACGAGGCGATGGGACGGCCGAAGGCGTAGCGGTTGAGCGCGTAGTCCTTCGCCATGGCGAGGCAGACGTCGGCGCCGCCGACCTGCTCGAACGCCATCAGGATCGCGGCGCGGTCGAGAACGCGGCTCGCATCGCTCCAGCCTTCGCCGGCCTTGCCGAGCGGCTCGGCGCTCGCGTTGTCGAAGGTGATGTCGCTATGGCCGCGGCTCGCATCGAGCGTGGCGTTGGTCGTGCGCGTGACGCCCGCGCCCTTGAGGTCGACGACGCAGAGCTGCAGCCCGCGCTCGCCCGCGCCTTCGCTGGTCTGCGCCAGCACGACGACATGGTCGGCGATGGGGCCATCGACGACGGCGATCTTCTTGCCGGAGAGCTTGCCGCCCTTCAGCGTGGTGCGGATGTTCTTGGGCAGGACGGCGCCGGGGCCTTCGGCGCGCGCGAAGGTGCCGATCAGTTTCCCTTCGGCGATCTGCGGCAGGTACGTCTTCTTCTGCGCGTCGCTGCCGGCGATGAGGAGCGCTTCGGCGAAGAGATAGACGGTCGAGGAGAACGGCACCGGCGCCAGCGCGCGGCCCATCTCTTCCGCGATCACGCAGAGTTCCAGATAGCCGAGGCCGAGACCGCCGAACGCCTCGGGGATCGCGGTTCCGGTCCAGCCCATCTCGGCGACCTGCTTCCACAGCGCGGCGTCGTGATGCGCCTCGCCCTCGAAGACCGTGCGCACGGTCTTGGTGGTGCATTTCTCGGACAGGAATTTGCGTGCCTGGTCCTTCAGCATCTTCTGGTCGTCGGAGAAATCGAAATTCATCGGCGGTCCGCCCTCGCGTGTTGTCGTTAACCGACGATAGAACACGCAAAAGGTGAAAAGCGAGTCCGCCGTTTAACGTGGATTTAATTGACGTTATGGCAGCGTTACCTTGGGTAAACGCGGGTCGACCGAAAACATGGCGAAAGCATCCTTCCATAAGAACCAGCGCGTCTATGTGAGGCCGGTCGGCACATGGGCGCTCGTCGAGCACGTCGTCCCGCATTGGGCCAAAGGCCTCGATGAGCCGATCCGCGTGCACTACGACGTCGGGCTCGGGCGCGAGTTCACCGCCGACGAATTGCAATCCGAGGAACCCAACACGGGCGAGCCGAAGCGCGAGGGCGGCCATTGGCGCGTCGTGCGCGCGCGCAACAAGTGGCAGCCGGCCGAGGACTGCGCGCGCCATCCGGTGCCGGGAACCTATCCGGTGGTGATCACAGGCGAGGCGGAATGGGGCGGCTGGCGCGTGCCGGGCGCCGAATACGACCTCGATCCGGCCAAGGTCGAGCGCCAGGCGCGGATGATCGCCAGCGCGCCCAGGCTCTTCGCCTTCGCGACCGGGTTGATCGAATGGGCGCGCCGCTCCGGCGAGGACATGCCGCAGGCGGTGGTCGAACTGGCGCACGAGGCACAGGACGTGATCAGCGCGATCGACGGGACGGATTAGGATTCGAGATTTCCAGCTGCGACGCTCCCCTCTTTCCTCCCATTAACCCTGTTCCCTAACCTTGTGACACGACGGACGGTAGCGCGGGGCCGCGCGGACGGTCATAGTCCGGGCCGAGGGGTTGGGCGTATCTTCCATGTCGGATTTGCCAGCGCAGCCGGACGGCGCGCCGACGGTCCATAAGCTCGAGTTTCATGGCCGGGGCGCGGAGTATTTCCGCATCTGGATCGTGAACGTCGCGCTGAGCGTGATCACGCTCGGCGTCTACAGCGCATGGGCCAAGGTCCGCACACAGCGCTATTTCTACGGCAACACGCAGCTCGCGGGGAATTCGTTCGAGTACCACGCCAATCCGTTGCGCATCCTGCTCGGCCGTGTCATCGCGCTGGCGCTGTTCCTGCTCTATTCGCTGAGCGTGGTGATCGCGCCGATCAGCTTCGGCATCTGGATATTGATCCTGGCCGCCGCCCTGCCCTGGCTGGCCAATTCCTCGCTGCGCTTCACGGCGCGCAACAGTTCGTGGCGCAATGTGCGCTTCAATTTCGACGCCACCTATTTCGAGGCGTTCATCGCCTATGCGGTGTGGTCGGCGGCGGCGCTCGCCTTCTTCCCGCTGGTGCCGTTCACCCGGCGCGTCCACGACTATTTCTACATCAACCATCACCGCTTCGGCGGCCGCAACTTCAAGACGGAATTCACCGCGAGCCGGGTCTACGGCATCTACCTGCTCGGCTTCATCCTGATCGTCGGCATGCTGGTCGTGGGCCTGCTCGCCGCCTTCGGCCTGATGGTGCTGATCACCAAGCTGCACGCGATGGCAAGCGTCTCGCTGCCGCTCGGGCCGAACGACTTCACCTTCATCGCGTTCGGCGTGTTCGGCCTGGGCTCGGCCTTCGTGACGAATTTCGTGACCACGATGGTGACCAACGTCGCGATCAGCAACGCGACGCTGGAGGGCGGCTTCCGCCTGCAGTCGAAGGCCTCGGCGCTGCGCGTGGCGTGGATCGTGACCACCAACGTGCTGCTGACCTTGCTGACGCTCGGCCTGTTCTATCCCTTCGCGCGGGTGCGGCTGGCGCGCTATCGCATGGCCAAATACGCGGTGATCGCGAGCGGCGACCTCGAGGCCTTCACCTCGGAAGCGCTCGAAGGCCAGAGCGCCATCGGCGAGGAGATCGCGGGCTTCTTCGACTTCGGGTTCGGGCTATGAGCGATATCCTGGAAGGACGCTATTTCTATCCGGGCGCGGCGCGCGCCGTGCCGGCCCGGGCGAGCGTGCCGGAAAAGCGCACGCTGCACATCGCGGACGAGAGCGGCCAGGCGCTGGCGCAAGTGCAGCGCCGCGACGTGACGGTGACGGCGCGGCTGGCGCGGCTGACGCGGCGCTTCGACCTGGCGGACGGCGCACGCTTCGAGACCGACGACAATGACGGCGCCGACGCGCTGCTGTGGCAATTGGGCAAGCTGCGGCGCGGCCGCTTCACCGATGGGCTGGAGAAGGCATGGCCGGTGGTGGCGCTGGCGCTCGTCGTCACCGTGGCGGCGGGCGTGTTCTTCGTCGCGCAGGTCATCCCCAGGATGGCCGAACAGATCGCGCAGCGCATCGCGCCCGAGGTCGCGCATCCGATGGCGGAGCAGACGCTGATGGCGCTCGACCGCGCGGCGCTCTATCCCACCACGCTGGGCGCGGCCGACCAGGCCAGGGCGACGGCGCTGTTCGAACGCACCGCGGCGCATGCCAAGGGCGGCATCGGCGGCTATCGCCTGGTGTTCCGCAACGGCGGAAGGATCGGGCCGAACGCGTTCGGCCTGCCCGACGGCACGATCGTGATGACCGACCAGCTGTGGAAAGCGGTCAAGAACCCCGCCGAGATCGAAGGCGTGTTCGCGCACGAGATGAGCCATGTCGATCACGCGCACCAGCTGCAGGAGGTGATCGAGGCGGCGCTGGTGCCCGCGGCGCTGGCGATCTTCACCGGCGACGTCTCGCAGGTCGGGCAGATGAGCGCGATCCTGCCGGGCCTGATCCTGTCCTCGTCCTATTCGCGCGGCTTCGAGCAGCAGGCCGACGACGACGGCGCGGCGACGCTGCGGCGCATGGGCGAGAAGCCGTCGCACATGGCGGACCTGCTCGAACGGCTCGATGCCCAGGTGTGCGGCAAGAAGGCATGCGGACGGAGCTGGATCGGCGATCACCCCGCCACCGCGCTGCGCGCCGCGCGGCTGCGGCAGGAAGACAAGGGGGCGATCCCGGATGTCGTTCAAGATTGCTTGAAGGGTACCTTTTCCCTCCGCTGTTTGGGGTGGAAGTAGGCGGGGGCCGGGGCGTAAAGTGCGCCGCCCCACCCGCAAGGAACCCTCATGCGCACCGACGAGCCGCGCGCCGTTCATCTCAAGGACTATCGCGCGCCGGACTATCACATCAGCGACATCAGCCTCGATTTCCAGCTCGATCCGGCGAAGACGATCGTCACCGCGACGTCGCAGGTGACGCGCAAGGGCGCGGCGGGTGCGCCCTTGCCGCTCGACGGCGAGGAGCTGACGCTGGTGTCGGTCGCGATCGACGGGCGCAAGCTGGCGGCGAACGCGTACGCAGTGGGCGACAACCTGCTCACGCTGACGGACCTGCCGGAGCGCTTCACGCTCGAGATCGTCACCGAGATCGCGCCGGAGGCCAACACGACGCTGAACGGCCTCTACACCTCGAAGGGCATGTTCTGCACCCAATGCGAGGCGGAGGGCTTTCGCCGTATCACCTATTTCCTAGACCGGCCGGACAATCTGGCGATCTACACGACGCGCATCGAGGCCGACAAGACGGCGTATCCGGTGCTGCTGTCGAACGGCAATTTGATCCAGGCGGGCGATCTGGCGAACGGGCGGCACTTCGCGGTGTGGAACGATCCCTTCCCCAAGCCCTGCTATCTCTTCGCCCTCGTGGCCGGCGATCTCGGCGTCCACAAGGACAGCTATACGCGCGGCTCGGGCAAGCCGGTGGACCTGCGCATCTATTGCGAGCACGGCAACGAGGACCGCGTCGTCTACGCGATGGATTCGCTGAAGCGCTCGATGCGCTGGGACGAAGAAGTCTATGGCTGCGAATACGATCTCGACATCTTCATGATCGTCGCCGTCAGCGCCTTCAATTTCGGCGCGATGGAGAACAAGGGCCTCAACATCTTCAACGACAAGCTGCTGCTGGCCTCGCCGCAGACGGCGACCGACGACGACTATGCCCGCATCGAGAGCGTCGTGGCGCACGAGTATTTCCACAACTGGACCGGCGACCGCATCACCTGCCGCGACTGGTTCCAGCTGTCGCTGAAGGAAGGCCTGACCGTCTTCCGGGACCAGAATTTCTCCGCCGACATGCGGTCGCGCGGCGTCAAGCGCATCGAGGACGTGCGGATGCTGCGCATGCGGCAGTTCGTGGAGGACGGCGGGCCCTTGGCGCATGCCGTGCAGCCGCAGAGCTACATCACCATCGACAATTTCTACACCGCGACGATCTACGAGAAAGGCTCGGAGGTCATCGGCATGCTGCACACCCTGGTGGGACCCGAGGGCTACCGCAAGGCGACCGACCTCTACTTCCAGCGCCACGACGGACAGGCGGCGACGGTCGAGGACTGGGTCAAGTGCTTCGAGGATTCGAGCGGGCGCGACCTGACCCAGTTCCGCCGCTGGTACCGCCAGGCCGGCACGCCGACGATCACCGCCAAGGGCGACTACGATGCCGCGAAGAAGACCTTCGCGCTGACGCTGACGCAGGAACTGGCGCCGACGCCGGGCCAGCCGGTCAAGGAGCCGATGCACATCCCGGTGCGGCTCGGCTTCATCGGGCAGAACGGCAATCCGATGCCGCTGACGCTGGACGGCGAGAAGAGCACGGGCCCGGAAGAGCGCGTGGTGGAGCTGACGCAGGCGTCGGAGACGTTCCACTTCGTCGACGTGGCGCAGAAGCCGCTGGTATCGGTGGGGCGCGGTTTCTCGGCGCCGGCGAATTTCGTCACGGGCTATGGCGCGGACGAGCTGGCGTTCCAGATGAAGGCCGATCCGGACGATTTCAACCGCTGGGAAGCGGCGCAGAAGCTGGCGGCGCAAATCCTTCTGGCGGCGGCCAAGCGCGGCGGCAAGCTGGAAGACGAGAAGCAATATGTCGACGCCATCGGTGCGGTGCTGGGCGACGCGGAGGCCGATCCGGCCTATGCGGCGTTCATGATGCTGCCGCCGCTCGATACCGAACTGGCGCAGGCGATGACGACGCCCGATCCCGACGGCATCTTCGCGGCGCGTATCGCCCTGATCCGCGCCGTCGCGGCGGCGCACCGGCCGCGCATCGCGCAGCTCTATGAGAAGATGGTGACGCTGGGACACTTCGATCCGGGCGCGAAGCCTGCCGGGCGGCGCGCGCTGCGCAATGCCTGCCTGCGCTATCTCACGGCGGCGGACGACGAGGCGGCGGCGGATCTGGCGGAAGCGCATTACCGCGCGGCGACGAACATGACGGACATGATCGCCGGCCTGGCCGCGCTCACCCGCATCGACTCGCCGCGGCGCGAGGCGGCGTTCGACCACTTCCACGACCGCTTCAAGGGCGACGCGCTGGTGCTCGACAAGTGGATGAGCCTGCAGGCCGGCTCCTGCCTGCCGGGGACGGCGTCGGTGGTGCGCGATCTGATGCATCGCCCGGTGTTCGACATCAAGAATCCGAACCGCGTGCGCTCGCTGGTCGGCGCCTTCGCCGGCAACCATCTGCGCTTCCACGCCGCCGACGGCTCGGGCTATGCGCTGGTCGGCCGGACGATCGGGACGCTCGACAAGATCAACCCGCAGGTCGCCGCCCGCATGGCCGGCGCCTTCGAGGCATGGCGGCGTTATGACTCGGGCCGCCAGGCGCTGATGAAGGGCGAGCTGGAAAAACTGACCAAGCTGGACGGGTTGTCCTCGAATCTGTTCGAGGTCGCCACCAAGATGATCGAGTAACCACTCGTTAACTTTCTTGGCACCGAGTCCCCGATTCGCATAATGACTTGAAGGCAAGTGATTCGCCTTCAGGGGTCGCCAGCGTGGCGCAAGTGCGTACCGCCGAGAGTTTGCCGTTCGTGGCCGGGATCGCCCGGCATGCGTCGCGGAACATTCGCGTCACCGTGGTGGCGTGCGTGGTGCTGATCTGCGGCGTGTTCGCCGCCGCCGCCCTGCTCCAGATGCGCAACGACCGCGTCCATGCGCTGGCCCAGGCCCAGGTGTTCGAGGCAGAGCGCGCGGGCGACATCGCCGCGGCGGCGGGCGCGTCGCTCGACCGGCTGGCGGCGGCCGGGCGCGGCTTCGTCGACGGCACGCCACCGAACCTCGCCGCCGAGGGCATCGCGAACATCACCGAATACGACACCAGCGGCCTGGCGGTCGCGACGGCGGACGGCGCCTCCACCGTGACGCTGCCCCCGGAGTCGGCCGGCGCCGCCGGACCGCGGGTCTTCGCGCCGGGCACGCTGACGTTTCCTTACAAGGACCGGATCGTGGCGGTGGCGTTCGATCCGCGCGCCCTGGTGCCGTCGCGGCTCTTGCGGCGCGGCGCGCTGACGACGGCGGGCGGCACGATGATCCTGCGCGACGTCGCGTGGAACGGCAGCGGCGACGCGGTCGCCGTGCCCGGCTGGCCGGTGACGGTGCGAAGCGCGATCGACGAAGACGCGGCGCTGGCGGCGTGGACGGGTGCGATCCCGCTTTATCTTTTCGTGATATTGGGACCGGCATTGGTGGGCGCGGCGCTGGCGGCGGTGTTCGTGCGCGAGTTCGCGGCGCGCGCCAAGGCGGCGGAGGCGATCCGCAGCCTGCGCGCGACGCGGCCGGTGGAGGCGAAGCTCCTGGTGCGCCTCGCCGAGGCGGAGCGCAACGCGGCGGAGGATGCGCGCGCCAAGTCCGAGTTCATCGCGCATATGAGTCACGAACTGCGCACGCCGCTGAACGCGATCATCGGATTCTCCGAAGTGATCGAGCGCGGCTTTTATGGTGCGGTGGGGCACGCGAAATACGTCGAATACGCCCACGACATCAACGAGGCGGGCCGCGCGCTGCACAACAAGATCGGCGACATCCTCGAATTCGCGAATGTCGAGGCCGGGCGCTATCCGATCCAGACGCAGAGCGTCGACGTCTGCGCCCTGGCGGCGACGGCGGTGGGCGAGCATGCGGGCCGCGCCTTCTCGCGCCGCGTGGCGCTGGAGATCGGCTTCGCGCACGCCGGGCCGGCGCTGGCCGATCCGCTCGCGGTGAGCCGCGTGCTGACCAGCCTGATCACCAACGCCCTGCTCTACACGCCGGAAGGCGGGCTGGTGCGCGTCGACGTGCGCGAGGAGGAAGCGGCGATCGTGGCGCGCGTGGTCGACAACGGCCACGGCTTCAGCCGCGAGGAGGCGGCGCGCGCGGGTCAGCCCTTCAAGCGCTTCGACCGGCCGGGCGCCTCGACCGGCGCGGGCATGGGGCTCGCCATCGCGATGTCGCTGGCCCGGCGGATGGGCGGCGCGCTGAAGCTGGACGGCACGCCGGGCGGCGGCAGCGTGGCGGAGCTGCGGCTGCCGAAGGCCAATTAACCTCTCCTTAACCCCGGTTAACGAGGATTCACCGTCTCTGCTTCGCGAGAGGGGCCGTGGATCGTTTGCGTGTGGTGCTGGTGGCGGCAGCCCTTCTGGGCTGCGCAGGTTTCGCGCGCGCCGATGACATGGCGCCGCCGGCGCTGACCATCGTGGCGCGCACGCCGAACGTCGAAATCCGCATCCGCGGCGTGTCGCTGAAATCGGTCCGCGCCGACGAGACGCAGAACGAGGTCGCGTTCGACTTCAACGGCCCGGTGGACGACGCGGCGTTCGCGCAGCTGCAGGACGAGCTGCCCGACTGGATCGACATGGCCTATGCCGGCTACGACAATGCCGTCATCCATTCCAAGCGGCCGGTGACGTTCCTGGCGAAAGCGGAGAGCGACGGCTTCTCGCTGCGCATGGTGCCGCGCGCCGGCACGCCCGACGGCAGCGAAGGCGTGCTGCGCGGCTCCGACGATGCCGGCCCGCCGGCGCCGGCGTTTCAGCCGGGCGGCGAGGGACGCGGTTGGAAGCTCGCGATGAACGCGACGGCGCGCGCCGCGGCCGAGCGGCCGTTCGATACGATGTTGCGCGGCGGCTACGACACGCTGCGCACCGGCGACGCCGGCGTGGTGATCGTTTCGGGCGATTACCGGCATACCAAGGGCACCTCGCTCTACACCAGCGACGGCCGGTTCGACACGCAGATCGCGGAGAACCTCCGCCTGCTCGGCGACGTGCACAATGTCGTGGTGAACACGAAGTCGGTGCGTCTGGCGAACGGCACGACCGGGCCGCTGAACGTCGTCGACACCTCGGGCGCGGCGGGGCTGCGCTTCGACGTCGACGAGAGGACGTCGGTGTCGGCGGAAGGCTTGTACGGCCGCTCCGGCTATGGCGGGCGCGTGACGATCGCGGACGCCGAGGATTTCGGCCAGATCGGCATGCGGCTGGCCTATCACGAACCTTACACCGACACGGCGGAGGCGATCTCGCTCAAGGGCGCCAAGGACTATTCGGCGCTCTATGCGGCGGGGCAGATCTTCGAAGGGCTTTGGGCGACGGGCGAGGCGCAAGCGACGCGCTATGGCGTGACGGGCGATCAGAACGTCGCGCGCACCATCGGCTGGCACGGCGGCCTGCGCTACGACATCGACGGCTGGCCGTTGAGCCTGAACTATGACGGCGACGGCGAGTATGTGCTGAACGCGCATAAGACGACGTTCATCCCGCTCTCGATCCGCACGCGCGAGGTGCATCAGTTCGGCGGATCGTTCAGCGACGATTTCGGCGGCGATATCTGGTTCGACCTCTATGGCGGCTATGCGATCGACCGCTATTCGACGCAAGGCGGCTATGGCGGCGCGGCGCTGCGCTATTCGCCCGAGCCCGGTTTCGACATCGCGCTCGACGGCCGCTATTCGGCGGTGGCGGAGCGCGAGGGCGAAAGCGGCAATGCGATCAGCGCGGGCTTGCGCCTCACCTATGCCTGGGGCGCGGTCGATGCGCCGATCTTCCGGTCGCTTTAGGGCCTGTGCTCAATCGCGCAACAAATCACACATGTCATCCGCCGCGAATGCGGCGGACCCAGGTGATAGCGGAAAACCGCCGGTAGGGCTGCTGCGTGAAAATTGCATCTCTGTCCAAACCCAACTGGGTCCGCCGCATTCGCGGCGGATGACACCTTATTGATTGGGCGAAATCGAGCCAGTCTGCCTACAAATACCAGTCGTATTCCGCGGCCGGGATGATCTTGCGGAAGCGCGCGATCTCCAGGCGCTTGGTCTCGGCATAAAGCGCGGCGGTCTCTTCACCCAGATAACCCGGCAGCACCTTCGCGCACCTGAGGCGCCCCAGCGCGTCGTCGAGCGTGAAGGGCAGCGCCAAATCCGGCTCGCGCGAGACGTTGCCGCTCGCGGCCGGGCCGGGATCGAGCTGGTGCTCGAGGCCGTGATGCAGGCCGGCGAGCACGCACGCCGCGACGAAGTACGGATTGGCATCGGCGCCGCTGACGCGATGCTCCACGCGGCGGCCATGGCCGGGCGAGACCGGGATGCGCAGGCCCGCCGAGCGGTTGTTGACGCCCCAGCGGCGGTTGACCGGCGCGAACATGTCCGGCTCGAAGCGGCGATAGGAATTGCGCGACGGCGCGAACAGCGCCATCGATTCCGGCATCAGCGCCTGCAGGCCGCCGATGGCGTGGCGCAGCGCCGGCGCGCCCCCGGCCGAGCCGTCGTCGAAGATGTTGTGGCCATCGGCGTCGCGGATGCTGGCGTGCATGTGCATGCCGCTGCCGACCCGGTCGGGATAGGGCTTGGCCATGAAGGTCGCGACGAAGCCGGCGGCGCGCGCGGCGGACTTCACGATCTGCTTGAGCAGCACCGCGTCGTCGGCGGCGCGCAGGGCGTCCGCCTGATGCGTCAGGTTGATCTCGAACTGGCCGGGCGCGTATTCCGACGAGGCGCCGCTGACCGGCACCTCCTGCACCCTCGCGGCGGCGTCGAGCGCCTGGTGGAACGCGGCATAGCGGTCGAGATCGTCGATCGAATAGACCGCGTTGTCCTTATCGCGGATGCCGGTGCGCGGATCGCAGGGCGGCTGCGGCGTGCCCATCTCGGTCAGCAGCGGATCGATCAGGTAGAACTCGAGCTCCAGCGCGATGACGGGCGTCAGGCGCTTTTCGGCGAAGCGCGCGATCACGTTCTCCAGCGCGGCGCGCGGCTCGCCGGCGGTCGGCGTGCCGTCCTCGTCGCGCATCGTGGTGAGCAGCTGGAGGCGCTTGGGGCCCTCGCCCCACACCGCAGAGACCGAGCCCGGCACCGGCCACGCCGTGCCGTCGGGATCGCCGTCGCCGACGCCGCGGCCGAACGGGTTCACCATCTCGCCCTTGACGTCCATCAGATAGACGGAGCGCGGCAGCTGCATGCCGTACTCGAATAGCCGGCCCGCATCGGCGATCGGCAGGCGCTTGCCGCGCATCGTGCCGGCGATGTCGACGATCAGCGAGTCGATGCATTCGGCATCGGGGTTGGCGGCGAGGGTGCGCTCGAATTCGCACCTCGCCTCGTCGACGAAAGCGGGGCGCGCGAAAGCGGGCGGGGGCGATGGCTTGTTCATGGGCCCATCATAGGCGGGAGACGGCCGCGGATAAACTCATGCGGATTGCGCAAGCGCACGCGCGGCCCTAGTTTCGTTTCGCGTTTACGTTGGGCGATGCCATGAAATTTCCCGGCAAACTCGCGGCGGGGTGCGCGGTGCTGCTGAGCCTCGCGGCCTGCGGCCGGGATTCGAAGCCGCCGGTGCTGTTCTCGTTCGAGGACTACACCGACAAGCCGTTCCTTGCCGAATACGAGCAGGCCTATCACGAGGCGCCCACCACCGCGCTCTACAGCGACGAGGACGAAGCCTTCGCCAAGATGCGCGCCGGCTACAAGCCGGACGTGATGGCGCCCTGCTATTACGAATTCCCGCGCTGGCGCGAGGCCGGGCTGATCCAGCCGATCGACACGGCGAAGCTGAAAAACTGGGACCGCATCCCGGCGATCCTGCGGGGCATGGCGGGCATCGATGCCGGCGGCGGCAAGGTGTGGTTCGTGCCGCAATATTGGGGCAACACCTCGATCACCTTCCGCACCGACCTTGCGCCGGAATACGCCCGGTCGCAGAGCTGGAACATCCTGTTCGACCCGAAATACAAGGGCCGTGTCTCGGTGCTGGAGGGCGTCGACGACACCGTGCCGTTCGTCGCGCACATGATCGGCGTCGATGCTTACACCATGGGCCCGGGCGACTACGACAGGGTGAAGGCGAAGCTGCGCGAACTCGTCAAGCAAACGCGGTTCATCTCGAGCGACGACACGCAGCTGGCGCAGGGCCTCGTGTCGGGCGAGGTGGTGGCGGCGATGTCGTGGCGCGTGACCTATGGCCGGCTGCATGCGCAGGGCGTGCCGGTGGCCTACATGAACCCGCCGGGCGGCATGTTCACCTATGTCTGCGGCCTGGTGATGCACAAGGATCCAACGGACGCGGCGAAGGCGCTGGCGCTGATCGATTCCGGCATCTCCGACCAGGCGGCGGCCTACACGATCCTGAAGATCGGCGACGAGCCGGCCAACGAGACGGGGCTGAAGAGCTTGCCGAACACCACGTTCCAGATGCTCGGCCTCTCGCGCGACGTCGACACCTTCCTCAAGAGCGGCATCTTCCAGCGCCGGTTGAAGGACAAGGAGAAGATCGTCAACGACTGGACGGAGATACGGTCGGGGTTGTGAGCCACGATGTCATTCGCCGCGACTGCGGCGAACCCAGGTGACGTTTGCGCTGACCTTTGAAGGTTCGTAGCGCACCAACCGGGTCCGCCGCAGTCGCGGCGGATGACAAGCTGACAGGCTACAGCCGGTCCCTTTGATGAAACGTGCGCCAGAGCCACGACCGGTTGCGGCGCTTGAGGCGCTCGACCAGCGTCTTGCGCTCGCCGGGCGAGAGCGCAGCCAGGCTTTCGTCGGACATCGCGACGGCGTCGGCCTCCAGCGCGGCGTCGGCGGCGGCGATCGCGGCGAAGGCCTTGTGCATCGCCTCGGGCGTGTAGGCGGGCGACGCGACGACGTGGCCGAGGGCGCGGCGCGCCTCGACGGCGGCGGCGCGCAGCGCGGTTTCCTTTTCGCGATGCGCTGCGATCACGGCGTCGATGGCGGCGGTGCGGCCGGGGAATTCGGCGAGGATGCTCTTGGGCGCGAGCGGGCCGCCGGCGCCGACCGAGCGGTCGATATGCGCCCCGCGCCACAGCACCAGCGCGATGAAGGCGATCAGCGCCACGTTCACGCAGAGCGAGACGATCAGCGCAAGGCTGCGGCGGCGGGGCGGCGGGAGCGTGTCGTCCATCTCAGATGTCCAGCGAGAGCGTGGAGTCGGCGAAAGTCTGGTTCTCGTCGGCCGGCGCGGCCGCGTCGAGCGGTGCGAAAGCCGCGACGCCGAGGCCGATGACGATCGCCGCCGCCATCGCGCAGGCCGGCTGCCAGAACGGCGCATCGGGCCACACCGCATCGGCGAGGCGGTCAAGGAGCCTGGTCAGCGTCCAGCGCGCCGCGATCCGGTCGTAGCCCGCGAGCACCCGGCGCTCCAGCGCTTGCGGCACCGCGGGCGGCGCCGGCACGCGCGACAACAGCCTGTCGAGCACGTCATCCTTGTCCTGATGGTTCGTCGTCATGGCCCCGTCCTCAACCGTCTCTCAAGTGTTCGAGCTTGCTCCTGAGCGTGCGACGCCCGCGCGCCAGCAGCGATTCCAGGGCTTCAACGCTGACGCCCAGGATTTCCGCCGCTTCGATATTGCCGCAATCCTGGAAATGGCACAGCTGGATGGCGGCGCGCTGGCGCTCCGGCAGCCCGGCGAGCGCGGCCTCGATGGCGGCGCTGATCGCGGCGTCCTGAAGATGGGCGTCGGGTCCGGGCGCCGCGTCGGGCACCTCGGCGGCTTCCTCCAGGCGCGCGGTCGGGCGGCGGCGCAGCCGGTCGTAACACTTGTTGAGCGTGACGCGGTAAAGCCAGGTGCCGATCTTGGCGCGGCCGGGTTCCCAGCGCACGGCGTGAGTCCACAGCTGGATGAAGGCGTCCTGCACGGCGTCCTCGGCCTCGGCGGCATCGGTGAGCATGCGGCGGGCGAGCGCCAGCATCCTGCCGATGTGGCGCGTCATCAGCGCCTCGGCGGCCGCGCGGTCGCCCCGGCCGGCGCGGGCGACGAGATCGGCATCCGGATCGAGCATCATTCCGGAACCGACTGTCGCCTGGAGCTTGCGCACGGTTCAACGGGCGCGGCTGGGTTTTCCGTCGGCCGGCGCCCCCTTGCCGAGCATCCGGGCGGTGCGGCGCAGGATTTCCTTGTGCTGGGCCAGGGTCATCGCCGGCAGGCGCTCGAAATCGCCGATGCCGATATCGGCATAGAGTTCGTCCGCGCCGTGCTCGTGGAAATGCAGGAAACCCTTGCCGCCGAGATAGAAGCAGCCCCGCGACTTCTCCTTCAGGCGATCGTATTGGCGCAGTGCCGCGAGCAGCGTCTCGATGCGGTCCAGCGCCTTGGGGCCGGCGTGCTTCATGCCGGAATGGAAGCGGGCGGCGGGATGAAAGGCAAGTCGGTGACGCGCGCCGCCGCCTGCTTGGGCAACGCACCCCGCGACGACGGGAGCGTGAGGCTGAGAGCGGTGCCCGGCGCGGCGTGCGCCTCGTCGAGCTGCACCAGGGCGATGGCGCGGCGCAGGAACGGCGAATAGCGCGAGGACAGCGTGCGGCCGACGGCCTTGCCGGCCAGGAACACCGGCGCGAACGGCGCGGGCGTGTCGCTGTCGATCAGCAAGCCGGTCAGCTTGCGGCGCGGCAAATGGGCGTGCGCCTGGACGGCGCCGTTGAAAGGATGATCGCCGTCGATCAGGCTGGCGAGGCGCAGCGCGCCGGCCAGCGGCTCGGCGGCGTCGGGCGCGGTCGCGCCGTCATAGTCGCGCCCCGGACGCGGCACGCCGGCTTCGAGGTCGAGCAGGTCCATCGCGTCGAGTCCGGCGGGCTGGAGCGCGAAGGGTTCACCGGCCGCCGCCACGCGATCCCACACCAGCGGCGCGTCGTCGGGCTTGCACCAGATCTCATAGCCGCCGTGCTCGCCGAAGCGCGTGAGCGTGACGTCGAGGCCTTTCCACGACACGGCCCGGAAGGCGAGCGGCGCCAAAGTCGCATCGAGGCCGAGCGTGGCGACCAGCTTCTCCGCATAGGGACCGATGAGCGCGAGGCCGCCCTCTTCTTCCGTGCGGTCGGTGAGCGTGACGGCGAAGAGCGACGCCGCGGCGCCGATCCACGCGGCGTCCTCACAGGCGGCGGTCAGCTCGAAGCTCTGGCGCGCCAGGCGTGCGACGACGCCGGCGCCGCGCACGCCGCCCTGGTCGGCAAGCCACAGCGCCTTCAGCGCCTGGCCGGGCTCGAGCGCGTTGGGGTCCTTGGTGAAGAGGCGCTGCGTCAGCTCGCGCAGGCGGGCGCCTTCGAGGCGCACGCGCCAGCGCCACGAGATGTCGGCCATCGCCACGGCGAAACGCGCCGCGGCGGCTTCTTGCGCGACGCCGGCATATTCGCTGGCGAGCGTGAAGCGGCCGCGCTGGGCCCACAGATTGCCGCGATTGGCGTCGGCGGCGCGGGCGTGGAACGGCGTGGCGCGGATGCTCATCGTCATCGCGGGCGCGCCTTCTGCGACAGAGCCACCGCGAGGCGTGCGGCGCGGCCGCTGAGCGCGTTGGCGGGCTCGGCATCGGCGCCGACCATGTAGAGGCCGCGCAGCGGCGTCTCGATCCGGCTCTGCGCGCTCGCCAGCAGGCGCTCCAGCGGTACCGGCGCGGTGGTCTCGGGTTCGAGCAGGTCGGCGCTGACGACGAGATTGGCGAAGCCGGACGCATGACGCTCGATCATGAGCGTCACGGTGCGCACCAGATCGCTACGCGCGTATGACGGCGCCACCGGCCACACGCGCACGACGAGACGCGTCGGCTCTTCGCGCACCAGTTCGAGCACCGGCTCGCGGGCGTTGCGCCCGGCGCGCGCCTCGGCAAAGGCCGACTCGTAAATCTCGGGCCGCTCGGCGATCAGGAAGCGCGCATCCGGCGGCGCGGGAAGATTGGGCGCGGCGCTGAGCGCGAAGACGAGCACGGCGTTGCCGATCTCTTCGACGGGACGCGCCAGCGTGCGCGCGGTGCCCAAACCAAGCTCTGCCGGCGGAAGGAGCGTCGCGAGCGTGTGGCGGCGGCCGAGCGCGCAGAAGACGAGCGGCGTCTCGATGCTCTCGCCGGCGGCAAGCTCGACGCCGGTGACGGCGCCGCCGGATGTGAGAAGGCGCGCGACGGGCGTGGCGGTGCGCACCTCGGCGCCGGCCGCCTGCGCCGCGTCGCTCAGCGCGCGCAGCAGCGCCAGCACGCCGCCCTTGGGCAGCGAGACGGCGCCTTGCGCGCCGTTGGCTTCCTGGGCCGCGCTCCACAACAGCGCCAGCGCCGAACCGGGCTCGGAGGGCACCGCGCCGCATTCGGCGGCGGCGAAGGCGAGCGCGGCACGCAGGGCGTCGGATTCGAAGCGGGCGCAGAGGTGCGCGATGGCGCTGGAGACCGTCAGGCGGTCCAGGAGCACGCGCTGCGCGGGCTTGAGCGACACCTCGGCCACGGCTTTGCCGTCCCACCACGCCGGTCGCAGCGCCTTGGCAAGGCTCAGCATCTCGCGGCGCCACACGGTGTAGGCGGCGGCATCGGTCGGCATCAGGCTCGCAAGGCTGCGCGCGGTGGCGTGGCGGTCGCGGCTGAGCAGCAGATTCGGTGCCGCCAGCGGCAGGTCGCGCGCGGCATAGCCGAAGCCGTGCTTGGCAAGCTTGAGCATCTTGGCGAGACGCGGATCGAGCGCGCTCAGCGTCGCGGGCGCCAGCGTGCCGAACAGCGCCGGCTGGCGCTCGACAAGCAGCGTGTGGCGGCCGGCCTTCGCCAGCAGCGCGGCGGCGGCGAGCCCGCCCACGCCGGCACCGATCACGATCGCGTCGTAGCGCGTCTCGCTCATGGCAGCGTTCCGCCGCGCAGATCGGCAAGGAGCGCGTCGGCGGCGATGGCGCCCGCCGCGCAGGTGCCGAGCGGGCCGGCCGCCGAGGACGGTCCGGCGAGATAGAGGCCCTGTACCGGCGTGCGCGGGCTCTTGCGTGAAAGGCCCGGACGGAAAGCGAACATCTGGTCGGGCGCGATCTCGCCGCCGTCGAGATCGCCGGCGGTGGCGCCGAGCTGCTGCTCGATGTCGGGCGGCGTCAGCAGCTCCAGCCCGACGATGGTGGCGCCGATGCCGGGAAACACCTGCTCGATGGCGTCGAGCGCACGGGCGGTAAGGAGGTTGCGCTTTTCATTCGTCCACACCCCGTCGAACAAGGTGTGCGGCACGGCGCCGATGCTCACCGTCATCACCGCGCCGCCGGTGGGCGCGAGGCCGGGATCGACGCGCGACGGGAAGCGCAGCGTCAGCGGCAGCTTCTCGGAAATGATCCCGGCTCGCCAAGCGGCGTGCGCGTCGACGAGGGCGCGGGCGTCGGGCATCACATGGACGGCGCCGCGCGGCAGCGCCGCCAGAAGCGGCGATCTCGGGCGCACCGAAAGCGCGCAGAGCAGTCGCGCGGTGGAACCCTGCATGCGGAACGCGCCGATCTGCTTGACCGTGGCGGAGGGCAGCGCGCTCCACGGGAACAGCGAGAGGAAGGTGCGCTTGAGATCGAGCGTCGAGAGCACGGCGCGGGCGGCGATGTCGCCGCCCTCGGCGGTGGCGAGCGCGGTGACGCGGCCGTTCTCGGAGCGGATATCCCCGACCTCGCGGTTGCAGGCGATCTGTGCGCCCGCCTCGCGCGCCGCCGCCAGCAGCGCCGCGCCGAGGCCGCCGAGCCCGCCGCGCCACGGACCGTCTTCGGGCTTCGAAAGAAGCCGCAGCGCCGTGCCGGGCGCGAAGGGATCGAGCGCCGGCGCGTCGAGCAGCAGCGGCGCGTCGGCCTCCGCGAGATCGGCGAGCGAGGCGCGCGTCCAGTCGTCGGCCGGCCAGATATCGGCGGCGGGCTTGGCGAGGATGTTCCAGCGCGGCGGCGCGGGCGGTTCCGGCAAGGCGGCATGGGCGAGCGCGGCGGCGCGGCGCGCCTCGGCCTCCGCCTCGAATCGGCGCGGCACGACGGCGAAGCGGTCGGGCCAGAGCGCGACGGCGTCGGCGGCCGGCGCCCGCCACGCGCCGTGGCGCGCCAGATCGAGGCGGCGGAACAGATCGTCTGGAACCGGCGGCAGCGCGTCGGCGAACGGCGCGGCGCGGAAGCCGGGATGAAACTCGCGCGTCACAAGACGCCCGCCGGGTTCGGCACGGCGTTCGAGCACGACGACGCGCTGGCCGGCGCGCGCGAGCAATGCCGCCGCGGTCAAGCCGTCCGCGCCCGCGCCGATGATCGCCGCGTCGTACCGATCCGTCACGCCACCATTCCCAATGAGGGCACCGTTCCCAATGCGCCACGACGGGACGCCTGTTGGTAACTCTCGAACGCGACACTATCGGCGGAAAGGCAAAGGGCGGAAACACTTGTTTCCGCCCTTTGGTTAACGCGAGGAATGCTTGGACGTCAGACGACGCCGCGCTTGTGCTCGCCGACCACGATACGGCCGGGATTGAACGCACGCTTGAACACGTCCATGGCTTTGCGCGGTTGCGCATCGCCGCACATGAACACGTCGAACGCCGCGTAACCCTTCTCCGGCCAAGTGTGGACGGAGATGTGGCTTTCGGCCAGCACCGCGACGCCGGAGATCCCGCCGCCATCGGTGAAGGTGTGCAGGTGAATGTGCAGCAGGGTTGCGCCCGCCTCGTTCACCGCGTCGATCAGCGCCTGTTCGATGCGGTCGCGGTCGCCGAGGCCATCCGCTTCCCACAGGTCGATGATCAGGTGAGAGCCCGCAAAGGTGAGACCATTGCGGGTAATGAAGTGATCCTTCTGCTGATCTTCGTTCGCGGCGACGGGCGCCTCGACCGGAGCAACATGGGGACGAACGGTCTTCGCGGAAGTGCGGACTCGGGGAGCCCTAGCTTCTTTGGTCGCCGCAACAAGTTCGAGTCTAGCCATTTCGGGCACCTACCCAGTGAAGAGTTGACACCTGCGCCTTGGCCTTACGGACTTCCGGACGCGTCTCAAGAAGAAAGCGGCGGAACGGGGATACCGTTGCGCCGCCTCTGTCCCCGGGGGAACGGGGGCAATATAGGCACGCAGCCCCCCCATGCAAGATTTTTTGTCACCCATACGTAAAAAAACTTCCGGCGCGTGGCGCGCGCGCCGAGTGCGCGCAAAACGCTCCGCTCTCGACTCCGTTTCGAGCGCGCCTTAGAAGGCGCTCCGATTTCTCCTCTCGCGCACTCTCGCGCTGTCACATTTCATCGGAGCGAAACCATGGCGAACAGTTTCAAGGAGCGTCTGCACAAGGGTTACGCGCAGTCGATGGAGCTCGCCGGCGCGCCGATCGCCGAGGAAAAGAGCCAGTTCCAGCGCATTCGCATCTTCGACAGCGTCGCCAACGGGCGCGTCATGACGCTCGACGACATCGTCCAGATCACGACGCGCGACGAGAGCGCCTATGCCGAAATGCTGACACATTTGCCGATCTTCGAGCACGGCAAGGTCCGGCGCGTGATGATCGTGGGCGGCGGCGATCTCTCCATCGCCGACGAGGCGCTCAAGCACAAAGGCGTGAAAGAGGTCGTGCTTGTGGATATCGACGGCCGTGTGATCGAGCTGTGCAAGGAACATTTCGGCGAGATCAACGCCAAGGCGTTCAAGGACAAGCGCTTGAAGCTCGAAGTGGCGGACGCGTTCGAGTATCTGGGCCGGCCCGAGAGCAAGGGCCGTTTCGACCTCATCGTCGCCGACCGGCCCGATCCCGTCGGCCCCGGCAAGGCGCTGTTCGGCGAGACGTTCTACGACCGCGTCAAGGGCGCGCTGAAGAAGGGCGGCTATGCGACCTTCCAGACCGGCGTGCCGTTCTACCAGCCCGAGGAGATCACCGAGGCGCTGCAGGAACTCGACGGCTTCTTCCCGGTGAGCGGACTCTATCTGACGGTGGTGCCGAGCTATATCGGCGGCTTCATGGCGCTCAGCTGGGCGTGCAACGGCAAGGCGCCGCTCGGCACGCCGGCCGGCGTGAAACGCGCCGCGGCGCGGTTCAAGCGGTCAAAAATCAAGACCGACTATTACAACGCACAGATCCACGGCGCGTCGTTCCAGCTGCCGGAATGGATCAAGCGCCTGGTGCCCTGAGTTGAGCGCCCTGCCCGTAGCCGGCGAACGCGAAGCCGCTCTGTACGAGCGGCTTCGTCGTTTGGGCATCGCCTGGACCACATACGCGCACGCGCCGGTGTTCACGGTGGAGGAAGCCGCCGGGCTCTATGACAGCCAGCCGGGCGGGCACACCAAGAACCTGTTCCTGAAAGACAAGAAGGACGGGCTGTGGCTCGTCACGCTGCGCGACGATCTGCGGGTCGACATGGGCGCGCTGGCGAAGGCGCTGAACGCGCCGCGCTTCTCCTTCGGATCGCCGGAGCTGCTGCGCGAGACGCTGGGCGTCGAGCCGGGCTCGGTGACGCCGTTCGCGGTGATGAACGACACGGCGCGGCGCGTGACGCTGGTGCTGGACGCGGGGATGCTGCCGCTGGCGCCGCTGAACTTCCATCCCTTGCGCAACGACCGCACCACGGGAATCGCGCCCGACGACCTGCTGGCCTTCGCGCGCGACACCGGCCACGAGCCGGTGATCGTCGAGATTCCGGTGCGGGCTTAATCCAAAAGAAAAAGGCGCCCGCTTTTCGCGAGCGCCCGTTTCCGTATCGAACCGGCCTTAGTTCAGATGGCCGGTGAGCTCGACGCCGATCACGCGCGGATCGGAGACGAAGCCGGTGTTGTCGTCGAAGTCGATGCCGCCCTGGACGTTGGCCTTGTCGGTGATGTTGCGGA
Organism: Rhizomicrobium sp.; assembly: GCA_035551495.1. Classification (GTDB taxonomy): domain Bacteria; phylum Pseudomonadota; class Alphaproteobacteria; order Micropepsales; family Micropepsaceae; genus Rhizomicrobium. The sequence continues at coordinate 23,308 of DASZMT010000064.1, read as the reverse complement.
CGTAGAGCGCCGCTTCCCACAGATTGTCCGGCGCGATGTAGCCGGCGCGCAGGCCGCCTTCATAGTTGCCGTTCGAGTGGTACTCCGCCGACTTGTACAGGAGGAAGTTGGTGTAACCCTGCAGGTACCAGTCCGTGTAGATGTAGAGCTGCGCGCCCGAGTCCAGCGGATAGGTGTACTTCGCGGTGGCGTTGACGATGTATTCCGGCGCGTTCGGGAACGGGTTTCCGTTCACGAGGAAGTCGCCGGGATGCGCCGGATCGGCCGGGTTCTCCATGACGCACTGGGCGCAGCCGGCGGTCGACAGCGTGTTGTCCGAGATCCGCGTGTGGTTGAGCGAACCGCCGCCGGTGAAGGACCAGTTCTCGTCCGGATCGTATTCGCTGTCGAGCTCGATGCCGTAGGCGTTGCCCGCGCGCGCGTTGACCAGCACGATCGAGTTGCCCACCGCGGCGCCGCCGACCGCGGAGAACTGCGGATCGGCAAGGTGATAGCTGTAGCCGTCGATGTTCAGGCGCAGCTTGTGGTCGTCGAGCAGCATCTTCAGGCCGCCCTCATAGGAGGTGATCTTCTCCGACCGCGCGATCGAGAAGTTGCCCGGCGGGTTGTTGAAGGCGATGTTGCGGCCCTGGATCGACGGACCGCGGAAGCCGGTGGCGGCGCGGGCGTAGACGTTGACGTTCTCGTCGAGCGCATAGAGCACGGAGACGTCCCAGCTCACATTGTCGCCCGATGTGCGCACCGGCGTCGTGATGGTGTCGAGCGGGCCGTTGGCCGTCATCGCCTTCACGTCGGAGGTCCAGCGCACGCCGCCCGTGACCGAAAGCGCGTCGGTGATGTGGTAGGTCGCCGAGCCGAACATCGCCCACGCGACGTTGGACTGGCGCACCGAGGTGCCCGGGATGAAGTACGGGTAGGTGGTGTCCTGGTACTTGGTCGAGAAGTAGAAGCCGCCGACCTGCCAGAACAGCGGCGAGCTGTTGTCCGACGCCAGGTGAATTTCCTGGGTGAACTGGTGCAGGTAGTCGAGGCCGTCCTGCGACTCCGAGGGGAAGAAGATGTTGCCGGGGAACGAAACCGACGGAGGCGCCGGCGGCGCGCCGAGGCAGGTGCCGACCGCAGAGGTCACGCCGGCGGGCACCGGCGTGGCGGCCGGGGCGCACACGCCGCCGTCGATGTCGCCGCGGCTGTAGCCGTGGGTCTCTTCATAACCGGTGATCGCCGTCAGCTTCATGCCGGCGAAGTCGTATTCCATGGTCGCCGACTCGCCGAGGCCGTCATACTTCTGCGGGTTCTCGTTCTTGGGGTCGGCGACGCCGGTGATCGGATCGGTGAAGCCGCCGTCGAAATACACGGTGTCCGGCTTGTAGTTCTGGTTCAGGTGGTCGTTGCCCGGGCCCAGGATATTGGCGCGGAACACCGCCGCCGTGCCGTCGAGCGAGCGGCCGTGGATGTTGAGCAGGACCGAGAAGTCGTCGCTCGGCTTCCACAGGACCTGGACGCGGCCGGCGCGCTCGTCATAGCCGCCCAGCGCGTCGTTGATGTTGAGGTAGCCGTTGGAGATGTAGTTGTCGCGGTGCTGCCACATGCCCGAGGCGCGGACCGACAGGCCGTCGACGACCGGGATGGTGATGGCGCCGTCGACGTCTGCGGTGCCGAGCTCGCCATAGGAGCCGGTGAGGTAGCCGTCGAGCTTGTCGCCCGGCGCGACGCTGGTGAACTTCACGATGCCGGCGGTGGTGTTGCGGCCGAACAGCGTGCCCTGCGGGCCGCGATCGATTTCGACGGCCTGCTGGTCGTAGAGCGGCGCCGACTTGAGCACCACGTTCTCTTCGACGATGCCGTCCTCGATCACCGAGACGGGCTGCGAGGCGGCGAGGTCGAAGTCGGCATTGCCGAGGCCGCGGATGTAGAAGCGCGGCGCGACGCGGCCGTTCGACGATTCGGCGTAGAGGCTGGGGACGCGCGCGGCGATGGCGCGGATGTCCTGGCCCGAATTGAACATCGACTTCAGCTCGTCGTCGGGGATCGTCGTCACCGATTCGGGGACGCTCTGCACGTCTTCGGAGTGACGCTCGGCGGTCACCACCACGGTCTCGACCTGCGCGCTGGCCGGGATTGCGGAGGCGATCAGCAGAACGGCGCCCAGCGCGGTGGACGCCCGGGCGGCGGATTTCAGGCGAAGTGACAGCATCGGAATTTCCCCAATTGGAGCGGCGGGTGGCGGGCCCGTCTCGTCCGTTCGACAATAGCGAAGTTGAAGGTACCGTGACGATGTACGGAAATTTTTGTCAACACGTTACCTGCTGCAGTGCAGCGGATTGGCGCGTGCTGTGGTGTGAGGGTCACGCCCATTGTCACATTTGGAAATTCTTCGCGCGCGCACGGCCGATATTCCGCCGCGGCACTCCTCAACCGCGCGCGGCGCTGCGAGCGTGGTGGCATGAAAACGGTGGAGCCGCTGGGCGGCAGCACGCTGACAGGACGATTCGTGGCGCTCGAGCCGCTGGAGGCGCGGCATCATGCCGATCTGATCGCCGCGGCGGCCGCGCCGGGCATCTTCACCCACATGCCGGTGGTGGACGGCGCGCGCTATGCGGCGCATCTGCCGGTTCTGATGCGCGACAATGCACGCGGCGCGATGGCGGCCTATGCGGTGCGGCGGCTGTCCGACGGACGCGTCGTAGGCTCGACGTCCTATCTCGCGATCGCGGCGGAGCATGCGCGGGTCGAGATCGGCTGGACCTGGTATGCGCCGCAGGCGCAGGGCGGGCCGGTCAATCCGGAGACCAAATATCTTTTGCTCGCGAACGCCTTCGCCAAGGGCTGGCATCGGGTGGAGTTCAAGACGGATTCGCGCAACGCCCACTCGCGGGCGGCGCTGAAGAAACTCGGCGCGACCGAGGAAGGCATCTTCCGCGGTCATATGTGGATGCCGCAGGGCTATTGGCGCGACAGCGTGTACTTCGCGATCCTCGAAAGCGATTGGCAGCGCGTAAAGGCGGGGCTTGAAGCGCGGCTAAGCGGCTTCCAATAAAACGCGCCTGCTTATGCCTTCACCCATTGTGGCGCGTTGAGACCAAAATGCCGCTGCAGCACGGCCTCGGCGCGTTCCAGGGCGCCTTCGACCCAGCCTTGCGCCAACGAATACGCCTCGCCGCAAACATAGAGTTCGCGATCCGGCAGCGGCTTCAGCATCGCAGCGGAATCGGCGAGACCGTCATGGCCGCGCGCGTAGTAATGCCAGCCGCCGCCGAAGGGATCGGCGCTCCAATCCTGGAAGCGCACGGCGAGCGGCCGAAGACCGGTCGGGCCGAGGACGCGTGTCGCCTCGCGGTGGACTTCGCGCATGAGGGCGGCGTCGCCCGTCTTGGCCAGCGCGCGCCATCCCGGCACGAAACGCGTGTCGCTATAGGCCATCAGCACGCCATAGCCGTTCGTGTCCTCGTTCGGCAGCCGCGAAGGCTCGGCGCCGAGGGCGTAGAACTGGCGCGCCGGCAGATCGGTGACCGAGCGGCCGTCGACGATGCCGCGGTCGCGCCACCAGGGGCGCTTGTAGAGCAGCAGGCTCTTGCAGGCCGGGATCGGCGTCACGGAGGCGACGAGGTTCGCGAACCGCGCGCGTTCCGGAAAGTCGGCGATGCACTCCAGTGCGCGGCGCGGCAGGGCGAGGATCACGCGCGCCGCCGTCAGCGATGTCCGGCGGCCGTTCGCATCGCACACGGTAAGGCGTGTGGTGCCGCCCGCGCCGGGATCGAGGCTCATCAGCGTGGCGTCGGTCGCGATCGCGGCGCCGGCCTGTTTCGCGAGCGTCAGCGGCAGCTGCTGATAGCCGCCGGCGATGGTGCTGAACGGCTTGCTCTCGTCGTCGTGGACGAAGAAGTAGTCCATCTCGTCGAGGCCGGTTTCGCCGTCGATCCAGTCGCTGTAGCCGGAGCCGTCCTCGACCAGCGCCAGCTCCTCCTTCGTCATGCCGCGCAAGAGGACGTCGCGGTTGCCGACGTCGGCGAGGCCGCGATAGCGCGGGCGAGCCTTCAGCCAATCGGCGGCCGTCATGTGCGACGCGCCGGGGACGCTCTTCTCGACCGCGCGGGTGAAGAAGTCGGCGGTGGGCGTCTGGTCCTTGTCCGGCACGCGATAGGGGAAGCGGGCGCGGCCGGCATCGACGTCGGCGCGCGACGCGTTCACGCCGCGCAGCATCACGCGGTCGAACGGCTCGTCGATCGGATAGAGCCGCGCCGGCAGGCCGAGCGCGCGCACGAGGCCGGACACATGGCGATGCGCTTCCAGGAAGCGCATGCCGCCGAGTTCGGCGACGAGATGCGGCGCCTGCGGGAATGCAACCGAGTGGAGACGGCCGCCGATGCGCGCCGACGCTTCGAACAGCCGGATGCGCAGTTGCGGCTTTGCCTGCGCGAGGCGCCAAGCGGCGTAGACGCCGGAGACCCCGCCGCCGACGATCGCGACGTCGAGATCGGTCGCCGCCGCCGCGCGCGCCGCGAGCGGGGCGGCGGCCAGCGCGGCGAGGACGGCGCGGCGGTCGAGCCTCAGGTCGGCCATTTGAGCAGGGCGGCGAGGCGGTCGTTGTAGAACTTGGTGAGGCACGGCGCCGGCGCGCCGCCGCCGCAGGCCGCGTTGCGCTTGGCGATCCAGGCGCGCTGCTCCTGGCGCACCTTCTCCTGCGCGGCGGGCTCATAGGCGTTCTTGATCGCGACCTGGTAGGCCTCGGCGGTCTGGCGGTCGAGGCGCGCCAGCATCGCATCGGCGCAGATCGCGTGCTCGATCACGCTCGCGGCCTTCTTGCAATCGAACGAGGCGGCGGGCGCGCGCCAGTCGGGCCGCAGCGCGTCCTTCAGCCTGGCGAGCGGGATCGACGATTCCTGCGGACCGGCGGCATAGGCGGCGACCTGATAGGGCGGGAAGAAGAAATGAATCTTGTCGGGCAGCAGGACGAAGTCCTTGAAGTTGTCGGCTGCCGGCCCGGTGCCCTGCTGGATCGTGTCCTTGTCGCTCGACGGCTCGCTGCCGCTGGCGATGTTTTTGATCAGGTCGGCGGTGACGAGTTCGCTGACGCGCTTCAGCCCGCGCGGACCCTCGACGATCTCGGGCAGGAAGACCTGCGCGCCGTCGGGCAAGAGGAAGTCGAGCGTGTGGTAGTCGCTGTTGGGATGCGCTCCGCCCATGTCGGTGTATTCGGTGAACAGCACCGCGAAGACCTGGCCGTCGTTGCGCTCGACCTCGTAGGTGGTCTCCAGCGTGTAGGCGTTGGTGTTGCCGTCGTCGTCGGGATTGCTGGCGGCGAACTGCCGGAAGCTGCCGTCGGCATAGCGGCGGATCGCGGCGTCGATTTTCCCATTTCCGGTCTGCGGATATTGGATCGAGATGTCGACCCGCTTGTTCTTGAGCGTCAGGGCTTTCTTCGCCACCGGCAGGCCGGCGGCCGAGGCCATGGCCAGGGGCAAAAGAACGGCCAGAATTGCGTAAAATCCGCGGCGCAGCATGGTGCGGGAATCCCCTGGAAAAACCGGAGCGATGGTGGAACCGGATGGCGGCGCCCGCAAGGCGGCCTCTTTCTTTTCGGCCCCCGAGCGCCCATCTTTGGGCGGTAGAACAAGGACACCTTATACATGGCATTGATCGGTGCGGGCGGCAGGCCCGTGACGAGCGCGCCGGCGACGGGCGCGACTTCCAACAGTCCCTACATCAAGGACGCAAGTCTGGAGACCTTCGAGGCGGACGTCATCGCGGCAAGCCGCGAGGTGCCGGTGATCGTCGATCTGTGGGCGCCGTGGTGCGGGCCATGCAAGCAGCTCGGGCCGGTGCTCGAGAAGGTGGTCGAGGACGCGAAGGGCGCGGTCCGCCTCGTCAAGGTGAACATCGACGAGAACCAGCAGATCGCCCAGGCCCTGCGCGTGCAGTCGATCCCGGCGGTGTTCGCGTTCAAGGACGGCCAGCCGGTCGACGGTTTCATGGGCAACGTTCCGGAGAGCCAGATCCGCCAGTTCGTCGCCGGACTCGCCGGCGAGGGCCACGGCCATGGCGGGCCGGGACACGCCGAAGACGTCATCGCGATGGCCGAGCAGGCCTTCGAGGCTGGCGACGTCGGCCAGGCGGCGCAGGCCTATGCGCATGTGCTGCAGGACGAGCCGGGTCATCCGAAGGCGGTGGCGGGCCTGGCGCGCTGCTATCTCAAGAGCGGCGACATCGAGCGGGCCAAGCAGACGCTGGGCCTGGTGCGGCCCGACGGCGCCAACGACGAAGCGGTGCGCGCGGTGGAAGCCGAGCTCAAGCTGCGCGAGCAGGCCGCGGCGGCGGCCAGCGGTCTCGAGACCGCCAAGGCCAAGATCGAGGCGGACCCGAAGGACCACCAGGCGCGTTACGATTATGCGCTGGCGCTGGACGGCGCGGACGATCGCGAGGGCGCGATCGCGCAGCTGCTGGACATCGTGAAGCGCGACCGCAAATGGAACGAAGAGGCGGCGCGCAAGCATCTGGTGACGCTGTTCGAGGCGATGGGGCCGGCCGATCCGCGCACCCTGGACGCGCGGCGCAAGCTTTCCTCCATTCTCTTCTCATAAGCGAGGTAAGGCGCATGGCCGGACGCTATCATTCGACCGACGATTTGCCCCGCACGCTGGGGCTGTTTCCGCTGACCGGCGTGCTGCTGCTGCCGCGCGGACACCTGCCGCTCAACGTGTTCGAGCCGCGCTATCTGGCGCTGGTGGAGAGCGCGATCTCGGGCAGCCGGCTGATCGGCATGATCCAGCCGACCGAGAACGAGGAGAAGACGCTGAAGCCCGCCCTGTCGCAGATCGGCTGCGCCGGGCGCATCACCAGCTATCGCGAGACCGAGGATGGCCGTTATCTGATCACGCTGACCGGCATCTGCCGCTTCCGCGTCGCGGAGGAGCTGGACACGCCGGCCTCGTTCCGCGCGGTGAAGCCCGACTTCGCGCCCTTCGCGGGCGATCTGGCCGAGCGCGACGACGAGGAATTCCCGCGCGAGCGGCTGCTCGCGGCGCTTGACGAGTATCTTACCAAGCGCGACCTGAAGGCCGACTGGAAGAGCGTGATGAACGCGCCGGCCGAGACGCTGGTCAACGCGCTCGCCATGCTCTGCCCGTTCGAGCCGAACGAGAAGCAGGCCCTGCTCGAGGCGCCGGAATGGCCGGACCGCGTGTCGACGCTGCTGGCGCTGCTCGAGATGGCCGGCACGTCGCCCGGTTCGAACTCGGTGAACTGATGGAAACCGATCCCAAGCTGCTCGAGATCCTGGTATGCCCGGTGACCAAGGGTCCGCTCGTCTTCGACCGCGAGAAGCAGGAGCTGATCAGCAGGCAGGCCGCCCTCGCCTATCCGATCCGCGCCGGCGTGCCGATCATGCTGGAAAGCGAAGCGCGCACGCTGACCGACGCCGAACGTGACGCGCGATGACCGGGCGCGAAGCGCGATGACCAATCAAAGCGCGAAGGCGCGTCCCTGGCCGGTGGAGCTTCGGCTCAACCCGGCGAAGACCCAGCTCACGGTGGAATACGACACAGGCGAGCGCTTCGTGCTGGCCGCGGAATACCTGCGCGTCGAAAGCCCGTCGGCCGAGGTCCAGGGGCATGGCGCGGACCAGAAGAAGATCGTCACCGGCAAGGAGCGCGTGACGGTCGAGCGGCTCGAGCCCGTCGGCAATTACGCGATCCGCATCGTGTTCGACGACGGCCACGACACCGGTCTCTATTCGTGGGATTACCTGCACGAGCTCGGCCGCGAGCAGCGCGCCAAATGGGCGGCGTATCTGAAGGCGAAGAGCGGCTAGCCGTTCGGCCAGGTTGAATCTTTCACGTTCAGCCCGTCATTCCCGCGGCGGCGGGAATCCAGGGCACGCGGCATGGTGCCTGGCCCGCTGGATGCCCGCCTTCGCGGGCATGACAATGGGCAGTTTGACCTAACCCGCCTTGCGCAGCGGCACGACCGTCGCGCTCTCGAGGGTCTTGAGCTGGTCCTCGCGCACGGCGCGCGGCTCGCCGAACAGGTAGCCCTGGGCGAAATCGACGCCGAAATCGAGCAGCTGCACCACCGTCTTCTCATCCTCGACACGCTCGGCGATCAGGTTGAGGCCGTTGCGCTCCAGAAGCGCCTTGAGATCCTCGGCGGCAACCGACGCGCCGGCGCCGCTCATGCCGTTCGTCAGCGTGTGGGCGCGCACCTTGATGTGGCGGAAGCCGATCTTCTTCAGCTTGCCGAAGTCGAGCGCGAGCGACGAGACGTGATCCATCGACAGCGCGAAGCCGAGCGACGCGAGATAGGCGAGGTTCGCCTCGCCCTGGGCGCCGGCCTTGGTGACGGCGTCCTGCGAGAACTCGAACACGATCTGGCCCGCGAGGTCGCGGTTGTGGTGCATGTATTCCAGGAACTGCGGGAAGAACTCCGCGTCGGTCAGCGTGTCGCCGGAGATGTTGCAGAACACGCCGATGTCGCGGTTCTTCTGCGTCAGCTTGCGCACGATCTGCACGCAGCGGAACAGGAGCAGGTTGTCGACGACCGACATGAGACCGGCGGGCGCCGCGACCTTGATGTACTGCTCCGGCATGATGACCTTGCCGTCTTCCGAGCGCAGGCGCGACAGCGCCTCGTAGAAGCGCAGCTTGCGCTGCGGCAGGCTGACGGTCGGCTGGAGATAGAGATCGACGCGGTTCTGCTCCAGCGAGGCGCGGATGGTCTCGAGCATCGCGTTGTCGCCCAGGACGTTGATGTAGGACGACACCGGGCCCTGATGCGGCGGCGCGGCGCGATCGAGCACGGGCTCCACCTTGGCGCTGCGCGACACCTTGCCGGCGAATTCGCGCATCAGCGTCTCGAGCACCTGAAGCTCGGCGACGATCTTCTTGTTCTGCGCGGAGGTCTTGGCCTCCATCGCCCTGGACATGTCGTCCATCTTGAGGCGCGTGTCGCCCAGCGCCTGCTCGAACTGGAAGGAGACGCGCTTGAGGGCGGAGATTTCCTTGTCGGCGATGCGCTTGTCGCGGCGGCGGCGCAGCGCCGCGTGCGCCTGCGTGCAGCCGAGGGCGAGGATCGCGCCGGCGCACAGGCCGACCGGAATGCCCCACACCATGAAGAGGGCGGTCGCAACGGTGGCGGACGCCAGAAGATAGGTCGCGACGATCAAGGCACGGGTCATGGCGGCTTCGAAGATTGTTACGCTAGGCAAGAATTGCAGGGTACGCGTTTCGAAAGGATTAACCGTCGAAATCGCGCGGAATCCGGGCGCCGAGCGTTAACCGCCGGTTAAAATGAAAACGGCCGCTATGCGCCGACGAGGAAATGTCCGCGCAGCGCCGCCACCGGCTTCGTCTCGTCGTCCTGCCACATCGTGGCATGCACGTTCACCACGCGCCGTCCCTGCCGCGCCAGCGTCGCGCGCGCGAAGCTCGCCACCGGGCGGCCGCTGCGCAGATAGTCGATCGTGACGTCCACCGGCTTGGGCAGCTTCGCCGCGCGCGTCTCCCACACCGTCTGCACGATCGCCGCCGTCTCGAGCAAAGACCCGATCACGCCGCCATGGATCGCCGGCAGCACCGGATTGCCGATCAGCTTGCGCGCAAACGGCATCTCCAGCACCAGCCGCCCATCCGCGATCCGCGCGGCCACGCCGAGGAACGCGCAGTACGGAACGGCCTGCACCAGCGCGTCGATGTCCGGCGCGACGCCTTCGCGCGCCGCCTTTGCCAGAAGCTCCATCTCAGTCCGTCCGCATCGGAGTGATGATGAAGGCGCCCGTCGCCAGCGCCACCGGCTTCTCCGGATCGCCCTGATGGGCGCGGCCCCGCGCGAACACGATCTGGCGCGTGACCTTCACGCATTCGCCGGTCACGATCACGTCGCGCCCCGGCTCGGCCGCTTTCAGATAGTCGATCCGCAGGTCGAGCGTGGCGACGCCGCGCATCCCGTATTCCGCGTTGGGCCGCGCGGCCTCGACGCCCGAACTCACGGCCATGCCGCAGGCATGGTCGAGCAAGGCGGTGATCGCCCCGCCATGGATCACGCCGGTGTCGGGGTTGCCGACGAGGTGCGGCGCATAAGGCAGACGCATGGTGCTGCGCCCCGGCACCGCCTCGACGACCTCGGCGCCCAGCGCCTGGAAGAACGGGGTCGCGGCCTGGATGGCTTTATAGAACTGGCGGGTCTCTTCGGAGATCTCGGTCATGCGTCCAGCCTTGGGCGCGCCGCCGCCGCCGTCAATCTCGACACAAGATTTGGAACATGCCAGCTCTTGCCGGGGCCCGTGTCGCTTCCCATATCAAGCTGGGGGCGCCGTCCACCGGCGGTGCGCGAGTCGCGTTTTCGCGAATTTTCGAGGTTCAATTGGGCAGGTGTCCGCGGCCTCGCAAACACGAAAACACGAAAACAATACGATGTGGTTGGCGTCCTGATAGCTACCATATCTGGTGTCATCCCTTATCCATATCCCATATAGGAAATTGACGACCCGTCACGGATCGTTAGACTCCGCCGCTGTCACCGCTGTCGGGATCGTCATGGATTCGTCACTCGCCAAGCCTGCGCCTGCCGTCCGCGCCGAGCCTCTCGGCAAGCGCGAGCAGACCAAGGTCCAGAACCGGGAGCTGATCCTGGATGCCGCCCGCAAGGTGTTCGCCGAGCTCGGCTTCGGTGCCACCACGGTGCGCGACATCATCCGCGCCACGCCGCTCGCCTCGGGCACCTTCTACAACTACTTCAAGTCCAAGGAAGAAGTGTATCAGGCGATCCAGGACGACGTGGCCCTGGCCATCCGCCCGCGCCTGCGCGACCTGCGCAAGACCGCCAAGTCGGTCGACGAGTTCATCTCCGGCACCTTCCGCACCTTCATGGAGTTCATCGCCGAGGACCACACCAACGTCCATGCCATGCGCCACAGCGTCGAGACCACCCGCATCCGCGTCGACACGCCCGAGGTCGTCGCCGGCTTCGAGGAGCTGCGCGAGGACATCGAGAAGGCGATTCAGGAAGGCCTCTTCCCGCCGGTCGATGCCGATTACCTGATGGCCTCCGTGGTCGGCGTCGCCTTCGAGGTCGCCGAGCGCATGGTGCTGCGCGAGCCGCGCGATCCGGCCGCCGCCGCCGCCTTCGCCACCGCGCTCTTCATGGGCGGCATCCGCATGCTGCCCAACGCCGATCGCCCCGCGGCACAGACGGGTGAGGCGTGAAGGCCCAAAAATGAAAGCAATTGTCTGCCGCGCGATCGCCGAGGACATCGGCACGCTCGTGCTCGAAGATATCGAACTGCCGCCGGCCGGCGAGGGCCAGGCGCGCGTGCGCATCCGCGCCGCGGCGGTGAACTTCCCCGACATCCTCACCGTGCAGGGCAAGTACCAGCACAAGCCGCCGCTGCCGTTCACGCCCGGTACCGAAGGCGCCGGCGACGTCATCGCGATCGGTGCGGGCGTGACGAACGTGAAGATCGGCGATCGCGTGATCGTCGGCGGCATCGGCTGCTATGCGGAGGAGATGCAGGTGCCGGCAGCCAGCCTGCGCCCGATCCCGAACGGCATCGGCTATGCCGAAGCGGCGAGCTTCACCGTCGCCTATCTCACCGCTTATGTCGCGCTGGTGCGCCGCGCCGCGCTGCAGGCCGGCGAGTGGCTGTTGGTGCACGGTGCCGCCGGCGGCGTCGGCCTCGCGGCGGTCGATCTTGGAAAGCATCTCGGCGCCAAGGTGATCGCCACCGCGTCGAGCGGCGCCAAGCGCGCCTTCCTGAAGGACTATGGCGCCGGTCTCGTATTGCCCTCGTCCGGCTTCCGCGAGGCGGTGAAGGAGGCGACGGGCGGCGAGGGCGCCAATGTGATCTACGATCCGGTGGGCGGCGACGTGTTCGACGAATCGACGCGCTGCATCGCCTTCGACGGCCGCATCGCGATCATCGGATTTACCAGCGGCCGCATCCCGCGGATCGGCGTGAACATGCCGCTGATCAAGGGTTATTCGATCATGGGCGTGCGCGCCGGCGAATACGGCCGCAAATTCCCCGAGAAGGGCCGCCAGAACATGTTCGCGATCACCAAGCTGCTCGCGGAGAAGAAGATCCGGCCGCACATCCACGCCCACGTACCGCTGGCGCGCGCCGTCGACGCGATGCGCATGCTCGAAACGCGCGAAGTCATCGGCAAAGTGGTGATCGCGCCGTGAAGACCGTCCCCTTGCCGCGCGACGCGAGCGTCGAGCAGATCGTCGAATACCTGCTGCAGACGTTGTGCGACGATCTGGGCTTGTGCCTGCCCGACGACAAGCGCAAGGCGCTGGCGACGCAGAAGAAGATCACCGCGCGCAAGCTGGCGCTCGACGTGCTGGCGGCGACCGGCGTCAAGAAGCCGGAGAACGAGACCCAGCACATCCGCCAGATCAAGCGCCGCTTCGTGCAGTTGTTCGGCGACATCGTGGTGGAGCAGGAGAGGCCGTAGTGCCGCTGCACATCAACGAAGTCGGTGTGGAGATGAAGGTCCGCGACGGAAGCGTGCCGCAGCCACCGTCGTCGTCACCACCGCCGAACACCACCGCACGATGGCGGGCGCTGATCGCCGCCTCCGTCAAGCGCGTCCTCGGCGCACTGCGTATCACGCGAGCCCGCTGACGTGATCGGGGCCGCACTCGACCGCGACGGCGTCATCGTCTTGCCGGATATCGTCGCCGCGTCCGGGATCGCCAAGCTGATCGCGGCCCTCGAAACCGCCGAGATCACGCGCGCGTCACGCGGCGATGCGGTCTTCGGTGCGCGCAACCTCCTCGCCGTCCCTGCCATCGCGGCGTTGGCGAAAACGCTCTCGCCGCTCGCGGGCGACGCGATGCGCGCGACACGCGGCCTGTTCTTCGACAAGACGCCCGGCGCCAACTGGCCGGTCGCGTGGCACCAGGATCTCTCGCTGGCCGTCGCCGAACGCCACGATATCGACGGCTGGAGCAACTGGTCGATGAAAGCCGGCGTGCATCACGTCCAGCCGCCGCCCGAGTTGCTTGCCCGTATGGTGAGCCTGCGCCTCCATCTCGACGATTGCGGCGCCGACAACGGCCCGCTGCGCGTCCTGCCCGGCTCGCATGCGATGGGCCGCATCGCCGCCGCGCGTATCGCGCCGTTGCGCGAGGAGATCGCCGAGCACGCTTGCCTCGCCGCCGCCGGCGCCGTGCTTGCGTTCAAGCCGCTCCTGCTGCACGCGTCCTCGCCGGCGAAAACGCCAGCGCATCGGCGCGTTGTCCATCTGGAATATGCGCCGGACGGCCTGTTGCCGCTGCCGCTGCGCTGGGCCTAGGGCGCCGCCTGCCGCTCGACGTCGGACACGTGCGGCATCGCCTGCAAGGCCCGCACGATGTCGTCGATGTCGTCGTGCGTCAGGCGGTTGAGCGTGATCGTCACCGTCTCGCGTCCGTCTTCGTTCGCCTTCGCCACATAGCGCGAGATGCGCTTGGCGCGATAGCCGAGCGCCGCGTCCAGCGCCGCCGCCGACATCTTGCCGTGCTCGGTGCTGAAGCGGATCTCGTGCGTGTGGCTGCGCGCCTGCAGATGCTGCTCCAGCGGCTTGACGAGGCGCAGGATGATCAGGATCACCGCCGTCGCCGCGACCGCCTCGATATAGAGACCGCCGCCAACCGCCAGGCCGATCGCCGCCACGGTCCACAGGCTTGCCGCCGTCGTCAGGCCGCGGATCACGTCGCCGCGCAGGAGGATCGAGCCCGCGCCGAGGAAGCCGATGCCCGACACCACCTGCGCCGCGATGCGCGACGGATCGAGGATCACGTTCTTGGCGCCCAGGATGTCGGAGAATCCGAACGCCGAGACGATCATGAACAGGCAGGCGCCGACACTGACCAGCATGTGCGTGCGCAGGCCCGCCGCCCAGATCAGCCGCTCGCGATCCGCGCCGATCACGCTGCCGAGCACCGCGGCGATCAGCAGCCGCAGGACCATCTGTGCATCGTGCGATGTTGCGATGTCGGCCCAATGCATCCGGCGAAAACGGTTCGCCGCCGCATCGGTTCCGTCACGCCGCCTTGTCGAGCGCCTTCAGCACCTGCGCCGTCATCTCGCTCGTGCCGACCTTCGTCATGCCGGGCTGCATGATGTCCGGCGTGCGGTAGCCTTCGGCCAGCGCGCGCTCCACCGCCTTCTCCAGCAGGGCCGCGTCGTCGCCGCGACCGAAGGAATAGCGCAGCGCCATCGCGAACGACAGGATGCAGGCGATCGGGTTCGCCACGCCCTGCCCCGCGATGTCCGGCGCCGAGCCGTGGATCGGCTCGTACAGCGCCAGCTGCTTGCCGTTCGCGTCTTTTGCTCCGAGGGAGGCGCTGGGCAGCATGCCGAGCGAGCCTGTCAGCTGCGCCGCCTCGTCCGACAGGATGTCGCCGAACAGGTTGTCGGTCACGATCACGTCGAACTGCTTCGGCCCGCGCACCAGCTGCATCGCCAGCGCATCGGCCAGCATGTGGGACAGATGCACGTCGGGGAATTCGGCGTCGTGCACCTTCTGCACCACGCGCTTCCAGAGCACCCCCGACACCATCACGTTGTTCTTCTCGGCCGAGCACACCTTGTTGCCGCGCAGCCGGGCGAGCGCGAAGGCGACGCGCGCGATGCGCTCGATCTCGCTGGTGGTGTAGACCTGGGTGTCGACGGCGCGCTCCTGCCCGTCGGGCAGCGTGGTGATCTCTTTCGGCTCGCCAAAATAGACGCCGCCGGTCAGCTCGCGCACGATCAGGATATCGAGGCCCGACACGATCTCCGGCTTCAGGCTCGACGCGTCCTTGAGGGCGTCGAAGCACAGCGCCGGCCGCAGGTTCGCGAACAGCCCGAGATCCTTGCGCAGGCGCAGGAGGCCGCGCTCCGGCTTCTTCTCGAACGGCAGAGCGTCCCACTTCGGCCCGCCCACCGCGCCGAACAGCACCGCGTCGGCCTTCTTCGCTTTCTCGATCGTCGCGTCCGGCTCGGGCGTGCCGAGCGTCTCATAGGCGATGCCGCCGATCGCCGCCTCTTCGGTCTCGAAGGCGATGTTGCGGTTTTGCGCGAACCAGCCGACGACGCGCTGCGTGTCGGCGATCACCTCGGGCCCGATGCCGTCGCCGGGCGTGAGGAGCAGTTTGAACGTCACTTGCGCATCCTCGCCAGGCGTTCGGCGGTTTCCGGTCCGCGGCCTTCGCTGCGATGGACCTCGTGCGCCAAGCCCGCCTTCAGGCTCATGCCGTCCGTGTCGTCGACCAGCTTCTTGATCGCGCGGCTTGAGCGCCACGAATTCGCCAGTACGTCGGCCGCAAACGCCGCGACCGTCGCGTCCAGCGCGTCGTCGGCGACGCAGACGTTCGCCAGGCCCATCGTTTCGGCCTGGCGGCCCGAATAGATGCGCCCGCTGAACGACATCTCGAGCGATTTCGCGCGCCCGACACGGCGCGGCAGGCGCTGCGACAGGCCCCACACCGGCACCAGGTCCCACTTGCCGTGCGTGTCGGCGAACTTCGCGCTCTCGCTCGCGACGATGATGTCCGCGGCCAGCGCCAGCTCCAGCCCGCCCGTCATGCAGTGGCCGTGCACCTGCGCGATCACCGGCATCGGCAGGCTTGCCAGCCGCTCGACCGTGTCGGAGCGGAAGCGCGAATTGTCGCCGTCGTTGAACACGCCGCCGAGATCGCCGAGGTCGTTGCCGGCGCAGAAGCTGCGCCCCGCGCCTTTCAGCACCACGCAGCCGACCGTGCCGGTGTTCGCCGCCGCGAACTCGGCCGCCGCCGCCAACCCCTTGAAGCTCTCGAACGACAACGCATTCAGCTTGTCGGGCCGGTTCAGCGTGACGGTGAGGAGGCCGTCTTTCAGGTCCCGCAGGATCGCTTCGCTCATCGGATCACGCCCATGGCATGTCGCGCTTGCGCTTGGCTTCGAAGTCGTCGATCGACGCCGCGTTGCGCAGCGTCAGGCCGATGTCGTCCCAGCCGTTGAGCAGGCATTGCTTGCGGAACGGGTCGATCTCGAACGTCACGCAGCCGCCGTCCGGGCCGCGGATCTCCTGCTTCTCCAGGTCGATCGAGATCACCGCATTGGCGCCGCGCTCCGCGTCGTCCATGAGCTTGTCGATATCCTCCTGCGGGAGGGCGATCGGCAAAATGCCGTTCTTGAAGCAGTTGTTGTAGAAGATGTCGGCGAAGCTCGGCGCCAGCACGCAGCGGATGCCGTAATCGAGCAGCGCCCAGGGCGCATGCTCGCGGCTCGAGCCGCAGCCGAAATTCTCGCCGGTGACCAGGATCTGCGCGCGCTTGTATTGCGGCTTGTTGAGCACGAAATCCGGATTCTCGCTGCCGTCGGGGCGCGTGCGCATCTCGTGGAAGAGGGCCGAGCCGAGGCCCGTGCGCTTGATGGTCTTGAGGAACTGCTTGGGGATGATCATGTCGGTGTCGACATTGATCATCGGCAGCGGCGCGGCGGTGGCTTCGAGCTTGATGAATTTTTCCATGGCGCCGGAACCTTAACGGCGCCGCGCCGCCCGCTCAAGCGGCCATCACTTCGGGGGGCAGAATTCGAACGGCTCGGTGTCGTGGAAGCGCGTCAAATCGACCACGCGGCGCCCATCGTTCCGCTGCGAAAGCACATCGACGAAGCGGTGGTTCCAGACCATGTCGTTCACGCCATAGGAATGGCGCGCATAGATGCGGTCGGCCAGCGTCTCGTCGACACCCGACAGCATCACGACGATCTCCGCCTGCTGCTCCGCCAGCATCTCCTGCGTGTAGCCGTAGAGCGGGCTGGAGCGGTCGATCCGGTGCATGATCGTCCACGACAGCGCGAACAGCGAGGACCGCTCGCGCACCGGCTTGATGTCCTCGAAGCGGCGCATGACCAGGCCCTCGCGCGTCGTCTGCTGACGGGCGAGCGACAGCTTGATCTCCGCGTCCAGAACCGAATTGCCGCGCTGGTTGGCGGCGCGGAACATCAGCGTCGGCACGCCGTCGAACGGGATGATCACCGCGCAGCGCGAGAACACGACGCGCGCGAAGGGCCGCGAGAACCGCGCGAACATGATGCCGGTGAAGAGCGCGATGGTCAGGATGGCGAAGAACGCCTCCACGCTCACCACGACGTTGGCGTAGAGCGTCTGCGGCTGAAAGCCGGTCTCGTTGTCCGAGCCGATGGTCTCGACGCTGAACAGGTACGCGTCCCAGAAATTGCCGTGCCGCGCATGCGCCAGCGCGTTCGGATCGGCCATGTAGAACACGGCAAAGATCGCGTTGATGAGCGCGAAGAACCCCGCGAGCCCCAGCAGGAACTGCCACCACGGCGCCGTCAGCACGGCGTGATAGATGTCGGTGTAGCGCGACGCGTCCTGGCCCTTGACGATGGCGACGCGGTGCCCGCGCGGCGCCCGCGCGACGCTTTCGACCCTCGACGGCAGCTGCTGGTCGGCCGGCTGGCTCACGGCGCCGCCATGTCACGGCCGGCCCGCATGCGCCAAGTTTGCGGCGGCGCGGCGCGGCCCGGATGTCCCTGCGCTGCGATCATGCCCAGCGCCAGGAACAGCGCACGCCCCGCCAGGACCGTCACGCTCAGCTCGTGCCGCACCAGCATGTCGGCGAAAAGCGCGACGGCGAACGCGCTCGCGAGGTCGACGGGCCTTGAAAACGTCCGGCGCAGGCCGGCGACGAAGATCGGCACGGTGCCGGCCAGGAACAGCGCGAAGCCCAGCAGACCTGTGGACACCAGGATCTCCAGCACCAGATTGTGCGGATAGACGTCGAACTTGTACGGATAGCTTTCGATCGTGTTGCCGACGGTATTGAAGGCATAGACGCCGTAGCCGAGCAGCGGCGCGTCCTGCACCAGCGACCACGCCGCGTGCCACGATGCCAGCCGTTCGTGCGCCGACGGATCGTAGTGGCCGGAGGTCTCGACGAACGCGATCGACCGCCGGGCCATGCGCAGGAATACGACACCGCCGCGCGACGGCAGTGCCAAGACCGCGACGGCGCCGATTGCCGCGACGGCGGCGATCCCGCCCGCCAGACGCAACAGGAAGCGTCCGCGCTGGGGCGCGCACATCCGGCTTGCAAGCAGGATCAGCGCCGCCGCGCCGGCGCCCAGGAACATGCTGCGCGTGCCGTACGACAACGAGATCGGCAGCAGCACCAGCACCAACACCGCCACCACGCCCGCGAGGCGCCAGCCGCGCAGCGTGTCGTCGAGCAGGAGCAGCGTCAGGCACGCCACCGCCGGCGCGTCGACGATCAGGCTCATGCCGACCGCGTTCAGATTGCCCGCTTGGCGCGCAGCGGCGCCGCTGTGAATCAGCAGCGCCGGCTCGCACAGTATCAGGCTCACGCCACCGGCCAGCGCGACGTCGAGCCAGAAGCCGGGCCGGTCGCCGAATGCGCGGCCGTAGAGATAGGCCGAGGCGACGAAAGCGAAGAGAAACTCGCCGCCCGTCAGCGCCAAGTCGAAGTCGGGCGCATAGAACATGCTCGCCAGCGACAGCGCGCCCCATCCGAACAGGGCCAGCTCCGCGACCAGCGGCGGCCGGTCGCGGCGCCGCGAAAGCTCCGCCAGCGCCAGCAGCAGCGCGATCAACCCCAGGGGGCCACCGATGCCGCCGAGAAAGGTCGAGAAGCCATAGGCGGAAAGCGTCACCCCGCCGAACAATCCCGGACGGTCGGATGTGCGCAGCAGCGTCCAAGCGATCCATCCGGCGGCGAGGACAGCGAGCGCCAGGTTCATCGTGTTTCGCGCCACCAGGCGATCAGCATGCCCAACGCAAGACCCAGCAAGGCGGCTGCCGTCAGCATCAGGCGCGCCTGCGACTTCACGGGCTGCGACGGCTCGTGCGGCGCCTCGAGCAGGATTGCACCCATCGGCACCCCGATATCGGCCGCCGCGATCTGCGCGTTGGCCGTTTGCAACGCGGCCGTCAGCGCGGCGCGCATCCCGGGATCGGTGGTCGCGGGCAGCGCGCGCGTCACATGGTCCCGCGCCGTCACGGCTCTTTGCCGCAGCATCTGCGCCAGCTGGCGCTCGGTCTGGCGGTGCGCCGCCGCCAGCAGCGCCGCGCACAGGGTGCGGCTCGGCGAGGCGCAGCTCACCGTGGCGGTGTCCGACAAGAGATTGGTATCGATCATCAACAGGTGGGTCACCGCCTGCTGCACGTCGTCCGCCACCGGCTTCGAGCTGCGCGTCACGCCGGCCAGCCGGTCGAGGAAACCCGACCGCCGATGCCGCCAGTCGCCGGTCTTCGGGTCGACAAGGCCCCAGAACAGCGCGCGGTCGAAATGCTCCTCGTCGATCAGGCGCTGCGCCACCGCGCGCGATTGCATGAGCCTGAAATACTCGGGCAGCGTGCCCGATACGCCCATCGGCAACCGGTTGGCCGACGCGTGCGGATCGCTGATCGCGTCGGCGGTCTTCAGCGTCATCGACGCGGCATAGAGCGGCGGCTTGCTGGCGACCACGGCGAAGGCGATCGCAAGGCAGACGGCGACGCTCAGCACGACCGCGATGGGATGGCGCAGCATCGCGCGCGCGAGACTGCCCAGAAAGGCCGACACCGATTCGACGGATTGCATGGTGTTAGATATCCCCAGCACGCGCGGGAGATTATCCCATTCGCGCCGCCGCGCAATTCGGAAAGCTTATTTCTCCAGCGCCTTGTCGATCTGCGCGTTCATCTCCGGATCGTCGGGCGTGGTGCGCGGGCCGAACACGCCGCCGATCGTGCCGTCCTTATTGATCAGGTATTTGTGGAAATTCCACTTGGGCGCCGCGTCCTCGCCGAGCTCCCCGGCCAGCCATTTGTACATCGGATGGGCGTTCGGCCCGATCACGTCTTCCTTCGCCGTCATCGGGAAATCGACGCCGAAGCGCGTCTCGCAGAAGGTCTTGATCTCGCCCTCGGTGCCCGGCTCCTGGCTGCCGAAATTGTTCGCCGGCACGCCCAGCACCACGAGGCCCGAATCCTTCTTCGCCTTCCACAGTCCCTCGAGCCCGGCATATTGCGGCGTCAGCCCGCACTGGCTCGCGACGTTCACCACCAGCACCGCCTTGCCCTTGAACTCCGACATCGGCAGCGGCGCGCCGTCGATCGACTTGAACGAGAAATCATAGGCGCTGGTCATGGAAGCCTCCGCGGGAAACTACCCGCACTATATCCAACCTCCGCGCCGGGCGTGTGGGATTTCTATTCCGCCATCTGAAGCGACGCATTGCGCCGTATCGTAGGCCGCAATTCGCGGAACTTGCGGGCGGGAGACACCTCCCGCTTGGGGCGCACGACAGGCATCGCACGCCCGATGCTGAAGCCGCGCGACGGCGCGGCGGCGGGACCGGCGAGCGCAGCCTGCTCGGGTTTCGGCGCCTCGAGCGGCGTGGGCACCGCGCGATGCGCGTGGATCATCGCGGCGGCGCTGGCACGCATGCCTTCGAGCGCCATCACGGCGACGAACGCCGCGCCGGTGACGATTCCGATCGCGACGAACGGCGGCTCCTGCGCGATCAGCGCGAGCATTGCGTGCCACACGTCGTTCCATCCGGCCTGATGCATCGCCGATCACCCCAAACCCCGGCGATCAGTGTGCATGAAAATCGTTGCGCCGTCATGCGTCACAGCGACGGCATGTTGCACATGGTTGATGCACAACGCTTGGGCAGAGTGATTATTTCGAATCCGCGCCGACTGCGTCCGCAATCCGCGCAAAACCGTCGCGCGCGAGGCATTCGACAAGCTCGCGCTTGATGCGCGTGACGAGGCCGGGGCCTTGCAGCGCCAGCGCGGAATAAAGCTGCACCAGGCTCGCGCCGGCGCGGATCTTGGCATAGGCGTCGGCGCCGCTTGCGATGCCGCCGGCGCCGATCAGCGTCAGCGTCGTGCGCTGGCGCATGGCGCGCAGGATGCGCGTCGAGGGCTCGAACAACGGCGCACCGGAAAGACCGCCCTGCTCTTTCGCATGGCCGCTCTCGAGCGATGCCGGACGCGCGATGGTGGTGTTGGAGACGATCAACCCGTCGATGCCGGAGGCGTTCACCACGGCCGCGATGTCGTCGAGTGCCGGCTCGTCGAGATCGGGCGCGATCTTGAGCAGCAGCGGCGGCTTGCCGGCGCCGCGCGCGGCGGTGAGCGACGCGAGCAGGCGCTCCAGCTCATCCTTGTTCTGCAGGCCGCGCAGGCCCGGCGTGTTGGGCGAGGAGACGTTGACCGTCACATAGTCGGCGAGCGGCGCGAGCGTCTTGTAAGCGGTCGCGTAATCGGCGATGCGGTCCGCCGTGTCCTTGTTGGCGCCGATGTTGATGCCGACGATACGGCCCTTCGCACGCGCGCGCAGGCGCGGCGCGACGGCGTCCATGCCGTCATTGTTGAAGCCCATGCGGTTGATGACGGCGCGATCCTCCGGCAGCCGGAAGAGGCGCGGGCGCGGATTGCCGGTCTGCGGGCGCGGCGTGACGGTGCCGCATTCGACGAAGCCGAAGCCGAGCTTGCCCATCGCAGCGAACGCCTCGCCGTTCTTGTCGAAGCCGGCGGCGAGGCCGACCGGGTTGGCGAAGGAAAGGCCCAGCACCGCGATGGCGAGCCGCGGATCGTCGGCCGGGGCCTTGGGCAGCAGCGGACCAAAAAAATTCGCCAGCCGGATGGTGGCGCGATGCGCGGTTTCGGCCGGAAAAGCCCGCAAAACGGTGGCGGGAATGTCCAACAACATGGGTCAACCCTCTAGACCTTGGGGGTCCGGGAGTGGTAATTCCTACATTAACTTAATAATAGGAACAATTACCCGGTCTCCGGGACTGATTCTTACGGACGGAACTTCATGCTGACCCATAACCAGATTTGGCATGCGATCGACGCGCTGGCGGCGCGCCACGGCTTGTCGGCGTCGGGACTGGCAAAACTCGCCGGACTCGATCCCACGACATTTAACAAGAGCAAGCGCGGCGGCGCCAACGGAAAGCTCCGCTGGCCGTCGACCGAGAGCGTGTCGAAGATCCTGAACGCGACGGGCGCGAGCCTGGACGAGTTCGTCACGCTGCTCGCGCGCAATGGCGAGCAGCAGCGCGTCTATAACCGCGCCGTGCCGCTGATCGGCATGGCGCAGGCGGGCAATGACGGCTACTTCGACGACGCGGGCTTTCCGGCGGGCGCGGGGTGGGACGAGATCCCGTTCCCCGAAGTCGCCGACGAGCACGCTTACGCGCTGGAGATCACCGGCGAGTCGATGATGCCGGTGTTCCGCGACGGCGACCGCATCATCGTGTCGCCTGGCGCGAGCATAAGGCGCGGCGACCGTGTGGTGGTGCGCACCAATGGCGGCGAGGTGATGGCGAAGGCGCTGTTGCGGCACACCGCGCAGCGCATCGAGCTGAAGTCGTTCAACGCCGCGTTCGAGGATCGCAGCTTCGCGCTGTCGGAGATCGCCTTCATGCACCGGATCATCTGGGCGAGTCAGTGAGGTGGGCTCCCCCCGCTACGCGGTGGAGGACCCAATTTACGGATACCCCTGGTACTGCCGCACCTTCGCGTTGAAGACACCGCGGTCGCCTTTCGCAAGGAGTGCGGACAGCTCGGCGGCGCGGGCGCGGGCGACGGCCTCATACGCCGTCGCGGGCCTTTCCTTTGCGATGCGGGCGAAGGCGTCCTTGATCTCACGGCTGAAGCGGTCGGCGTCGTAGCCGCTGAGCGACAGCGCGTACTGATAACGCACCGAAAGATTGTCGGGCGCCGATTTGAACGCGGCGGCAAAGGACGCAAGGCCCCTGTCGACCGACGCGCCGTAGAGCCAGTTCGCGAGATAATCGCCGCCGGTGCGCACGATCTCGACGTTCCAGCCGCCCAGGGCACCCAACGCCCAAGGGCTGCGCGGATCGAGCGCCAGGGCGCGGTCGAGCTCATCCTTCGCCTTGCCGGGGTAATTGTGGGCGCGGGCCCAGACCGGTCCGACGACGCGCGCCTCGTAACCCATCGCAACGGCGAGATAGACATGCGCCTCGGACAGGCGCGGGTCGGCGGCGGTCGATTTGCGCGCGAGGTCTTCGGCCTTGCGCAGGCAGTCGAGGCAAGGTGCGCTGCGTGTCGTGGCGTCGGCGAGGGCGGCGCGCGCGGCGACGAGATAGCCCTGCGCATTGGCGGCGCCGGTGCCGGCCTTCATCGCATCGGCATAGCGGCCGGCGGCGTAGAGGTCCCATGGCGTCGCGGGGGCGATGTCGGCGCGGGCGGTCGCGAGCACCGTGGCAACAGCAGCAATCAGAACAGCGATTTTGCGCACCGGCAGCCCCACTACTGTCATGGCCGGGCTTGTCCCGGCCATCCATGAACACGCATGCAAC
>DASZMT010000063.1:0-1603 GCA_035551495.1 Rhizomicrobium sp. | reverse complement strand
GTTCGGTCCCAAAGGCATCGAAGCCATGACCAAGGCGTATTGGGAGCTCAACAAGTTCGACGTCGAGACGCGAATCGAGGACGAAGGCCGTCCCGATCCGCGCCCGCTGCTGATCGCCAAGGACATCACCGACGACGGCGTCGTGCTGCAGACGCCTGACGTGAAGGTGACGGCGTTCCGCACACCGCATCCGCCGATCACCGATAACTTCGCCTACAAGTTCGAAACGCCTGATGGCGTCGTCGTGTTTTCCAGCGACACCGCCTACAATCCGAAGCTGGCGGAATTCGCCAGGGGCGCCGACGTGCTAGTGCATGAGGCGATGTATCTGCCCGCGGTGGATCGCCTGGTGATCAAGACCAAAAACGGCGCGACGCTGAAAAAGCACCTGCTGGCGAGCCACACCTCGACAGAGGACGTCGGCCGGATCGCGGCGGCCGCCGGCGTCAAGGTGCTGGCGCTTAGCCATTTCGTGCCGGGCGACGACCCCGAGGTCAGCGACGACGACTGGACCCGCGACGTGAAGAAGAATTTTTCCGGCCGCATCGTCGTTGCCAAGGATCTGATGCAACTGCCGCTGCCGGTGTAAGTCGCGACGCCTCAGTAGATCCGCGACATCGGCCGAACGGGCCGCGACGGCGCGGCACGGCGGCGATGCTTCGCGGCCGGCGCGGGCGCGGGCCCGTTCTCCCTGACCGCGCCGATCTTGCGCAACGCGGCGTCACCGGCGCGCTCGCCGCTTTCCCAGGCACCGTCGACGGTGCCCCACAGCGTGTCGTGCGTGGCCTCGCCCGCCAGGAACAGGCTGCCGACCGGCTCGGTCAGGATTTTGCGCGAGGGCTGCGCGCCCACCGCCGCCACCGACATCGCGCCGAGCGCGAATGGCGCGGCATTCCAACGCGTGACGCTGGTCTTCTTCACGGCAGCGCCGACCTCGCTGCCGTAGAGGCTGGTCAGCCATTCCACGGCAAAAGCTCGCATCGCCGCCTCGCCCTGCGCCGACAGATCGCGGCCGAACGAGCCTCCGATATCGATCAGGCACAACGACGATCCTCCGACATTGGCGAACAGCATGCCCGTTCGTGTCGAGTTGCTCTGCTCGATCAGCACGTCGTCGCGCGACAGCCCCATCGGATTTCCGGGTATTTGAAGCGCGATGCGATCGTAGCTGCCGAGGCCGAGCCGCGAGGCCGCGTCGAGCTGCCGCTTGGGCAATTCCGGCGTGAACCTGATATTGCCGGATGCCAGCACGTTGCTCGACACCGTGATGATGGCGGCGCGCGCGGCGATCTTGCCCGATGGCGTATCCACCGTGACGTCGCGGCCGTTCCAGGCGATCTGATTGGCCGGTGTCGACAACGCCAGCGGAATATCCGCGGCAAGTTTCGCGACCAGCGTACCCAAACCCTGGCGGCAACCGATCGCGGCGGTGCGATCCTGCGCATGCGCCTTATCGATCGCCGAGACGTCCTTCAGATCCTTGCCGGTGGCGTTGGCGCCGAGCACGAATTCCGTGGTCGAAGCCCAGTCGCCGAGATCCCCCGGCAGCGCCGAGGCGCAGGATACGTCGGCCCTGCCGCGCGAGGCCTCGTCGATGGCGCGG
>DASZMT010000062.1:0-4162 GCA_035551495.1 Rhizomicrobium sp. | reverse complement strand
CCAGGCCAGAACACATCAAGGTCATGAAGAACGACCAAATGGAGGTCGAGCGGTTCGTGCGGTCGGTCAGCCGCGCCGCGAAGCAAGGAGTTGCCGGATGAGCGTCGACGTTACCAAATTGCCGTCCGGCCTCACCGTCATCACCGACACCATGCCGCATCTGGAAACCGCGGCGCTCGGAGTCTGGGCCGGGGTCGGCGGCCGCGACGAAAAGCCCAACGAGCACGGCATCTCGCATCTGCTCGAACACATGGCGTTCAAGGGCACCACGCGGCGCTCCTCGCGCGAGATCGTCGAGGAAATCGAGGCGGTCGGCGGCGACCTCAACGCCGGCACCTCGACCGAGACCACGGCCTATTATGCGCGGGTGATGAAGGCGGACGTGCCGCTTGCGCTCGACGTATTGTCCGACATTCTCGCCAATCCCTCTTTTGCTCCGGACGAACTGGAACGCGAGAAAAACGTCATCGTGCAGGAGATCGGCGCCGCCCAGGATACCCCCGACGACGTGGTGTTCGAGCATCTCAACGAGCTGTGCTACCCGGACCAGCCGATGGGCCGCTCGCTGCTCGGCACGCCCACGACCCTGAAAACCTTCAATCGCGACACGCTGCGCGGCTATCTTTCGACGCATTACCGCGGGCCCGACATGGTGGTGGCGGCGGCCGGCGCGGTCGATCACAAGCGGGTAGTCGAGGAAGCGAGCCAGCGCTTTGCCGGCTTTGACGCTGCGCCCGCGCCGAAGCCGCAGCCTGCGATGTTCGGCAAGGGCGGCTCGCGCGTGGTGCATCGCGACCTCGAGCAGGCGCATCTGACCTTGGCGCTGGAAGGCGTGCCGCAATCGGATCTGTCGCTGTTCTCGCTGCAGGTCTTCACCAATACGCTCGGCGGCGGGATGTCGTCGCGGCTGTTCCAGGAAGTGCGCGAAAAGCGCGGGCTGTGCTATTCGATCTACACCTTCCACGCGCCTTATACCGACACCGGCTTCTTCGGGCTCTACACCGGCACCGATCCCGGCGACGCGCCGGAGATGATGGAGGTGATCGTCGACGTCATCAACGAGGCGGTCGAGAGCCTGACCGAAGTCGAAGTCGCGCGCGCCAAGGCGCAGATGAAGGCCGGGTTGTTGATGGCGCTGGAGAGCTGCAGCGCCCGCGCCGAGCAGTTGGCGCGGCACATCCTGGCCTATGGCCGCCCGCTGACGGTGGAGGAGCTGGTGGCGCGGATCGACGCGGTCAGCGTCGAATCCAGCCGCAACGCCGCGCGCGGCCTGCTGTCGCGCAGCCGGCCCGCGGTAGTGGCGCTGGGCAGCGGCCGGGGTCTGGACACGGCGGTGACTTTTGCGGAAGGATTGACCAAGTCGAAGGCGAAAGCCCGCCTTCACTAGAGCATCGGTTAGAGGTTGCGGCACGGTCTCGGCCGGACCTAAGATATCGTCAGGCGCTTTTCAGCCTTCAGGTTACTTGGGGGAGTATCGCCCATGGCGTTGTTTCGGTTGCCAACCAGCGGATCGCCCGCGCTCGCGCCGCGCGGTAACGGGCTGGTGCTGCGCGCGCCGCAGATGTCGGATTTCCTGCAATGGGCGCATTTGCGCGAGACCAGCCGCAACTATCTGACGCCGTGGGAGCCGATCTGGCCGTCCGACGATCTGACCCGCTCGGGTTTCCGGCGCCGGCTGCGCCGTTATGCCGAGGACGTCGCCGCCGACCGGTCCTATCCGCTCATCGTGTTTCGCGAGTCCGATGGCGCCATGATCGGCGGCGTGACGCTCGCCAATGTCCGCCGCGGCATCGTGCAGGCCGGCACCATCGGCTATTGGGTCGGCCAACCCCACGCCCATCGCGGCTACATGACGGCGGCGCTGCGGGTGTTGTTGCCGTCGCTGTTCGGCGAACTCAATTTGCACCGCATCGAGGCCGCCTGCATCCCCTCCAACGCGCCGTCGATCCGGGTGCTGGAGAAATGCGGGTTTTCCCGCGAGGGGCTGGCGCGGCGCTATCTCTGCATCAACGGCGTCTGGCAGGACCACCTGCTGTTCGGCCTGTTGCACGAGGATTTTCGCGGCTGAAGGATGCGTTTAGAGGTGCCTTTAGAGTCGCCTTGGGTTCGCCGCCATTGCGCTGCTATAACCCGCCCGGACACGACGGCCGGACCAAGCGGCCGTGGGACGTCGAATGGCTGACAGGCGTGGAATCATGACGGCATCTCAATCGGGCAAATATCGCAAGGCGGCGGCATCGGTCTCGGCCGCGGTGCTGCTGGCGATCGGTTGCGGCGCTTTTGCTCCGCCCGCGTCGGCCCAGTCGGACTCGCCATCGCTGAGCGACCGCTTCAAGAGCTGGTTCGGCGGGGCCAGCAAAGACGCGCCGATCGTGGATCCGCAAGGGCCGGCGCCCGAACTGAACTGTCCGCCGGTCAGCATCCGCGCCGGAGCTTCCACCTATCTGGTGGGGACGCCCGGCAAGGAGGCGGTCGGCAACGACGTGCGCTTTCAGGCGTCTATCACTAAAACGGCGCGGGATTGCACGCTGGAGAACGGCCAGATCACCGCGAGGATCGGCATCCAGGGCCGGGTGATCGCAGGTCCTGCCGGCGCGCCTGAGACCATCGAAGTGCCGATGCGCGTCGCGGTGGTGCAGGGCGGCGTCAGCGAAAAGACCGTCGCCACCAAGGCCTACCGGACCACGGTGACGATGTCGGAGGCCGGGTCGACGCCGTTCACCATCATCGCCGATGATGTCGTGTATCCGGCCCCGCCGGTCGCGATCGGCGATTCCTATATCTTCTACATCGGCTTCGACCCGCAGGCGCTGACGCCCGAGCCGAAGCCGAAAGCAGCGCGGAAGAAGAAGTAGTCGCGTCGGGCTTGCCTATTGCCGCAAATCACCAGCCTATGGGGCTGTCGTCCCTGTGAACGCAGGGGACCCGTAACCCCTGGCGCTCATGTTCTCGTATGACTTGGCCCTGGTGTTGGCCGCCTCGTTCTTCTCAAACGATACGGCGCATGGGTCCCTGCGTTCGCGGGGACGACAAAACGAAAAGCCGGCGCGATCATCTCGCGCCGGCTTGTTGATTTCGGATGTTTTCTTTTTCAGTTCAGTTTGGCGCGAACTTCAGCGATGCCCTTGGACAACAGATCGTCGGCGACCTGACCCTTGACCGATCGCGACAGGATGGTGGAAGCGGCCGCCACTGCGGCATTGGCCGCGGCCGAGCGGACGTCTGCGATCGCCTGCGTTTCGGCCAGCGCGATCTTGCCTTCGGCGGTCTTGGTGCGCCGCGCGACGAAATCTTCCATCTTGGCCTTGGCCTCGGCCGCGATGCGCTCGGCCTCGGCCTTCGCGGCCGCAACGATGTCCTGCGCCTCGCGCGCGGCGCTGGCGTGGCGGGCCTTATATTCCGCGAGCAGCTTGGCTGCTTCGTCTTTCAGCCGCCGCGCGTCGTCGAGTTCGCTCTTGATGCGGTCGCGGCGATGGTCGAGCGCGGTGATCACGGTGCGGTGGAGGCCGATATAGGCGAACACGCCCAGCAGGATGACGAAGCCAACGGCTACCCAGAATTCCGGTTCGGCGAACATGCTCGATTATCCCTTCAACGAGGCGTCGACGGCGCCGTTGACCGCTTGCGCATCAGGCTGCACGCCGGCGAGCCGCTGCACGATCGCGGACGCCGCATCCACGGCGATGCCGCGGACATTGCGCATCGCGCTCTCGCGGGTCGAGGCGATGGTTTTTTCGGCCTCGGCCAGCTTGACCGACAGTTTCTCGTCCAGCGCCTTGCGCTCGGCTTCGGATTGCGCGTTGAGCTTCTCGCGGGTCTCGGCGCCGATCGCCTGGGCCCGGGAACGGGCGGAGGCGAGTTCGCCTTCATAGGATTTCAGCGCGGCGTCGGACTGGTCCTTGAGCTTCTGCGCCTCGGCCAGATCGCCGTCGATCGCATCCTGCCGCGCGTCGATCGTGCCGCCGACCCGCGGCAGCGCGATACGCGAGACGATCAGATACAATGCGACGAACGCGATGACCAGCGACACCAGTTGCGAGGCAAAGGTGTCCTTCTGGAACGGCGGAAACTCCCGCTTTTCGGCGGGAGCCTCGGTGTGGGCCGTCGTGCCATGACTTTCAGCCACCGGCTTCTCCTGTTCGGCTTAAGCCGCGCATCCCGC
>DASZMT010000061.1:0-2905 GCA_035551495.1 Rhizomicrobium sp. | reverse complement strand
TACCTGTCGGACGGCATGAAGGTGATGCTGCAGATGTATGAGGGCAAGCCGATCTCCATCAAGCTCCCGCAGCAGGTGACGCTCGAGGTGGTCGAGGCCGATCCGGTGCTGAGGGGCGGCACGGCGGCGCCGTCCTACAAGGGCGCCAAGCTCGAGAACGGCATGACCGTGCAGGTTCCGCCCTTCGTCGAGGTCGGTACCAAGATCGTCGTGGCGACCGAAGACGGCACTTACGTGCGCCGGGCGGAGTAAGCACGATGCCCTATATCTCTCCCGCCCTGAACGTGATGACGACGGCCGCTCGCAAGGTGGGCCGCAAGCTGGTCCGCGACTACAACGAGGTCGAGCATCTCCAGGTCTCGATGAAGGGGCCGGCGGACTTCGTCACCAGCGCCGACAAGCGCACCGAGACACAGCTGATCGAGGAGCTGCAGCGGGCGCGGCCCGGCTACTGCTTCATCACCGAGGAGCACGGGCCGATCGACGGGCCGGACAAGTCGCATCGCTTCATCATCGATCCGATCGACGGCACGCTGAACTTCATGCACGGCATCCCGCATTTCGCGCTCTCCGTCGGGCTGGAGCGCGACGGGCAGCTGGTCTCGGGCGTGATCTACAATCCTGTCACCGACGAAATGTATTCGGCCGAGAAGGGCGGCGGCGCCTATCTCAACGACAAGCGGCTTCGCGTCGCGACGCGCAAGAAGCTGAACGAGGTGGTGCTGGCGACCGGCATCCCGTTCCTCGGCCGGCCCGGTCACGAGGAATTCAGCAAGGAACTCACCGCGGTGATGGGAACGGTGGCGGGCGTGCGGCGCTTCGGCGCGGCGAGCCTGGACCTCGCCTATGTCGCCGCCGGACGCTTCGACGGGTACTGGGAGCGCGGGCTGCATTCCTGGGACGTCGCGGCGGGAATCCTCCTGGTGCGCGAGGCGGGCGGCGTCGTGACCGATCTCAACGGCGGGCCGGACTCGCTCCATAGCGGACATATTCTGGCCGCGAACGAGCACTTGCATGCGCCCGTCCTGAAACTTTTGAAAGACGCCGCCAAAGGTTGAGGCGTCGCCCCTGGGCCAGTATGGTCCGGGCGCTGAACATGGGCTGTACCGGCGAATGAAACGGGCTTTCGCGCTCGGCGCGACGATCTTCCTTTTGAGCACGGCGCTGAGCACCGCTGCGATGGCGCAGACCTATCCCGGCCAGGAAGTGACCGTGAACCCTGGCGCGTTCGGCAATGGCTATCTGCTCTATCCGGGCGGCAAGTACGGGCGCCATGTCGGGCCGCTGCTGCAGCCGGGCGAGAAGCTCGGCGTGATCCACCTGCACATGCCGGTGAAACACAGGAACGTGATCGCCAAGCGGGTAAAGAAGAAAGCGCCGGCCGCCGACACCACACCCGATACGCAGGTGGCGAGCACGCCGGACACGCCGCTGACCGTGACCTCGCCGGACATGCCGCCACCCAAGCACGTGCGCCATGCGAAAGCGGCGCCGACACCCGCGCCGTCGCCGGACACCCAGTTCGCCAGCGCCCCCGACATGAACGCGCCGACCCCTGCCCCGGCGAAGCCCGCGCGGCATACGAAGGGGGCATCTGCGCCCGCCGATACCCAATTCGCCAGCGCGCCGGACCTGAACATGGCCTCGGCACCCGCTCCCGCGCCGAGAAAGGCGCCACCGCCGCCGAAGCCCGTCAAGGTCGCGAAAGCCGCGCCGCCGCCCGCGCCATCCGCGCCGCCTTCGGACACCGGCATGACACCGCCGGGCGACATCAACGGCATGCCGGAAGACAGCGCGGCGCGACTGATCGCGCCCGATGCCGGACCGAACTCGCCCTTCGCGACCGCGCCGGTGCCCCCGAAGAAGGCTGCCCCGCCGCCGAAGCCCGTCAAGGTCGCGAAAGCCGCGCCGCCGCCCGCCAGCAACACGCCGCCGCCGGCGCTGGCCGCCGGGATGCGCCGCCAGAGCTCGATCCCCTTCGCGCCCGGCGAGAGCAGCCCGGCGGTCTCCGACGTTGCCGCGGTGCACGGCCTCGCAGCCTCGCTCAACGCGGCGTTGAACAGCGGCGCGGCGAAGGTGCAGCTCGACGCGTTCGGCGGCGCGCGCGGCGACAAGTCGTCGGACGCGCACCGGCTGTCGCTGAAACGCGCCTTGGTGATCCGCGAGCTGCTGATCGAGGACGGCGTGCCGGCCGAGAAGATCGACGTGCGCGCGCTTGGCGGCGCCGACGACAGCGGCCCGGCCGATCGCGTCGACGTCTACACGCACGCGTAAGCTAAATTGATGCCGTCAGGTCCGCCTCGCGCGCCTCGCGGCCGAGCGCGGTGAGGATCGCGATCACGACCGCCGCCGTCACCGCCACGCCGAACAGCGCCAGCGAATAGTTCTCGCCATGCGCCGTCGCGATCTTGGTCTGGAGCACCAGATTGTAGGACGCGATGAAGTTGCCGAGCTGATAGACCGTACCCGGGAAGGTCCCGCGCGCATCGGCCGGCGACAGCTCGTTGAGATGCGCCGGCACCACGCCCCAGGCGCCCTGCACGAAGAATTGCATCAGGAAAGCGCCGATGGCGAGCATCGTCGCGGTCTCGGCGTAAGCCCAGAGATATGCGACGGGAATCGCGAGAAGCGACGCCACGATGATGGTGCGGCGGCGGCCGAAGCTCTGGCTCCAGATACCGAAGGTCCAGCCGCCCAGGATCGCGCCGATATTGTAGAGGATCGCGATGTTGCCTGTGGTGTGCACGTCGAACTTGTGCTGCACTTGCAGGAAGGTCGGATAGGCGTCCTGCGTGCCGTGGCTGAAGAAGTTGAACGCGGTCATCAGCACGATCACGTAGAGCGCCGTCTTCCAGTGCTTGAGCAGCAGCGCGAACGGATTGGGCCGATCGGCGAGATGGCGCGA
>DASZMT010000060.1:0-16731 GCA_035551495.1 Rhizomicrobium sp. | reverse complement strand
GACGCCGTCAGCCGGTTCAGAGCGTCGTAGCAGAACCGCTCGAAGAGGCCGCCGAAGCCGTCGGCGCGGTAGGTGAGGTTGCCGAGCTTGTCGTAGGCGTAGTCGAAGTCCGCCACGCCGTTCGCGGCGCCGGCGCGGATGTCGGTCAGACGCCCGGTGGCGGCATCGTAGGTGTCGGTCTGCGCCACCCCGTTGCCGGCGGTGGCCGCGGTCAGGCCGAGATCGGCATTGCGCGCGCTCACCGTGTAGAGCGCCGCGCCAGAGCCGTTGTCCTTGACCTGCGCGAGATAGCCCAGCGCGGTGTAGACGTACTTCGCCACGAAGCCGGAGGGATAGCGCACCGTGTCGAGGCGGCCGTCGCCGGTGTAGGCGCCGGCGTAGGCCGCGGTGTTGCCCTGCGCCGTGAAGGCGCTGCCGTTCGGGCGCGACAGCGCGTCGTAGCCATAGGTCCGCGTCACCGCCGTGCCGCCCGCCGCCGCGCCGGTCGCGACCTGCGAGACCACCAGGCGCTTGTCCGGCGCGGCGGTGCCGTAGGTCCAGGCGGTGGTGAGGTCGGCCTCGACGCGCTGGGTCAGGTGGCCCTCCAGATCGTAGGTCAGCGTCGTGACCTGGGACTTGGCATCGGTCTGGGTCACGAGCTCGCCCAGCACGTCGTAGCCATAGGTCCAGTGGCCCAGATCCGGATCGGTCGAGGCGATCTTGTTGCCGCGCTGGTCGTAGGTGTTCGTGGTGACGTTGCCGAGCGCGTCTGTCACCTGGGACAGGTTGTTGTAGGCGTCGTAGACGTAGCGCGTCGGGTGGCCGGCCGTATCGGTCACCGAGGCGACCATGCCTTGCGCGTTCTTCAGCGTGGTCGTGACCGCCAGGTTCGGGTTGGTCACCGTCGCCGAGAGGCCGTGATAGGCCGCCGTGGTCACGCCGGTGTCGGGCGCGGTCGTGCCGGCGACACGGCCCAGATCGTCTTCCGAATACGTCGCATAGAGGATCGAGCCGCCCGTGAAGTACGGCCGGCTTTTCTGGTGGACGTTGCCGTTCGCATCGTAGACCGTCGACACGTTGATCGGCTGGGCGAACCCGTCGCGCGTATCGAGCGTCTCGCGGCCCAGCGCATCGTAGAACACGGCAATCGAGAGGCCGTTCTGTACGCCCAGCGCGGTGTTCGGCACGGCCTTGGCTTCGAACACGGCTGTCCCGGGACAGGCGCCGCCGCAGGACGCGGGATAGCTGAACACGGTGGTATTGCCGTCGGGGCGCGTCTCCAATGTTTTGCGCGCAAAGCCGTCATAGGACCAGCTGGTGATGTGCCCGTTCACGTCCGTGTGAGTCGCCACCGTGCCGAAGCGGGCGTCGTAGGCGAACTGGTCGACATAGCCGTCCTCGCCCGTGGCGGAGGTCTGGAACTGGCCGATGGCGTCGTATCCCGCGCTCGTGACGTGATTGGGAATCGCCGCGATGGCGCCGCCGCCCGCGCCGCTGACGGTCGCGGTGACGCGATGCCCGAACGCGTCGTAGGCGTAGACGGTCTGCTGGGCATAGATCGTGCCGGGCTCGATGGTCTCGGTCGTCATCAGACCGGTGGCCGGATCGAAAGCGAAGGACGAGTTGCGCGTGATGGTCGACGATCCGACCACCTTCTTCACCGTCGTGGCCGTCATGCGGCCGATGAACCAGTTCACCGCGTCGTTGCTGTAGGTGTCGGTGGTGGTGACGGACGAGCCGTCCGACACCGTGGTGGTCGTCAGGGTCGGATTGCCGTAGGCGTCATAGGTGTTGTGGACGGTGGCGGTGCTGGGCAGCGCGCTGCCGTCGCAATCGCCCGGCGCGGACACGCTTTGCTGCAGCTCGACGAGATTGCGCGTGCCGCCGAGACTGGTCGCGGTATAGGTATTGACGACCGACTGCACGGTCTTGCCGGCCACGCAGCCGTTGCGTGTCAGCGTCGTGAGCGCGGTCGTCGACGCGATCGTGCCGGTATAGGGGAAAGCGGTGTTGTAAGCCGTCGTCGTCACGATCCCCGTCTGCAGGTCTTTCGCGGTTATCGACGTGAAGCCTAGAAAGCCGCGGCCCTGCAAATCCAGCTTCGCGCCGGCATAGGAATAGGTCGTCGTGAAGCAATTGGCGCCGCTCGCGCCGGCAACGGGCGCGCAGGTGCCCAGGCCGTCGTTCAAGTCCAGCTGGACCACGACATACATCGGCTTGTCGACATCCTGGGTCGGGAAGGCCGCGCCGCTGCCCTTGGTGTAGATCGATCCGTTCTTGTTGATGCGGTCATAGGTGATCGTCGTCGCGGCACCGATGCCGTTGGATACCGACTTGAGCATGTCGGGCACGTAGGACAACGTGACCAGCGAGTCGAGCGTTCCCGCCTGCTGCAGCCAGATGTCGTCGGCGCCGTCGTTGTTCCAGTCTGCGACGGTGGCGACGACGCCGGAGCTGCTGTTGGGCAGCGACGGCGCGGAAACGAAGCCGGAGCCGGTCGACAAGAGGAGCTGATGCGGCGTGCCGCTGCCATAGAAACCGGTGCCGCCGGGCGCGACGAGCAGCAGGTCCATCTTGCCGTCGCCGTTCCAATCTCCGACCGAGACGCGGTATTTGTTCCAATCGGTGCCGCCGGCATAGGTCTGCTGCACGAAGCCCGTGCCCGTCGACAGGAACAGCGTCGCCGCCGCGCCACTTTTGTAATAGAGAATGTCGGTCATGCCGTCGCCGTTGAAATCGCCGGTCACGGACTGGTAGCCGGAAAACGCACTCGGTTGCGCGAACGTCGCCACGGCGGGCGCGCAGGTCAGATAAACGAGAACGCTGAGCTCGTCCGAACATCCATCGCCGTCGAAATCGCCGATGACCGGCACGTTCGGCAAGGCGGTCGTGGGGCCGGGAAACGCCGTCGCGGTAAAGCTGCCCGTGCCGTCGCCCAGCATGAGCTGCGTGGTGTTCGTCGAATAATCGTAGGACAGATAGTCGCCACGGCCGTCACCGTTGAAATCGCCGAAGCCCATGGGCGTGTAACCGCCAATGGTCGTGTGATCCAGAAAGGATGCGCCGCCGATGTCTCGGGAGATTTCCGTTTCCACGATACAGCAGCTACGCCCGTCGAACTCCGGCCTCTGCAGCGTGGTGAAAATATCGGTCAGCCCGTCGCCGTCGAGGTCGTCGGTGAAATTCCAGAACGTGTAAATCTGATCGCGGCAATACGGCGCGCCACTGCCATTCGTGAAATTGCCGGGCACAAAACCGGACGGCGTTCCGACAAAGATATTTCCGCCCGCGGGGCATGCGGAGCCTCCCGGATTTTGCACGAGAAAGTCCGTCAACCCATCGCCGTTGTACGCGCCTGGCAGGATCACCGGGCTGCCGCCGCCGAGATATGTCCCTGCCAGGGAGATCGGTGTTGCCGTTGCCGTCACGGTCCCGAGCGAACCCTGCCAACCCAGCGTCGTCGCCGGCAGGCAATTCGACGCCCCATCGCACACGGTGACGGTCGAGAGGCGGCTTGGCGCCGTCGAAGAACCGGTGAGATATGTCAGCTTGTAGTCATGGACGAGCGTGGCGCCGGCGAAGGTCTTCACGTCGGCGAGCAGCACCGTCGTCTTCATCAGCGAACCGGCGTGGTAGAACGGCGTCGTGTCGGGGCGGGCTGTGTAGGCGAACTGCACCGAATTGTAGGTCCCCAAAACGGGCGCGGTGCTGTGACCGGTGTAGTCGATGCGTGATGGATAGAACTGCCCGTTCGTTGCGTCGTTCACATAGGTGACGGAAAAATAATTGCCTTTGGTGTCATAGACCTTGTCGACGGCCCAAATGCGCGCGGTCGCCGAGCCCACGGCGAGTATCCTGGAGTCGGTGGTGTCTCCAAGCTCCTCGGCTTCGCCAGATCTTTCGTGCAGCTCGAACCAGGACGGCCCGCTCCCCGCCGTGCCGTGCGCGATAATGCGGGTGAAGGATTCGACTTCCGTCCGGTACTCCGAGCCGTCTGCGCCATAGATACCACTGATCAGGACAAGGCGCTCGCCATTGAGGCAAAAGCGGTCGTTGGCATCGTAATTCACGCCGCCATGAACGCCGTCCTGCGCCATCGTCCGCGCGCAACGCTCGATCGCCGGAAGCCCCGTGATGGCCCAGCCGATGCCGAGTACGCCGTCGCCATTCGTGCTCGAATAGGCCAGCGAAAGCGCCGGCACCATCCCGGCGGTACCGGGCGGCACAGCGATCGGAATGGAATAGGTCGCGGCGCCCATCGGATCGACGGCGAAGGTGCCCGAAAGCGCCATCAGCGGCGCATCGGCGGCCGACGCAGCGCTCGCCGCCCAAACCGAAGATGCCGCGGCGAACAGCACAAGCCGTGCCAACGTTATGGCTTGTTTAAACGTATCTCGCATCGCCGCCCCGCAGCGCACGTGCGACGACCCAGGAAGGCCGTCACTCACGCTGGCACAACGCATAGGACGCATGCGAACCGGACTCACTCTATGGTAGTAGAGCCCTCCTGCTCAAGAGCCCATCCGAATTTCCGAAACGCGCTATGAGCACTGAGTTTGTGCAAGAAATTTGCTGTGGCCGCGAATAGGTAGCGGCCATCAACGCCATGAGAACGTCAGATATGGCCGGTCGATATCGCCCGTAAGCATCACGACAGCTTCGCGGCGAAGCGGATGCCCATTGGCGGGGATCTCCATCGAAATCCCGAACGCCCGGCCAGCTCCGGTGTCTGCCGGGAGTCTTCCGGCGCCGTCGCCTGGCCTGTCGGATCGCGTTCAGGGTCGACGACGATACCGGCAGTTGGCACGACCACGACATCGACGTTCAGGATCCGGTTGCCGGTACCTGGATCTTAGGTCTCTCGAATCGGTTTTCCGGACTTGATGGCGGCCAGGATTCTGCGGTCGATGTGAACTACTACTGACGCGCGACCAGCGGATATGCCGTAGGCTCGTTTGTAGGCCGCGCGCGATACCGCCAAATCCGACCAGGCGACCTGGCATCCCGGCTGGCTTATGGCGGATGGGGTGGGATTCGAACCCACGGTGACGTCGCCGCCACGCCGGTTTTCAAGACCGGTGCCTTAAACCGCTCGGCCACCCATCCGGAGCCGCCTCAGATAAAGAAGCCGGACCTGCGCCGCAAGCCGGTGGCGCGGCAACGCGGCTGTGCTCTAATCCGCCCATGTACGGGCTGTCCGAATCCATCAAAGCCGGCGTCGTCAATTCCGGGCGTGGGCCGGGATTCGGGACACTCCTTCCGCTGCAGCTGATCGCACAACTGGGGCCGGCGCTGATCGTGGATGTCGGGGCTGCGTTCGGCCATACCGTTCGCGTGTCGCTGGATGCCAATCCCGCGGCGCGCGTCATCGCCTACGAACCGTTCGAAGGCAACCTCGCGCTGCTGCGCGCGGCGGCGCAGGACGATCCGCGGCTGACGGTGCGCCCGGTCGCGGTGACGGATCGCGCGGGCACGGCGCGGTTCGACGTGCCGTGGGTGGTGGACGCGGCGCGTGCGGCCCAAGGATTTCCGCGCGGCTCATCGGTCGCCGGCAAGATCGCGCGCAACGGATCGCTCCATGTCGAGACCGTGCGGCTTGACCAGGACATTGCCGAGCATGTCGATTTCCTGAAGCTGGACGTCCAGGGCGGCGAGTTGGCCGCGCTCGAGGGCGCCGAGGCGCTGATGGCCGGCGCGGGCATCGATTACATCTACATCGAGTTCAACGGCAACTGGCGCGTGCTGCGCTTCCTGGCGCGCCACGGCTACGTCCTGTTCGACAGCGTCTATCTCGCCTGGCCGCATCGCTGGCTGAAGTGGCCGGTGCCCGCGTGGCCGCCGGGTACGCCGCGGCCGCTGTCGACGGGCGTGACGGCCAAGCGCGTATGGCCGCCGATGCCGTTCCGCGGACTCATGCTTTACTGTCTGTGGTTCGCACTGCTGCGCGGCTTCGTATGCGGGCTTCAGACCGACCTGATCTGCGTGCACGAATCCAAGCGGGCGCAGTTCGCGCTTCTGATACGCGACATGCAGCTGGCCGCGTCGGCGCGGCGGCAGGCCAAGGCCGAGACGGCAAAGGGGGACACATGCTGACACGCAGGACCATGCTGGCGACGGGCGCGGCGCTGGCGGCGGCGCCGGCGCTGGGTGCGGGCAAACCGAAAGACGGCGCCGAGGCGCATGCACGGATGCTGCACCAGAAATTGATCTGCCTCGATACCCATCTCGACACGCCGGCGAATTTCGCGCGGCCGGGATGGGACATCATCCAACGGCACGCCTACGACACCGACCTGTCGCAGGTCGATTATCCGCGCATGGTCGAGGGTGGGCTCGACGGCGGGTTCTTCGCGATCTACACGCCGCAAGGACCGCTGACGCCGGCGGGGATGAACGCGGCGCGCGACGCGGCGCTGCTGCGCGCCGCGCAGATCCGCGAGATGGTGGCGAAGAACGGCGCGCATTTCGAGCTGGCGTTCAAGGCCTCCGACGCGGCGGCGATCGCGGCGCGCGGCAAGCGCATCGTGTTCCAATCGATCGAGAACTCCTACCCGCTCGCGAACGACGTGACGCTGCTGCGCGGATTCTATGCGCTGGGCGTGCGGCTGGCGGGGCCGGTGCACTTCAAGGACAACCAGCTCGGCGACAGCGCGACCGATAAAAGCCGCACCTGGAAGGGCCTGTCGCCGATGGGGCACGACTTCGTGGCGCTGTGCAACGCGGTGGGCGTCGTACCGGACGCGTCGCATTCCTCCGACGACGTGTTCGACCAGATGGTCGCGACGTCCAAGACGCCGATCCTGCTGTCGCATTCGGCTTGCCGCGCCGTGCACGACCATCCGCGCAACATCGACGACGCGCGGCTGAAGACGCTGGCCGACACCGGCGGCTGCATCCAGATCAACTCGCTGAGCAGCTATCTCGTCGCCGTGCCGGACGATCCGGCGCGCGATAAGGCGGCGGAAGCGGTGTATGCGAAGCTGCGCGGGCTTTCCGCGATGACACCGGCCCAGGCGAAAGTCGCGATGGCCGCCGCGGCCACGGCGATGAAGGCGATGCGGGCGCAGTACCCTGCCCCGCGCGCGACGTTCGACGACTATATGGCGCACATGCTGCACGCGCTGAAACTGGTGGGGCCCGAGCATGTCGGCGTCGGCGCGGATTGGGACGGCGGCGGCGGCGTGACGGGCATGGAGGATTGCGCGAGCAATTGGAAGATCACCGCGCGGCTCCTCAAGGAAGGCTATGACGAAACCGCGATCCAGAAGATCTGGAGCGGCAATCCGCTGCGCGTGTTGCGCGCCGCCGAAAGCGCACGCACCGAGACCGCGCCGGCGGCGGGTGGCGACGAGTGAGCACCGCGCGCGATGCGCTCGATGGGTTGATGGCGCTGGCGGGGCGCGCGCGGCCCGATTTCGTGCGGTTCGAAGACGGCGCGCCAGCGCTCGACACGCGGTTCTTCGCCGATGAGGCCGCCGCGGCGGCGATCGCGGCCGGCGCGGTGGTGGTGGCGGACATCTGGACGCTGCGCGGCGGCGCAGCGCAGGACGTTGCGGTGAACACGCGCGAGGCAGGCGCGGGGCTCGTCGGGTTTCGCTTGCAACGCTTCGCCGACAAGACCAAGGCGCCGGAGATGCGCGGCCAGCTCGAGCTGGCGCGCACCGCGGCACACGGCTTCCACAAGACGCGCGACGGGCGGTACGTCTTCCTGCATCCGAGCTTTCCGGAAAGCACCAAGCGGCTGTTGCAGCTCCTGAACTGTCCCGACACGCCGGACGACGTCGCGGCGACGATGCTCAAATGGGACGCGCTGGATTTCGAGAACGCGGTGGCGGCGGCGGGCGCCTGCGCCGGCCTCGCGCGCACGCCGGAGGAATGGGACACATCGGAGCAAGGCCGCATCCTGGCGACGCGGCCCGTGGTGGAGGTCATCAAGATCGGCGACAGCATGCCGGAGCCTTTTGCACCTGAAGGAGAAATGCCGCTCGATGGCGTGCGGGTGCTCGACCTGACGCGCGTGCTGGCGGGGCCGACGTGCGGGCGGACGCTGGCGCAGTACGGCGCGGACGTGATGGCGGTGTCGTCGCCGCGCCTGCCCTCTGTGCCCTATTTCGTCAGCGACACGGGACACGGCAAGCGCGCGGCGTTCGTCGACCTCGAGACGCCGGAGGGACGCATCGCGATGCGCGAGCTGCTGCACGATGCCGATGTGTTCGTGCAGGGCTATCGCCAGGGCGCGCTGGAGCGGCGCGGCTTCGGACCGCTCGAGCTCGCGCGGCTGCGGCCCGGCATCGTGACGACCGCGATCAACTGTTACGGCCATGAGGGGCCATGGCGCGGGCGGCCGGGTTGGGAACAGCTCGGCCAAACCGTCACCGGCATGGCGGCGATGCATGGCGGCGCAGAGGGTCCAAAGCTGCAGCCGGGCGCGGTGACGGATTATACGACGGGATTCCTCGCGGCGTTCGGCACGCTGCTCGCCTTGCAGCGGCGCGCGCTCTATGGCGGATCGTATCTGGTGCGCGTGTCGCTGGCGCAGACGGCGGTGTGGATCAGGCGTATGGGATTGCGCGCAGCCGACGAGACCGCACGAGCGCTTGGCGAGGACGAGATCAAGGCGTGGTCGATCGCGAGCGAGACCGGTTTCGGCCCGATGACGCATCTGCGCCCACCGGTGACGATGCGCGCAACGCCGGCGCGCTGGCGCAGAGGCGCGGTGCCGCTGGGGACGGATGCGCCGCTTTGGGCATCGGAAAATATCGGGTAATACCCGGCACGAGACAGTTCTTGCGCTTTATTGTATCTTGTCTCCCTATTCTTGAATTTATTTCGAACGAAGGGGAGATTTCCATGGCACCGAAGAACCGTGGGCGCACCAGGAACGAAGCGCCCGAGCGTCCCGACCCCCTGGCCGAGCTGGACCGTTTCCTCGTGGGGTTCGTCGATCTGACCGCGCTCACAAGCAAGGCGCTTTTGGAGCAGGCGACGAGCCCGGACGACAAGGTCGTGATCGAAGCCTATTCCCTGCCGCTCAACCAGCAGGTCGCCCGACTGGCGGCGTTCGTCCGCGACGCCGTGGCGACCGCTTCCGCACCGACGCAAGCGGGAGTCAGCAACCTTCTTCACCTGTTCGCGGCAACGCAGCTGGTCGAAAGCGGCCGGGCGCTCACCGCCAATCTGAGCGCGATGACCGCGCGGATCGCGCTGTCCGATATCGTCGCCCTGATCAAGAAGATCATCAACGCGATCTTCAACGATTTCTTCGGCGGCGTCACCAAATGGCTGACGTCGCTGGAGGAGATCATCGACGAGATCATCAACTTCCTGTTGTCGGCAGGCATCCTGAAGCTCGCCAACACGCTTTCGATCCGGCATCAGAACTACATGGCCGAGCTGACGCAGCTCGAGAACCTCATGCACGCGCGCGCCTGGCGCAACGGCGGCGAGGACGACGAGGAATAGGCGGGGCGGCGAAGTGGTGAATTTCAATCGAATGTGTCATTCGCCGCGCCCTTCGACGCCGCCTGCGGCGTCGCTCAGGATGACGTGCGGCGAACCTAGGTGACGTCTTCGCGAGCCTTTCGGGGTTCGCGGCGGATGACGACCGTCACTTCACCTTCGTCGGCGGCGTGAACTGCGCGTATTGCGTCGCCGGCACGCGCTTGGTGGTGTTCGCGGCGATTGCGGCGGGCGCGGCAGGGGCCGGCGTCTCGTACTGCTTGTACTCCGGCACCTGGTCGATGCGGACGAAGCGGTAGCCTTCCTCGATCAACGCGGGCACCACGGCCTCGACCAGCGCGCCCGACTGCTTGTGCACGCAGTGCATCAGAACCACGCCGCCGTCGTGACGGCGGATCTCGCGCAGATAGCCCTTGGCGCAGGTCGCCGCCGTCCAGTGATGGCTCCAGCAGCTCCAGTCCGCGGCGCTCATGACATAGCCGTCGCGGGTCATCGAGATCTCACCGCCATTGTCCCAATAGATCGGGCCGATGTAGTTGCGCAGCACCGGATCGGCATTGAGGATCTCGGCATGGGCGGCGCGCCACGAGCCGAACGGGGCGCGAAAGTAGAACTTGTCCGTCGGCTTCATCAGCGGCGCGATG
Organism: Rhizomicrobium sp.; assembly: GCA_035551495.1. GTDB lineage: Bacteria > Pseudomonadota > Alphaproteobacteria > Micropepsales > Micropepsaceae > Rhizomicrobium. The sequence goes on along the minus strand of DASZMT010000060.1, from coordinate 6,649 downwards.
GCGTCGTTGACGACGCGAATCTGGTCGAGCAGGCGCTCGGGGTTCGCATCGAAGCGTTTGTTGAGCAGAGGATGCGTCGCGCTGTGGTTGGCGAGCAGATGCCCTTCGGCGGCGATGCGCGCCAGGATGTTCGGATAGCGGTGCGCCATGGTGCCGACGATGAAGAACGTCGCCTTGACGTTCAGCGCCTTGAGCGCGTCGAGCACGGCCGGCGTGTTGGCGTTCGGACCATCGTCGAAGGTGAGCGCCACGACATGCGCCTGGCGCAGGCCGGAGTGGAAGATGTTCTTGGGCTGGAACAGCGCGATGCGGTCATCGGCCTCCTGCGCCTGCGCGGAACCCGTCACGAACGCGGCCGCGGCCAACGCCGCGCCGGCGATGAGTCTCGAAAACCGCATTGCCAACAGCCCCTTACCGACACGCCCACTTTGGCACAGCTTACGGGGTCACGTGCGCCGCAACAAGGCGGGTGCGGCGGATATGGCTAACGGGCGGCGAGCGTCAACTGGTGGTTCTTGACCGGAAGTTCCCGGATGCGGATGCCGGTCGCCGCGAAGATCGCGTTGGCGATGGCGGGCGCCACGGGCGGCACGCCGGGCTCACCCGCGCCGCCCAGGGGCGCGTCGCTTTCGAGCAGATGGACTTCGATCTGCGGGCAATCGGCGAGGCGGACCATCTCGTAATCGGGGAAATTCGCCTGGGTTACGGCGCCCTTGTCGATGGTGATCTCGCCGTTCAGGGCGGCGGTCAGGCCGTAGACGATGCCGCCCTCGATCTGAGCCTTGAGGCCGTCGGGATTCACCGCGCTGCCGGCGTCGACGGCGGAGACGATGCGGTCGACCTTCAAGACGCCGCCCTGCCCTATGGTGATCTCGGCGACGTGCGCGACGATGGTCTGGAAGCATTCGAAGATCGCGACGCCGCGGGCGCGGCCGGGCGGCAGCGGCGTAGTCCAGCCGGCCTTGTCGGCGACGGTGTCGAGCACGGCGAGATGGCGCGGCTTGTCCTTCAGAAGCGCGCGGCGATAGGCGACGGGGTCTTGCTTGGCGGCATGGGCGAGTTCGTCGGCGAAGCTCTCGATGAAGAAGCCGTGCCACGACGCTTCGACGCTGCGCCACGGGCCGGTCGGGATGTGCGTCGCGACCTTGGCGGTGCGCAGCGCCTGGTTCGGCACGCCGTAAGCAATATGCGCCTCGTCGTTGGCGCCGTCGTCGGTGGTGTAATCGTTGAGCCAAGCGAGCGGCAACCCGTCGGTGCCGAGCGCGGCTTTGAAGCGGCTCGTGACGTTGGGGCGGTAGTAGTCGTGCTGCATGTCCTGGTCGCGGGTGTAGATCAGCTTCACCGGCACGGCGGGCATCGCCATCGCGGTCTTCACCGCGTGTTCGAGGAAGTTGAAATAGCCCGGCAGGCGCCGGCCGAAGCCGCCGCCCATCGGCATCAGGTGATAGGTCACCTTGTCCATCGCGACGTTCGCGACCTTGGCGCAGAAGGCGCGCGCGCCGAGGCCGTCCTGCGTGCCGGACCACACCTCGAGCGCGCCGTCCTTCCACAGCGCGGTGGCGTTCATCGGCTCCATCGGCGCGTGGCTGAGATAGGGCACGGTGTAGGTCGCTTCGACCGGGCGGCCGCGGCCGAGCGCATCGGCGCCGTCGCCCGTGGTGATGTCCTTCTTGAGGTCGCTTGCGGCGAGTGCCTTGATGTGGCGCGCCATGATCCCAGCCGACGTCACGTTGCCGTTGCCGGCGTCGTCCCATTTGGGATCGAGCGTGGCGACGGCGTCGCGGGCGCGCCAGAACCGATCGGCGACGACGACGACGGCCTCATCGAGGCGCACGACCTTCTTGATGCCGCGCGACGTTGCGATGGGACTTTCGTCGACCGAGACCAGCTTGTCGCCGAACACCGGCGAGATGCGGATCGCGGCGTAGAGCATGCCGGGCTGTTTGACGTCGAGGCCGTAATTCGTCGTGCCGTCGACCTTCTTCGGAATGTCGAAACGCGGCACCGGCTTGCCGACGATCTTGTATTGGCTCTTGGGCTTGAGCGGCGGATTGGACGACGGCGTGTAGGTTGCGGCATCGGCCACCAGCGCGCCATAGCCGAGGCGGCGGTTCGTGGCGGCATGGAAGACGGCGCTGTCCTTCGTCGTGCACGACGCCGGATCGACGTTCCAGCGCGCGGCGGCGGCCTTGACCAGCATCTCGCGCGCCGCGGCGCCTGCCATGCGCATGCCGTAGACGCCGGTGAAGCGGATCGCCGACGAGCCGCCGGTGACCTGCAAGCTCATGAAACCCGCCACGGTGCGGAAGGTGTTGGCGATCGTGCCGCGCAGGAAGGCGGGCAGCTGATCGGCTGTCATATCGCGACTCGACAGGATGAAGCCCTCGGCCAGCGCGCCGTTGGCGAAGAGCGGATCGGGCGGCGCGGCTTCGGCGCGCAGCTTGCCCCAATCGGCATCGAGCTCCTCGGCCGCCATCTGCGACAGCGAAGTGTAGATGCCGGTGCCCATGTCGCAATGGGGGATGACGATCGTGGTGCTGTCGTCGCCGGCGATCTTGATCCAGTTGCTGACAAAACGCTCGCCCGGCTTGGCATCGAGCGCGTCGTCGCGTTCGAGGCGGTGGCTCGGCCACAGCGCATAGCCGACGACGAGGGCACCGGTGGCGCCGAGGCCGCCGAGCAGGATCATGCGACGGGTGGGAGTCAGGATCGTCATCGCCCTACTCCAGCCCGGCCAGCGCGCGCACGGCGGTGCGGATGCGCGGATAGGTGCCACAGCGGCAGATGTTGGTGATCGCGTTGGCGAGGTCGTCGTCGGTGGGCTTCGGGTTGGTCTTCAGAAGCGCGCTGATCGCCATGATCATGCCGGACTGGCAATAGCCGCATTGCGGCACCTGGTGGTCGATCCACGCCTGCTGCAACGGCGTATGGCCATTGGCACTCAGGCCCTCGATGGTGGTGATCTCCTTGCCCACGACGGAAGACACCGGCGTGACGCAGGAGCGCTGAGCGTTGCCGTCGATGTGCACAGTGCAGGCGCCGCATTGCGCGATGCCGCAGCCGAACTTGGTGCCGGTCAGCCCGACCTCGTCGCGGATCACCCAGAGCAGTGGCGCGTCGTCCTCGACGTCGAGGTCATGCTCTGCCCCGTTGATTTTCAGTTTGACGGTCATGCCGCCAAGCTATCAGGGCACGTCGTTCGAGGCGAGGGTGCGATGACCGGAAAGTAATGCGGCGGTGGCCGGGAAATCGCTCTTCGTCAGATACAGCATATAGCGCGACGCCTCGTCGAGCGGATCGAGATGCGGCACGCCGAGGCCGGCCTGGCGGGTGGAATGGATGGTGAAACCGGCGATCTGGCCGTCGGGCGCGACCCAGGCTTCGAGCACCGGGCCGAGGCCGGAAACGGCGTAGGTCTGCACGCCGGAATAGGTCCAGAAATTGCCGAGACTGTAGGCGATCAGATGGCCGCGATAGACCTCCACGGCGCGCGGCACGTGCGGCCCCTGCCCGATCACGATGTCGGCGCCGGCGTCGATCACGGTGTGGGCGAAGGCGGTGACGTTGCCGCGGTTCTCGCCGACGAACATCTCGGTGCCCTTGGCGACATGGACATAAGTCCAGCCCTCGCCGCCGCCATGGAACGAGACCATCACAAGGTCGTGCGTCTTCTTCAGGTCCCGCACGATCTGGGCGGCGCGCGGCAGGTCGTTGATGTTGAGCGTGCCGTTGTTGGGCGCAAAGGCGACCAGCGCGACGCGCTTGCCGTTCGGCAGCACCATCTCGCCGGCCCGCGCGCCGTCGCGGTCGAGGCCGCCATAGGCGATGCCGTTCGCCTTGAGCGCCGCCATCGTGGAGTCGCGCCCGGCCTCGCCGTAGTCGCCGGAGTGGTTGTTGGCGAGGCTCACCACGTCGACGCCGAGGCTGTGCAGGATGCCCGCATAGAAGGTTGGGCCGTGGAAGGCGAAGCACTGGGCGCAGTCCTTGCCGGTGCCCAGGGCGCCTTCGTAGAGCGGGCCTTCGAGATTGACGAAGGCGACGTCGGCATGGCGGAAGATGCCGGCAAGGTCGTTGCCGACCAGGCTTGCGACGTCGATGCCGGGCTTGAGCGCCGGGTTCAGGCCGCTGGAAATCGAGCCCATCATCACATCGCCCGCGCCGACGATGTCGGTGAGCCGGCTGTCGCCGGGACGGTAGGTGGTCGAGAGCCAGATCTGCGTCTCGGGATAATGCGGATCGGCGGTGCCGACACCGGGTTGCAGCTTGAGCGGCGCCTGTGCGTTCGCGGCGACGACAGTTGCGGGCGCGGGAGCCGGCGCGGCGTCGTGCACGACAACTGTCTTCGTGACGATCTGCGGCGGCGCTTGCACGACAATGGTCTTGGTCACGACCTGCGGCGCGGGCGCCGGATCGTGCACGGTGATCGTCTTGGTGATGACCTGCGGCGCGAGGTTCTTTGAGGCGATGTAGATCGTCTTCGGGACATAGACGACCTTGGTTGCGCCGCCGCCGGTGTAGGGCGCGATGCCGAGGCGGGCGAGCTTGGCCGTCGCGGGCGCGCGGTCGAACGTCGCGAGCGCGTCGCTCGAGGCGATGACTGTGGTGCAATCGGGTACGGTGCCGGTGAGCAGGCGGCAGAAGCCGAGCGCGTCGGCGGTGCTGTTGAACGGGAAGAACAGGCTCTGGATCGCGAGAGCGCTGCCGCGATTGCGCAGGACAAGTGCGCGCTTCCATGGGATGCCGTGCAGGCGGGCGTCGAGTTCGGTCTTGAGGGCGGCGAGGCTGGCGTCGTCGGGCACGTCGCCGATCGCGGCGCCCAGGATCGGCGCGCCGATGCCGGAGGCGACGCGCGGGCCGTCGAATGCGCCGGATGCGGCGCGCAGGTCGTAGCGCCAGACGAGCAGGTGCACGACCGTGAGCGCGACGATGGCCAACGCCAGCGGCACGCTCGCGGCCGACATGAACCAGCCGAACTCGTCGCGATGATCCCAGCCGAGACGCCGCATCGGACCCGAAGACACCCTAACCCGCACGGACTGTGGCGCGGGCGTTGTCCCAAGTCGAGACGCCGCGCGGGCGCAGGGTTAATTGCGGGAACTCACAAGACCAACCTCCCTCGAGGGGAGGGTGGGATTTACTAAAGCCCAAACCGTTCGACGATCCACGGCACCACCGCGTCCATGACAGTTTCGACATCCGGCGCCGCTTTCTGGCCGAAGGGCGGGTTGAAGTAGTGCTGGGCATCGGGGAGTTCGAGGAAGGTCTTGTCCGGTGCGGCCACCGCTTCGAACATCGGGCGGGCATCGGTGGCGGGGAATATCTCCTGGTCCTTGCCGGCGTTGATGAAGAACGTCGGCTCGGTGATCTTCGGCAGGTCGGTCATCTGGTTGGCGTGGCTGGAAAGGCCCGACCAGGTGGAGAGCCAGGCGTGCGGCGTCACATAGCGGCCGAAGCCGAGCAGCTTCCAGTTCATCAGGTCGGTGCGCGGCGACAGGATCGAGCCATAATCGCGCGGGCTGGGATCCAGATGGTTATCGACATAGTGCAGGTTCGCCATCGTGCGATAGACCGTCATGATCGGCTCGAAGGCCTCGCGGCGCAGGATGTCGCGGCGGCGCGCGGACGGCAGCGCGGCGAAATCGGGATCGGCGTGGAGCTGCTCGGCACGTTCGTTGTCGGCGATCAGTTCGCGCGCGATGGCGTCGAGGCGGGCGACACGGGCACGTTGCGCGGCGCGGTAGCGTGTCACGAAGGCTTGGTCGTATTGCGACCATTGCGCGTCGGAGCCGTCGAGCGCGTCCGGCGTGCAGAAGCCGTTGGCCTCGTCGTACATATCGAGCGCGGGATCGGTTTTGTGCGGATCGGTTTCGTCGACAACCGAAGGATCGATCACTTCGTTCATGATCGCACCTTCGCCTTTGTGGGCGGCGAGGTAGATCATCGCGTCGGCGGGGATCATCTCCACCTGGTTCAGCCGTGTGGGACGGCCGCCGGGGGTGGTGGCGATGCGCGCCCCTTTCGGCGTGACGGCCTGGGACTGGTAGAAGCCGTTGAGCGCGCCGCCGCCCGAATTGCCGATCAGCACGACGTTCCGCACCCCGCGCCGCTTCAACTCGGCGATGCAGGCGCCGACATCGAGGATGATCTCTTCATGTACCGTGGTGGTGTCGTTGTTCGGATTGCGCGTGGTGGCGGCGAGCACGGCGATGCCGGCCTCGACCAGGCGCGGGACGACATAGTGGTGCTGGAAGTCGGCACGCGAGTGCATGACGACGGCGCCGGTCTTGGGCTTTGGCACCTTGCGCGAGGTCCATAGCAGGCCGCGATGCTCGCGCCCGTCGGCGGCCTTCAGCACGAGGCTTTCCACGGCATGATCGGCCGGCAGGCGCCGCATCGCGAACGGCGTGCCGAGCCAGTAGGTCTTGGCGACGAGATTCATAGGCTCTCCATACCGGCATCCGATCGTGAGGGGGCACCCAGTGCATGCAAGAATCCTCTCGCCAACGGTTCTAGGGCCCAGACTCATAAAGCCCACCATACGATAGCAGCGACGAGGCAGACGGAGGCGAGGAAGTTTCTGGCAAGCCGGTCGTAGCGTGTCGCGATGCGGCGGAAGTCCTTGAGCCGACAGAATGCGTTCTCGATACGA
>DASZMT010000059.1:0-43925 GCA_035551495.1 Rhizomicrobium sp. | reverse complement strand
GTCCTGGAGAACGTCTCGCGCCACATCGAGAATGGCGAGCCGAAGCTGCAGGCGGTGATCCAGGGCACGGCCGAGGTGGCGTTCACCGTGCTGTCGATGTCCATCTCGCTGATCGCGGTGTTCATCCCGATCCTTCTGATGGGCGGCATCGTCGGGCGCTATTTCAACGAGTTCGCCATGGTGCTGACGATCTCGATCACCGTGTCGCTCGTCGTGTCGCTCACCACCACGCCCATGCTGTGCGCGATCCTCGACATCCACCGGCCCGACCGCAAGCAGGGGCCGGTGTTGCGCGCTTCGGGCCGCGTGTTCGACGCGGCACACGATTTCTACGCGCGATCGCTGGCCGGCGTGCTGCGGGTGCCGTGGCTGGTGGGCATCGTCCTGCTGCTCACCATCGTCCTCAATTTCGTCCTCTACTACGAGGTACCGAAGGGCTTCTTCCCGGCCGAGGATACCGGCCAGCTGTTCGGCGGCATCCGCGGCGGCCCGACGATCTCGTTCCAGCTGATGGAGCAGAAATTCCGCGAGATCATGAAGATCGTCAGCGACGATCCGGCGGTGCAGACGGTCACCGGCACGATCGGCGGCGGCGGCGGCGGGCCGCGCGGCGGCGCGACCAACACCGGCAGCGTGCTGGTGCAGCTGAAGCCGCTCGACCAGCGCGGCGGGGTCTCGACCGACGACGTGATCGACCGCATCAGGCCCAAGCTCAACGCGGTGAGCGGCGCGCGCATGTTCCTGCAGGGCGGGCGCGACGTGCGCGTCGGCGGCCGGCAGGGCAATGCCGAGTATCAGTACACGATCACCGCCGACACGCTCGAAGAGCTCGAGCAGTGGATGCCGAAGATCACCGACGCCTTCAACGACATGGACGAGCTGGAAGACGTCAATTCCGACCGCGGCGACCAGGGCCTGGAGGTGTCGCTGAAGATCGACCGCGCGACGGCGGCGCGCCTCGGCATCAACGCGACGCAGATCGACAACACGCTCTACGACGCCTTCGGCCAGCGCCAAGTGTCGACGATCTACAGCGATCTCAACCAGTATCACGTGGTGATGGAGGTCGCGCCGGAGTTCTGGCAGAGCCCCGAGACGCTGAAGGACGTCTACATCTCGACCGCGGGCGGCTCGATCAGCGGCACGCAGGCGTCGGGCGCGGTGGCGGGTACCACCGATCTGGGCTCGGCCGCCTCGCTGGCGACCACCGGCGCCGCGACGGCCGGTGCGCCGACCGCGACGCAGGTCGCCTCCGACCTGGTGCGCAACCAGCAGGCCAACGCGCTCGTCGCCTCGTCGCGCGGCGCCGCCTCGACCGGATCGTCCGTTTCGGTGGCGCAGGAGACCATGGTGCCGCTGTCGAGCGTGGCGAGCTATGGCCCGTCCACGGCGCCGCTCGGCATCAATCACCAGGGGCCGTTCGTGGTGACGACCTTCTCGTTCAACCTGGCGAAGGGTGTCTCGCTGGGCCAGGCGACGATCGCGATTCAGCAGAAGATGGCGTCGATCAAGGTGCCGGTGTCGATCCAGGGCATGTTCGCCGGCACCGCCAAGGCGTTCACCGATTCGGTGAAGGACCAGCCGACGCTGATCCTGGCGGCGATCATCACGATCTACATCGTGCTCGGCATGCTTTACGAGAGTTATGTCCATCCCTTGACGATCCTGTCGACGCTGCCCTCGGCGGGCGTCGGCGCGGTGCTGGCGCTGTTCGTCTTCAACACCGAGTTCAGCCTGATCGCGATGATCGGCGTGATCCTGCTCATCGGCATCGTGAAGAAGAACGCGATCATGATGATCGATTTCGCCATCGCGGCCGAACGCAACGAGGGGCTCAGTCCGCGCGACGCGATCTACAAGGCGTGCCTCCTGCGGTTCCGTCCCATCATGATGACGAGCTTCGCGGCGATCCTGGGCGCGCTGCCGCTCGCCTTCGGCTACGGCACGGGTGCGGAGCTGCGCCAGCCGCTCGGCATTGCGATCGTGGGCGGGCTCCTGGTGAGCCAGGTGCTGACGCTCTACACGACGCCGGTGGTGTATCTGTATCTCGACGGCTGGCGGCTTCGGCGCAAGGCCGGCTGGGACCGGTTCTACAGCCGCCTGATGGGCGACGCGCCGCCCGCGCCTGCCGAGTAAGCGCGCTTACAGGTTCGGCAGGTTGTCCGTGTCGGGCGCGCCGTTGCGGATCTCGGCGTTGCGGTGCTGGCGGTAGAGGCTGCGCGTCGTCGCGTAGAGATCCACCGATGTGCGCTCGATCTGATCGAGATTCTCGACGTTGCGGGCGCGCAGGTCGATCACCGCCACGCCGCCGCGGACGATGAAATAGATCGTACTGTTGCGCCAGTGCGCATAGGTGAACGGGTCGAGCGCCACGTCGCCGCCCATGCCCGCCACGTCGCGCGGGTTCGAGGGACCTGCGAAAGGCAGCACCAGGTACGGGCCTTCGTCGACGCCCCACACCGCGAGCGTCTGGCCGAAATCCTCGTCATGGCCGGGCACACCGATCTTCGACGCGAGGTCGACGAGGCCGCCGAGGCCCAGCGTCGAATTCACGACGGCGCGGCCGAGCGTCTGGCCGCCGCGGGTCGTCTCGCCCTGAAGCATGTCGTTGGCGAACACGACCGGCGAGTCGAGATTGGTCAGGAAGTTATGGATGCCGTCGCGCATCACGCCGGGCACGGCATGGTTGTAGAACACCGCGACGGGGCGGGCGACCACGTGGTCGACCTTCTGATCGAAATCGAAGATCGCCCGGTTGGTGTGCTCATAGGGGTCGTTCTGACCGCTCGGATCGGTCGTGGCGCACCCGGCAAGGCCGGCGGCCAGCGCCAGGATAGCGAGCGAAGGAAGGATACGTGTCATGCCCCTACATTCCAGAATCGATGAGTTCCAATATAACTCAGAATATTGTGATTGGTGCCCTAATGCGGCAAGGGCCCGCGACAACCCGTCAGCACCTGTTGTGATCGTGTAACGCTCGGGACCGCCCTCATATGCTCAAATCCCGCCATACCACTGGTAGCCCAGGTCTTCCCAATACCCGCCCTTGCCGCCACCGATACGGGCAAAGCTGTCGGTCAGTTCAATGCGCTGGACATATTTGGGCATTTTATAGCCAAGTTGACGCTCCGCCCGTACCCGGATCGGGGCACCGTGCTCGACCGGCAACACATTGCCGTTCAGTTCATACGCGAGAATAGTCTGTGGATGGGTCGCCTCGAGCAGATCGAGGCTCTCGTAATAGTAGGGCCGCGGGATGGGGTTTCCCTGGGCGTCGATATCCTCCTCGCCGATAGGGTCGGCGCAGTGGAAGACGACGTAGCGCGCCTGCGGCTTCGGCCCGGCCAGCGCCAGGATGTGGGCGAGCGGCGCGCCCTTCCATTCGCCGATGCAGCTCCAGCCCTCGACGCAGTCGTGTCGCGTGATCTGGCTGCGCGCCGGAAACGCCCTGATGTCGGCCACCGACAGTTTCAGCGGGTGGGCCACGAGCCCATCGACCGGGATCATCCAGTTCTTGAAGCCCTCGGAGACATGGACGTTGTAGTCGTTGGTGTTCGGATTGAGCGTGCCGTTGGCGCGGAAGGTCTTGGCGATGTCGGCCTTGGTGAACTCCGGCGCCAAGGCGTGACCGCCGGCGAACAGGCGCTGGGCGCGGCGGGTGAGGTTCTCGACCTCGGCAAGCAGGCTCACCGCCCAGGGCGAATCCGCGATACCGGTGCAGCCCGCGAGGGCCAGAGTCGAGAGCGCGGCGGCACCGCGCGCGATGGCGCCGCGGCGTGTCGTTTCAGCCATCGGTCTTGTCTTTCTCGATGGCGAAATAGCCCGTGATCATCGAGCGCAGGCCGTTGATCGGTGCCGACGCGACCAAGGCGGCGATGTGGATGAAGAAGAAGCCCAGGAACGAGAACGCCACGATGAAGTGGATGGTGCGCGCGCTTTGGCGGCCGCCGAAGATGTCGAGCAGGATGGGAAAGGCGCTGTCCATCGTCGGCGACATGGTGAGGCCGGTCAGCACGATCAGCGGCCCCAGCACGCCGAGCACGACGAAGTAGCTCAGCTTTTGAAGGCCGTTGTAGTGCTTGGCCTCCTCACCCTTGGGGAACTGCAGCTTGGCATGGGTGACGATCTCGTGCGGCAGGTTCGCGAGGTCCTGACGCGTCGGCACGATCTCCTTCTGGAAATGACGGGTCCAGAACGCATAGGCGAAATAGAGGACGCCATTGGTCACCAGAATCCAGGCGAAGGCGAAATGCCAGAGCCGGCCCAGCGCCAGATCGGGCGAGGCGCTGGGGATCGTCGCCCAGGCGGGAAAGCCGCGGATCGTCTTTTGGCCGGCGGTGTCGGAGACGCCGAACACGCCGTCGGTGTTGAACTTCCACGGCCCGATGGTGGTGACGCCCCAGTAATGCGCATCCGTGCCGTCGGCGACCATCGAGAGGATGGGGTGATCGAAATCGGCCGACTTGCCCCAATAGAGCGCCGGGTGGGCGTTGAAGATCTGCAGGCCCGTCATCAGCATCACCAGCATGGCGGCGGCATTGATCCAATGCAGCACGCGCACCGGGATGGTATGGCGATAGAAGAGGTAGGTCGGCGGCTTCGGCGCGCGCGGCCGGGCGAGCCAGGCGCGCAGGCCCGCGAGGCTCCCGGCAACATTCCCTTGCGGCACGCTGGTTTCGCTCATCGTGGGCATCATAGCGGGAATTCGCGGCAGTTGCCGATTCCGTTACAGCCCTTCAAACTCTGTGAAAATGACAAAACCGCCATGGGAGGCGCGCCATGCCGAAGCTGAACCGCAACGGCGTAAATCTGTACTACGAGACGCATGGCGCCGGCCCGGTGATCCTGCTGACGCACGGCTATTCCGCGACGGCGCAGATGTGGCGCGGCCAGATCGCGGCGCTGTCGAAGGATCACACGCTGGTCCTGTGGGACATGCGTGGCCATGGCCAGAGCGACTATCCCGAGGACCAAGCCGAATACAGCGAAGCGAAGACGGTCGAGGACATGGCGGCGCTGCTCGATGCGGTGGGCGCCAAGACGGCGATCGTCGGCGGGCTGTCGCTCGGCGGCTACATGTCGCTGGCGTTCAACGCGACGCATCCCGAACGCGTGCGCGCGCTGCTGATCATCGACACCGGCCCCGGCTACAAGAAGGACGAGGCGCGCGACGGTTGGAATGCGAATGCGATCAAGACGGCGGAGCGCTATGAGCGCGACGGCCTCGGACAGCTCTCCGGCGGCAGTGCCGAGCGCCGCTCGGCGCAGCATCGCGATGCGAGCGGCTTGGCACGCGCCGGGCGCGGGATGCTGACGCAGAGGAACGCGCGCGTGATCGAGTCGCTGCCGAACGTGAAGGCGCCGTCGATCGTCATCGTGGGCGAGAAGGACACGCCGTTCCTCGCGGCATCGGACTATATGGCGGCGAAGATCCCGAACTGCGCCAAGGCAATCATCCCGAACGCCGGCCACGCCGCGAACATCGACAACCCGGAAGATTTCAACAAAGCCCTCACCGGCTTTCTCGCCGCCCATTCGCTGTAAGGAGCGTCATGACCAAGATCGCCACCGACCCACGCCTCGATCCGCGCATCAAGATGATGCTCGGCGCCTTTGAGCTTCCGGCGCAGGGCGACATCGCGAGCTATGAGGACCTTGTCGCCGAGATGAACTCCGACGCTGCCCGCGCCATGGCGGCGCAGGTCGAAGCGATCTTCGAGGGGTTCGACAACGAGGACGTCGCGCCGTCCAAGGGCCTGCGTGTCAGCGAGGAAAGCCTCGTTTCGCAACCCGACGGCAACACGATTCTGCTGCGCTTCGTGCGGCCCGATACCGACGCGGTGGTGCCGTGCGTCTACTACATCCACGGCGGCGGCATGTCGACGCTGTCTTGCTTCATGGGCAGCTATCGCGCCTGGGCGCGAATCATCGCGGCACGCGGCGTCGCGGTGGCGATGGTGGAATTCAGAAACTCCGTCGTGCCGTCGCGCGTGCCGCAGACGGGGCCGTTCCCGGCCGGTCTCAACGACTGCGTCTCGGGCCTCAAATGGCTGCACAGCCAGGCGCAACGCCTGAAGATCGACACCAAGCGCGTGATCGTCGCGGGCGAGAGCGGCGGCGGCAATCTTACCCTCGCGACGGGACTGTCGCTGAAGAAGAGCGGCGAGCTCGGGCTGGTGAAGGGTCTTTATGCGCTTTGCCCCTACATCGCCGGCAAGTGGCCGCTGCCGCAGAATCCGTCGTCGACGGAGAATGAAGGCCTGCTGCTCAACCTGCACAACAATCGCGGCGCGATGAGCTATGGCATCGAGGAATTCAAAAAGAAGAATCCGCTGGCCTGGCCGGGCTTCGCGAGCGTCGACGACGTGAAAGGCTTCCCGCCCACCGTCATCACGGTCAACGAGTGCGACCCGCTGCGCGACGAGGGTATCGGATTCTACCGCCTGCTGCTCAGTGCCGGGGTGGCGGCGCGCTGTCTGCAGCTGATGGGGACGACGCATGCGGTGGAGACGATGGCGGCGATCTGCCCCGACATCACGCGTGCCGCCGCCGCCGATATCGCCAACTTCGCGACGAACTAGGAGAGAGACATGGTCGATCGGGTCAAGGGTAAGGTCGCGCTCGTCACCGGCGGCGCCAGCGGCATCGGGCGCGCCAGCGCGCTGCTGCTTGCCAAAGAAGGCGCTGCGGTCGCCGTCACCGATATCCAGGACGATGCCGGCAAGGACGTGGTGCACGCCATCAAGGAAGCGGGCGGCGCCGCGCTCTACATCCACCACGACGTCGCCGACGAGGCGGCGTGGGAGAGCGTCGTGGCGCAGGTGAAAGACCGCTTCGGCCGTCTCGACATCCTGGTGAACAATGCCGGCATCGCGATCACGAGCTCGGTGCTGACCATGTCGCTGGCCGACTGGCGCAGGCAGCAGGCGATCAATCTCGACGGCGTGTTCCTGGGCGTGAAGCATTCGCTGCCGCTGATCCGCGCGAGCGGCGGCGGCTCGATCGTCAACATCTCGTCGCTGGCGGGCCTTAAGGGCGCGGCGACGCTGGCCGGCTATTGCGCGACCAAGGGCGGCGTGCGGCTTTTCACCAAGGCGGTGGCGATGGAGTGCGGCATGGCGCGCGACAATGTCCGCGTCAACTCGGTGCACCCGGGCATCATCGAGACGCCGATCTGGAACGCCATCATCCCCGGCGCCGGCGGCGCGAACGCGCCGAACCTTGACGTGATGAGCGAGACGGTCGTGCCGATCGGCACCAAGGGCGTGCCGGACGACATCGCGCAGGGCGTGCTGTACCTGGCGAGCGACGAGAGCCGCTATGTCACCGGCAGCGAGCTCGTCATCGACGGCGGCATGTCGACCAGATAATTTCCCCTCCGCCCTTCGCACCTGACGGTGCGACGGGCACCTTCCCCGCCAATGCGCTTCGCGCATGCGGGGGAGGCGGACCGAACATTTTTGACCATCGAAGCCTGCATGATCGACGCCCTTCATCCGGCGCGCTAAAACGCGGGTGTCGCTTGGGGGCTCACGACATGACCGATACCGTTCTCGGTGCCGCGCCCGTGCGGCCGGCGCCGTTCGCGCCTTATCACAAATGGGACCGCAATTTCTTCCTGGCGCTGGTGGCGGGCGTGTGGGCCGGCATCCTCATGGGCTTCGGCGGCGACATCCGGCATCACATCCAGTCGAACGAGGCGGCCTATCCCTGGATCGTGCATGTGCACGCGGCGGCGTTCGTCGGCTGGCTGGTGCTGTTCACGACGCAGGTCCTGCTGATCCGCGCCAAGCGACCGCAGCTGCATTACCGCCTCGGCGCGTCGATGATGTGGCTCGCGCTGTTCATGGTGATCATCGGGCCGGCCACGGCCATTTATATGCAGCGGCAGCAGTTCGGCACGCCGGACAGCGATCCCGCCTTCGTCGCCATCCAGTTCACCGACATCATCGCGTTTGCGGGGCTTGTGGTCGCGGGCTATCGCGCGCGGGGCAGATCCTCGGCGCATAAGCGGCTGATGCTGCTGTCGACGATCTACATCTCCGATGCCGGCTTCGCGCGCTGGCTGGGGTCCGATATCGGCGGCGCGCTGGGGCATGGGTTCTGGGCGTTCCTGCTGTCGGCCTATCTGATGCCGCAACTGCTGATGCTGAGCCTGGGCGTCTACGACCTCGTCACCCGCAAGCGGCTCTATCCGGCCTATGTCTGGGGCGTCGCATGGGCGCTGGGGCTGCAGCTCACCGCCGCCTATCTCTACATCGAAGCGCCGTTCTGGAAGGGCGTGGCCACCCACCTGATCGGGCACTAACGATAGATCGCATCCAGCGACGTCATGCGCTGCGGAGATTCTGTGACATCGGTGCTGTCGACGAACTGATCGGCCGATCCGATCAAGGTCAGGGCGCGAAGTGCCGGATCGTCGATCGTTTCCCGGATGGCGGCTGCGAAGCGGTCGGCCCGGATCACCAGGAACGGCCGGCCGCGATAGAGCCGCGCCTGCGTTTCCAGCGGCGGCGTGATGCGCAGCGCGTTGTGCAACCCGGCAAGATGCTCATAGGCGCGCGCCATCGCCGCCTCGCGCGCCTGATAATCGGCGGCGGTCAGCGCGGCTTCGAAATGCGGCGTCAGCGCCGCTGCGCAAGGCAGCGCCGCGAACGCCGTGCCGAACCATTTGCTGTAGGGCCAGTAGCGGCGCGCCATCAGGAAGGCCAGCCGCATCGTCTCGCGCACCAGGCGCGCGGCGACGAGGCGCGAGCCCAGCGCGTCGCCGGTCTCGGCGGTACGTCCGACGAAGGCTTCTTCCTGACTGATCTTCTGCCATTGCGATGCCATCAGATAGAGCCACACCGCATGCGGGAAATAGGCGAGCCGCGCGCGCAAGGCGCCGATCTCGCCGGTCGCATCGTGGAAGATCTCGCCCTGCGTGGTCTCGAGCAGCCTTTGCTGGGCCAGCAGGAACCAATCGCGCGCCGCGAGCGGAAGATCGCTGTCGATGCCGAGCCGTGCCCGCGCATAGTCCCGCACCGAGGTGATCTCGATCAGGTGCCGCACCGGGCCGCTGGTCGTCGGTGCCAACAGGCGCACGCCATTGGCCTCGACAGGCTCGCTGAAATTGGTCGGCACGCCCTGGAAATCATGCGGCAGGCCGGCGGCCAGACAGTCATAGATAGCTTGGTGCTGGCCATGATCGGCCTCGCGCAGGAACAACTGCCCCCGCAGGCCCCAGTGATGGTCCTGCGACCGCTCCGTGTCGAAACCCAACACCTCCGAGCCGGGACCGATCAGGCCGGCGGCATAGGGCATGTCCGGGAAATGCCGGCGCAGGATGGGGCGACGGCCTCCTGGTAGAAGGCGCGGGCCAAGGAAAGGCCTTGAGGCATGCCTGAACGCTACCACGCCGGGTTGCAGCTAGAAATGACACCGGTTACCATGCTCGAAATAGCGCGCAATCCCGGGCAAAGTGCCCGCCGTTGCGGATTCGGGAGAGCACATATGGCCAGGGACCGGCTCAAGACATTGGCCGCCATCATCGACCAGGGCGTGATCCCGGTCTTCTATCACCCCGATTTCGAGGTCTGCACCAAGGTGATCCAGGCCTGTGCCAATGGCGGGGCCAAGTGCATCGAGTTCACCAACCGCGGCGACTTCGCGCCGCATGTCTTCCTGGAGGTCGCGAGGCACTTCGCGAAAGCCGATGATAGCGTTATCATGGGCGTCGGCTCGGTGGTCGATGCGCCGACCGCCGGGATCTACATCGCCAATGGCGCCAACTTCGTCGTGGGACCCATGACCAACCCCGAGGTCGCGCGCCTGTGCAACCGGCGCGGCATTCCCTATTCGCCGGGCTGCGGCTCGGCGACCGAGATTTCGCAGGCGCAGGAACTGGGCTGCGAGATCGTGAAGGTCTTTCCGGGCTCCAGCGTCGGCGGGCCGGACTTCGTGAAGGCGGTGCTGGGCCCGATGCCGTGGAGCAAGATCATGCCAACCGGTGGCGTCGATGCGAGCGAGGCGTCCTTGCGCGAATGGTTCGGCGCCGGAATCGTGGCGGCCGGCATCGGCTCGAACCTGATCACCAAGACGCTGCTCGACGCCAAGGACTATGACGGCATCGAGGCCAAGGTCCGCGACACCGTTCAACTGATCAAGAAGATCCGTAGCCATGGCTGACGTTTTGAATATCCGGCCCGCCGCCGAGACGAAGTGGGACTGCGTGTCCTTCGGCGAGGTGATGCTGCGCTTCGACCCGGGCTTCGGCCGCGTGCGCAATGCGCGCCAGTTCACGGTGTGGGAAGGCGGGGGCGAGTACAATGTGGCGCGCGCCATGCGCAAGTGCTGGGGCCGCCGCGCCGCGGTCGTCACCGCGCTGCCGAACAACGATCTGGGCTGGCTGGTCGAGGATTTCATCCTGCAGGGCGGCGTGGACATGCGCCACGTGATCTGGCGCGAGCATGACGGCATCGGCCGCAACACGCGGGTCGGGCTGAACTTCACCGAGAAGGGCTTCGGCATCCGCGCCGCGCTCGGCTGCTCGGACCGCGCCAACTCGGCGGCGTCGCAAATCAAGCCGGGCGAAGTGAACTGGGAGAAGCTGTTCGGCGAGGAAGGCGTGCGCTGGTTCCACACCGGCGGCATCTTCGCGGCGCTGGCGCCCAACACATCCGAAGCGGTGATCGAGGCCGTCGAGGCCGCGCACAAATACGGGACCATCGTGTCCTACGACCTCAACTACCGTGCCTCGCTGTGGAAGAGTCAGGGCGGGCAGGACGGCGCGCGCAAGATCAACCGCCACATCGCCAAGCATGTCGACGTGATGATCGGCAACGAAGAGGATTTCACCGCCTGCCTCGGCTTCGAGGTCGAGGGGCTGGACGAGCACATCTCGTCCATCGATCCGGCGAACTTCAAGAAAATGATCGCGACCGCGGTCAAGGAATTCCCCAATTTCAAGGTCGCGGCGACGACGCTGCGCAACGCCAAGACCGCAAGCATCAACGACTGGTCGGCCATCCTCTATGCCGGCGGCGAATTCTATCAGTCGATGATGCGCGAGAATCTGGAGATCTACGACCGCGTCGGCGGCGGCGACGGCTTCGCCAGCGGACTTGCTTATGGATTCCTCGAAGATAAAGGTCCTCAGGCGGCGGTCGAATACGGCGCGGCGCATGGCGCGCTGGCGATGACGACGCCGGGCGACACCTCGATGGTCAACGCCAAGGAGGTCGAGGCCGTGATGAAGGGCAAGGGCGCCCGGGTAATCAGATGAGTATCGTCCGGTGAGTGCGCTGAGCCTGCATCCCGATCGCTTCTTTCCGCCCGATCCGGCCACGCGAGCCGTGGCGCGTGCGTTGTTCGCGCGGGTCGAAAAGCTGCCGATCTTGTCGCCGCACGGCCATACCGATCCCAGATGGTTCGCGACCGATGCGCCGTTCGAGGATGCGACGTCGCTGTTCCTGTGGCCGGATCACTATGTCATGCGCATGCTGTATTCGCAGGGCGTCACGCTGGAGGCGCTGGGCCTGCAGGACCCGAACGCGGACCGGCGCGCGGCGTGGCGGCTGTTCGGCGCGAACTATCACCTGTTCCGGGGGACGCCATCGCGGCTGTGGCTGGATCATGTGTTCGCCACGGTCTTCGGTTTCAGCGAGCGGCTGTCGGCAGCGAACGCCGATCATTACTACGACGCGATCAACGCGGCCTTGGCGACCGACGCTTTCCGGCCGCGCGCGCTGTTCCAGCGTTTCAATATCGAGAAGATCGCGACCACCGAGGGTGCGCTCGACAGTCTTGCGGACCACGACACGATCGCGCGCGAATGGCCAGGACATGTCGTGACCACCTATCGCCCCGACGACGTGATCGACCCCGAGAAGGACGAATTCGTCGGCAATGTCGAGACGTTCGGTGCGACGAGCTGGACGAGCTATCTGCAGGCGCATTACGACCGCCGCGCCTTCTTCCGCGCCCACGGCGCCACCGCGACCGATCATGGCCATCCGAGCGCGACGACGGTCAACCTCCCCGCCGCGGACGCTTCGGCGCTGTTCGACCGCCTGATGCGCGGGCGTGGCGAGCCGAGCGATGCCGAGCTCTTCCGCGCCCAGATGCTGACCGAGATGGCGAAGATGTCGTGCGACGACGGCATGACGATGCAGATCCATCCAGGCAGCATGCGCAATCACAACCCGGCGCTGTTCGCCAAGTTCGGTCCCAATATCGGCGCCGATATCCCGGTACGGGTGCACTACGCCCGCGCCCTGAAGCCGCTGCTGGACCTCGTGGGCAACCGCGCCGGCCTGACGATCATCCTGTTCACCCTGGACGAGTCGAACTATGCGCGCGAGCTGGCGCCGCTGGCGGGGCACTATCCGGCGCTGAAGCTCGGTCCCGCCTGGTGGTTTCACGATTCGCCGGAGGGCATGCTGCGTTTCCGCCGTCAGGTGACCGAGACGGCCGGCTTCTACAACACGGTCGGATTCAATGACGACACCCGCGCCTTCCTGTCGATCCCCGCGCGCCACGATCTGGCGCGCCGCATCGATGCCGCTTATCTCGCCGAGCTCGTCACCTCGCACCGCCTCGACGAAGACGAAGCGGCGGACGCGATCGTCGATCTCGCCTACAATCTTCCCAAGGCTGCGTATAGGCTCTGAACCATGGCCAAGATCAAATCCGCGCGCGTCGTCGTCACCTGTCCGGGACGAAACTTCGTCACCCTGAAGATCGAGACCGAGGACGGTGTGACCGGCCTCGGCGACGCGACGTTGAACGGACGCGAATTGTCGGTGGCGAGCTATCTCACCGACCACCTCATCCCCTGTCTGATCGGACGCGACGCGCACCAGATCGAGGACATCTGGCAGTATCTTTACAAGGGCGCCTATTGGCGGCGTGGGCCGGTGACGATGTCGGCGATCGCCGCGGTCGACACCGCGCTGTGGGACATCAAGGGCAAGGTCGCCGGCCTGCCGGTCTATCAGCTGCTCGGCGGCGCGTCGCGCAATGGCGTGATGGTCTACGGCCATGCCAACGGCAAGACCATCGAGGATGCGGTCGAGGAAGCGCAGAAGTACAAGGCGCTCGGCTACAAGGCGATCCGACTGCAGGCCGGCGTGCAGGGCCTCGCGTCGACCTATGGCGTCTCCAAGGACAAGATGTATTACGAGCCGGCCGACGCCGATCTGCCGACCGAAAACGTCTGGTCGACGGCGAAATACATGCGCGGCGTGCCGGCGCTGTTCGAAGCGGCGCGCAAGGCGCTGGGCGAGGACGTGCATTTGCTCCACGACGTGCATCACCGTCTGACGCCGATCGAGGCGGGGCGGCTGGGCCGC
Source organism: Rhizomicrobium sp. (assembly GCA_035551495.1). Taxonomy (GTDB): domain Bacteria; phylum Pseudomonadota; class Alphaproteobacteria; order Micropepsales; family Micropepsaceae; genus Rhizomicrobium. Next base: position 30,594 of record DASZMT010000059.1, on the reverse strand, counting down.
GACCTGGAGGATTTCCGGCTGTTCTGGCTCGAGGACGCGGTGGCGGCGGAGAACCAGGAAGGTTTCCGCCTGATCCGCCAGCACACCACCACGCCACTGGCGGTGGGCGAGATCTTCAACACGATCTGGGATTGCAAGCAGCTGATCGAAGAACAGCTGATCGACTATATCCGCACCACCGTGGTGCATGCCGGCGGCATCACGCATCTGCGCAGGATCGCGAGCCTCGCCGATCTCTATCACGTGCGCACGGGCAGCCATGGCGCCACCGATCTGTCGCCGGTGTGCATGGCGGCGGCGCTGCATTTCGATCTCAGCGTGCCGAATTTCGGCATCCAGGAATACATGCTGCACACCGAGCAGACCAACGACGTGTTCCCGCACGCCTATACGTTCGCCGACGGCATGCTGCATCCGGGCGAGGCGCCGGGCCTGGGCGTCGAACTCGACGAGACGCTGGCGGCGAAGTACCCGTACAAGCGCGCCTTCCTGCCGGTGAACCGGTTGGAGGACGGCAGCATGTTCAATTGGTGAGCACGCTCGCCAAGCCGCCGGTCTTTCGGCTGGCCGAATGCGAGGACAATCGCCTGACGCTGGTCAGCGACGGGCCCGCAGTCGCCTATGTCTTCGTGCTTGAAAAGCACATCATGCGCGTGATGGTGCTGCCGGACGGCAAGATCAAGCATCCGCGCAGCTGGACGGTCGCGCCGGGGCAAGCCGACGTGCCGTTCGAAGGCCGCGACCGCTTCGACATCTCGGATTTCCGCCTGCCCGATTTCAACGTCGAAGAAGAGAACGGCAAGCTGATCGTCGAGACCGCATGGCTGCGCCTGACGATCCGGCTGAACGGCTTTCTCTGCAGCTGGGAAAGCTATGACGACAACGCGAACGGTCTGGTGCCGGTGCTGCGGGACCGGCGGACGCAGGCCTACAATTTCGGCTGGTGGGACGACCGCGTGCACCACTATCTCGTGCGGGATCCGGGTGAGACCTATTTCGGTCTTGGCGAGCGCAGCGGCGAACTGAACCGCGCCGGCCGCCGCTTCCGCATGTCGAATGTCGACGCCATGGGCTATGACGCGCGGACATCGGATCCGCTCTACAAGCACATCCCGTTTTACATCACGCGAAAGCCGAACGGCGCGACCGTCGGGCTGTTCTACGACACGCTGGCGGATTGCACCTTCGACATGGGGTGCGAGCGCAGCAACTATCACGGTCTTTTCCGCGGCTTCACCGCCGAGCACGGCGATCTGGACTATTACGTCATCGGCCATGATCTCGAAGGCATCGTGAGCAGCTTCACCTGGCTCACCGGCAAGCCTGCGATGCTGCCGAAATGGGCGCTGGGCTATTCCGGCTCGACGATGAGCTACACCGACCGTCCCGACGCGCAAGCCGCGATGATGGAGTTCATCGCCAAGTGCGAGGAGCACGACATCCTGTGCGACAGCTTCCACCTGTCGTCGGGCTACACCTCCATCGGCGACAAACGTTACGTCTTCCATTGGAACAAGGACAAATTCCCCGATCCCGCCGCCTTCGTGCGCGCCTATGCGCAAAAGGGCGTGCGCCTGATCCCGAACATCAAGCCGGCGCTGCTGCACGACCATCCGTTGTTCGCCGAGGCGCGCGACAAGGGATTGTTGATCGCCGGCGCGGACGGTGAGCCTGAATGGGTGCAGTTCTGGGACGCGGTCGGCGCTTATCTCGATTTCACCAATCCGAAGACGGTGGCGTGGTGGAAGGAGAAGCTGACGATGGCGCTGCTCGTGCCCGGCATGGCCGGCACCTGGAACGACAACAACGAGTTCGAGATCGTCTCGCCCAAGGTCGGCGCGATCGAGATGAAGCCGTTGCAGACGCTCCAGATGCTGCGCAGCTCGCACGCAGCGCAGAGCGCGCATGCGCCGGGCAAGCGCCCCTTTCTCGTCAGCCGCGCCGGTTTCGCCGGCATGCAACGCTATGTGCAGACCTGGTCGGGCGACAATTATACGAGCTGGGAAACGCTCCGCTGGAACATCCGCATGGGGCTGGGCCTGGCGCTCAGCGGCGTGTCGAACAGCGGCCACGACGTCGGTGGTTTCGATGGCCCCAAGCCCGATGCGGAGCTGTTCGTGCGCTGGGTCGGCTTCGGCATCTTCCTGCCGCGCTTCTCGATCCACAGCTGGAATGCCGACCGCACCGCCAACGAGCCCTGGATGCATCCCGAGGTCACGCCCGCGGTGCGCGACCTGATCAAATTCCGCTATCGGCTGCTGCCCTATCTCTACGACCTGATGTGCCAGCATCGCGAGCACTATGCGCCGAGCCTGCGGCCGGCGTTTCACGACTTTCCGGACGATCCGCGCTGCTGGGACGATTGCGACGACATGCTGCTCGGCGAAGCGCTGCTGGTGCCGGCGGTGGTGGAGCAGGGCGCGTCGGCACGCACCGTCTATCTGCCCAAGGGCGCGCGCTGGTTCGACTGGTGGAGCGGCGAGGCGTTCGACGGCGGACAAGAGGTGACGCGGCCGGTGCCCTACGATCGGCCGCCGCTGTTCGCGCGCGAAGGCAGCGTGATCCCGCTCAACGTCGCCGAGCAACATTTCGGGGCGCGCGCCGACTGCCGGGCCTTTGCCGTGTTTCCGATTTCGCAAGGATCGTTCATGGCGGACATTGCCGATGGCGACGGCGAACGGATCGCCGACCAGGACCGCATCTGGCGCCTCCGCGTCACCTGCGACGCCACCACCATCCGGGTCGAAGGCACCGAGGGTGCGCAGATCATCCTGCCCGCCGGCGAGACACGTCGTCTCGTTGACTGACCTTGCGGCAGGATATCTAGCGTAACGCCATGACCGACATTCCTCTGACATCCGTCGCGCCCGGCCGCTGGACCACCGTCGCCGAACCGCTTTGGAGCAATCCCGGCGGCGGGCTGTGGGGCGGCTATGCCATCGGCCTCGCGATCCGGGTACTCGAAGTCGAGCCCGAGGCGGTGGGCGAGGCGCTGTCGATCACGCTCACCTATGCCGCGGCGCTGCCGTCGGGCCCGCTCGACATCCGCACGCGCCGCCTGCGCCAGGGCGGCTCGGTCGGCGTGTGGGAGGTCGAGATTCTGCCGGGCGGGTCGGAGCAGGTCGGCGTGCACGCGATGGTGACGATGGCCAGGCGCCCCGCCACACCGCCGTTCGCATTCGCCGCGATGCCCCTGGCGCCGGCGCCGCACGAGCTGCCCGAGATCACCTTCGGCGAGCCGTCGCAGCATTACGGCGCCTCGGCCTTCGAGCGCCGCACGCTGGAGGGCTTCCCGCCGGTGCCCGGTACCAGCTCGCGCTCGCTGGCCTGGGTGCGCTCGCGGCGCGGGCCGTTCGACAAGGCGCTGCTCGGCATGGTGACGGATCACTCGGCGCCGCGCGCGATGTATGCGCTGGGGCGCGGCGTCAGCACCACGACGCTGTCGCTCACCGTCTATCTGCACGCGACCGCCGAGGAGATCGCCGCGATCGGCGACGACTTCATCCTGGTGGAGTGCGAAGGCCGCGTCGGCGGCCGCGGCGCGTCGGACGAGCGCTCGAGCTATTGGAGCCGCACCGGCAAGCTGCTCGCGACCAGCGAACAGCTTGCGTGGTATCGGGAGCGCCCGGCGGGTTAATCCGCGATCGCCGAATACACCAAACTCTTCAGCTGTCCGCGGAAGTTGAACGCGCCGGACGGCATCAGCTGGGTCATGAACACCACCGCGAGGTCGTCCTTCGTGTCGACCCAGAAGATCGTGCTGGCCGCGCCGCCCCAGTACCAGTCGGTGCCGGCGATGCTGCCCGATTGCACGGCGTCGAGCGTGCAAGCGAAGCCGAGGCCGAAGCCCACGCCCTCATTGGCGGTCTCGGAGAAGCCGCCGATCGCCATCTGGGTGAGGTCTTTATTGCCCTTCAGGTGATTGCGATGCATCAGCGCGATGGTGCGCGGTCCTAGGATACGGGCGCCGTCGAGCTCGCCGCCGCGCCTGAGCATGTCGCAGAAGCGGATGTAGTCGTGCGTCGTGCCGGTCAGGCCGCCGCCGCCGGAGAAGAAGCTGGGCTCTTTAAGGTATGTGCTCACTTGCGGATCGTCGATCAGCTTGAGCGACTTGTCGGCGCCGCGCCGGTAGTTGGCGCAGAAGCGGCCCTGCTTGCCGGGCGCGACGGTAAATGCGGTGTCGGTCATCTTCAATGGACCGAAAATCTCCTCGGCCAGGAACTTGTCGAAGCGCTTGCCGGAAATGATCTCGACGAGGGCGCCGCAGACGTCGGTCGACAGCGAATACATCCAGCGCTCGCCGGGCTGATAGCGCAGCGGCACGCGGCCGAGCTTTGCCACGAAGTCGCGCAGCGTTTGGCCCTCGCCGCGCCGAACATTGTGCTTGACGTATTCCTTGTCGACCGGATGGGCGGTATCGGGCGCGCCGAGCGCCGCCAGCGCGTTGCCGTAGGTGATGCCGCCGGTGTGGCAAAGCATGTCGCGCATACTGACGGGACGGTGCGGCTTGACCGTTTCCATCTGCGGCCCTTCGCCCGACACCCAGACGCGATGATCGCGCCATTCGGGGATGAAGCGATGCACCGGATCGTTCAGCTGAAAATAGCCGCGCTCGTACAGCATCATCAGCGCCACCGAGGTGATCGGCTTGCTCATCGAATAGATGCGGAAGATCGCGTCGTCGGCCATCGCCTTGCCGCGCTCGCGGTCCATCTGGCCGAGCGATTTGTAATAGGCGAGGTGGCCTTTCCGCGTCACCGCCACCTGGCAGCCGGCGATCTTGCCGTTGTCGATATAGCTGCGGTTCAAGTGATCGGCGATGCGCTCCAGCCGGCCTTCCGCAAAGCCGGCGGCTTTGGCGTTGGTGTCCATCAATGATGCTCCTTCAGATAGGCACGCGTCTCGCTCCGCACGATGTCCTGGAAGTTGCCCATGAACAAGTTCATGTCGATCAGGTGCAGGCCCCATTGCTTGAGCACGTTGCCGCCGATCGCCACGTCGCCGGGAATGTCGTCGGTGCGCGGATCCGCAGGATCGCCATGCACGGTGATGCCGAGATAGGTGCCGTTTTCGTTGCGGCCGCATTGCGCGGTCAGCAGCCCCGGCACGCTGACGAACGGCGTGTCGACCGTCTTTCCCGTCGCCCACGCCGGCTGCGGCGCGTCGCTGCCGGCGATGTTGGCGCGATAGGCGGTGAGATAGGCGTGCACGTCGCCGCTGCCGCCGCCGAGCGCGGCCGGATTGACGCAAGCCGCTTCCCAGCCCGCCGTCGCGACCTTGCCGAACAGCGTGTCCGGCGGCGGCGGCGAGTTCGCGCGGAACGAGGCGAAGGCGATCACGCAGCCGGGCGTCTTGGCGTCGTGGCACAGCGGCACATTCTGGAAATCGCCGCCGGCGTCCTTGCCCGCCGGCACGCCGAGCCGCGTGCCGCCGAGGATCGCGACGACAAGTTGCTTGCGCACCGGTTTGGGATCGATCTCCTCCTTGATGAGACGCGTCAGCACGCCGGAGCCCTGGCTGTGCCCGATCAGCACCACGCCGCGGCCGTGATTGTAGTTCGCGAGGTAGTAATTCCAGGCATCGACCACGTCGTGATAGCCGACCGCCGGGTCGGGCGGCAGCGCCATCGGCTTGCCGGTCTGGCGCGCGAACAGCGAGGTCAGCGTGTACTGGCGATAGAGCGGCGCATAGGTCTTGCACACGTCGGCGAAGCGCGCGAATTGCTGCGCCACGACGCCCAACTCTTCCGGGCCGGCGTCCATGTCGCTCACCACGCCGCGGTCGCGTGACACGGTGGGATAGACGTAGAAGCAGTCGATCGGCGGGTTCTTCGCGGGGTGGAATTTCTCCGCCGTCAGCGTGCCGTTCGCCTTCACCACCGTCGTGTCCTGGTCGGACGCGCAGGCGTCCTCGTGGCCGGGCAGGCACAGCCAGTTGTCGGCGCGGGCATAATCGTTCTTCGGCATGGTCGCGGTCGGCGCGTCATCGGCGAGCGCGGGCAGCGTGGCGGCGGCCACGATCAGTGCGGCGGCTAATTTCCTCATCGTTTCCCCTCGAGCTTATCGTTGCGGGAAGTATGCGCCGCTAAGAGCCGGGTGCAACGGGCTGCGCCACACGCTCAAAAAGCCGCAGGCTGGAGACCGCGGCGGCGGCCAGGGCAAAGCCCGTGCCGACGTAAAGCGACACCACCGTGCCATGCGCCGGAACCCTGGCGAAGACCAGCGCCACCAGCACCGCACCGACGGTCTGGCCGAGCAGGCGCGCGGTGCCCAGCATGCCGCTCGCCCCGCCGGAGCGCTCGCGCGGCGTCGAGCCGATCATGGCGCGGTTGTTGGGCGACTGGAACAGACCGAAGCCTGCGCCGGCCAGCGCCATGCGCCAGGCGATGTCGAGGATCGTGGGATGGCTCGGCAGCAGCGCGAGCGACAGGAGGCCGCCGCCGAACACGACGAGCCCGATGGCGCCGAGGATGCCGGCCGGATAGCGGTCGGCGAGGCGTCCCGCGATGGGCGCGACGATGGCGATGGCGATCGGCCAGGGCGTCATCAGAAGGCCGGTGTTCACCGCACTGAAATGCATTTCGCTCTGCAACAAGAACGGCAGCGACACCATGCCGAGCATCTGGCCGGCGAAGGAACAGATCGAGGTGCCGATGGAGAGCGCGAACATCGGGATGCGCATCAGGTCGATGGGCAGCATTGGCGCCGGCGTGCTCGCCTCGCGCCGCACCATCAGCGCCGCGATGCCGATGGTCGCCGCGATCTCGACGACGAACATCACGATCGAGCCGCCATGGCCGAAGGCGTCGATGCTGCCGATCAGAAGGCCGAACATGATCGCGACCAGTGCCGCGCCGGCGACATCGAAGCTGTGCTTGGCGCGCGGCGTGTAGGGCAGGGCACGCACCGCGATGATCACTGCCGCGATGCCGAACGGGATGTTCACCGCGAACAGCCACGGCCAGGTGGTCACCGCCAGGATGCCGCTCGCCACCGTGGGGCCGGCGGTCGCGGACAGCGCCACGATCAGCGCGTTGATGGAAAGTCCGCGGCCCAGCATACGGTGCGGATAGATGAAGCGGATCAGCGCGGAGTTCACCGCCATGATGCCGGCGCCGCCGAAGCCCTGCATCACGCGCGCGATCGCGAGCAGCGTCAGCGTATGCGCCAGGGCGCAGAACAGCGAGGCGAAGGTGAACAACACCAACCCGGCGACGTAAACGCGGCGGTAGCCGATGATGTCGCCCAGCGCCGCCAGCGGCAGCAGCGAGATCGTGATCGCGAGCTGATAGCCGTTGACGATCCAGATCGAGAGCGCCGGGCTGGCATGCAGGTCGCCCGCGATGGTCGGCAGCGCGACATTGGCGATGGCGCTGTCCATCACCGCCATGATGATGCCGAGCGCGATGGTCGCGATGGCCCAGTAGCGCTGCGGCGTGGGAAGGCCGTCGGGATGCAGGGTGGCAGTCATCATCTCCCCTTTATGAGGAGGTTGATCAGTTCGCAATCCACCCCTGCGCCACGGCCGCGTCGTGCCGCGCCCTCTCCGGCCCGCCCAGCGCCTGGCGGTCGAAGCCGATGCGCTTGAACCAATAATGGAGCCCGAGCAGGTCGGTGAAGCCCATGCCGCCATGAACCTCGGTCGCGGTGCGCGCGACGAAGGTGCCGACCTCGCTGGTATGCGCCTTGGCATGCGCCGCCATGCGGCGCGATTCGGTGGGGAATTCGTCGAATGCGTAGGCCGCGTACCAGATCAGCGCGCGGCAGGGCTCGAGCTCCGCCACCATCTCGGCGCACAGATGCTTCACCGCCTGGAACGAGCCGATGACGCGGCCGAACTGCATGCGCTCCTTGGCATAGGCGACAGCCTTGTCGATCATGCGCATGCCGGCGCCCAGCGTGTCGGCGGCGAGGACGATGCGCCCCGCGTCGATCATGCGGTCGAGCGCGGCCTGCGGATTGCCGGCGGTCAGCGGCTCGGCATCGACATTGTCGAAGGCGAGTTCGCCGGCGGTGCGCGTGGCGTCGATGGTAGTGAGCGCGGTCTTCTCCAGCCCCTTCGCCCTGGCGTCGACGATATGCAGGCCGCCGAAGCGATCCGCGACGACCACGATGTCCGCGCCCTCGAAATCGAGCACGAACAGCGCCTTGCCGCTCAGCTTGCCACCCTTCGCGGTGACGCCGCCGTTGTCGCGCGCGCCGGCGGCCTGCTCGCTGACCGCGACCGAGGCGATCGCTTCGCCGCTCGCGAGCCTGGGCAAGTATTTCGTCTGCTGCGCCGCCGAGCCCGCACCGAGAATCGCGAGCGGCGCCATCACCGCGCCGGCGACGAACGGCACCGGCGCGACGTGCTTGCCCAGCATCTCGGCCGCCAGCGCCGCGTCGAGCAGCTTGAGCCCGAGGCCGCCATGGTCTTCGGGGATCAGGAGGCCGGTGACGCCGAGTTCCGCCAGCGCCTGCCGCACATCGTCGGCGCGGCCATTCGCCTTGCGCACGCGGTCGAGCGGGCAAACGCGCTCCAGCGTGCGGTCGACGCTGTCTTGCATCATCTTCTGGTCGGCGGTGATGTCGAATTCCATGTCCGCCTCAAACCTTTGCCGGCTTCGGTTCGCGCGGCATGCCCAGCCCGCGCTCCGAGATGATGTTCTTCTGGATCTGCGCCGTGCCGCCGCCGATGATCAGGCCGAGGTCGAACATGTAGCTCGACTGCCAGTTGCCGTGATTGCGCAAATGCGGGCTGTTGCCATAGAGCATGCCGAGCTCGCCCAGCGCGTCGATGGCGAAGCCCGCGAGCTGGTGGTTCAGCTCGCAGCCCATCAGCTTGACGATCAGCCGCGCCACACCGAGGTCTTCGCCCTTCAGGCTCGCCGTCAGCAGGCGCAGGCCGTGATACTCCATCGCATGCACGCGCGCCTGCAGCTTGAGCAGGCGGTCGCGATAGACCGGATTGTCCATCAGGCGCGTGCCATCGACGGTCTCTTCCTTCATCAATTCGATGATGGCCTTCAGTCGCGTGCCGGCCTGGTTGGGATCGCCCAGCATGCCGCGCTCGTGCTTCAGCGTCGCGTTGGCGACCATCCAGCCCATGCCGCGCCCCGCCACCACGCCGGATTTCGGCACGCGTACGTCGGTGAAGAACACCTCGTTGAACTCGGCGCGGCCGGTCATCGTCACCAGCGGGCGCACCTCGATGCCGGGCGCCGTCATCGGGAACAAAATGTAGGAGATGCCTTCGTGCTTGGGCGCGTTCGGCTCGGTGCGCACCAGGCAGAACATCATATCTGCCTGCGCCGCCGTCGAGGTCCAGATCTTCTGGCCGTTGATGATGAAGTCGTCGCCGTCCTCGGTCGCGCGCGTGGTGAGCGCCGCGAGGTCGGAGCCCGCGCCCGGCTCGCTATAGCCCTGGCACCAGATGATCTCGCCATGCAGCGTGGGACGGATGTATTTTCGCTTCTGCTCTTCGCTGCCGACCTCCAGCAGCGTCGGCACCAGCATCGAGATGCCCTGGCCGCTCATGCCCATCGGCAGGCCGGCGGCGAGGAACTCCTCCGCGATGATGCGCGACTTGAGCACGTCGGGCTCGGCGCCGTAGCCGCCATAGGCCTTCGGAATGGTGCGCGCGGCGTAACCGTGCGCGATCAGAAGCTTCTGCCATTCGCGCGCATCGGCGAAGCCGCCGCTCTTGGGCGCTTTGTCGCCGTGCGCATGGGTGAAGGCGCGGACTTCGTCGCGGAAGGCTTGGTATTCGGGGGCGTAGGAAAGGTCCATGAAAAGCTCCCCGGTTGTTTTTCTTATTGCTTTCCCAAACCCGTCATCCCCGGGCTTGTCCCGGGGATCCATACTCACAACTGATGCAGTCGGGAGTATGGATGGCCGGGACGAGCCCGGCCATGACGATTGTGGGTTAAGAGTGAGATTAAAGCCGCTCGACGATCGTCACGTTGGCGAGGCCGCCGCCTTCGCACATCGTCTGCAGGCCCCACTTCTTATTGCGGTCGTGCAGGGCGTTGACCAGCGTCGTCATCAGCTTGGTGCCCGAGGCGCCGAGCGGATGGCCGAGCGCGATGGCGCCGCCATTGACGTTCAGACGCGCCGGATCGGCGCCGGTGTATTGCAGCCACGCCACCGGCACCGAGGCGAACGCCTCGTTGACCTCGAACAGGTCGATGTCGTCGATCTTCATGCCGGACTTCTCCAGCGCGCGCTTGGTGGCGGGCAGGGGTGCTTCGAGCATGATGATCGGATCGCCGCCGATCACCGTCATGTGGTGGATGCGGGCGAGCGGCTTGACGCCGAGCGCTTTGAGGCCCTTCTCGTTGACCACGAGAACGCCCGACGCGCCGTCGCAAATCTGCGACGAGGTCGCCGCGGTGATCGCGCCGCCTTCGCGCAGCAGCTTCACGCCCTTGATGCCCGCGAGGCTGGCGTCGAAGCGGATGCCTTCGTCGACCGTGTGCTGGCTCTCGGCGCCGTCCGCGTCCTTGATGGCGAGGCCGACGACTTCGTTCTTGAACTTGCCGCCCTGCGTCGCCGCGATCGCCTTCTTGTGGCTCTCATAGCCGAACTCGTCGAGTGTATCCTTCGACAGCTTGTACTTCTCGGCGATCATCTCGGCGCCCATGAACTGGCTGAACTGGACGTTGGGATACTTCGCCTGGATCTCGGGGCTCATATAGGAGCCCATGCCCTTCTCCATCGCCAGCACGGCGCTGGCGCCCATCGGCACGCGCGTCATGCTTTCGATGCCCATCGCGATCACCGCGTCCATTGCGCCCGACATCACCGCTTGCGCCGCGAAGTGCAGCGACTGCTGCGACGAGCCGCACTGGCGGTCGACCGAGGTGCCCGGAACATGCTCCGGCAGGCGCGAGGCCATCACCGCGTTGCGCGCGACGTTGATCGCCTGCTGGCCGACCTGGCTGACGCAGCCGCAGATCACGTCCTCGATGAGGTCGGGGTTGGCGCCCGAGCGGTCGAGCAGCGAATTGATGACGGTGGCGCCGAGATCGACGGGGTGCCAGTCCTTCAGCTTGCCGCCGCGCTTGCCGCCGGCGGTGCGCGCCGCGGCCACGATATATGCTTCGCCCATAGGGGTACTCCTTTGCGTTTTCCGGGCGGTGTTTTAGCACCGCGTTTTCGCGCTGACAGGCTTTATTTAATTGCCGTTGCGGAACGGCTTGTGAGATGGTTTTGCATGTCCGATACACCTGCCATGAAACCCGCGACTGTTGCCGCCCAGGCGCTCGGCTGGATCGACGAAGCCACCAAGGCCGTCGTGCCGCCGCTGCACCCTTCCTCCACCTTCGTCCGCGACGCGGACAATGGATACAGCTCAGGGCGCAACTATTCGCGCGCCGACAACCCCACCTACGACCAGGCGGAAGCGGTGCTGGCGAGCCTCGAGAACGGTGCGGCGGCGGCGCTGTTCTCGAGCGGCATGGCGGCGGCGACGGCGGTGTTCCTGGCGCTAAAGCCCGGCGACCACGTCGTGATCGGCCGCGTGATGTATTGGTCGCTGCGGGCCTGGCTGCTCGGCTTCGCGACCGATTGGGGCCTGAAGGTCGAGAGCGTCGACACCACCGACCTCGCCGCCCTGAAAGCGGCGATGCGCCCCGGCGAAACCAAGCTGGTGTGGATCGAAACGCCCGGCAACCCGACGCTGGCCGTCACCGACATCGCTGCCGTGGCGCAGATTGCGCATGCAGCGGGCGCGCGTCTCGCCGTGGATTCGACGGTGGCGACGCCGGTGTTCACCCGCCCGCTCGAGCTGGGCGCCGACATCGCAATGCATTCGGCGACCAAGTCGCTCAACGGCCATTCCGACGTGATCGCCGGCGCGCTGATCACCCGCGTGCTCGACGCGCCCTGGGAGAAGATCAAGACGATCCGCATCCAGCTCGGCGGCGTGCCGGGGACGTTCGAGGCGTGGCTCCTCTTGCGCGGCATGCGCACGCTGTTCCCGCGCGTGCGCACGGCGGCGGCGAACGCGATGGCGGTGGCGCAGCACTTCCGCGGCCATCCGCTGGTGGAGGATGTGCTTTATCCCGGCCTCACCAATTTCCCCGGCCACGCGGTCGCGGCGAAGCAGATGCAGGGCGGCTTCGGCAGCCTGATGTCGATCCGCGTGAAGGGCGGCGAGCGCGGCGCCGTCGCGACGGCGGCGCATGTGAAGATCTGGAAGCGCGCCACCTCGCTGGGCGGCGTCGAGAGCCTGATCGAGCATCGCGCCTCGGTCGAAGGCGCCAGCTCGCCGGCGCCGCCGGACCTGCTGCGCATGTCGGTGGGGATCGAGGAGGCGTCCGACCTGATCGCCGACTTCGAACAGGCGCTGAAGGCCGCGCAGGGCTGAAGTTCCCGCGCCGAAAACGATCACAGCCGGAAAAGCTTCGCGGAACCCGCGCGGCACGGCGCACGTTTCCCATCCATGAAGCGGGGAATGCTCCTTATCGGTTTCGCGGCCTTCACGGGCATGGCTTTCGCCGCGCCCGCGCCCGAGCCGCCAGCCACCCATGAACCGACGGTGATCGGCGATGCCAGCCGCTCGGTCAGCCCGGTCGGCTATACCTATACCGATCCGCCGGCGCCGTTCGGCGTGCCGGCCGCTCTGCCCACCAGGGCCAAGGCGCACCGTATCGCGGGCCACAAGCCGGCCAAAGTCGCCAAGGTGCACTAGCTTCGGGCCGCACTGGGCTTTGGACAGATTTGCGACACCGCTTCCGCACCGCAAAGAATCGTGCATCGTGCGGCCATGAGCGCGCGGCTGGAAGTGATCGTGGGACCGATGTTCTCCGGGAAAACGGAGCTTCTGATCCAGCGCCTGCACCGCGCCCTCTATGCCAAGAAGCGGCTGCGCATCATCAAGCCGGCGCACGACACGCGCACCCAGAGCCATATCGCCAGCCGCGCCGTGAATCCCGACGGCACGACCGAGGTCACCGGCCAGCTCAGCGCCATCGCCGTGCGCAATGAAGAGGATTTCTGGCGCGTCGCGGGACCCGAGGACTATGACGTGCTGGCGGTCGACGAGGCGCAGTTCTTCCCGCTCGACGAGCCTTTGCGGGACTCGCTCGGCTGGTTCGGCCGCGCCCTGCGCGAGTTGTTGCGGCGCCGGCGCGGCAGACATGGGGAAGGTGGGGCGCTGCGCGTGATCGTCGCCGGCCTCGACATGGACTTCGCGGAGGAGCCGTTCGGTCCGATCCCCGGCCTGCTGGCGATGGCCGACAGCGTCGACAAGCTGACCGGCGTCTGCATGGTGTGCGGCTCCGATCACGGCTACATCAGCCACCGCATCGTGCCGGCCGAGGCGCAGCTCGTGGTCGGCGACGCGGGCGAATACCAGGTGCGCTGCCGCGCCTGCTACGAGCCGCCGCGCCGCGCGCTGCGCGCCGCCGAATAGCGCCACGCGCCGGAACCCCGGTTGCAATCGGAACGGCCCCTTCGCGCAATCGTTTTATCTCGCGAGTGCGCAACGCGCATTCGAAGAGCGAAACCCGAAAGCGAAGAACAAGACATCCACTTAGAGATTGCGCTGGGGAATTGCGCTTGGGGGATGGCATCTGGGGATGCGGTGGATCTCTCGAAAGAGAAGGAGACCTGACGATGACGGGACTTTCCAAGACGATGGCCGGTACGGCCCTTGCGATCACGCTCGGCGCCGGCGCGCTGACCCTGTCGAGCCCGGCGCGTGCCGACAGCTGGCGCGACGACTGCGGTGCGAACGGCGTGTGCGTGCGCGTCCACTGCTATGACGACGGCGCCTGCTCGCGCACGACGGGCGTAGGCGATCCGCCGCTGATGCAGCGCGTCGGCACCTATGACGACGACGGCTTCTATCACGCGACATCGCGCTACGGCGCGCGTCCGTCGCGCTATGCCTGCGACGCGGACGGCGACAACTGTCATTGGACGCGGAGCTATTACTATGACGATGCCGGAACGCCGGTCTACGACCCGGATATGAACGATTATCCGTAGGCGGACGGCGGACGAAAAAGAGCACCGGAGGGCGCCGCCTGCGCGAAAGCGCGGGCGGCGTTTTCATGTTCGATTTACGGCGCGGCCTTGCGGCGCGTCTTGGTCGCGGGCGGCGGCGGGTTCGCGGCGGCCTCGGCGCGGTCGGCTTCTTCCTTGGCGAGGCGCAGGGCCTTCAGCTTGGCGGTCTTGGCGTCGAGGGCGGTGCGCTCGGCATCGACCATCTGCTTGACGAGGGTGGTGCGCGCCTCAGCGAGCTCGAAATGGTTCTGCGCCTTGCGGCGGGCGCCGTCGCGGTCGCGCGGCAGGGGGCTCAATGGCGGGCTCAGGGGATTGCTCATGCGTGCGTCCTTCCTATGAAGACGGGCCGGCGGCGCACGAAGCGCGCGCCGCCGGGCCTTGGTCTTTAGGCAGCCTTGAGATTGACCGCCTTGGAGCCGCGCGCGTCGGGCTGGATGTCGAAGGAGATCTTCTGGCCTTCAGCGAGCGCGCGCATGCCGGCCGCCTCGACGGCCGTGGCATGGACGAACACGTCCTTGCCGCCGCCATCCGGCGCGATGAATCCGAAGCCCTTGGCGGTGTTGAAAAACTTCACGGTACCGATCGTCATTGTATTACTTCCTAAGTCAGTGCAGGTCGCGCGCACGACCATCGCGCGCGCGGACGCGGAGAAAACGAGAGCATCAGGACTTGGGAAGTATTCCAGCAGGTTCGGCGCGCTTTGGACGGCGGGTCGTATCACAGGAGCGCTTCGTCCGACGAAGACGTAAGAACCACGTTTCCCCAATATAGGTGGTCGGGGCCTCAAATACAATCAGCGGCCGGAAAGCGAGGCAAAGCGCGGGATTTGCGCCGCGCATCGGCAGCCGCACACCGCGCGGCGCCAGTCGTTAATCGTCCCCGTCTCGCGCGCGGCGGCGAAGCGCGGCAGACTGCGGGCGGTAAAACCGAGAGCCGCGCCCGCGATGCCCCCGCCGACGATCTACCACTACCCCGACTGCTCGAATTCGCGCGGCTGCCTGGCGCTGCTGCGCGCGCGCGGGATAGAGCCGGTGATCGTCGAATACCTCAAGAAGCCGCCCAGCCGCGCCGAGCTCGCCGCGCTGGCGCAGCGCCTGGCCGCGACCGCCGGCGCCGCATGGCCCGGCCTGCGCGAGGGCATGATGCGGCCGAAGGAGCCGGTCTACACCGAACTCGGCCTGGCGGACGCGCGCGACGACGATGCGTTGCTGGACGCGCTGGCGGCGCACCCGGTGCTGCTGAACCGCCCGATCGTCACGACGGCGAGGGGCGCGCGGCTGTGCCGGCCGCCGGAGGGCGTGCTGGCGCTGCTCTGAGGACCGCAAGGCGCAAGCCCTTGATTCCCTTGAATCGGCGTACATTCGAACCGCGTCCGCAAGCGATTTTGCGACGCGGCGGCGGGACAAGGCGCGGCCCCGGCGCGCGCGCAGCGCGCAAATTCCGCCCGCGCCTCTCTTCCCGGTTTTGCGATCCATCTTGGAGATGTGGCGTCCGCGCGCCTGGCTTCAAGACCGCGCCGCGCGGCTGCGCAGGTTGCAGCGGCGCGCTATCCTGGAGGCGCAGACTGCGAGGGCCCGCGCCATGTGCCGCAACATCAAGACGCTTCACAACTTCAAGCCGCCCGCGACCGACGACGAGGTTCGCGCGAGCGCGCTGCAATTCGTCCGCAAGCTGAGCGGCACGGCGCGCCCGAGCAAGGCGAACGAAGCGGCGTTCAACCGCGCGGTGGAAGCGGTGACCCACGCGGCGCATCACCTGCTGGAGGATTTGGTGAGCCACGCGCCGCCGCGGGACCGGGCGGTGGAGGCGGAGAAGGCGCGGGTGCGGAGTAGGGAGAGGTTTGGCGTGGGATGAAGTGCAGAAGAAAATCAACCTCAATGCCGTTGCGCAACTCGGCTACCGGTAATTTCTAAACTAACCGCTTAAACGGATCAGCGCTGAGATCCTTGCGCAACCGTTCGCGCAGATTCGTCTCTCCGCTTGTTCCGGGCACAAATGTTGCCGTGGTAAAGTCGGTATCTTTCAAGTCCGATCTCTTAAATATTTCCAGGAACGTTTTGGGGTCGACATAGTCGCCCGGTGCAGCAACCTCAAGATATACCCGCCTGAATACAGACATGAGAGCCCGATAGCCATTGGTGCGGTTTAGCATATAGCCTTCTCCGCGCTCGTCCCATGCCTTCGGCCATCGCTGCTTCACAGCTTCAAAATAAGATTGGATGATCCTGCCTATAAGAACATCGTTTCCCTCGATGAATAAATTTCGAAAAACCAGCCGACGCAACGTATCGCCATCTTCTTTGGGGATATGCTTGCCTCTCAGCATCAAATCTCGATCTAATTTTGGATTGCCAGAGATATATGAAATTATACCGCTGACGAATGTTGCTTGAGTTAGGGTCTCGAAATCGCGATCCTCAGTTGCTGTTCCGAGCCGTTTAATTCGTTTGAAGAATGGGCTTTCCTTAACGGTGTCCAGAGCAACTGCTACGTTGTGACATGTTTTATAGGGACTTCTTGTTTTCGCTAAATCAAAAAGATCAAATACCAGACTTTTATTTACCTTTGTCTGCTCCAAATTGACGGTAGCAAAAATATAAGACTGATCGGAGATATCGATCCCCACAAATATTGCGACCATAACGTCAAAGTTATCCCCTTTGAACGCACGGAGACCAGCAATTCGATGCTGCCCATCTATAACTCTGCACAAACTTGATATTGCAATGTCTGGCCTTGCGTTGCCCTGTTTGAAATTCGACAGCGTGAGCTGATTTTGATCTTCGTCAAAGCGGACGTAGTCGCTATCGTCGATCGCCAGGATAATCGCGGTTGGGAATGTTGCGTCAACGAAGCGGACATAATGTTCGAGCTCCGTTACTCGTTTTTCATTCAAAGGACGCTGGATGCCTAAATACGCTTCGATGTCGCGCGTGTCGCGAAGGACGCGCCGGACGTCGAAGTAAGTGATTTGCTGGACCAACTTGTAGTCCATCACGGCAATGAAAACTTCGCCGATAGGCTGTCGAACGCGAAAGGCCTTTACAGCCTTCGAGATTGGATCAGGGTCAGCCGCTTGTGCCAACAGTGGCAGCATATCATTCTGCTTCGGCATGCTGCGCTGCCTCAAATTGCTGAACGTAATTGGACGTGTCTTCCGACATCAATTTTGTAGTCGCCCGAGCCCTGCTCTCCATGGAGTTTCGGATTGTCGCCGAAGCTGTGACGAGAAAGATCGCGACGACCAACAATGCCCACGAAAGTTTGGCGATTACCTCGGCATTGACGATCCCTATCGCCTTGCCGGCAATATTATAGAACTGCCCATTGTGCGCCACATAGACAAAGCCATACATCGTAGCTGCGATAATGCAGGCGATGATCGTTATCGTGACGAACCACAGTCCACTCGGAAAACGCGAAAGCCCCGATACCTCGCTAGGCGGCGTATATTCGCGGAATATCGTATAGATCAAAGAGCCTAGCAACGACGCCGACAGAATGCCCAAGTCAGCGCTGGACGCAAATTTATCAAGGAATGTGATTGTTCCGTTAGAAAGCTGTACTACGTTGACTATTAGAATCCCGACCCATAGGGGCATCAAACTAAAAATTAGAGTAATAACTACTTCTTTGAGAGCTTCTCGAACGTCTGCAGCCTTTGCGGTATATAGCTCGTAGAAGATTGGTATGCGCCAATCTCCGAGCCATGCGCTGATATTCGCAAGAAATTTCACCCACATAGGTTCATCTCGGCTTATAGTTTATGGTGATCGCAACCTCTGTTGTGGTGCCTCTGTAGTTGGATGACGCAGCGATTACAGATTGGCGCCGAAGTTTAACTAATGTACCTAAGTTCTCGTAGATCTCAATAATCGAGCTATGAGCGGCGTTGGTTACGAGCACCTTAGCTCCCCGATTCTTGGCTCTTCCTACTGCATTGCGCAGTCTTATCTGATCTTCCCAGGAAAAAATGCTCTCATTGTATTTCGCAAATCCATTAAAGTTATGTCTCGTCACGTAAGGCGGGTCTACGAACACAAAATCACCGGCTTTTGCCAAGTCTAATATGGGTTCAAAGTCAGAATGCCTGAGTTTGGCTTTTCCAAAGGCGGTGGCGAGCCCTTCGAAATCGTCCGTGTCAAGAAGAACGGCATTCTTCGTGCCACGAGGGACGTTGAACTCGCCGCGCAAATTCACCCGGTACAGACCATTCCAGCATGTCCTATTGAGATATAGAAATTGGGCCGCCCGCTCATGGAGGGCTCTGCGCTTTCGCGCCCTCTCTTCGTAATAGTAAGCATCGCTGTGATTGTGAGCGTGTCGACGAAGTGCGGCATGTACCTTCTCCCAATCTTCGCGCAGCGCGGAATACAGGTTAATTAGATTTTGGTTTGCGTCCGAAAGGATAGCGGTAGTGGGTCGCAAATGCAGAAAGATTGCAGCACCACCTAAAAAGGGCTCGAAATAGGTTTCATACCTACTCGGCAACAGACGCGCAAAGCCAGAGGCAAGCCATCGTTTGCCTCCGGCCCATTTCAGTGCCGGAACGATGATTTTTTTAGAGGCGGCTGGCAGCTATTCCCCCTTTTTCGCTGTCGGGGTCGAACCTTCTACTGGAACGAGTGTACTGTCTAGCCGGATGCGGTCGCCCTACCGACTCCGACTCCCAAACGTCTTCGGTACGCCCGGGCGGCTCGCCCGCTGCATCCGTTTGCGGCTCGTCTTCTGGTGTTTCGGCCCGCGGCGGCCGCCTTCGCCGTCCTCTCCTGCCCCGTCCCGCACCGCGGCCAGGAACGCGTCGTCCACCGCACGATCCACTTCGCTTTGCCGCGCGAAGGGGTCGTCGGCCACCGCCAGCTCCACCGTCGAAAGCCGCTTGAGTTCGTCGCGCAGGCGGGCGGCCTCTTCGAACTCCAGGTCGGCCGCCGCTTCCTTCATCCGCTTCTCGATGTCGGCGATCGTCGCGCGCATGTTGTGGCCGACGAATTCCTTGCCGTCCTCGCCCACGCCGCCGCCGCCGGCGTCGACCATCACGTGATCGCGCTCGTACATGGAGCCCATGATGTCGGCGATGTTCTTCTTGATGCTGATCGGCGTGATGCCGTGCGCGGTGTTGTAGGCCTCCTGCTTGGCGCGGCGCCGGTTGGTCTCGGCCATCGCGCGCTCCATCGAGCCCGTGATCCGGTCGGCATACAGCACCACCTTGCCGTCGACGTTGCGCGCGGCGCGGCCGATGGTCTGGATGAGGCTGGTTTCGCTGCGCAGGAAGCCTTCCTTGTCGGCGTCCAGGATCGCCACCAGCGCGCATTCGGGGATGTCGAGGCCCTCGCGCAACAGGTTGATGCCGATCAGCACGTCGAACGCGCCCAGGCGCAGATCGCGGATGATCTCGATGCGTTCGAGCGTCTCGACGTCGCTGTGCATGTAGCGGACGCGGATGCCCTGCTCGTGCATGTATTCGGTGAGGTCCTCCGCCATCTTTTTCGTGAGCGTCGTGACGAGGGCGCGGAAGCCTTTCTTGGCGTTGTCGCGGCATTCGGCGATCAGGTCGTCGACCTGGTGCTCGACCGGGCGGATCTCGACCGGTGGGTCGATAAGCCCGGTGGGGCGGATCACCTGTTCGGTGAAGACGCCGCCGGTGCGCTCCATCTCCCACGGGCCGGGGGTCGCGCTGACATAGACGGTGGCGGGGCGCATCGCGTCCCATTCTTCGAACTTCAGCGGCCGGTTGTCGATGCAGCTCGGCAGGCGGAAGCCGAACTCCGCCAGCGTCGCCTTGCGGCGGTAGTCGCCTTTGTACATCGCGCCGATCTGCGGCACGGTCACATGGCTCTCGTCGGCGAACACCAGCGCGTTGTCGGGGATGTATTCGAACAGCGTCGGCGGCGGCTCGCCGGGCTTTCGCCCCGTCAGCCAGCGCGAATAGTTCTCGATGCCGGCGCAGCTGCCCGTCGCTTCGATCATCTCGATGTCGAAATTGGTGCGCTGCTCCAGGCGCTGCGCCTCCAAGAGCTTCCCGGTCTCGCGGAACTGCGCCAGCGTGGTGATGAGCTCCGCCTTGATGCCCTTGAGAGCCTGCTGGAGCGTCGGGCGCGGCGTCACATAGTGCGAGTTGGCGTAGACCTTTATGTTTTCCAGCGCGCCATAGGGCTTGCCGGTCAAGGGATCGAATTCGGTGATGCTGTCGACCACGTCGCCGAACAGCTCGACGCGCCAGGCGCGGTCTTCCAGATGGGCGGGGAAGATGTCGACCGTGTCGCCGCGCACCCGGAAGGTGCCGCGCACGAAATTGTTGTCGTTGCGGCGGTATTGCAGCGCGCTGAGCTGCTGCTGCATCTCCATGCGGTCGAGCTTCTTGTCTTTGGCGATGGTGACGGCGGTGCCGCTATAGGTCTCCACCGCGCCGATGCCGTAGATGCAGGAGACCGAGGCGACGATGATGACGTCGTCGCGCTCCAGGATCGCGCGCGTCGCCGAATGGCGCATGCGGTCGATCTCCTCGTTCACCGACGAGTCCTTCTCGATATAGGTGTCGGTGCGCGGGATGTAGGCTTCGGGCTGGTAGTAGTCGTAGTAGGA
The DNA here is from genome assembly GCA_035551495.1 of Rhizomicrobium sp. Taxonomy (GTDB): domain Bacteria; phylum Pseudomonadota; class Alphaproteobacteria; order Micropepsales; family Micropepsaceae; genus Rhizomicrobium. The sequence continues at coordinate 10,021 of DASZMT010000059.1, read as the reverse complement.
GACGAAATACTCGACCGCGTTTTCCGGGAAGAACCCCTTGAACTCGCTGTAGAGCTGCGCCGCGAGCGTCTTGTTGGGCGCCAGGATCAGGGCAGGGCGCTGGGTGCGGGCGATGACCTGCGCCATCGTATAGGTCTTGCCCGAGCCGGTGACGCCGAGCAGCACCTGGTCGCGCTCGTTCTGGTTGGCGGCGCCGACGAGGTCTTCGATCGCGGTCGGCTGGTCGCCGGCCGGCTGGTATTCGCTGACGAGCTTGAACGCCTTGCCGCCTTCGGACTTCTCCGGCCGCGCGGGGCGATGGGGGACGAACATCGGCATGTCGGCGGAGGGTGGCATTATTTGATCGTCGGCTCTGCCGACGGGGGGCGCGGGATCGTAGGCATCGCCCGCGGGGGCGAGCGGCACCGCGTCCGCGGCCGCGCGGAACTTGGCCGCGGCCTCCGAAACGCCTTTTGCTGCCCGGCCTTTGCGGGGAACCATGCCGTTGTTGTGCGCCATGACGCGAATATAGTGCGTGCGGCGCGGAAATTCGAGACGTCCTGCTGACATCGTGCTGTCACCAGCCGCCAGATGCTGGCAGGATTTGGGCGATTTGGGGTGGGGCGTTCATGCGCAGGGTTCTGTTGACCGGGCTGGCGGTGGTTGCCGGCTTCGTGGGGCTGGTGGTGCTCCTGTTCCTGGTCGGAGAGGTGCGTCATTGGTTGCCGTTCATGACCGGCGGCACCATGCGCCTCACGGTCGCCATCGACACCGCCGCCTATTGGCGCGACGCGACGCGCGAGACGCGGGGGTCGCTGGCCCGCACGCTCGGCCGGATGCATGTCGCCTATGACAGTCTCGAAGCCGGCGATGATCGCGTGACGGTGCATGCCCCGCCGGCGGCGCGCGCGATCCTTGCCGGATTCGCGGCACAGCAACCGACGCAGCTTTCGCTGGACGAGCCGTCGCCGGGCGTGTTCGTGCTGTCGCCCTTGCCCGCGGCGCGCAGCGCGCGCGAGGCATCGCTGGATTCGCAGACCGCAATCGTCCTCCAGCGCCGCCTCGAGATGGCCCAGGGTTCTGCCGTGACGGTCGCGCCGGCCGGCCCGCACAAGCTGACGATCGTGTTCGGCGGCAACGCCGACCCGCTTGTGCTGGGATCGTTGCTCGGCACCCCCGGCGTGCTCAACATCCAGGTCGTCGACGAGGACGCAGCGCGTGCCGCCACGCCCGTCGTGCCGATCGGCGATGTCCTGCTGCATTGGAACCCGGACAACCAGCCGCCGCTGCCGGTGCAAAGGCGCATCGCGATTCCGGGCGCCGACATCGCGCGCGCGTCGCAAAGCTTCGACCGGAACGGCATGCCGGATATCGAGATCGGGCTCAACGACGACGGCGCGCGGGCGCTCGCGCATCTGACCAGCACGCTTCTGAGCAAGCGCATGGCGCTGGTCCTCGACGGCAAGATCTTGATGGCGCCGATCGTCAATGAGCCGATCCAGGGCGGCGCCATGATCATCGCCGGCCACTTCACCGTGGCGGAGGCGCAGCGCCTCGCCGTGCTGATAAGCGGCGGCGGATTGCCGGCGCCGGTGCACGTGGTGTCGGTCGAGGTGCCGCGCTGACGGGCGCCATGCGCCTCGGGCAGGGCAGACATCGCCAATGCTCCGTAGACGTCGCGATGCGGCATATGTAGAACGCGCGCGCTATGACGAACGCATCGCGCCGATACCGACTCCAACGACTTGGCCAACGCGGCTGAGTTCGCTCGGCCGCGCCCGCACGGGGCTGTGGCGCAACGCGATCGCACATCTGCCAGCCTCTCCATCAACCGCATGTCTCGCGCGCGCCGCTGTCGGCGCGACGCGTCCGCATGAAAAGAATTGGGCAGGCGGCAGCGATGGTGGTGCTGCGGGGGACTGTAAATCCCCTCCCTGTGTGGTGAACGCCGGCGGTTCGAATCCGTCCCTGCCCACTTTTTTCCCGCGACCGGACACGACTCCAGCCGTCGCCACGCTGGCACCGGCGGCTCCATGGCACCCGGTCGCTTTTCCCCCGTCGTCTAACGGCAGGACGCCGCGCTTTGACCGCGAGAACCGTGGTTCGAATCCACGCGGGGGAGCCACTTCACAAGCGCGCGAGCGCGGCCGGCACCCGATTGACGGCGCGGCCCGAAGGTGCCAAATTTTTGGCATGGTACGGAAAGCGAAGAAAACGGCGGAAAAGACGGGCAGCTTCTCCCGCCGCGAGCGGGAGATCATGGAGGCGCTCTACAAGCTCGGCAAGGCGACCACCGCGCAGATCCTGGAGCAGATCCCCGATCCGCCGACCTACACCGCGATCCGCACGCAGCTTTCGATCCTCGAGAAGAAAGGGCACGTCCGCCACACCAGCGACGGCACGCGCTACATCTACGAGCCTCTGGTCGGGCGCGAACAGATGGGCCGGCGCGCCATCGACACGCTGCTGACGACGTTCTTCGACAATTCGGTGGAGCGCGCGGTCGCGGCGCTGATCACCCGCAAGGATTCCGAGATCTCCAACGATGAGCTCGAGCGGCTGCAAACGCTGATCGAGAAGGCGAAAAAGGAGGGACGATGAGCGATCTGTCGATGCTGCGCGCCGTGTTGTTCGCGGCGGAATTGTTCGCGGGCTCCAGCCTGATCGTCGTGCTGGCGCGGCTGTTGGCGACGCGGCGCTCGGCGAGCGCGCGGCACATGGCGTGGAGCGCGGCGTTCGGCGCCCTGCTGCTTCTGCCGCTGCCGATGGCGGCGCTCCCCGGCGCGTTCGAGATCGCGCTGCCGGCGCCGCCACAGGCGCCTGTGGCGCAGGTCGTTGCGGTCTCCGATATCGTCGCCGATGCGGCGCCCGTGCCGCAGCCGGCGCCGGGCTTCGTGCTCGATGCGGCGACGATCGCGTATGGGGCGCTCGGCCTGTGGCTGGCGGGCGTGATCGTGATCGCGGCGCGGGGCGTCGCGTCTTTCGGCGCGCTTTGGTTCCTGCGCCGCACCAGCGCGGCGCATCCCTTCGAGGCGGCGGAGCTGGACGGTTTGCCGCCGGCGCGTCCTTACGAATTGCGCATCGCCAAGGGCCGCCACGGGCCGATCACCTGGGGCGTGCTGCGTCCGGTGATCCTTCTGCCGCGCGCGTCGCTGTTCTGGCCGTCGGAGCGGCTCGAGGCGGTGCTGCGGCACGAGCTGGCGCATGTGCGCCGTCACGATTCTTTGACTCAGACGATGTCGCTCGCGGCTTGCGCGCTCTATTGGCCCAATCCGCTGGTGTGGCTGGCGCGCGCGGCGCAGCGCCGCGAGGCCGAGATGGCCGCCGACGACGCGGTGCTGGCGGACGGCATGATGCCGTCGGACTACGCCGGTGCGCTGCTCGAAGTCGCCGCCGAGGTCGGGAAGAACCGCCTGCCGGCCGCGATGGCGCTCTTCATGGCCGCACCGCCGGCGCTGTCGGAGCGCGTGCAAGCGATTCTCTCTCCCTCACAGATGCGAAAAGGAGTGACGGCTATGGACATCCTCAAGACGGCGGCGATCGCGCTGCTGACGACCGGCGCACTGGTGGCCGCGCGGCCCTCGCTGGCGCAGGACGCGCCGCCGGCGCCGGTGGCTGCCGAGACGCCCGATACGGCGCCGGCTCCGCCGGTGCCGCCCGTTCCGCCGGTGCCTGACGTTGCACCGATACCGAACGTTGCCCCGGCACCCGCCGCCGCGCCGCGCATGGTCGTGATGCACGACCGCAGCTATCGTATCGTGCGCAAGACGCATGACAGTCACGGCAATCATGTCAGCGTCATCACGGTCGACGATCCCAAGATGGTCGAGGCCGAGATGGCGCGCGTCCGTCCCGAGATCGAGCGTGCGATGGCGCAGGTGAAGACGAACGAGGTCGTGATCCGCCGCATCAAGCTGGAGCAGCCGCGGATCGATGCCGAGGTGCAGCGCGCAATGGCGCAGGCGCGCGCCGCGCTGGCGCAGGTCGACGATGCCAAGGTCCGCGCCAAGATCGACGAAGCGCTCGCCCGCGCGCAGAAGCGGCTCGATGCCGAGCAGGCACGGCTGGCGCACGAACAGGCCGACATCGACAAGGGCGTCAAGGTCGGAGACGGCGACGTCGTCATCGAAAACGACGACGATATGGACAACGACACCGATACGGACAAGGACGACCCGAAGTAACCGTGTCAGTCCGCCCGCTCGAGCCGGCGCACCGCGTGATAGGCCCAACGGCCGATCACATAGGCGCCGGCCAGCGGCACGGGATTGACCATCCCGATGGCGCCCATCACGCAGCCGATCACCGCGAGCACCGCCGCCACCACCAGAAGCGCGGTGCCCACCTTGACCACCATCTTCTGCCGCGTCAGCAGGGCCTGCGCATGCGCGACGCGGCGCGGATCGAAACGGTGGGCGACCCAGGGCGCATAGTGCTGGTAGTGCGACAGCAGCCGCTCCAGGGCGGCGATGCGCTTGGCGGTGAGCGGCAGGAAGAACTTTCCCTGCAGGAGCGCGCGCACGGCGCGCCATTCGCCCACGCTCGCGTCGCCCGGCGGCACCTTGCGATCGGCGAAGTCCATCAGGCGCAGATACCAGGTTTCCGCCTCGCCGCGCGCCACCGCGGCGCGCCGCGTCGCCGACACGAACTCGCCCCGGCGCGGCAAGAGGCTCCAGCCCGTCTCGTCCATCAGGCGCAGATATTCGCGCGGCCCGATCGTCTTGTCGCCGACCGCCTGGGGCATGATCGCCTCCAGTGCCATCTCGCGCTCGCCGAGGCGCAGCACGCCCTGTGCCAGCGCGCTGGTGAGAAGCTTGAGCGCACCGCGCGAGTCGTTCGCCGCCAGCGCGCCATTGATCGCGCGTTCGGCGCGCATGTGTTCGAACTCGTCCTCGGTCGGCTCGCGTGCCTGCGGCGGCGGCTCGCCGAGAGGCGGGACGGGTTGCGGCGCGGCGGGCGGCGCCTCGGCAACGGCGACCTCCTCGCTTTCCCGCGTCTGCGCCTGCGCACGTCCGGCGGCGACGTAGAGCGCCCTTTCATAGGCGGCGCGCAAGCGCTGGAACGCGCCGGGATCGGTATCGGGATCGATGGCGCGCAGCTTCTGCGCATAGGCGCGACGCACCGCCTTGGCGTCAGCGGTGTCGGCGGGAAGGCCGAGCGCGTCCCAGATGCTCACGTGAGGATCGAGCGGTCGACGGTGTCGAAGAAGGCGCTGACCTGCGCGCGCACAGCGGCGATCTCTTCAGGGTCCTGGCGCTCCAGCGTCACCATCAGCGCGTTCATCGCCTCGCCCACCTGGGCGCGGATGTCGCCGAGATTCTCCTCATAGAGGCGCTTGGCGCGCTCCATCACCGCGAGGTTCTGCGCCTCGTCGCGCGGATGGACCTTGAGGGCGGCGAGCGATTTCAGCCGCTTTTCGATCTCCTCCTTGGTGAGGACGCCGGGATTGCCTTCGATCACCAGCCGCTGGCTCTGCTTCTGGCTGAGCACGGTGACGTCGACTTCCAGGAGGCCGCTGGTGTCGTAGGAGAAGCGGCAGTCGATCTTCTCCTTGCCGGCGCCGCCCGGCGGGACATGCACCAGGAGCGTGCCGAGGAAGACGTTGTCGCGCACCATCCGCGACTCGCCTTGAAAGACGTTGAGGTTCACCCGCGTCTGGTTGTCGGCCATGGTCTGCAGCACGTGGCTGCGGCTCGCCGGGATGATCGTGTTGCGCTCGATGATCGGCAGGAAGATGCCGGGCAGCTGCACGCCCTTGGCGGCACGGTCGGTGATCTCCACGCCCAGCGTGAAGGGCGAGACGTCGGTCAGGATGCGCTCTTCGAGGCCTTCGCTCTTGGCCGCGAGGCCGGCGCGCACGGCAGCGCCGCGCGCCACCACCTCGTCGGGATTGATGTGCTGGATCGGCAGCTGGCGCAAAAGGCGCGAGATCAGGCGGCGGAACATCGGCATGCGCGCGGCGCCGCCGGCGAACACGACGCGGTCGATGCCGTCGGGCGCCATGCGCGCGTCGCGCAGCGCGCGCTCCAGCGGCAGACGGATGCGCGCCAGAAGGGGCTCGGCGATCTGCTCGAAGCGGTCGCGCGTCAGGGTCCAGGCGACGGGCTTGCCTTCGTAGTTGACGGTGAGCTGCGTGCTGTCGCCGTCCGACAGCGCGCGCTTGGCGACCTCGGCCTGGCGGCGGATCGCGCCGTGCACCGGCAGGTTGACGCTGAAGGAGGGGATGCCGGCGCTCTTGCCGGCTTCGGCCAGGAAGCCGGCGGCGATCGCGTCGGTGAAATCCTCGCCGCCCAGCCAGATGTCGCCGGCCGTCGCCTTCACCTCCATGATGCCTTCGAAGGAATGCAGCAGCGAGACGTCGAGCGTGCCGCCGCCCAGATCGATCACCAGCACGGTGGATTCGTCGTCGCCGGTCGCAAAGCCGTAAGCCAGAGCCGCCGCGGTCGGCTCGGTCAGCAGACGGTCGACCTTCAGCCCGGCGAGCTGGCCCGACGCCTTGGTCGCCTTCCTCTGCGCGTCGTTGAAATAGGCCGGCACGGTGATCACCGCCTCGGCGATCGTCTCGCCCAGGAACGCTTCGGCGTCGGCCTTGAGCGATTTCAGCACCAGGGCCGACAGGTCCTCGGCGCGATAGACCTTGTCGCCCACCGTGATCGGCTTGTCGGTGCCCATGTAGCGCTTGAAGGCCGCGGCGGTCGTCTGCGGATGCGTCACCAGCCGGTCGCGTGCCGCCTGGCCCACCACGATGCGGCCCGCATCGTCGGCGCCGACCACCGAGGGCGTCAGCAGGCTGCCCAGCGCGTTGGGGATCAGCACGGCCTCGCCGTTACGCCACACGCCGATCAGGCTGTTGGTGGTTCCGAGGTCTATGCCGACGATCATCTGCGAAAACGCGTGCCCTGATGCGACGGAAGTTTAGCGAATTATTCCGCGGCCTGCATGGTCGGAATCTTGCGCGTATCGACGCGCCGTTCCGCATGCCACAGATCGTAAGCGGATTGGAGGTTGAGCCAGCGTTTCGGGCCATTGCCGCACAGCTTGCCGAGTCGCACCGCCATATCCGGCGTCACCGGCCGCGGGTCGTGACGCGCGATGATCCGGTGCAGCGTCTGGCGCGTTACACCGAGCTTGAGGGCCGTCTCGCGGACGTTCAGCCCCCGCGCAGGCAGCACGTCCTCGCGCAGGATTTCGCCCGGGTGCACCGGCGGCATCGCCCGCTTAAGCGCCATGATAATCCTCCAACTCCACCGCGCCGGCCTCGCCGTTTGGTCTTGCGCCGTCGAAGCCTGTGAACGCTATCCGTTACCTGCCCGGCGCGCCATGCTATCCTCACGCCGCCTGTGATTTGAAAAACGGAACATTCTGAACATGCGCGCGCGCTCCGTCATCGAGAAGTCCCTCGAAGTCCTCCTGTTCAATTCGCGCTGGCTGCTGGCGCCGGTCTATGTCGGGCTGGTGCTGTCGCTGGTCATGCTGCTGGTCGATTTCGGGCAGGAGCTGTTCCATGACTTCCCACGGGTGCTCGCGATGTCGACCGAGCAGGTGATCCTGTCGGTGCTGACGCTGATCGACCTGTCGCTGGGCATGAACCTCGTCCTGATCGTGATCTTCTCGGGCTACGAGAACTTCGTCTCCAAGATCGACACCGGCGGCAGCGAGGACCGGCCGCACTGGATGGGCACGCTCGACTTCTCGGGCCTCAAGATGAAGCTGATCGGCTCCATCGTGGCGATCTCGGCGATCTCGCTGCTGCGCGCCTTCATGGAGATCACCGAGAGCCACGGCCCGGTCGACGAGGTCAAGCTGAAATGGATGGTGGTCCTGCACATCACCTTCATCGTCTCGGGCCTGCTCTTCGCCGCGATGGACTGGGTCGCCTCGCTGACCGAAAGCGAAGTCGGCGAGCCGCATGAGGAAGTGGCGCCGTAATGTTCCTCCACCGCGTAGCGGGGGAGGAGCTTTATGCGAACTCCGGGTAGTAGCGCGCCATCATCCGGTCGCGATAGGCGACGAGGCCCGGATACGCCAGCGCCGCGTCGCGCAGCTTGGTGTCGAAATGCGGCGTCAGGATGCCGGCGACGATACCGAACATCGTCGCGTCGGCGCCGCAGGGCGCATCGCCCATCAGATAAGGCTTGTCGCCCAGCTCCGCCGCAAGACTCGCGAGGCTCTTCGCGGCAAGCCCCGTGATCTCGTCCGGCGTGTGGCGGCCGAGGCCGTGGCTATGCAGCGCGGCGCGGGTGCGCTCGCGGGCGCCGCGCGCGACCTCCTCCGGCGCGCCGGCGAAGAACAGCGACGGGCCCTTGGCCCAGTTCGCGTCGTCCAGCCAGCGCGTGTTCACGATCGCCCAGTAGAGATGATCTTCCAGCAGCCGTTCGACCATCCAGGCGCGGGCGCGCTGCTCGGCATCGAGCCCGGCGTCGAGGTCGATGCCGTGAACGCGCTCGATATGGTCGCGGATGAACGTGGAATCGCCGATCACCGCGTCGCCGTCGGCGATGAAGGGGATCTTGCCCTTGGGCGCTTGGGGCGGCGCGGCGCGTTCGCGGCGAAAGGGAAGGCCCGACATCTTCAGCTGCACCTCGCTTTTCATCACGAAGGGGCTGGGGTCGGGCAGGTTGAACAGGGGGCCGAAGCCGTAAAGCACGATCATGTGGGATGTCCCTCTCTCGAAAATGCACGCTTTTCGTAGACCCACGCTCCTGACATCATGTTGTCAGGAGACTGGCAGCAGGATCGCGTCCCAGATGGAGGACCTCGCCATGCCCGCAACCGTGTTCGACCGCTTTCCCCGGCCGCCCTGCGCCGATCACCTCGGCTGGACGCTGCTGGACCACGACGCCAAGGCGGGCTGGGCGCGGCTTGCTTTCACGGCGCGGCGCGAATTCCTCAACCCGGCGGGGTTCGTGCAGGGCGGCTTCGTCACGGCGATGCTCGACGACACGATGGGGCCGGCGGTGCTGCTGGCGACCGAGGGACGGCTCTACACCGTCACGCTCAATCTCAGTGTCCAGTTCGTAGCACCGGCCCGCGCCGGACGCTTCACCGGCGAGGGCCGCATCGTCAGCCTGGGCAAGACCATCGCGTTCCTGGAGGCGAAATTGTTCGACGCCGAAGATGTTCTCGTGGCCACCGCGACGTCGAGCGCACGGCTGGTGCCGGTCGAAAAGCTCGCGGCCTGAGGATCACCGACCGATGCGCCGCGCCGAACGCCTTTTTCAGATCATCCAGATCCTGCGCCGCTCCAAGCGCCGTCCGATCCGCGCCAATGACATCGCGTCGGAGCTCGAGACCTCGATGCGCACCGTCTATCGCGACATCGCGCAGCTTCTGGCCGAGCGCGTGCCGATCCGCGGTGAGGCCGGCATCGGCTACATCCTGGAAGACGGCTTCGACATGCCGCCGTTGATGCTCACCGCCGACGAGATCGAGGCGGCGATGCTGGGTGCGCAATGGGTGATGGGGCGCGGCGACGAAAGCCTGGTGCGCGCGGCGCGCGACCTCGTCGCCAAGATCGGCGCGGTGGTTCCGCCGCATCTCAAACCGCTGGCGCACGACTCCACGCTGGTGTCGCCCAACTTCAAGCGCGTCGAGCCCGACAGCGTCGACATGGCCAAGGTGCGCGCCGCGATCCACGCCCAGACCAAGATCCGCATCGCCTATGGCGACGAGCAGGGCCGCGCCACCGAGCGCACCATCTGGCCGATCGCGGTGTCCTATTGGGAGCTGGTGCGGGTGATCGTGGCGTGGTGCGAACTGCGCAAGGCGTTCCGCTCCTTCCGCACCGACCGGGTACGCGGCGCCGATTTCACCGGCGAGCGCTATCCCATTCCGCGCACGCGGCTGACCGCGCAATGGCGCAAGGAGATGGCGGACTCCGTCGAGCGCAAGCGGCAGTTGATCTAGGGCCCAGACTCATAAAGCCCACCATACGATAGCAGCGACGAGGCAGACGGAGGCGAGGAAGTTTCTGGCAAGCCGGTCGTAGCGTGTCGCGATGCGGCGGAAGTCCTTGAGCCGACAGAATGCGTTCTCGATACGA
>DASZMT010000058.1:0-31145 GCA_035551495.1 Rhizomicrobium sp. | reverse complement strand
GATAGAAATTGGAGTTCTCGACGCCCTCGGCGATGCCCTTGAACGACAGCGGCTGGCCCACGTCGTAGTCCGCGAGCACCGTCTCCAGGTCCTCGAAGGATACTTCTGTGTATACAGCCATGCGTCCCCTTGGCTATTGTCCGGCGCGTTCGCAGCCGGGCTTTGAGAAGTCCGCCGGACCCCGAAAAAAGTCAAGCGAAGGGCGTGTTTATGTCGGAGCCAGTGCTGGCCGCAAAGTCCCGTTCCACCCTGCGCAAGCTGGGCGCCCTGGCGCTCGCCGGCGCGGCGGTGCTGTTGCTCGCGGGCTGCCAGACCAAAGCGCAGATCGCCGCCTGTCCGGTCGCCAACGTGCTCGCCAACACCGCCGACCTCTACGTGTTCAAGAAGGGCATGGAGAACGATCCGTCGGCCGAGATGTATCATGTCGCGGTCACCGGCGTGCATCTGTCCTGCGACTTCGACAAGGAAGAAGGCACGACCGACTCCGACATCGACGTCGAGTTCACCGCCACCCGCGCGCCGACCGGCGATGCCGCCAACTACACCGTGCCGTATTTCATCGCCTCGGTGCTGAACGGCGCCGACGTCCAGAGCAAGAAGATCCTGGCGACGCCGTTCTCCTTCGCGCCGGGTGAAGCGACCGTGACCTTCACCGCCAACATGCCGCGCTTCCACACCAAGTTCGCCAACGGCAAGAAGCCCTACGAGTATGGCATCCTCGCCGGTATCCAGCTGACGCGCGAAGAGCTCGAATACGCCAACAAGCGGCGCGGCTTGACGCCATGACCGCGCTCTCGTCCGAGCTGAGCGCGATCGCAGGAGCAGCGTTCGCGGCCGAAGGGCTGTCCGAAAGCTTCGGACAGGTCCAGCGTTCCGACCGTCCGGACCTCGCGCAGTTCCAGTGCAACGGCGCGCTCGCCGCCGCCAAGGCTGCGAAGACCAATCCGCGCGCCGTGGCGCAGAAGGTCGCCGACCGGCTGAAGGAAAACCCGCTCTTCGCCAAGGTCGAGATCGCCGGCCCCGGCTTCATCAATCTCGACGTCACCGACGATGCGCTGACGGCGCGCGGCGTGGCGCTGTCGAAGGACGTCAAGCTCGGCGCGCCCGACACCGGCGCCGGCAAGGCGCTGGTGATCGACTTCGGCGGTCCGAACGTCGCCAAGCCGATGCATGTCGGCCATCTGCGCTCCTCGGTGATCGGCGACAGCTTGCAGCGGCTGTTCCGCGCCAATGGCTGGGCCGTCACCAGTGACATCCATCTCGGCGACTGGGGCCTGCAGATGGGCCAGCTGATCTCCGAGATCGCGCATCGCGGCATCGCGCCGGTCTATTTCGATCCGGATTTCGCGGGCGATTATCCGCAAACCTCGCCGGTGACGATGGACGAGCTGGAGGAGATCTATCCGGCCGCCTCCGCCGCCTGCAAAGCCGATCCGGCGCGGCTGGAAGAGGCGCGCAAGGCGACTGCCGAGCTGCAGGCCGGGCGGCGCGGCTACCGCGCGCTGTGGCAGCAATTCTTCAACGTCTCCAAGGTGGGCCTAGATCGCGAGTTCTCCAGCCTCGATATCCATTTCGACATGTGGAAGGGCGAGGCGAGCGTCGATCCCATCACCGTGCCGATGGTCGAGGACCTCAAGGCACGCCAGATCGCCGTCGAGAGCGAAGGCGCGCTGGTCATCCCGGTCGAGCGCAACTCCGACAAGAAGGAGATGCCGCCGCTGATCCTGGTGAAGTCGGACGGCGCGGTGCTCTACGGCACGACCGATCTGGCGACGATCATCGATCGCGTGACATCGCAGGACCCGGACCTGGTTCTCTACGTCGTCGACCAGCGCCAGCACCTGCATTTCGAGCAGGTGTTCCGCGCGGCGGAGAAGGCCGGCATCGCCGGCAAGGCGACGCTGGAGCACGCCGGCTTCGGCACCATGAACGGCACCGACGGCAAGCCTTTCAAGACCCGCGAGGGCGGGGTGATGAAGCTGTTCGACTTGATTGCGATGGTCACCGCCGAGGCCGAGAAGCGGCTGACGGAACAGGGCATCGGCGCCGACTGTTCCGCCGGGGAGCGCGCCGATATCGCGCGGAAGGTCGGCATCGCGACGCTGAAATTCGCCGATCTGTCGAATTACCGGCTGACCGACTACATCTTCGACCTCGAGCGCTTCTCGCGCTTCGAGGGCAAGACCGGGCCGTATCTGCAATACGCCGCGGTGCGCATCCAATCGATCCTGCGGCGGGCTGTGGAACAGGGTTTCGCTGTCGGCGATCCTGCGATCCGCTCGGCGGAGGAGCGCACGCTGTTCCTGCAACTTCTGGCATTGCCCGACGCGATGGCGGCGGCCGAGAAGGGCCGGGCGCCGAACATATTGTGTGACTACGCGTTTACCTTGGCGCAGCACTACAGCCGGTTCTATGCCGAGCATCACATCCTGTCCGAATCGGATGGGGCTGTCCGTGCGGCGCGCCTGGGGCTCTGCCAGCTGACCTTGGCGGTCCTGGTCAAGGTCCTGATGCTTCTGGGCATCGAAGTTCCGGAAAGAATGTGATCCAAAGCGCTTATTTCACGCGCTTTCGTTGACTCACCGCGACGCATCTTTAGAATGCACTGCAACGTCGTCGCCCGCCTTGGGGCGCGCTTCGACGGCCAACACACGATCCCTCGCGGGAGACGTTTTCCCTGTGCGCTTAGGCCGGCTTGTCGGGCCGAAGCCGGCAGGGCGAAGGCCGAAGGAGCAACCGCCCCGGAAACTCTCAGGCAAATGGACCGCGAATGGAGATGAACTTCTGGAAAGCGATGCACTCTTGGGGAGTGTATCCACCGAAGGGGTAATCCGCGCGAGGCACGAGCCCGCCGGGGAAATCTCTCAGGTCCGATGACAGAGGGGCGCGAACGCCGTGAAAGCGGTGCGCGCCACAGCAACTCTGTATTTGGACATTGCATGCCAAACCCGACCGATGGCCTGAAGCGCACGCCGCTCTACGACCTCCATGTGGGGCTCGGGGCCAGGATGGTGGAATTCGCCGGCTATGCGATGCCGGTGCAGTATCCCGCCGGCGTCCTCAAGGAGCACCTCCACACTCGCGAGAAGGCTGGCCTGTTCGACGTCTCGCATATGGGGCAGGCGTTCCTTTCGGGTGAGAATCCGGCCAAGGCGCTCGAATGGCTGACGCCGGCCGACGTCGTGGGTCTCAAGGAGGGCATGCAGCGCTATGGCCTGCTGCTCACCGGGCAAGGAACCATCAAGGACGATTTCATGTTCTCGCGCCTGCTCGGCGAGGGCGCGCTCTATCTCGTGGTCAATGCCGGCACCAAGGACGGCGACTTCGCCTATATCGCCGACAAGCTGAACGGCAAGGCGACGCTGGAGCCGCGCCCCGACCGCGCGCTGCTCGCGCTGCAGGGTCCCGCGGCTGCGGCGGTACTCGAGCGTCACAGCCACGGCATCGACAGCCTGACCTTCATGAAGGTCGTGCGCTGCATGGTGGCGGGCGCTCCGGCGATCGTCAGCCGCTCCGGCTATACCGGCGAGGACGGTTTCGTGATTTCCGTCGAGGCGATCCATGCCGAGCGCGTCGCCCGCGCGCTGCTGCGCGAGCCGGAGGTGATGCCGATCGGGCTCGGCGCCCGCGACTCGCTGCGCCTCGAAGCGGGGCTTTGCCTCTACGGCCATGACATCGACGAGACCACCGACCCGGTGGAGGCCAATCTCGTCTGGTCCATCGCCAAGCGACGCAAGATAGACAAGGATTTCCTCGCCGCCGAGGCGATCATGGACAAGGTGTTCAACGGCACCGCGCGCAAGCGCGTCGGTATCCGCGCAGATGGCCGCCAGCCGGCCCGTGAGGGCGCCGAGATCGCCGACAAGTCCGGCACGATCATCGGCAAGGTCACCTCGGGCGGCTTCGGCCCCACGCTGAACGCGCCCGTCGCCATGGGCTATGTCGACATCGCGCATGCCACGGACAAGACCGAGATCGATCTCATCGTGCGCGGCAAGCCGTTGCCGGCGCGCGTCACCGCCATGCCCTTTGTTCCCCACCGCTACCGGAGAGCCATATGACCGACGTCCGCTATACCGATCAGCACGAATGGGTCCGCGTCGAAGGCGACGTGGCCACCATCGGCATCACGAAATATGCGGCCGAGAAGCTCGGCGACGTGGTGTTCGTTGAGCTGCCCGAGGCGGGCCGCAAGATCGGTGCCGGCGGCGAAGCGGCGGTCGTCGAGAGCGTGAAGGCGGCGTCGGACGTCTACGCGCCGGTCTCGGGCGAGGTTACCGCGTCGAACGAGGCGATCGTCGCAAACCCGGAGAAGGTCAACGACGATCCGGAAGGCGACTCCTGGTTCTTCAAGCTCAAGCTCTCCGATACGGGCGAGCTGGCGAAGCTGATGACCGCCGATGATTACGCGAAGTTCGTGCAGGGCCTCTGACGGCTTCGGCATCGCGCCCCGCGAAAGCGACATGTAGGAGTAAGCTGGTGAGATACCATCCCCTGACACAGGCCGACCGTTCGGCGATGCTGTCGAAGATCGGCGCCGCGTCGGTCGACACGCTGTTCAAGGACGTGCCGAGCGTCGCCGTCGTGCCGCTCTCGGCGTTCGCGCTGCCGGACACGCAAGGCGAGCTCGAGGTCGACAGGATGCTCTCCCGCATGGCGGCGAAGAATACGGCCGCCGGTGCAGGCCCGTTCTTCTGCGGCGCGGGTGCGTACAAGCATCACGTGCCGGCCGCGGTGGATCATCTGATCCAGCGCTCGGAATTCCTCACCAGCTACACGCCCTACCAGCCCGAGATCGCACAGGGCACCCTGCAATATCTCTTCGAGTTCCAGACCCAGGTCGCGCTGCTTACCGGCATGGAGGTGGCGAACGCCTCGCTTTATGACGGGTCGACCGCGACGGCGGAGGGCGTGCTGATGGCGCAGCGCATCACGCGACGTCCCAAGGCCATTCTGTCCGGCGGCCTGCATCCGCACTATGTCGAGACGGTCGACACCGTCGCATCCCTCTCCGGCGTCGTTGTCCACGCGCAGCCGAAGCCGGGCGCCGACGAGGATTTCGCCGCGCTGATCGACGACGAGACGGCATGCGTCGTCGTCCAGAACCCCGATGTGTTCGGCAACATTCGCGACTTGCGGCCCATCGCGGCGGCGGCGCACGCAAAGGGTGCGCTTCTGATCGCGGTCGTCACCGAAGCGGTCTCGTTCGGACTGATCGAGCCACCCGGCTTCCAGAACGCCGACATCGTCGCTGCCGAAGGCCAGTCCATCGGCAACGGACTCAATTTCGGCGGCCCCTATGTCGGCCTGTTCGCGACGCGCGAGAAATTCCTGCGCCAGATGCCCGGCCGTCTCACCGGCGAAACGGTGGATGCCGGCGGCAAGCGCGGCTATGTGCTGACGCTCTCGACCCGCGAGCAGCATATCCGGCGCGAGAAGGCGACGAGCAATATCTGCACGAACTCCGGCCTCTGCACGCTGGCCTTCACGATCCATCTTTCGCTGCTCGGCGAGGAGGGCATGGCGCGGCTGGCGCGGCTGAACCACGCCAAGGCCTGCGCGCTGGCCGCCAAGCTCGCGCATGTGCGGGGCGCGAAGGTGCTCAACCGGACCTTCTTCAACGAGTTCACGGTGACGCTCGACAAGCCGGCGGCGGGCGTCGTCGACGCGCTTGCGAAAAAGGGGATCGTCGCCGGCGTACCGGCCTCGCGTCTCTTCCCGCACGATCCGGCCGTCAAGAACCTGCTGATCGTCGCCGCCACCGAAACCACCACCGATGAAGACGCCGACGCCCTGGTGTCGGCCCTGACGGAGGCTCTCCTGTGACCATGAACAATCAAGGCCGCCCCACTGCTATCGGCGCCGTCGCGTTCGCGGAGCTGCCGACCATATCCGGAGACCGCGGTCTCGATCACGAGGAGGCGCTGATCTTCGAGATCGGCCGCGACGGTCATTCGGGCGTCGACCTCCCCGACGTCCAGCTCTCCGATACGCGCCTCGGCGGCCAGCGCCGCAAGTCGCCGATCGGCCTGCCGGGCCTGTCGGAGCCGGAGGTCGTGCGCCACTACGTACGTCTCTCCCGCATGAATTACGCGATCGACGCGGGGCTCTATCCGCTCGGTTCGTGCACGATGAAGCACAATCCGCGTCTCAACGAGAAGATGGCGCGGTTGCCGGGCTTCGGCGATCTGCATCCGCTGGCGCCGCAGTCGACCACGCAAGGCGCGCTGGAACTCATCAGCGAACTGATGAAATGGCTCACCACCCTGACGGGCATGCCGGCGGTGGCGATGAGCCCCAAGGCCGGCGCCCATGGCGAGCTGTGCGGCCTGCTGGCGATCCGTGCCGCCATCGAGGCGCGAGGCGAGACGCGCAAGCGCATCCTCGTTCCGGAGTCGGCGCACGGCACCAATCCCGCGACGGCGGCCTTTGCCGGCTTCGTCATCGACGAGGTCAAGGGCACCGCTGACGGTCGTGTCGACATGATCGAGCTGGAAGGCAAGCTCGGTCCCGACGTCGCGGCGATCATGCTCACCAACCCGAACACCTGCGGCCTGTTCGAGCGCGATATCCGTCACATGGCGGACGCGACGCACAAGGCGGGCGCGTATTTCTATTGCGACGGCGCGAACTTCAATGCCATCGCGGGGCGGGTGCGGCCGGGCGATCTGGGCATCGATGCGATGCACATCAACCTGCACAAGACGTTCTCGACGCCGCATGGCGGCGGCGGGCCGGGCGCCGGGCCGGTGGTGCTGTCGGAGGCGCTCGCGCCGTTCGCGCCGCTTCCGCTTCTCGTTCACGATAACCGCGGCTTCCGCCTGATCGAGGATCGCGCCGAGCTGCCCGCCGGTGCCAAGCCGTTCGGCCGCATGTGCGCCTTCCACGGACAGATGGGCATGTTCGTGCGCGCGCTGGCTTACATGTTGAGCCATGGCCGCGACGGCGTGCGCCAGGCGTCCGAGGACGCCGTGCTGTCGGCGAACTACATTCTTGCCAGCCTCAAGGACGTGATGAGCGCGCCGTTCGGCGACGGTCCGTGCATGCACGAGGCGCTGTTCGACGACAGCTTCCTGGACGGCACCGGCGTCACCACGCTCGACTTTGCCAAGGCGATGATCGACGAAGGCTATCATCCGATGACGATGTATTTCCCGCTGGTCGTACACGGCGCGATGCTGATCGAGCCGACGGAGTCGGAATCCAAGGAAAGTCTCGATCGCTTCATCCATGTGCTTCGCGCGCTGGCACTGGAGGCGAAGGAAAAGAAGACCGAGCGTTTCGCCGGCGCTCCGCACTTCGCGCCGCGCCGCCGCCTGGACGAGACCGCCGCCGCCCGCAAGCCCGTGCTGCGCTGGAAGAAGCGGGAGCTGCCGCAGGCCGCGGAGTAGGGCGTGGATCGTTCGCAGGGATTGGGTGTCGCCGGCATCGCGCTGGCGGTTCTTGGCACCTTCGCGCCCCTTGCAGCGATCGCGCCGGGCGATTTCGTATTGCGCCAATGGCGGTTACCGGTGCGATAGTGCTGACATGCTTTCCGGCGTTCCTGCGGCTCCTCGATCTGACAAAGGCACCGGGCGCTCATCTTGGCTGGGGCTGGGCGCCGTTGCACTGATGTTGCTCACCGGCGCCGGCCTGGGCTGGCAGCATCTGTCGTCCGGTGCGCTGTCGCTCGACGCATCCGCGGATTCGACGCTGGAAGCGACCCGTGATGGTTGGCGTCTCGCCAATCCGCGTTTCACGCTGACGGTCCGCGCCGCGCAGGGTGTCGGCGATGCCGACGATGCCGAGCCGGTCGTATGCTATCGCGCGCAACACGTGACGGTGGATGGCCGCCGTGCGCTGCTCCGCGTCGCGCGCGAACACGTTCGCCTCGATTGTCCGGAGAACTACGCCTCGCTCTATTTGCCGGGATTGTTCGTGGCGGTGCAGGCGCGGGACTGGGGCGATCTCGCCGAGGCGCGCGACATGATTGCCTCGCTGCACATCGCTTCTTGAGCACGACCACCATCGGCACCAACCGGTTGGCATGATTGAGTCGATAGCGCGACGGGATCCAGGTGTGCTGGAAATCACGCCATTGGGCTTATGTAAAAATTGCCGGAGCCGGTTTCGCGGTCCCGCACCGGGTTGACTGCGTCGCTCGGTCGGGCGAGGCGAGACGATAGCGCAAAAAAGACCCCGCCCGGTACATCCGCGGGCGGGGCTGGAGTTGTCCCTAGGAGGAGACGGTGGATTGGATCAGGTGCAGCGATGCACCTTCAAGCCGGCGGGCGCTTTGGTGTCTGCGTCGCCGCAGGCCTGGTCGAGCTGCTTCTGGGTCAGGCCTTTCGCGCGCGAAAGGTCGGTGCCCTTGATCGAGGTGATGTCCATGACCGCGCCGGTGAAGTCCGCGCCGTCGACGGAGGCGTGTGCCAGGTTGGCGGCTGACAGGTCAGTGCCGCGGAAGGTGGCGCCGGTGAAGTTGGCGAACGACATGCACATCAGCACCGCGTTGGCGCGGTCGAAATCGGCGCCCGTCAGGTTCTTGGCCTTGACGCAGGTGTTGGTCAGGTCTGCACCCGCGAGGTTGCAGCCGGGGCAATCGACGATCCCGGCATGAATGCGGGCGACGGCGGCGGCGTCGTAGCCCGGCGCGGCGGAGGCGGGCAGGGCGCTCAGCGCCAGCAAGGCCAGGAGAAGGGTAAGGAACTTGGACATGGGCATATGTCTCGAAGTGGAACATCTGTCCCTTGTGTCGCAAGCCGCGTGCCGAAGCGGCCATCGCCTACGCACTGAACCGGATTGGGGTTGGGAACTTGCGTTGACGCCCCCTTAGGGTTGTGTGTCCTAGAGTTCATCCAACAAATAAAAAACTTGGGAACGGTGAGAGGTGTCCGGGTGATGGTGGGGACCTGTTTCGCAAGAAGCGGGTCGATGGCGGCGGCGGCGCGCGCAAGGATCGCGGCGCAACGCTGACGAAAGACATCCCATGACCTTCCGCATCAAAGGCTTGGCGGCCGCGCCGTTCCAGGCGCTCTTCGGCCTCGACGACGATGCGCTTGCCGCGCGCGACATGCGCCGCATGCTCGCCGATGAGCCGCACGCCGCCCCATGCCGCGTGACGCTGGAGGATGCCGAGCCGGGCGAGCGGCTGATCCTTCTGCCCTATGCGCACCACACCGCCCGTTCGCCTTATCGGGCCAGTGGACCGATCTTCGTGCGCGAGGCCGCGCGCGATGCGTTCGACGCGGTCGGTACATTGCCGCCGGCGTTCCAGGGCCGGATGCTGTCGGTCCGTGCCTACGACGCCGAGGGGCTGATGACGGCAGCCGATTTGGCGGACAGCGATCCGCGGCCGTTGTTCGAGACGTTCTTCGTCGATCCGGACGTCGCCCATATCGACGTCCACTATGCCCGGCGCGGTTGCTTCTCCTGCCGGGTGGAGCGCGCCTAGAACAAGAGGCGGCCGAGCACGAAGCCGAGCGCCGCCGCCGCAAGCAGCGCGCGGATGGGATTGGTGTGGACGTAGCCGATGGCGGCATCCACGCCATTCTCATGCGGCAGGTCCGGCGCTCGATCCTCGGTGTCGTCGGGTGTCATGGGCATTGCTTGTCGTCTCTTCAATCTGTCCGCTTTGCGGAGGCGCGGTGGACGGCGGCGCGATCGCCGGTCGTGCGCTTCTCGACCGGGATGACGTCGCCTTTGTCGTCGATCTCGATGCCGGGATGCGCGTCGGTCTGCTTGCGCATCGCGAGCGTCTTCGGCTTCGGCGCTTTTTTGCTGCGCGCGGTCATTCGGCCGCCATCAGTTGACGTGCACCGCGGCCGGTGTCGCGGCTCATCGTCCAGTTCGTGCGCATCCGGACTTTCGGGTTCGGGCTGCACCAGATCTCGCCGCTGTCGTCGAGCGCCGCCACCCAGATCAGATTGTGCTCCTCGCCATAATCGATCACGGCGAAGGCATGGCCCTTGCCCTTGTCTTCGACGGTAACGGGGAGGGACGGGTTCAATTGCTGAAATGCCATGCGCGTCTCAAACATGTGTTCCAGACGGAGGAACGCGCTGGAACCGCGGATAGATGCATTTTGCGTGGTACGAAATCTACGTCCTGTTCCAGACGCTTACGCCACGTTCGGCAAGATGATTGTTTTTCGATTTCCGCGTTGGCCGCCGCCGTCCGCCAAAAACGCAAACGGAGGCCCCTCGCGATGGCCTCCGTCCACGGTCAGCACACTGGCTCCCCTGCTTGCCTCCGCGCTGCGCGGCGCCTCGGCTACAGGACCTGTGCGATCTTTTTCGACGCTTCTTCTACGCTTTTCTTTCGTCCGGCGCGCCCGTCTTTCGTTGGGCCTTCCACGTCACGCTCGCGCGGCCTTAGGTTCCGCCTCTCGCGCCCAGCTTACCCGGTTTCACCGCCGGTCCCTGGATCCTCGGTTCGCTTCGGGGTTCTAGAACCCTTTCCGCGACCCTTGCCGCACTCCGCTCCGTTCGGGCTGCCGCCCTTGCCGGTTCGGTGCAAGGTGTGCGCCGGTCACCATCTCAGGTGCCTTGGGCCTTTTCCCGTGTGCGCGGGCGCCCCAGACGCGAATAGAGATTGCGATGGTTTCGTTTCGGTGTCGAGGCAAGCGAATCACTTGTCCACAGAAACCGAATCGCCGGTCGTATTGAACGAAAATTGCCGTTCCGTACACGGATCAGATTTCGCGTGCCGGATGGTTGTCGCGGATGTGGTGGTTGAACCAAGCACCCTTCGAACCGGCCGCCATCAGGTCTTCGTATTCGCCAGGCGCGACGCCTTCGTAGACGTAAGTGCGCTCGTTGCGAAACGTGACCTTCAGTGTACGGCGCTTTGCGTCGTACCAGAGCGATTTCAGCGCGGCGGAGTCGACCAAGACCATCCGCTGTTAACGCGTCACTTGAGGCAACGGGCCCGCAAGTGGAGGAACTCGCGCTCCTCGATGCGCCCCGACTTCTCCGCGAGGATCAGCGCCACCTCCTCGAACTCGGCGTCGTGGCAGTCGGCATCGTCGAGCGTGACCGCGAAGCGGTCCACGACATGGCCGTGGCGATCGATCACCTCGACGAGCTGCCGGGCCATCAGCGCTTCGTCGTCCTGCGACGGGTGTAGGGCGCCTGGTTGGCGGGCTTGAGGCTGATGCCCTCGCGCTGCGCCTTGGAGCGGATCGAGGTCTCGGAGCGCTGCAGCTTCAGCCCGATGACGCGGGTCGGCGTGTTCTCCTTGGCCATCGTCTTGAGGTCGCGCACCTGCGCCGAAGTCCACGCGGTGCCGGTCTGGCGGGTGTATTTCGGATTCTTCCTTTTTTTCGCCGGGATGAGGTTGGCGAGGGATTTGCGGGACGGTTTCATTGTCGTTGTCCTTTGCGACTCGCTTCGCCAACGCGCGTTAACCGATTCGCGTTCCAACCTCTTCGGAGCGGGCCAAAAAGCGGAAGGGGCGGAGAGCCGCGAGCTCTCCACCCCTTCCCACCCGTCGCGAGGTGTTCGGTACTAGCTGCAGCCGCTCGTCGAGCCGCAGGTGTTGCACTTCATGCAGGTGCCGTTGCGCACCAGCGTGAAATTCCCGCAGCCGCCGCAGGCGTCGCCTTCATAGCCCTTCATGCGGGCCTCGGCGGCACGCTTGGCCTGAAGCTCGCGCGCCTTGCCGGCCTTGTTGGCGGCACCGTCGGCACGTTCCTTCAGCTTGGAGCCGACCGCGTCGATCAAATCGCCCACCGGGTTCGACATCGTGCCGGCTTCGGCGAGGACGCTGGCGCGGATCTCGCTCAGTGTGCCGGTCATTTCGGCGTTTTCGGCGACGAGGAATTCCTCGACCGCGTCTTGCGCCACGTGGGCATGGTCGTGCTCGTGATGATGCGCATGCTCCGCCGCCGGATCGATCTTGCGCGCCGCGCCGCCGCGGACCACCGCGATGGTGCGGGAGAGGCGGCCACGCACGAAGCCCGGAGAGACCACGCGGCGTACCACTTCGTTCGCGCCGTCGTCGCCTTCATCCGTGCCGACGCCGACGTCCTCGTCGCCCTCGGGCTGGACGTGGGCGAGGTCGTTGCGGCCCAGATAGGACACCGCCAGCTCGCGGAAGATGTAGTCGAGGATCGAGGTCGCGTTCTTGATGGAGTCGTTGCCGATCACCATGCCGGCCGGTTCGAACCGCGTGAAGGTGAAGGCGTCGACGAACTCGTCAAGCGGCACGCCGTATTGCAGGCCCATGGAGATGGCAATCGCAAAAGCGTCCATCAGGCTGCGGAAGGCGGCGCCGTCCTTGTGCATGTCGATGAAGATCTCGCCGATGCGGCCGTCCTCGTACTCGCCGGTGCGCAGATAGACCTTGTGGCCGCCGACGATCGCCTTCTGGGTGTAGCCCTTGCGGCGCTGCGGCAGCTTCTCGCGGTCGCGCTCGCGCACCCGCTCGATGATGCGCTCCACGACGCGCTCGGTGATGACGGTGGTGCGCGCGGCCACCGGCATCTCGGCGATGGTCTCTTCCTCGTCCTCGTCGTCGATCTGCAGTACCTGGCTGGCCAGCGGCTGGCTGAGCTTGGAGCCGTCGCGATAGAGCGCGTTGGCTTTGAGTCCGAGCTTCCACGACTTGATGTAGCTCGCGCCGCACTCCGCGACCGTTGCGCTGTTCGGCATGTTGATGGTCTTGGAGATCGCGCCCGAGATGAAGGGCTGCACCGCGGCCATCATGTCGATATGGCTGTCGACGCTCAGCGCGCGTTTGCCGACGCGGCCGCACGGATTGGCGCAGTCGAACACCGCGAGGTGCTTCTCCTGCAGGTGCGGCGCGCCCTCCAGGGTCATCGAGCCGCAGACATGCAGGTTGGCGGCGTCGACGTCGGCGCGGCCGAAACCTAGCGCCTTCAGCATGTCGAAGTCCGGCGCGTTCAGCGTCTCGTCGTCGAGCTTCAGCACTTTGGTGCAGAAGTCGGTGCCGAGCGTCCACTTGTTGAACACGAAGCGGATGTCGAAGGCGGATTCGAGGGCGCCCTCGACGGCGTTGATCTGGTCCTCGCCGAAGCCTCTTGCACGAAGGGCGTCGTGGGTCAGCGCGCCATTGAAGCCTTCCAGCGTGCCGTGGCCGACCGCATAGGCGACGATGTCGTCGATCTGGCCCTGGCCGTATTGCAGCGTGGCGAGCGCCTCGGGGACGCAGCGGTTGATGATCTTGAAGTAGCCGCCGCCGGCCAGCTTCTTGAACTTCACCAGCGCGAAGTCGGGCTCGACGCCCGTCGTGTCGCAGTCCATCACAAGGCCGATCGTGCCGGTCGGCGCGATCACGGTCGACTGCGCGTTGCGATAGCCGAAGCCCTCGCCGAGCGACACCGCATCGTCCCAGGCGCGTTGGGCCGCGAAGGCCAGCTCCTTGTTCGCCACCGCCGCGAGGTCCAGCGGCACGGGCAGGGTGGACAGGCCCTCATAGCCGGTCTTGTCGCCATGGGCGGCGCGGCGATGGTTGCGCATCACGCGCAGCATCGCATCCTTGTTCTTGGCGTATTCCGGGAACGGTCCGAGTTCGCCGGCCATCTCGGCCGAGGTCGCGTAAGACACGCCGGTCATGACCGCCGAGATGGCACCCGCGATGGCGCGGCCTTCGCGGCTGTCATAGGACATGCCGGCCGCCATCAGCAGGCCGCCGATGTTCGCGAAGCCGAGGCCCAGCGTGCGGTAGTCGTAAGAGAGCTGCGCGATCTCCTTGGACGGGAACTGCGCCATCAGCACCGAGATCTCGAGCACGATGGTCCACAGCCGGCAGGCATGTTCGAACGCCTGGGTATCGAACACCTTGGCGCCGTCGACCTCCTTGCGGAAGGTCATCAGATTCAGCGAGGCGAGATTGCACGCCGTATCGTCCAGGAACATGTATTCCGAGCACGGGTTGGAGGCGCGGATGTCGCCGCCGGCCGGGCAGGTGTGCCAGTCGTTGATGGTCGAGTGGAACTGGATGCCCGGATCGGCGCAAGCCCAGGCGGAGTAGGAGATCTTTTCCCACAACTCGCGCGCCTTCACCGTCTTGGCGACCTTGCCGTTGCCGCGCGAGGTCAGCTTCCAGTCCTGGTCTTCGAGGACGGCCTGCAGGAATTCGTCGGTGACGCGCACCGAGTTGTTCGAATTCTGGCCGCTGACCGTCAGGTACGCTTCGCTGTCCCAGTCGGTATCGTAGGACTTGAACTCCATTTCCTTGAAGCCCTGCCGGGCGAAGCTGATGACGCGCTCGATATAGTTGTCGGGAATCATCGATTTGCGCGCGGCCTTCACTTCGCGGCGCAGGGCAGGGTTCTTCTTGGGATCGAAGCAGTCGCCGTTCGAGCCCTCGCAATTGATGCAAGCCTTCATGATCGCCTTGAGGTGCTTCTCGGCGAGCTTGGAGCCCGCGACCATGGCGGCGACCTTCTGCTCTTCCACGACCTTCCAGTCGATGAAGGCTTCGATGTCGGGATGGTCGACGTCGACGATCACCATCTTGGCGGCGCGGCGCGTCGTGCCGCCGGACTTGATCGCGCCCGCGGCGCGGTCGCCGATCTTGAGGAAGCTCATCAGGCCGCTGGATTTGCCGCCGCCCGACAGGCGTTCGTTCTCGCCGCGCAGGGAGGAAAAATTCGTGCCGGTGCCCGAGCCGTACTTGAACAGGCGCGCCTCGCGCGTCCAAAGATCCATGATGCCGCCTTCGTTCACCAGGTCGTCGGCGACGGACTGGATAAAACAGGCGTGCGGCTGCGGGTGCTCATAGGACGAGGCGGACTTGGTCAGCCGGCCCGTGTTGTGGTCGACGTAGTAGTGGCCCTGGCTCGGACCGTCGATGCCGTAGGCCCAGTGCAGACCGGTGTTGAACCACTGCGGCGAGTTCGGCGCCGCCATTTGCGCCGCCAGCATGAAGCTGAGTTCGTCCTTGAACGCGCGTGCGTCCTCGGCGCCGTCGAAATAGCCGCCCTTCCAACCCCAATAGGCCCAGGTGCCGGCGAGGCGGTCGAACACCTCCTTGGCGGAGTTCTCGCCGCGGGTCTTGTCGCTGTCGGCGGCGGTGTGGCGCCACAGGAAGTCGGGGACGCCGTCCTCGGGCGCGGGCTTCAGGGCGGTGGGGACGCCGGCCTTGCGGAAATATTTCTGCGCGAGCACGTCGCAGGCGACCTGGCTCCATGCGGCAGGCACGTCGATGTCGTGCTGGGAGAACACCACCGAGCCATCGGGGTTCTTGATTTCGCTGGTCGCCGAGCGGAATGCGATGCCTTCATACGGCGAACGACCTTCAACCGTGAACTGACGGCGGATTTTCATCTGACACGATCCCCGAAAAAAGCTTCCTGGCCCCGTTGGGTCGCTTGCTCGTCACCGGTTGGGGACAGTTTTCCTTGCGCCGGATCGCCGCCTATTTGACGGAGACCTCGGCGGGGAGTTGGATTTCGTCCGCCAGATTTGGTGTCGCGAGCAGCGACAGGCCCTAAGTATGGACACCGACCCAAAATGCGCGCAAGCGAAAAGTAGTAAACGAAATCTTACCCACCATATGTGGTAGGCATGTGAAGCCCTGATTTTGTTGGGGAAAGGTGCGAGTCAAGCGGTTAACGGGAATCGTGCAGAAAAAAATTTCTGCTTTATGACGGTCGGAACTTCGCCCCCAGTTTTGGATGGTTTGTGGATAGACGCTGGATACGGACTCGTACCTATGCGAGGTCACCGTGTCGCCATCGTCTCGATGGCATGATGCTGCGCCGCCCCCTATATTCGCGGCCGATTCCGGCGGGGTTTTTCGCGTGAACTTTTTCGCAGCGCTCTTTTCCTGGTGGCACTCGCAGACCTACGGCACGTGGGTCACGACGGTGTTCTCCGGCAGCTATGTCGGCACCGACACGAACGGGAACCGCTACTACCAGTCCAAGAAGGGTGGGGCGCGCCGCTGGGTGGTGTATTCGGGCCTGGTCGAGGCGAGCCGCGTGCCGGCCGAATGGCATGGCTGGCTGCATCACACCTTCGACCAGCCGCCGACCGCCGCGCCGTTCAAGCTGAAGGCGTGGGAGAAGGAGCACCGGCCCAATTTCACCGGCACGCCCGATGCGTATCGTCCCGACGGCAGCCTGCTCGCCGCCGGCAAGCGGCCGCGCGCCACTGGCGACTATCAGGCCTGGGAGCCCAAGTAAGCGATGACCAACAACACGGTCGAAACCATCATGGGCGCGATCGTCGTCGCGGTCGCGGCGGTGTTCATCTACTTCGCCTATACGAACACGAGTTCGGGCAGCCTCGGCGGCTATGAGCTGCAGGCGATCATGCCGCGCGTCGACGGTCTCGCCACCGGCACGGATGTGCGACTTTCGGGCATCAAGATCGGTGCGGTGAGCGGGCTGACGCTGAACCCGAAGAACTATCTCGTCACACTGCATATGGACATCCGCAATGACATCCAGATCCCGGACGACTCGTCGCTGATGGTGACGTCGTCGGGCCTGCTCGGCGGTTCCTATCTTTCGATCACCCCAGGGGGCAGCGACGCGATGCTGAAGCCGGGTGGCCGGATCACGAACGTGCAGGGCTCGGTCGACCTGATGGGCCTGGTGGGACGCTTCATCGGCGGGGGCAACAATGGCGGGCAGCAGGGCGGTGGGCAGCCGAAGCCCGCGGCACCGGCCGGACCGCCGCCGGCCTCGAAGGCGACCGTCCCCAATGCGCATCCATAATCTCGCGAGCACCGGCGCCGCGCTGCTTCTCGTCACCGGCCTTGCCGGGGCGAAGCCGGCGAGAACGCTGCTGACCGACTTCCCGGCGCAGAAGACGCCGCCGGCCGCCGCCGCGCCGGCCAAACCTGCCGGGCCGCTTACACTCATCATGCGCGGGCTCGACAAGATCACCGGCCGCGCCACAACGATCCTGATCCCGATCGGCCATTCGGCGCAGTTCGCGACTCTGACCATCACGGCGCGCTATTGCTACTCGACGCCATCGACCGAAACGCCTGAGACGGCGGCCTTCGTGCAGATCGACGATCATCGGCCCGACCAGCCGGCCAAGCGCATCTTCTCGGGCTGGATGTATGCCTCAAGCCCCGGCCTCAACGGCATGGAGCATCCACTTTACGACGCCTGGGTGATGACCTGTAAGGCGGTGGCGCCGGGCGAGATCGTGACCATCGGCCCGTCCAAGCCGGTCAAGCCCGTCTCGCCGGACGCGCCGGACACCGAGAAGACCATCGACTTGCCGGAAGACGCCAGCCAGTAGGCCGGCCGCTCCAACGCCTGTTCCAGCTTCGCAAGATAGGCGTTGCGCGGGATCTCGTAGGCGCCGAACTGCGCGAGATGCGTCGTGAGGAACTGGGTGTCGAGCAGCGTGTAGCCGCTGCGTCTCAGCTGCGCCACCAGATGCACCAGCGCCACCTTGGAGGCGTCTCGCGCGGTGGAGAACATGCTCTCGCCGAAGAACGCGCCGCCCAGGCTGACGCCATAGAGTCCGCCGACCATCGTGTCGCCGTCCCACGCCTCGACCGAATGCGCATGGCCCTGCGCGAAGAGGGCGGTGTAGAGGCGCACGATCTCGCCGTTGATCCAGGTCTCCGGACGCGTGCCGGCGCAGGCTGCCATGACGCCCGCGAAGTCGGCATCGAGGGTGACGCGATAGCGCTCGCTCTTCACCGTACGCGCGAGGCGCCGCGAGAGATGGAAGCCGTCGAGCGGGATGATGCCGCGCCGCTCGGGCGAGACCCAGAACAGCACCGCATCGTCCCGCCGCTCGGCCATCGGAAACAGCCCGCCGGCATAAGCGCGCAGGAGCAGTTCGGGCGTGAGCAGTGGCGTGCCATGCATGGCACGCCACTCTAGGCTTACTTGCGGCTGAGCGCGATGGGCCCAGGACCGGCCGCGGCGAGGAACAGGAAGACGAAGCAGTAGAGGATCGCTTCGCCGCCGCCATTGTTGACCGGGTAGATGCCGCCCATCGACATGTGGCCGAGGAAGTAAGCGACCGCCATCTCGCCCGAGGCGATGAACGCTGCCCAGCGCGTGAAGAGGCCGAGCGTGATCAGCCCGCCGCCTACCAGTTCGATGACGCCGGCGGCCATGATGACCGGCATGAAGGCCGGCGGGATCGGGTGCGCCGCGGCCATCGCTGCCGGCATGGGCGGGAAATGGGCGATCTTCTGCAGGCCGTGCTCGAAGAAGAGCAGTCCCGAAACAATCCGCAGCACGCTGAGCAAAGTCTGTTCGTATTTCGAAAGCCAAGCCATCGGTTTCCCCCCCAATTGAGTCTTGTCCGGGAACTTTAGCAGGCCGTGGGCCTGCCGTCCGGCAATGCTTCGGGGGCATCTTCCTTCAGTCCGACGCCGGTCAGGCCCCGTTGGCGGGCCAGATTCATCAGCCACGCCAGCCGCCGCGCGCCTTCCGCCGGTTCGAGACCGCCCGGCCGCACGTTGGATATGCAGTTGCGCTGTGCGTCGCTGGTCGCGCCGGGGTGCGGCCGCCAGGTCAGATAGAGCCCGATCGAATCCGCCGTCGACAGGCCGGGCCGCTCGCCGATCATGACGACAGCCAGATCCGCGCCCAGCGCCGCCGCGACGTCGTCGCCCACGGCGACGCGGCCGTTGGTGACGATGCTGACCGGCGCCCAATGGACGTTCGGTGCCGCTTCCAGGATGTGCGCGGCCAGCGCGGCGGCGTGCAGCGTGATGGCGGTCGCCGAGAGGCCATCCGCGATCACCAAAGCAGCATCGAATCGGCCAAGTGCGAGCGTGGCGCGTGAGGCCTCATCCAACGTCCGGCCATGGCCGGGGAAGGCGAGATAATCGGCGCGGCTCTTAGCTTGCGTCGTCAGCAGCCGGGCAGGGCTTCCCAATGCGCGCGCGAGTGCCGGCGCATCGAACGGCGCATGCACCGCATCGCGGGCCCTCGCATGCGCCAGCTGGAATTCCAGCACGCGGCGCGTCGGGAGGCCATTGCCCGCGCGCCCCTGCGCGATGCGGGCCGGCGTGAACACAGCAAGAGGGCGCCAGGCATCGTCTTCGCTCATGCCGACCGCGCGAAGTCGATGAGCTTCGCCGCCTCGCCGCTTTTGCCGATGCGTCCGTCGGCACCGAGAAGTCCCATGCGCAGCAGCCATTGCTCGAATTCCGGTGCCGGGCGCAGGTTCAGCGCCTCGCGCACATAGAGTGCGTCGTGAAACGAGGTGCTCTGATAGGACAGCATCACGTCGTCGGCGCCCGGCACGCCCATCACATAGGTGCAGCCCGCCACCGCCAGCAGCGTCAGCAGGTTGTCCATGTCGTCCTGGTCGGCATCCGCATGGTTGGTGTAGCAAACGTCCACGCCCATCGGTAGGCCGAGCAACTTTCCGCAGAAATGATCCTCGAGCCCGGCGCGCGTGATCTCCTTGCCGTCGAACAGATACTCGGGGCCGATGAAGCCGACGACGCTGTTGACGAGCAGCGGCTTGAAGTGCCGTGCCACGGCATAGGCGCGGGCCTCCATCGTCTGCTGGTCGACGCCGTGATGCGCGCCTGCCGACAGCGCCGCGCCTTGGCCCGTCTCGAAATACATGACGTTGTCGCCAAGCGCGCCGCGACCCAGCGACAACGCCGCGTCGCGCGCCTCTCCCAGAAGCGCCAGGTCGACGCCGAAGCTCTGGTTAGCGGCCTCACTGCCGGCGACGGATTGGAAGACCAGATCGACCGGCGCACCGGCCGCCATCGCCTTCAGGGTCGTGGTGACATGCGCCAGCACGCAGGACTGGGTCGGGATGTCCCAGCGTCGCCGGACTTCGTCGATCATCGCGAGCAGGTTGGATACGGTCGCGGCATTGTCGGTCGCCGGATTGATGCCGATCACCGCATCGCCACTGCCATAGAGCAGGCCGTCGACGATCGAGGCGGCGATGCCTTTCGCATCGTCGGTCGGATGGTTCGGCTGCAACCGCACCGAAAGCCGCCCCGGAAGGCCGATCGTGTTGTTGAAGCGCGTGACGACCGATATCTTGCGCGCCACGGCGATCAAATCCTGGTTGCGCATCAACTTGGAGACCGCCGCCGCCATCTCGGGCGTCAGGCCGGGCGCGACCGCCGCGAGGCGCTCCGTGGTGGTCTCATGGGAAAGGAGCCAATCGCGGAATTCGCCGACGGTGAGGCTCCTTAGCGGCGCGAAGGCCGCGGCGTCATGGCTGTCGGCGATCAACCGCGTCACTTCGTCGGTCTCGTAGGGCACCAGCGCGGTATGCAGGAATTCCGCCAGCGGCAGGTCGGCCAGCGCCATGCGGGCGGCGACGCGCGCCTCGCCGCTTGCCGCCGCCAGGCCGGCCAGCCTGTCGCCCGACCGCGGCGGCGAAGCGCGCGCCAGCAGCGTCTTCAAATCGTCGAAGACATAGCGTGTGCCGCCGGTGGCTTGCGCATAGGCCATGAGACTAGCTAATGCGATACTGCGCCGAAGCACAAACGAGCCAAAAGAAGGCAGTCCCGTGACCGATCCCGCGCCCGCCCGCCATTCCCGCCACTGGCTCGAATATGTCGGGACGTTCTCGGCACTGCTGATCTCGGTGGTGTCGCTGTGGATCGCCATCGCCACGGAGCAGGCCAACCGTCAGATGGTGACCGCGGCGTCCTGGCCGTTCATTCAGATCAACACCTCGGACGGCGACGGCAAGGGCAACCGCGTCCTCTCCTTCGACGTGTCGAACGACGGCGTCGGTCCGGCGCTGATCGAGAATTTCAAGGTGTTCTATTACGGCAAGCCGGTGCGCTCCTCGCTCGCCTTGCTGACGATGTGTTGCGGCTACGATCCGAAGAAGGGGCTGCCGCTCAATCAGCCGGCGGTCGGCGGCTACCAGATCGCGACCATACCGGCCACGGTCATCCGCGCCGGCGAAAGCCGCGTCTTCTTCGTCTATCCGAAGACGGCGGCCAACGCCAAAGTGTGGGAAGCGCTGCGCTATGCCGTCAACGGCCGCAAGCTCGTGGCGGCCGCGTGCTATTGCTCGGTGTTCAACGAGTGCTACCAAGGCGCGTTCGTCGGCATCCATCCGACGCGCGTCGAACGCTGCACGCCGCCGGCGGTGCCGTATTCGCAGTAGTCCGAAACCGGATCGTTCCGTGCCGGCGCGGCAACGCGTCTTCATCAAACGATGAGAGGCGAATTGCGCCGCGTCTCGGCGCGCCGCTAACGTCGGCGCAATGTCACAGTTCGATTTGCCTTCGGGCGCCGTGTCGCGCCTTTCGCTCGATACGACCGCACCGCGCGACCGCTGGTCGACGCCGCGTCTCAACGCGCTTCCGCTCGGAGAGTCCGAAGGCGGACCCACCGGCTCGGCCGACGCAACGCCCAGTCGTCCTGATCGCTCAGCGTTTCGACGCGCGCACCTTCTCGACGAAGCGTGCCGCGATGTCGAAATCGCCGCGGCGCACGATCTCGCTCAGTACTTCGTGCCTGGAGAAGTCGATCTGATGCAGGTCGATGGAGCCCTGCAGGTCCCAGATCGCGTTGATGTGCACCAGGTCGGTCAGGTTCGTGCCGTAATGGATCTCGATCTATTTCAGCGCGGCGCGCGCCGCCAGACTGCCGTGCAGGTTGATCATCATGTCGGGCACCTTGGCGCGCATGTATTTCTCGAGATGAAGCAGGCGTGAATCGTCGCCGATGCGGCCGCGGGCCTTGGCGATGTCGAACTCCGGGCGGCGATTGAGCGTGATCACCGGCGAGAACAGGAGCGCGCCGTCGGCGTCCAGATCGAGGCCCGCCCGCAGCGCCGTGTGGCCGGGTCCCGAGAACCCGAACATGATCAGCGTGCGCGTGCCCCAGGCTTCGAGCTGTGCCCGCAATCCTTCGATCATCGTGCCATAGGGCCGGCCGAAACGCGCCGAGCCTGCGAGGTTGAAGATGCGCTGTTCGTCGAACAGGTAGATGCCGTTGACCTTGGCCGGTTGGAACAGGGCGTGGATCGCGTTCACCGGCATGCCGCCGTCGCCGCGCAGCGTGGTGAAGCCGATCACCGTCGTGTCCGCGCCAAGCTCGCGTATCAGCGCCGCATCGCGCGCCGGCGACAGCCAGCCATCGACCGCCGCCGGTCTTCGGCTTGCGCCTTCTCCAACATGGCGAGCGCCGTCGCAGGGCTGCGCACCACGCTGCCGGATGCACTCGGCGATCACCGGGGCACGCGCGCCGCGCGCCCAGGCGTCGCGCACGATCGTCTCGGCCGTTTGCGCGTCGGCAAAGGTCTCCGCCACGAGCGAGAGCCTCGCGGGCCATTCCGGATTGCGCGGCTGCATCTTGATCAGACACGCCCAATCGGCAATCGCCGTAGATCCGTCGCCGTTGTCCCAGGCGAGTTGGGCGCGCTGCGCTGGCGCGTCGCTATCCAGCGCGATGCGCGCGAGGGCACGCCGGGTGGCATCCTTCAACTTTGTAGCGGTGTTCGCCGATCAGGGCGAGCGGGGTGGATCGCAACATGCCGCCAATTTAACGCCGTATCTCGACCGGCGTGCGGTTCGGCACCACGCGCCATATCTCGTCCATTTCGCCGTCGGTGAGGGCGATGGAACCGTCGGTCCAGTCGATCAGCCGCTGCCAGCCGCCGATCCAGCCGGTATGGTTGCGCAGGCCGTGGATCGTCACCGCGCCGCCCGGCGAAACGCCGCGCGCGTGCGCCACCTTGCGGTCCATCGCGGACGGATACGAGATGCGAATGGCGCGGTAGAAGAGGCTGTCGGCCTCGTGCCGGTCGATCTCGTAATGGCCTTCGGGCGTGCGATCGTCGCCGGCCCTCATCTTCGCTTCCATCCCACCGCTGCCGAGCGCGATCACATAGGTACGCAGCTTGCGGCCATGGGCATAGAGCACCAGATGGTGCGTCTCCTTCTCGATCACGATCAGGTCGGCGCGAGCGCGCGGCGGCAAGGGTGGCTTGCGCGGTGCGAAGACGTCGGACGAGACGACCGCGAACACGATGGCCCCGATCGCGACGACCAGGAGCAGGAACCGGAACATCGCCTATTTCGACTTATGTTTCGCCAGCCACTGTTCGAGCCAGTGGATCGAATACTCGCCATCGATGATGTCTTTTTCGCGAACCAATTGCTGGAACAGCGGGATCGTCGTCTCGATCCCCCCCACGACCAGCTCGTCGAGCGCGCGACGCAGGCGCAGCAGGCACTCGTTGCGGTTGCGCGCATGCACGATCAGCTTGCCGGCGAGGCTGTCGTAATAGGGCGGGATGCGGTAGCCCGAATAGATCGCGCTGTCGAAGCGCACGCCGAGGCCGCCCGGCGTGTGGAATTGCGTGATCGTGCCCGGCGAAGGCTGGAAGGTGAAGGCATTCTCGGCGTTGATGCGGCACTCGATGGCGTGGCCGTTGAAGACGACGTCGTCCTGCGTCATCTCCAGCGCGCCGCCGGCGGCGATGCGAATCTGCTCGCGCACGATGTCGATGCCGGTAATCGCCTCGGTGATCGGATGCTCCACCTGCAGGCGCGTGTTCATCTCGATGAAGTAGAACTGGCCGTCCTCGAACAGGAACTCGATGGTGCCGGCGCCGAGATAGCCGAGCTTCTTGAGCGCCTTGGTCACGACGCCGCCGATCTCGTCGCGCTGCACCGCGTTGAGAGCAGGCGAACCGGCTTCTTCCCACACCTTCTGATGCCGCCGCTGCAGCGAGCAGTCGCGCTCGCCCAGATGGATCACATTGCCGGCGCCGTCGGCCAGCACTTGAATCTCGATGTGGCGCGGCCTCTGGAGATATTTCTCCATATAGACCTGGTCGTTGCCGAACGCGGTGCGGGCTTCGGCACGCGCCGTCGCGAGCGCCATCGGCAGCTCGCTCTCGCTGTTGGCGACCTTCATGCCCTTGCCGCCGCCGCCCGCCGTCGCCTTGATCAGGACCGGATAACCGATCTTGGCCGCGACCTCGGCCGCGTCCGCGTCTTCCACCGCGCCGCCGGAGCCGGGCACCGTCGGGATGCCGACCTCCTTCACCGCTCTGATGGCGGTGATCTTGTCGCCCATCATGCGGATGTGTTCGGGCGTCGGTCCGATGAAGGTGATGCCGTGCTCGCGCACGATCTCGGCGAAGCGGGCGTTCTCCGACAGGAAGCCGTAGCCGGGATGGATGGCTTCCGCGCCGGTGATCTCGCAGGCCGCGATGATGGCGGGGATGTTGCGATAGCTCTGCGCGCTGGCGGGCGGGCCGATGCACACGCTCTCGTCGGCGAGGCGCACATGCATCGCGTCGGCGTCGGCCGTCGAATGCACCGCGACGGTGGAGATGCCCATCTCCTTGCACGCCCGGTTGATGCGGAGCGCGATCTCGCCGCGGTTTGCGATGAGGACCTTTTCGAACATCAGCTCAGTTCAGGATGCAAAGAGATTGACCGAACTCGATGGGCTGGGCGTCGCTGACGCAAATCTCGGCGATGGTGCCACCCTTTGGCGCGGTGATCGGGTTCATCGTCTTCATCGCCTCGACGATGAAGAGCGTATCGCCCTCCTTGACCGTCTGGCCGACGCTGACGAAGGGCTTGGCGCCCGGCTCGGGCGAGAGATAGACCGTGCCGACCATCGGCGAGGGCACGGCGTTCGGGTTCGGGCCCGAAGGTTTGGCAGGCGCGGCGGCAGCCGGTGCTGCGGCGGCAGGGGCCGCGGCGGGCGCGGCCATGAGGGCACCGCCGGTCTGCTTCGACACGCGCAGGCGCGCGCCGTTCTTCTCGATCTCGATTTCGGTGAGGCCGGTTTCCTTCAGGATCTCCGCCAGCTCGCGGATCGCACCCGAGTCGACCAGTCCGTCTTTCTTGTCTTTCATATTCATGCCTGACCCTTGATGAGCACGGCCATCGCATCGATGGCGGCGAGATAGCCTTGTTCCTTGAGACCGCAGATCACGCCGGTGGCCACCTTTGAAACAAAGGATCGGTGGCGGAAAGGTTCCCGTGCGTGCGGATTGGAGAGGTGAACTTCGATGATCGGCTTGTCCAGCGCCTTGAGGGCATCGTAGATCGCGACCGAGGTGTGGGTGTAAGCGGCGGCGTTCAGCACCACGCCGCAGCCCTTGGTGCGGACCTCTTGGATCCAGTCGACCAATTCGCCCTCATGGTTGGACTGGCGGAACTCGACCGTGAGGCCCTGAGCCTTCGCCCGCGCCGCCGTCATCGCCCCGATCTCAGCCAATGTCGTGCGCCCATAAATCTCCGGCTCGCGCGTGCCGAGCAGATTCAGCGTCGGACCGTTAAGGACGTAGATCGGCAAGGCTTTGGTTTGTCTGCCGGATTTGGCCAAGGGAACTCCAGGGGCAGGCGGGATTCGCCCCTTATAATCGCATGCGCCGCCCAGCGAAACCCGGGGTTTACTTGGCCGGGCAGGGGGGTATGGTCCGCCCCATCGACAATCCCAGGGGCGCCCTGACTCAAGAAATTGGGGGCTGAGATCGGCGAGACGGCCGAGTCCCTTTGAACCTGATCCGGTTAACACCGGCGTAGGGAGAGGAGCAGGGCCTATGTCTCTCAACATCATCGTCAATGGCGAGGCGCGGAATTTTTCCGGCGACTTCAGTGTGCATGGCTTGCTGTCGGCGCTCGGGCTCGACCCCAAGAAGATCGCGGTGGAGCGCAATCTCGAGATCGTGCCGCGCTCGACCTACGAGGCCGTGCGCGTGCTGGACGGCGACCGCTACGAGATCGTGCACTTCATCGGGGGCGGCAACGCGCCCGTCGCGCCGCCGGTGGCGGACAAGCCCTTCGTGTTGGCCGGCAAGGCCTACAATTCGCGCCTCATCATCGGCACCGGCAAGTACAAGACCTACGAGGACAACGCCCGCGCGCTCGAAGCGAGCGGGGCGCAGATCGTGACCGTCGCGGTGCGCCGCGTGAACCTCACCGATCCGAACCAGCCCAGGCTGGTCGACTTCATCGATCCCAAGAAGGTCACCTATCTGCCGAACACCGCAGGCTGCTTCACTGGCGAGGACGCGGTACGCACGCTGCGTTTGGCGCGCGAGGCTGGCGGTTGGGACCTCGTGAAGCTCGAGGTGCTGGGCGAGAAGAAGTTGCTCTATCCCGACATGATCGAGACGCTGCGTGCCACCGAGATGCTCGCCAAGGACGGCTTCAAGGTGATGGTCTATTGCAGCGACGATCCGTTGATGGCCAAGCGGCTGGAGGACATGGGCGCGGTGGCTATCATGCCGCTGGCGTCGCCGATCGGGTCCGGCATGGGCATCCAGTCGACGGTGAATCTGCGGCTGATCATCGAGGACGCGAAAGTGCCGGTGATCGTGGATGCCGGTATCGGCACGGCGTCGGATGCAGCGTTCGCGATGGAGCTCGGTTGCGACGGCGTGATCACCAACACCGGCATCGCGCATGCGCGAGACCCGGCGAAGATGGCGGCGGCGATGAAGCTGGCGGTGGAGGCGGGACGGCTTGCGTATCTCGCGGGCCGCATGCCGAAGAAGAACTACGGCGACCCCTCGAGCCCGATGACGGGATTAATCTAGCTCTGCTTGTCATCCGCCCCGAATGCGGCGGACCCGGCTGGCGCGTTACTAGCCTTTGAACGCTTGCGAAGATGTTACCTGGGTGGCCCGCATTCGCGGGTCATGACAGTTATATTGAACTGGTCCCCTAGCTCTTCGTCAGTCCCGCCAGCGTCTCTTCGTCGAGCTCGCCGGAATGGACCTTGCCGTTGACGATGAAGGTCGGCGTTCCGTCGAAGCCGGCGCGCTTGGCCAGAAGATGCGCCGTCGCCAGCGTCTTGTCCGTCGCGGGATCCTTCATGTCGGCGATCAGCTTGGCCATGTCCACGCCCGCCGCCTTGGCGTCGGCATACATCGTGTCGAGGTCGATCGCGCCCTTCTCGCCCATCATCGCGAAGGAGAGGGCGATGTACTTGTCGCCCTGGCGCCGCGCCGCGACCGCGGCCGTGGCGGCTTCGTCGGACGCCTTGCCGAAGATCGGGAAGTCGACGAAGGCGAAGCGGGTGTCGCCCTTGTGCGCCTCGTAGTACTTCTTGATCAGCGCGAACGAGTTGCGGCAGTGCACGCAATTGTAGTCGAAGAACTCCACCAGCGTGTTCTTGGCGTTCGCCGGGCCGGTGACATAGGCGACGTTCGGATCGAAGAACGCCTGAAGCCCGATCTTGTCGACGGCGCGCTGGCGCCCGTGCTCGGCGGCGTCCTCGTCGTTCGCTTCCAGGTCCTGCAGCTTGCTCGACATCTCGGCCAGCACCTGCGGGTGCGCCACCAGCCAGGCATGCAGCGCCTTGCCGTCGATGCGGTTCGCCGGATGCGGGAAATAGCCGAGCGCGGCGGAGGCGAACACCACCGCCACGGCGATCACCGCGCCGCCCAGCGCCCCCAGCACCGCGGCCCGCACCTGTCCGTTCATGTCGTTCGGCCCCGTTGCCCTAGCGTTGCTGCTGCTGGCGCGCCATCGGCACGGCGATCGCCACGATGTCGTTGGCGCGCTGCCAGTCGGTCGAGCCCTGTGTCAGCCCATGCCGCGCCTTGTTGGCGAACATCGCGGCCTGCGCCATCGCGCCCACCGAGTAATAGCGCTCGGCGGTCGCAAGGTCGGCCATCGGCTCGTTGCCCATGTTGGAATAGGCCTGCGCCGTCTCGTACCAGGTGAAGGGATCGTCGTCCTCGACCGCCGCCGCTGCCTTGAGGTTGTCGAGTGCCGGCTTGTTCAGCGCCGGCTTCTCGGTCGCGAGTTGTGCGGCGCCCAGCGCCACGCGCAACTGCGGCGCGTTCGGAAGAAGGTCGACCGACTTCTGATAGGCGGCGACGCCGAGTTCGGGCTTGGCCATGCTCACATAGATCTGGCCGAGCACTTCGTAGAAATAGGGATTGTTCGGCTCGTCCTTGATCAGGCTGTTGATCTCCGCCAGCGCCTTCGGCAAGTCGGGCTTGCGCGAATAGACCATGGCGCGGGCATAGCGCGCGGGCTTGGACATGTCCGACGGCGGGAAGCGGGTGAGCACGATCTGGATCGGCTCGATATAGCCCGCGAGCTTGGCCTGGATCATCTCGTATTCGTGCTCGACGGCGGGGTCTTCCGGCACGTCCTTGTAGGGCGAGGCCTCGACCTCGCTTTCGAGAAGCGCGACGCGCTCGCGGCCCATCGGATGGTCGGACGCGTAGGGGTCCATGTGGTTCATGGCGCGCGCCTCTTCGTCGGCGAGGCGCTCGAACGTCGCCAGGAGGCCGCGCGAGGACTGGTGCGTCTTGTCGAGCAGCTTGATCGCGATCTGGTCGGCGGTGGCTTCCTGCACGCGGCTGAACTCGTTGAACTGGTCCTGCGCGATGCCCTGGCCTTCCATCAGGATCAGCATGCCGGCCTGGCCGGCGCCGGCCGCGATCGCCGCGATGCCGATCACCATCGACAGCAGCATCGGGATCGTCGCCTTCTGGATCGCTGCGCTGTCGCGCGACAGGTGGCCGCCGATGATGTGGCCGGTCTCGTGCGCCATCACGCCCTTCAGTTCGAGGGAATTGTGCGCGAACATGATCATGCCGGTCTGGATGAACATGTTTTGACCTTCGGCGACGAAGGAATTCACCGTCGGATCGTTGACGAGATAGATGTGCACGCCCGCCGGATCGAGCCCGCCGGCCTTCAGCAGCGGATCCTCGTAGGAGCGCAGCGCCCGCTCGGTTTCGGTATCGCGCAGCAGGAACAGGCCCTGCGCCGCGGCGGGACCGGCGGTCAGCGCGAAGGCACCCACGAAGCCCAGCAAGAAGGTGAGAGCCCGCGCGTTGCGCGCAAAACGAGGTGCGCGGCGAACCATCGCGGATTTAAGGCTCGCGAAAGGGCCCAAAGGGTTGCAAAACGCCAAGGCTTGAACTCTCCTAACAGTCCCCGCGTGTGCCGCCCCCAACCGGAGCGGAACGTAGGTGGCCCGCAAAGGCGCGTCAACGGACGGCGTAACCTGATATACGGGCCGTTCCTAACATCAAGGAAATGTAACTTTGAAGCTTCGTTCGCGGATTCTGGCTTGCGCTTCAAGCCTGCTGCTGCTTTCCGGCTGCGGTTTCAGCCTCGACCAGGATGTCGGGGTAGGCGACTCGTTCGTCAATCCGGTCACGTTCGGCGATAGTGGTGGCCAGTCGGTTGGCGGCGCGGGCGCCCGCGCCCTGGTGGTGGGTGATGAGCCCTATGCCGTGAAGGTCGGCGCCCAAGTGCTGTCGCAGGGCGGCTCGGCGGCGGATGCCGCGACCGCGATGTATTTCGCGCTGTCGGTCACCTATCCGGTGGCGGCGGGGCTGGGCGGCGGCGGCATCTGCATCGCGCGCGACCTGGCCAAGAACCAGACCGAGGAGTTCGACTTCCTCGCCCGCGATTCCGGCGGCGGCGGCGCCTATGCGGTGCCCGGCAATGTGCGCGGCTTCGCGATGCTGCAGGCGGTCTATGGCGTGCTCCCCTGGCAGCGCGACGTGTCGCCGGGCGAGGGCTATGCCGCGACGGGCTTTCCGATCAGCAGGGCGCTGTCGGTGCGCATCGCGGGCGCGGTGGACGTCATCCGCCTCGACGCGGCACTGGCGGCGGAGTTCCTCGACGAGTCCGGCCAGGCCAAGCCGGCCGGCACCGTCGTCGCCAATCCCGATCTCGCCGCGACGCTGGCCGCGATCCGTACCGGCGGCCCGAACGCCTTCTATGGCGGCAACCTCGGTGCGCGCATCCTCGCCTATTCCTCGCAGCAGGGCGGCGCGATCAACGTCGCGGAGTTCGCGCGCTATCCCGTCGGCCGCGTCGCGCCGCAGGCGATGACCTTCGGCAGCCAGACCGTCTACCTGCCGTCGCAGCAGACCGGCGCCGGCGCCTTCGCCGGCAATCTGTTCGACACGCTGGCGCGCGCGCAGCGGACCAGCACCGGTGCCAACGATCCGCAGGCCGCCGTGATCCTCGCGGTGCGCGATGCGCTCGCCAAGTTCAAGGTCACGGCGCTGCCCAAGGACCTCGGCGCCACCGGCTTCGCGGCGACGGATGCCAACGGCCAGACGGTCTCCTGCGCGGTGACGATGAACGGGCCGTTCGGTTCGGGGCACAATGCGCAGGGCACGGGGGTGACGCTTGCCAAGTCGCCGTCGGCCGGCGAGGCGGGCATGGCGGCGGCTTTCCTGACGCCGGTGATCGCGACCGACGGCAGCGGCGCGCTGACGCTGGCGGGCGCCGGTGCGGGTGGGCCGAACGGCACGGCGGCGATCGGCTATGCGCTGTCGCGCGTGGCGCGGGGCGAGCAGATCAGCCGCCGCTCCGACCTGCGCTCGACGGGCGAGGCGCCCTACGACACGGTTAACGCGATCACCTGCGGCGGCGGCATCTGCGTCGCGCTGCCCGATCCGATGGCCAACGGTCTCGGCGCCGCGGGGCAATAGCACGACATACCCTTTCCGGCCTGCGGGAGAGGATATGCACTTGACTCTATGATTGCGATTCCTGTTAAATATTGCTATATCAGACAAGGAACTTCGCCATGGCCGATGCTCAGATCTTTCAACCGTCCGTGATCTACCGCGACGACCGCGCAGCGCTCGACTGGCTGGCGAAGGCATTCGACTTCGCGGTCTCGCTGATCGTCGAGGACGATCAGGGCAAGATCGTGCATTCGGAGATGAAATATCGCGGCGCGCTCGTCACCATCGCGCGCGAATTCATGGACGCGACCAAGAGCCCAAAGGATCTCGGCGGCAGGATCACGCAGTTGCTGCACATTCAGGTCGATTGCGACATCGATGCCCATTGCGAGCGCGCCCGTGCCGCCGGCGCGGTGATCTTCCAGGAACCTGAGGACCAGTTCTACGGCGACCGCACCTATCGCTGCGTCGATCCGGAGGGCCATGTCTGGGTGTTTGCACAGGAGATCAAGACGATGAGCCTGGGCGAGATGGAGAAGGCCAGCGGCCTGAAGCTGCGCGAGACGCTGTGAAAGCGGCCAGACCGAAGCTCGACGCGGTGCTGGCGGCGCTCGCCGATCCGCAGCGCCGCCGCGTCGTCGATCTGTTGTCGGAACGGCCGCGGCCGTCGGGTGAACTCGCGGACGCGGTCGGCGTCAGCGCACCGGCGATGAGCCGCCATCTTCGCACCCTGCGCGAGACGGGCCTGGTCGAGGAGCGCCATGACGGCCTCGACGCCCGCGTGCGCGTCTACAGTTTGAGGCCCGAACCCATGGCCGATGCTCAGATCTTTCAACCGTCCGTGAT
>DASZMT010000057.1:0-3495 GCA_035551495.1 Rhizomicrobium sp. | reverse complement strand
TCGCACGGTGCCAATGACCTGATCCGCCAGGGGGCCCACATCACCGAGACCGCCGCGGACGTGCTCGACAACCTGCCGGACCACCCGCTTCGCGAGGGCCTCGACCGCTTCCCGCTGTTCGTCCAAGGCTCGCCTCCAGGTGCCGCCGAACCCCCCTCAGAGTGGGAAGAACCCACCGAGGCGGCCGCGGACCTTGTTAAAACCCGCATGCAAGTGCTTGATTTGCTTGATGCTTCGCCAACAGCCGTTGACGATGTCGTACGCCGCTGCCAGTTCTCTCCGGCTGCGGTCATGGCGGTCCTGCTGGAACTGGAACTCGCCGGCCGCATTCAAACCCTACCGGGGAGCCGTGTCGCGCTGCTGCTGGAGGCCGGCTCCTAGGCTACCGCAAAGGTCAGAATGTCAGACGTCGTCGTCGTCGAATCCCCCGCCAAGGCCAAGACCATCAACCGCTATCTGGGCGGCGGTTTCACCGTGCTGGCCAGCCTCGGCCACGTGCGCGACCTGCCGCCGAAGGATGGATCGGTGCGTCCCGAGCAGGACTTCGCCATGGACTGGCAGTCCGACGCCCGCGGCGAGAAGCAGGTCGGCGCCATCGCCAAGGCGCTGAAGGGCGCCAGCACGCTCTATCTCGCCACCGACCCGGACCGCGAGGGCGAGGCGATCTCCTGGCACGTGAAGAACATGCTGGCGGATCGCAAGGCGCTGAAGGGCATCAACGTCCGTCGTATCACCTTCAACGAGATCACCCGCAACGCCGTGCGCTACGCGATGGCGCATCCGCGCGATCTCGACCAGCCGCTGATCGAGGCCTATCTCGCGCGCCGCGCGCTGGACTACCTGGTGGGCTTCACGCTCTCGCCGGTGCTGTGGCGCAAGCTGCCCGGCAGCCGCAGCGCGGGGCGCGTACAGTCCGTGGCACTCCGGCTGATCTGCGACCGCGAGGCCGAGATCGAGGTGTTCCGCGCGCGCGAATACTGGACGGTGGAGGCCGACTTCACCACGCCGTCCGGCGCGCCGTTCACCGCGCGGCTGACGCATTTCGAGGGCAGGAAGCTCGAGCAGTTCGACCTGGCCAACGAGACTGCCGCGCTGCGTGCCAAGCACGCGATCGAGGCCGGCCGGTTCCATGTCGGCTCGGT
Source organism: Rhizomicrobium sp. (assembly GCA_035551495.1). Lineage (GTDB taxonomy): Bacteria > Pseudomonadota > Alphaproteobacteria > Micropepsales > Micropepsaceae > Rhizomicrobium. The sequence goes on along the minus strand of DASZMT010000057.1, from coordinate 2,353 downwards.
CGAGAAGAAGCGCGTCAAGCGGCATCCCTATGCGCCGTTCACCACATCGACGCTGCAACAGGAGGCCTCGCGCAAGCTGGGCTTCGGCGCGCAGCAGACCATGCGTCTCGCGCAGCAGCTTTACGAGGGCGTCGATATCGGCGGCGAGACCACGGGCCTGATCACTTACATGCGCACCGACGGCGTGCAGATGGCGCGCGAGGCGATCGACGCGATCCGCGGCCACGTGCGCCAGGCGTACGGCGACAATTACCTGCCCGGCGCACCGCGCGAATACCAGAGCCGCATCAAGAATGCGCAGGAGGCGCACGAGGCGATCCGGCCGACAGATGTTGCCAACACGCCGGACCAGGTCGCACGTCATCTGAACAACGATCAGCGCCGGCTGTACGAACTGGTCTGGAAGCGCGCCGTCGCATCACAGATGCAGTCGGCGGAACTCGACCAGGTCAGCGTCGATGTGACCGACGGCAAGGGCCTCACGCTGCGCGCCAACGGCTCCATCGTCGCGTTCGACGGCTTCCTCAAGCTGTATCGCGAAGACACGGACGATGCGGCGGAGGAGGACGAAAGCCGCATGCTGCCGCCGATGGCGGAGCGCGATCCGCTGGGGCTGGGACTGGTGAACGCGCTGCAGCACTTCACCCAGCCGCCGCCGCGCTACTCCGAGGCGAGCCTGGTGAAGAAGATGGAGGAACTCGGCATCGGCCGTCCCTCCACCTATGCCTCGATCCTCTCGGTGCTGCAGGACCGTAAATACGTTCGTCTGGACAAGCGCCGCTTCATTCCGGAGGACCGCGGCCGTCTGGTCACCGCGTTCCTGGTGAGCTTCTTCGAGCACTACGTCGATACCGGCTTCACCGCGCAGATGGAGGAGCAGCTCGATAACGTCTCGGCCGGCGAGGTGGACTGGCGGACGATGATGCACGCGTTCTGGGACGAGTTCTCCCGCGCCGTCGGGCAGACCAAGGACCTCAAGATCAGCGACGTCATCGCAGCGCTGGACGCGGATCTCGGCCCGCACTTCTTTCCGCCGCGCGAAGACGGCAGCGACCCGCGCGTCTGTGCCGCCTGCGGCACAGGGAGGCTCGGGCTGAAACTCGGCCGCTACGGCAGCTTCATCGGCTGCTCGAACTATCCGGCGTGTCAGTACACGCGGCGTCTGGCGATCGAGAGCGGCGAGGAGCAGGGCGAGACGCTGAAGGAAGGCATGCGCGTCCTCGGCCACCATCCCGACACCGGCGAGGACGTCACGGTTCGGCGCGGCCCGTACGGGCTTTACGTGCAGCAGGGCGAGAACGGCGAGGACAAGGCGGCGGGCCAGGGGAAGGGCAAGAAGGCGCCGAAGCCGAAGCGGACATCACTGCCGCGCGGCATGGATGGCGATCAGATCACGCTGGAACAGGCGCTCGGCCTGCTGTCGCTGCCACGCGTCATCGGCGTGCATCCGGAGACCGGGGAGAACATCGAGGCCGGCATTGGCCGGTTCGGCCCCTATGTGCGCATGGGCGCGGTCTACGGCTCGCTCGATCGCGACGACGATGTGCTGGCGATCGGCCTCAACCGCGCGGTGGATCTTATCGCGCGCAAGATGGCGAGCGTGCGCACGATCGGCGCGCATCCGGCGGACAAGGAGCTGATCGCGGTGCGCAAGGGACGCTTCGGTCCCTACGTGCAGCACGGCAAGATGGTGGCCAACCTGCCGCGCGGCGTGATGATGGACGACATCACTCTCGATCAGGCGGTGGCGCTGCTGGCCGAGAAGGGCAAGCAGTTGCGTCCGCGCGGCGCCGGCGGACGGCGCGGGCGCGGGTCTGCGGCTGCGAAGCCGGCGCCCGAGGCTGCGGCGGCGCCGGCGCCGGCGAAAACGAAGGCCAAGCCGGCGAAGCGGCGCGCGGCAAAGCCGAAGCGCGCGGCGCCGAAGGCGGCGGCCAAGAAGAAGGCGGCGGCGCGCGGCAAGAAACCGGCGGCCGGCACGGCGACGCGGCGGCGGGTCAAAGCGCCCGCCCATGCCGGGTGACTGTCGGCCAGTTCCGCAGACCATCACGGTTCGTTCAGTTCACCGCTGAGCGCGCGCGTCAGATCAAACGCAGCCCGTTCCTGCCGCCATGCACGGCGGTGACCGAAAGACGTCGATCCAGGCTGGCAAGCTGACCACCATGGGCGACGGCAAGCGCCAGCAGATAGCTGTCGGTCACCTGCCCCGAGGCGAGCATTTGCGCAGCGTCGATGTGCCGCTCATCCAGCAGGCTGATATCGTCGGGCCAGAAAACATGCCCGGCGAGCGATTGCAGCCGGCCCAGCACCGCCGCGACAATCGCCGGCGATCCCGGCGTGGTCGGATATTTCGGGT
>DASZMT010000056.1:0-138460 GCA_035551495.1 Rhizomicrobium sp. | reverse complement strand
AGCCGCTGTCGTTCAAGGGCATCGCCGAGGGCGTCGAGAACTCCAATTTCTATCTCCAGACGACGCAGGGTGGCTATTTTCTGACGCTTTATGAAAAGCGTGTCAGCGAGGCCGATCTGCCCTTCTTCCTGGGCCTGATGGCGCATCTGGCGGCGCGTGGCATCCGCTGCCCCGAGCCGATCCGGCGTCGCGACGGGGCGCAGTGGAGCATCGTCAACGGCCGGCCGGGCGCACTGGTGAGCTTCCTGAACGGCCTGTCGCTGCGCCGGCCGGAGCCCCCGCATTGCGCCGCGGCCGGCGAAGCACTGGCCGGGCTGCATGCGGCGGGCGAAGGCTTCGCACTGACGCGGGCGAATGCGCTCGGTCCCGGCGGCTGGGGCGAACTGGTCGACAAGACGGCCGACGGCGCCGACGGGATCGAACCGGGACTGCACGATCTGATCGCGAGCGCCCATCGCGACGCGCTCGCCGCGTGGCCGCGCGGGCTGCCGAGCGGCGTGATCCATGCCGACCTGTTCCCCGACAACGTGCTGTTCATGAACGCGGCGGTGTCTGGGCTGATCGATTTCTATTTCGCGTGCAACGATGCCTATGCCTACGACCTCGCGGTGATGATCAATTCGTGGTGCTTCGAGACCGACGGCAGCTACAACATCACCAAGGGGCGGCATCTGATCGGCGCTTATCAAAAGGCGCGGCCACTGATGGCGGACGAGATCGCTGCGCTGCCGGCGCTGTGCGCGGGCGCCGCCTTGCGCTTCCTGCTGACGCGACTCTACGACGCGCTGAACCATGACCCGCACGCACTGGTACGGCCGAAGGATCCGCGCGAGTTCTCGCGCAAGCTGCGCTTCCACCGCAAAGTCAAACATGCATCGGAGTACGGATTGTGAGCACCGTTGAGATCTTCACCGACGGCGCCTGCTCGGGAAATCCCGGCCCGGGCGGCTGGGGCGCGATCCTGCGCGCCGGCGGCAAAGAGAAAGAGATCAGCGGCGGCGAGCGCGCCACGACCAACAACCGCATGGAAATGATGGCGGTGATCCAGGGCCTGGCGGCGCTGACGGCGCCGGCGTCGGTGATGCTCTACACGGACTCGCGCTATGTGATGGACGGCGCGACCAAGTGGCTGAAGAACTGGAAGAAGAACGGCTGGAAGACCGCCGACAAGAAACCGGTGAAGAACGACGACCTGTGGCGGCTGCTCGAAGTCGAGATGGCGCGCCACGAGATCAACTGGCACTGGGTGCGCGGCCATGCCGGCCATCCGGAGAACGAGCGCGTCGACGCATTGGCACGCGGCGCGATTCCGTAAAAGTCGCGCGCCCGACTGCTCACACCTGTGGGGATATGGGTGAAATGGCGTTCCGACCGACTCGGTTCAAGGGGCGCTCGAAAAGATATTCGGCGCGTGGATAAGTCCGACTTATCCAACACGTGCGGACATGGATTTGTCCGTATACGGCGAAAAACCGGGTGCGAGGCGCGTGGATAAGTTTTCGGAGCGCGGCGCGGCAACGAAACAGAATTTCACGAAAATAAATTTTAAAGGGAAAAGGGCGACCCGAAGGCCGCCCTTTTGCCGGATCAAAGCTGCTTCAGCTGGTGCTCGGCGCTCGAGACGTTGAACGCGCCGGGCTCCTCGACGTCGAGGCTCTTCACCACGCCGTTGTCGACGATCATGGCATAGCGCTGGCTGCGCTTGCCCATGCCGAACTTGGAGCCGTCCATCTCCAGGCCCATGGCCTTGGTGAAGTCGCCGTTGCCGTCGGCCAGCATGTGCACCTTGTCGCCGGCCTTCTGGTCCTTGCCCCAGGCGCCCATCACGAAGGCGTCGTTGACCGACACGCAGGCGATGGCGTCGACGCCCTTGGCCTTCAGCGCGTCGAAGTTCTGCACGAAGCCCGGCACGTGCTTGGCCGAGCAGGTCGGCGTGAAGGCGCCCGGCAGCGCAAACACCACCACCTTCTTGCCGGCGAAGAAGTCGTCGGTCTTGACGGGCTTGGGGCCGCCTTCCTGCATCTCCATCAGGGTCGCGGAAGGAACCTTGTCGCCAACATGCACGGTCATGGAATTCTCCTGAAGGGGAAATAATGAGGGCCCCGGTTTTAGCCCAGCCCGGACGGGTCGCAAAGCCCCGGCCGGCGGTGCTAGCCTAGTGCCATGGCGACACGTGGACCCGAGCAACCCCAGGGCGAACAGGGCTTTCTGCACGGCAAGCTCCTGATCGCGATGCCGGGCATGCCGGACAACCGGTTCGAACGCAGCGTCCTCTTCATGATCCAGCATTCCTCGACCGGCGCGATGGGGCTGATCGTCAACAAGCCGATCCCGGGGCTCACCTTCCGCGAGCTTATGCAGCAGATGAGCATCGAGACGACGCCGCAGACCTCGTCGCGCGCCGTGCTGTTCGGCGGGCCGGTGGAGACCGACCGCGGCTATGTCCTGCACGGCCATGACGGCGGAGGCCGCCCGTCAACACTGAACGTGACGCCGGGGATCTCGCTGACGCCGACCGTCGACATGCTGCGCACCATCGCGGATGGGCGCGGCCCGGCGGAATGGCTCTTGGCGCTGGGCTACGCCGGCTGGGGGCCGGGGCAGATCGAGAGCGAGATCGCGGCGAACAGCTGGATCCACTGCGACGCCGATCCCGCGCTGGTGTTCCAGGCGAGCGCCGAGGACAAATGGCGCCTGGCGTTCGGGAAGCTTGGCGCGGAACTGTCGGGTCTGTCGTCGCAGGCGGGGCGGGCTTAGGGCGCGCCGCCCCACAGTCGCGGCCGCCCTCGCGGCGGCCATCCACGACCACCCAACCACCGTTCGAGCGCACTGCCGCAAAGATTCGCACGGAGGCACGGAGTTCGCTCGACTCCGTGACTCTGTGCCTCCGTGTGAAATTTTCCTGTCCCTCGACAACCCCGTTGGTTCACGCGGAGGCGCGGAGCCGCGGAGGAGCGCGAACCTCCGCGGCTCCGCGCCTCCGCGTGAATCCTGCGGCCTTCGCAATAAACCGGACGCATCCGTGTTTATGGATGGCCACCACGAGGGCGGCCATGACGAAATTTTGGTTGGGGGTGCCCTACTGCGCCGGCGAGGCGCTCTTGTCGAAGTGCAGCGCGATGAACTGCAGCGCCTGCGCGGAGGGCAGCGGCTGGGAGTAGTGGAAGCCCTGGCCGTATTCGCAGCCGAGCTGCTGCAGCCATTGGGCGTCGCGCGCCGTCTCGACGCCTTCGACGACGACGGTACGTTTGAGGCCCTGCGCCATCGCGATGATCGAGCGCAGGATCGTCTCGCCGTCGGCCGCGGTGTCGGCGTTGGCGTGGCGCGCCAGGAAGCTCTGATCGATCTTGATCGTGTCGAAGGGCAGCGTCTTCAGCGCCGAAAGGCTCGACACGCCGGTGCCGAAATCGTCGATCGAAATGCCGGCGCCGAGCTCGCGGCAACGCTCCAGCGCGGCGCGGACGTCCTGGTTCGCGGCGATGGTGGTCTCGGTGACCTCCAGCTTCAGCGTGCCGGGCGCGATGCCCTCGCTTTGCAACAGGCCGCCCAGCGTCACCGCGAAATCCTCGTCGCGCAGCTGGCGGCGCGAGACGTTGACGCTGACGAACAGCGGCGGATCGAGCGGGAAGTAGCGCTGCCAATGCGCCATCTCGTGCGCTGCGCGCTCCAGCACGAAGCGGCCGAGCGCGACGATGGTGCCGGTCTCCTCCGAATGCGCGATGAACTCGGCCGGCGAGACGATGCCGCGCGTCGGATGGTTCCAGCGCATCAAGGCCTCGAAGCCCGCCACGGCGTTGTCGGAGAGCCGCACGATGGGCTGGTAGTAGACGTCGAGCTGATGGTCCTCGATGGCGCGGCGCAGATCGGTCTCGAGCGCGACCGCGTCGCCGGGCGCGAGCTGCTCGAGATCGCTGGTGTAGATGCGCACGCAGGTGCCGCCGGCGCGCTTGGCCTGGAGCAACGCGAGCTCGGCGTTCTTGAGCAGGTCGAGCGGATCGCGCGCGTCGCGCCCCGTCGCGAGGCCGATGCTGGCCGGCGCGAAGATGTTGCGGCCATCCTTCAAATAGGGTGCCGAGCAGGTCTCCAGCAGCTCGTTGCCGACCGCCGCCGCTTCGCCGCCCGTCGCCGCGAACACCAGCGCGAACGCATCGCCGCCGACACGGAACGCCTCCGCGACGTCCTGGAAGCGCAGCGCAAGACGCTGCGCCACCTGTGCCAGAAGCTCGTCGCCGCCGGCGTCGCCAAGGCTGGCATGGATCTGCTTGAAGCGGTCGACGTCGAGGATCGCGAAGGTGGCGCCCGAGAAGCGCGGGCCGAGCTGCTCCAGCGCCTCCATCAGCGCGACGCGATTGCCAAGACCCGTGAGCGCATCGCGCAGCGTGCGCGCCAGCATCTCGCCCTCGGTCTCCTTGCGTGTCGTGATGTCGGCCATCAGGCCGAGGCAGCGATGCGACGGGCCGCGCTCGCCCTGCATGGTGGCGCGCAGCTCGAGCCAGGTATAGCGGCCGGTCTCGGAGCGCACGCGGAATTCGACGCGGAAGGCGATGCCGGGATGGCTGCGGTAGTCGTCGATCGCCAGCGCGTAGGTCTCGCGATCCTCGGGATGGACGCGATCGAGCCACTCCTGGTGCGGCAGGCGCGCGGACGTGGACGGCAGGCCGATCAGGATGGCGGCCTCGCGGCTCAGCTTCAAGGCCTCGGCGTCGAAGTCGAGGTCGAACACGCCTTGATGCGCGGCGCCGACGGCTTGCAGCACGGTCGAGGTGAGGCCGCCGGGCGCGGGCGCCTCGCGCGGCGGCTGGTCGATGTCGGGATGGGCGGCGACCGACTGGAACGGCAGCACCGCGATGCCTTCGCCGGCCGCGATGGCGAGCGCCAGCAGCAACGCGCCGGCCGCGGCGAAGGCGCCGGCGGCGGACGTCGCCAGGGACTCGCCGGTGTTGTTCATGGTGGCGATGGCGCTGGCGAACACCACGAGGCTGAAGACGAGTGCGCTGGGCGCGGCGACGCGCGCGGCTTGGGCGCCGAGGCGGCCGCGCCAGATCAGATAGGCGGCGATCACCGGCATGCCGATCACGGTGATGCTGTCGGCCAGGACCGTCATCGCGGGGATGCCGAACCAGGCGAGCACCGAAATGCCGCAGACCGCGAGCAGGCCGATACGCATCTGGCGCAGATGGCGCGGGAACCAGACGTCGTGCACCGGCACGATGGCGTCGGCCAGCATCGCGGCGGAGACCAGCGACAGCCCTGCGAACATCGCCATCAGGCCATAGGGCCCGCCGACCGCGGTGGCGAGCGAGGCGTCGAACAGGCCGGTCTCCGACAGACGCTCCAACAAGACGAGCGTCAGCGTGATCGCGGCCCAGCGTGCTGGCGCGTGGCCGAGCGTCACCGCGAGTCCGGCCGCCATCAGCGCGGCGGCGCCGATCAGCGCCCAAACCGCGGTGGTGAAGATCGCGAGCTGGCGGTTGTGGGCGGCGAGTGCGGGCTCGGTCCAGGCAAGCAGCGCGGGCGGATCGGCGGCGTTGGCGATCTCGACTGCGATGGCGACCGAGGTCGCGGGCGGCACGATCACGCGGAAGGCGCGGCGGCCATAGGCGGCGTTCTTGTCGATGACGACGAGGCTGTCGGAGCTCGCAACCGCCAGGATCGCGGGGCGCGTCGGGCGCGGCAGGAGACGGAAGCTGACGCTCTGCGGCTGGAGGGCCTGCAGCACGCGGGCGGCGGGGCGGATCGAGGAATTGGTCGCGGTGAAGAGATACCAGCCCGAACCGTCCGGCTCGGTGTGGCCGGTGGGCGCGTGATAGGGCTGCAGCGCGTCGGACACCTCGCTGACGGGATCGGCGCCCGCGAAGTCGATCGACGGGCGCTGCGGCGCGGGCGCGGCGGCGGCCAGCGCGGTGGCGAGCACGGCCAGCAGGGCCGCAAAAGCGAGGGCGAATCGCGTCATCACGGCTTTGTATACGATCCTGTGGTGAAAGCGTCTTGAGCGCTCACGCGGGCTTCGCCTCGTCGGCCAGGATGGCGAAGAGGACGTGGTCGCGCCATTCGCCGTTGATCTGCAGATAGCGCAGCGCCAGGCCCTCCTGCCGGAAGCCGGCCTTGGTGAGCAGGTTGCGCGACGGCTCGTTGGACGGCAGGCATGCCGCCTCGATGCGGTGCAGCCCGAGCGTCTGGAACACGAAGGGCTGCAGCGCCCGCACCGCCTCGTACATGAAGCCCTGGCGCGCGAAGCGCTCGCCGACCCAGTAGCCCAGCGCGCAGCACTGCGTCACGCCGCGCCGCACGTTGGAGAGCGTGCAACCGCCCATCAGCGCATCGTCCTCATGGCGGAAGACGAAGAACGCATAGGCGCCGTCGAGCCGCGCCTCTTTCTGGTAGCGCTTGATGCGGCGGCGGAAGGCGCCCTTGGTGAGCTCGTCGGACGCCCAGACGGGCTCCCACGGTTCGAGGAAGGCACGGCTCTCACCGCGCAACCGCATCCATTGCGGATAGTCGGCCATGCGCGGATAGCGCAGATAGACTGCGCCCGCCTTGATGACCGGCTGCTGGCCGCCCGGAAAGGTGAGGCCCCGCATGAACGCCATGGGGCCCGTCCCGTTCACTCGGCCGCCGCGAGCTTGGCGCCGAAGCGCCGCGCGAAGGCGGCGTGGCTTTCGAGCTTGCCGATCGGGCCGACGGCGGCGATCGAGGGCTGGCCGGCCGCCATCACCTTCTGGCCGAAGCGGCGGACCGCGGCGGCGTCGATGGCTTCGAGCTTGGACGTCAATTCCTCGATGGAGAGCACGCGGCCGTAGGAGAAGATCTGGCCGGCGATCTGTTCGGCGCGCTGGCCGGGGCGTTCGAGGCCCATCAGCAGGCTCGACTTCATCTGCGCTTTGGCGCGGCCGACCTCGGCCTCGTTGGCGTTGGCGGCGAGGGCTTCCATCTCGCCGGCGATCACGGCGGAAATCTCGCCCGCCTCGGCCTCGCCGGTGCCGGTGTAGACGCCGAGCGTGCCGCTGTCCCTGCCCGCCGCCGCGAAGGCGGAGATCGCGTAGCACAGGCCGCGCTTCTCGCGCGCTTCCTGGAAGAGGCGCGAGGACATGCCGCCGCCGAGCGCGGTGACGTAGACCTGCGCGACGTAGAAGTCCGCATCGGCGCTCGACACGCCGGGGAAGGCGTAGGCGATGTGCGCCTGCTCGAGATCCTCGGTGACGCGGATGTCGCCGCCGGTATAGGTCGCGGACAGCGGCGGCGGCACGGGGCCGCTGCGCAGCTTCGCGAACTTCTCGGAGACCAGCTTGACCATCTCGTCGTGGCTGACGGCGCCCGAGGCGACGAAGGTCATGCCGCTGGCGCGGTAGTTGGCGCCCGAATAGGTACGCAGGTGATCCTGCGTGAAGGCGCTCACCGTCTCGACCGAGCCGAGGATCGGCCAGCCGATCGGCTGATCGCGATAGCTCACCGATTGCAGGTGATCGAAGATGATGTCGTCGGGCGTGTCGGCCGCCTGGCCGATCTCCTGCAGCACCACGCCGCGCTCGCGCTCCAGCTCGGCGGCGTCGAAGGTCGGGTTGATCAGGATGTCGGCGAGCAGGTCGACGCCGAGCGGCACGTCGGCCTTCAGCACGCGGGCGTGGAAGGCGGTCTGCTCGCGGCTGGTATAGGCGTTGAGATAGCCGCCGACGGCTTCGATCTCCTCGGCGAGGTCGCGGGCGCTGCGCGTCGCGGTGCCCTTGAACGCCATGTGCTCGAGCATGTGGCTGACGCCCATCAGGTCGGGCGTCTCGTTGCGGCTGCCGGCGTTGACCCAAACGCCCAGCATCGCGCTCTGGAGTCCTGGCATAGCGTCGGTGATGACGGTCAAGCCGTTGGAAAGTCTCGTGATTTCAGGTGTCATCGGGAGATTTTAGACTCGATATGCCGCCTGACCAAGCCCTTGTCGTTGGGCAAGGGTTCCAGGCGCTCCGGGCGGTTTTCGAGGCCTTCCAGGCGCTTCGGCACAGGCGGCGGGGCACCGGTCGCCTTGGCAACGGCGTCGGGGAATTTTGCGGGATGGGCGGTGGAGAGCACCACCACCGGCGCGCCCGGCTTGTGATTGAGACGCCAGGCGGTGTGAAGCGCGACCGCGGTGTGCGGATCGACGATCCGTCCGGTCTCGGCGTGGCAGCGCTTGATCGCATCCAGCGTCGCGACATCGTCGCAGCTGGCGGCGGCGTAGCGGGCGCGCAGGTTCTCGCGCACCATCTCGGGCAGTACGAGGCGTTTGTCGCGCGCGAACGCGGCCATCGCATTGGCGGTGTAGCCGGCGTCGCGGTTCGTCGCTTCGAACAGGGCGCGCTCGAAATTGCTCGCGACCTGGATGTCCATCGAGGGGCTGAGCGTGGGATGCACCGCGCCGCTCTCATAGATGCCGGCGTTCAGGGCGCGCGCCATGATGTCGTTCGAATTGGTCGCCACCACCAGGCGCTCGATGTCGAGCCCCATGCGCATCGCCGCCTCGCCGGCGAAGACGTCGCCGAAATTGCCGGTGGGCACCACGAAGGTCGCGGCGCGGCCGAGCGTGGCGGTGGCGGTGAAGTAGTAGACGCACTGCGCCGCGATGCGCACGAAGTTGATCGAGTTGACGGCGGTGAGGCCGACGTCCTTCGCGAAATCCGTCTCCGCGAACAGCGCCTTCACGATCGCCTGGCAGTCGTCGAAAGTGCCTTCCAGCGCGATGTTGTGGACGTTGGCGTGCTCCGGCGTCGTCATCTGGCGGCGCTGCACGTCGCTGACGCGGCCCTTGGGATGCAGCACGAAGACGTCGATGTTGGGGAGGCCGCCGAGCGCCGCGATGGCCGCCGAGCCGGTGTCGCCCGAGGTCGCGGCCACGACGGTGGCGCGGCCGCCGCGCCGCGTCAGGGCGCGGGAGAACATGCGGCCCAGCACCTGCAAAGCGATGTCCTTGAAGGCGAGCGTCGGGCCGTGGAAAAGCTCGAGCAAATAGAGATCGGGACTGATCTCGGCGAGCGGCGCGATGTCGGGCGCGTCGAAATCCGCGTAGGCGGCGGCGACGTCGTCGGCGATCTCGGCCTCGGTGAACGAGCCGGCGGCGAAGGCGGACAGAACTGTGTTGGCGGCGGCGAGATAGGAGCCGTTGGCGACAGTCAGCTTCGGCCAGGCGGCCGGCAGGTAAAGGCCGCCGTCCGGCGCCAGGCCGGCCAGCAGCACATCGGCGAAGCTAGCCCTGGGGGCCTCTCCGCGCGTGCTGACAAAGGCTTGATCATTGTTTGCCGGATTCGACACGTCTCGTCCCAAAGGCCAGGCGCCCCCGCGAGGCGTGATACGCCAGATACACGCCCAGGAGCCCCGCCGCCATCAGAAACCAGGTGATGGCGTATTGCAGGTGTTCGTTGCGGAAGGTGACGACGGTCTGGCCGCCCTTGGGCCAGCCGCCGGGGTTGGGCGTGGCGTCGGCCTCGAGCAGCGCCGGGGCGGCAAGCGTCACGCCGTCGGCCTTCGCGATGGACGCGACGTCGCGGACATACCAGACGCGCTGCGCGGCATCGGGCGCCGGTGTGAAGGTGCCGGGCGCATCGCCCCAGCGCCATACGCCGGTGACCTTTGTCTCGTCGTTGTCGATGCCGCCGGGGCGCAGCGCGGGATTGCGCAGGTCGCGCGGAACGATGCCGCGATCGATCAGCAGCATGCGCCCGTCGTCGAGCTTGAACGGCACGACCACGTGATAGACCGGCGCGCCCTCCACCCCGATGCCGTAGACATACGCCTCCTTGGCATTGTCGAAGCGGCCTTGAAGCGACACGCGGTGGTATTGCGCGTCGGTGCCCATGCGCAACGCCCTGTCGAGCGAAACCGGCGGCGCGACAAGGTTGCGGCTCACCTGGTCGATCAGGCCGAGCTTCCACTGCAGGCGCTCGAGCTGCCACACGCCCAGCCACATCAGGAAGGCGAACAGGATCGCGGTGGCGATGGTGGCGCCGAGGAGGGGGCGAAATTGCATTGCGTCAACCGGTACCGTTCATTGCGAGTGTCGAACGCCGGCGGGCCCAGCGCGCAGGAAGGCTCCGGCGGCGAGTTGCGGCCCATGCGCGCCGAACGTCGACACGATCAATTGGGTCTCTTCGACGGCATTGCCGAGATCATCGAGAAGAAGCACGCCGCTATGCGGCTGGCTATCGCGATGGACGAGGGCGCCGATGTCGCGATTCTTGCCGACGAAGATACGGCCCTCCCTCGAAGCTTCGGCCAGCAGGGCACTGTCTCCCGGATCCGACTCCCGTTCCGCCACATAGACCACATCGTGCCCGATGTCGCGAAGCATGCGGACCGCCAGCGCCACGATGTTCGTATCCGCCAAGACGCGCACTATTCCGCCGCGACGACGAGGCCCTCTGCGGCGGCAAGCTCGCTCAGCCGCGCGGCGTAGAGAAGGCAGGCGTCGATATCGTCGGACTCGAGCACGGGATAGGCCTCAAGGACGGCCTCGCGGGTCGCGCCCTGCGCCAACATGGAAAGCACCATCGCGGGCGTGATGCGGCGGCCGCGGATGACAGGTTTCCCGCTCATTTTTCCCGGCTCGGCCCGGATGCGCGCGAGGAGATCGGCGGCGTTCATGGGCTCACCCTACCACAGTTGCGCTGGTGGTGCGCTGTCATCATTCCACCCTGCCCTCGCCCGCGGCGTGGCGGTATTGCAGGACCATGAGGGCGGCCTTCGCGACACGGAGGCCGCCGCCGACCAGCACTGCGATCAGCGGCAGCCACAGCACCGCATGCACCCAATAGGGCGGCGAATAATGCACCTCGACGATCAGCGCCGCGCCGCAGACCACGAAGCCCGCGATCAGGACGACGAAGACGGTGGCGCCGTCGCCGACGTCGAATGCGCCGTAACTTAGTCCGCACACGGAGCACTTCGGCGCGACCGTCAGATAGCCGTCGAACAGCGCGCCCTGGCCGCAGCGCGGGCAGCGTCCGAACAGGCTTGCGCCGAGGACGCTGGGCGCCGCGCCGGTCATCGCCGGTCCTTGGGCATCAGCCGGCGCTGACCGGTCCCTGGCCCCAGACGTAGATGCAGACGAACAGGAACAGCCACACCACGTCGACGAAGTGCCAGTACCAGGCCGCCGCCTCGAAGCCGAAATGGCGGGTCGGGGTGAACTGCCCGGCGATCGCGCGGGCGAGGCAGACCGTCAGGAAGATCGTGCCGATGATCACGTGCATGCCATGGAAGCCGGTCGCCATGAAGAAGGTCGAGCCGTAGATCGCGTCGAAATTGCCGATGCCGGCCAGCGAGACGTGCGCCGCGTCGGTGAAGGGCGCGAGCGCCAGATGGTTGAAGCCGAAGGTGAACGGCGCGTGGGCGTACTCATAGGCTTGCACGCAGGTGAACGAGGCGCCGAGGAGGACGGTCAGGATCAGGCCCTGCACCGCGCCCTTCTTGTCGCCGTGCTGGATGGCATGATGCGCCCAGGTCACCGTCGTGCCCGAGGTCAGCAGAATCAGCGTGTTGAGCAGCGGGAAGTGCCAGGGATCGAGCGTCACGATGCCCGACGGCGGCCAGGAGCCGATGGAGACGTCGTTGAAGAAGATCGCCGAGTTGAAATAGGCCCAGAACCACGCGACGAAGAACATCACCTCCGACGCGATGAACAGCAGCATGCCGTAGCGCAGGTGCAGCTTCACGACCGGCGTGTGATTGTGCTTGTCGACCGATTCCGAGATGACGTCGCGCCACCAGCCGGCCATGGTGAAGAGCACCAGCGCCAAGCCGATGAAGAAGATGTAGGGCTGGCCGTTCACCGGCAGACCCCAGAAGCCGGTGTAGTCCTTGTTCATCCAGAACACGGCACCGACCATCATCACGAAGGCGCCGATGGAGCCCACGACCGGCCACGGGCTCGGATCGACCAGATGGTAGTCGTGCTTGACCTCGGTATTGGCCATTGGTGAGCCCTCTCCTACGGGTGAACCCGCATCATCGTCATGATGTAAAACAGTACGACCAGCGCGCCCAGCGCGAGCGCGATGGCGATGGAGCGCCGGCGGCGCGCCTTATCCGGATCGTTATTGCTACCGGTCATAGCCATGGCGCCAGCGGCGCGATGTGCAACGCGCTCTCCACGATCAAGGACGCGAACAACGCGGTCATGTAAATCAGCGAGACGCGGAACAGGCGGTGTGCCGCCGGCTCCTTCGCTTCGTCGCGCTCGAAGAAGGTGGCCACCGCCTCGACGGCGAACCAGGCGCCGATCAGGCCGGCACAGGCCAGATAAACCGGACCCGCCGCGCCGATGAAGGCGGGCGCCAGGCCGAGCGGGATCAGCGCCACGGTGTAGGCGAGGATCTGGCGGCGGGTGGAAAGCTTGCCGCGCACCACGGGCATCATCGGCACGCCGGCGCGCGCGTAATCGTCGGAGCGCCACAGCGACAGCGCCCAGAAATGCGGCGGCGTCCACATGAAGATGATCGCGACGAACAGGATCGGCGCCAGGCTCAGCGAGCCGGTCACCGCCGCCCAGCCGATGGCCGGCGGCAGCGCGCCGGAGAGGCCGCCGATCACGATGTTCTGCGGCGTGCGGCGCTTGAGCCAGAGGGTGTAGACCGCGACGTAGAAGAAGACGGTGAAGGCGAGCAGCGCGGCCGCCACCAGGTTCACGAACAGGCCCATCAGCGCGACGGCGCCGACGCTGAGTGTCCAGCCGAAGCCTTCCGCCTCGCCCGGTGTGATCGCACCCATCGGGATGGGCCGCGTCGCGGTGCGCGTCATCAACCGGTCGATGTCGGCGTCATAGGACATGTTGAGCGCGCCCGACGCGCCGGCCGCCACCGCAATGCAGAGCAGTGCGACGAAGCCGGTGAGAAGGTCGATGTGCCCCGGCGCCGCCACGATGCCGGCGAGGCCGGTGAAGATCACCAGCGACATCACGCGCGGCTTCTGGAGGGCGAAGTAATCGCCCACCGTGGCCGCGCGGTTCTCCGCATATGACGTCGCAAGTGCCATGGGTTACTGGATCTTCGGCAGCTCGTTGAACTGGTGGAACGGCGGCGGCGAGGACAGCGTCCACTCCAGCGTCGTCGCGTACGGGCCCCACGGGTTGTCGCCCGCGACGCGCTTGCGCACGAAAGCCTCGACCAGCATGGTCAGGAAGATCAGCACGCCGAAGCCGGCGATGAAGGCACCGACCGACGAGACGAAGTTCCAGCCCGCGAAGGCGTCCGGATAGTCCGCGTAGCGGCGCGGCATGCCGGCAAGGCCCAGGAAGTGCTGCGGGAAGAACGCGATGTTCACGCCGATGAACGTGACCCAGAAGTGCAGCTTGCCCAGAAACTCGTTGTACATGTAGCCGGTCATCTTCGGGAACCAGAAGTAGAAGCCCGCGAAGATCGTGAACACGGCGCCGAGCGACAGCACGTAGTGGAAGTGCGCCACCACGTAATAGGTGTCCTGCAGCACGACGTCGACGCCGGCGTTCGCCAGCACCACGCCGGTCACGCCGCCGACGGTGAAGAGGAACACGAAGCCGAAGGCCCAGAGCATCGGCGTCTTGAACTCGAGCGAACCGCCCCACATCGTCGCGATCCAGGAGAATATCTTGATGCCCGTCGGCACCGCGATGACCATGGTCGCGAAGACGAAATAGGCCTTGGTGTCGACGGAAAGGCCCACCGTGTACATGTGGTGCGCCCACACCAGGAAGCCGATGAAGCCGATCGCCACCATCGCGTAGGCCATGCCGAGATAGCCGAAGATCGGCTTCTTGGAGAAGGTCGAGATGATGTGGCTGACCATGCCGAAGCCCGGAAGGATCAGGATGTACACCTCGGGGTGGCCGAAGAACCAGAACAGGTGCTGGTAGAGGATCGGATCGCCGCCGCCCTTGGCGTCGAAGAACGAGGTGCCGAAATGGCGGTCGGTGAGCAGCATGGTGATCGCACCGGCCAGAACCGGCAGCGACAGCAGCAGCAGGAACACCGTCACCAGGATGGACCAGACGAACAGCGGCATCTTGTGCAGGGTCATGCCCGGCGCGCGCATGTTGAAGATCGTGGTGATGAAGTTGATGGCACCGAGAATCGACGAGGCGCCCGCGATGTGGATCGAGAAGATCGCCAGATCCATCGCCGGCCCCGGCGAGCCGTAGGTCGAGAGCGGCGCATAGAGCGTCCAGCCGCCGCCGACGCCGATGCCGCCGCTATCGCCCTCGACGAACATCGAGAGCACCAGCAGCGCGAAGGAGAACGGCAGGAGCCAGAACGAGATGTTGTTCATGCGCGGGAACGCCATGTCCGGCGCGCCGATCATCAGCGGCACCAGCCAGTTGCCGAAGCCGCCGATCATTGCCGGCATGATCATGAAGAACACCATGATCAGGCCGTGGCCCGTCACGAAGACGTTGAAGGTGTGCGGATCCTTGAAGATCTGCAGGCCGGGATACATCAGCTCGGCGCGCATCATCATGGACAGGAAGCCGCCGACCAGACCCGCGCAGATCGCGAAGATCAGGTACATCGTTCCGATGTCCTTGTGGTTCGTCGAGTAGACGTAGCGGCGCCAGCCGGTCGGATGACCGTGGGCGTGATCGTCGTGCACGTGGGCGAGATCGGCCATGGACGTGTCCTTTACTGCGCCGCCAGGCGCGTGTTGGTGTCGCCGTTGTCGATGGCGGCGTATTTCTTCTTGGCGCCGGCGAGCCAGGTCGCGTAGTCGGCGTCGCTGACCACCTTCACCTCGATCGGCATGAAGGCATGCTTGGCGCCGCAAAGCTCCGAGCATTCGCCGTAATAGGTGCCGATCTCGGTCGCCTTGAACCAGGTGCGATTGATGCGGCCCGGCACGGCATCCATCTTCACGCCGAACTGCGGCACCGCCCAGGAATGGATCACGTCGGCGCCGGTGGTGTCGATCTCGACGACCTTGTTCACCGGAACGACCACGACGTTGTCGACGCCGAGCAGGCGCGGCTCATTCGCCTTCTTGGCGGCGTCGTCGGAGAGGCCCAGCGAGTCGTATTGGAATTTGCCTTCGCTCGAATATTCGTAGGTCCAGAACCACTGCTTGCCGATCGCCTTGATGGTGAGGTCGGGCTTGGGGATCGCCGCTTCGAAATAGAGCAGCTTGAAGGACGGCACCGCGATGATGACGAGGATGATCACCGGGATCACGGTCCAGGCGACTTCGAGAAGCGTGTTGTGATGCGTCTTGCTCGGCACCGGATTGGCGCGCTTGTTGTAGCGGATCACGATCCAGAGCATCAGCGCGCCGACGAACAGCGTGATGAGGGTGATGATCACCACGAGCTCCTGATGGAACTCCTCGATCCGGTCCATCACCGGCGAGACCGCCGGCTGCATGCCGAGCTGGTAATTGTGCGGCAGGGCCAGCGCAGCCGTCGTGGACAAGGCCAGGACCGCCGCGGCGACGCCGGCGCCAATGCCGGATTTTCTGAGGGACATGAGGCGACCTCGCAAATAAGCCGGCGGAGTGGGCCCCCGCCTCAGATTCTTGCCCGGGATTTAGAGGCGCTAAGCCCCTAAAGTCATTGCGACCTTCTGGCACGGGGTGGGGTAAATGGCCGGTCGCGGCGCCGCAGGGGAACATCGAGCGGAACCGGGAGCAAACTCGCGCCGAAGCACCTATATGATAAGCCTGCGTCAAATCACGGTTTCGGAGCACCCCATGAGCGAGCCCAGCGATCTCTTCTTCAGCCGCACCGGCATGGACCGCGACCGGGTTCTGGGAACCGTTTCGGACGCCCTGAAGGGCTCGGACGACGGGGAATTGTTCCTCGAATACCGCCAGAGCGAATCATTTTCATTCGACGACGGCCGCCTGAAGGCCGCCAGCGTCGATACCACCCAGGGCTTCGGCCTGCGTGCCGTCGCCGGAGAAGCCACCGGCTATGCCCACGCCTCGGACCTCTCGGAGGAGGCGATCAAGCGCGCCGCCGACACCGTCCGTGCCGTCTCGCGCGGCCATACCGGCGCCGTCGCGCTGGCCCCGGCCCGCACCAACCGGGCGCTTTATCCCGATATCGACCCGCTCGGCACCGCCTCGTTCGAGGCCAAGGTGAAGCTGCTCGAGGACATGAACGCTTACGCCCGGGACAAGGACGGGCGGGTGCGGCAGGTCTCCTGCCACCTGTCGGGCGAATGGCAGCAGGTCGAGATCCTGCGCACCGACGGCGCAGCCTATCGCGATATCCGTCCGCTGGTGCGGGTCGATGTGTCGGTGGTGGTCGAGCAGAACGGGCGCCAGGAGAGCGGCCATTTCGGTGGCGGCGGTCGCGGCGCCTACACGGCCTATCTCACGCCGGACTACTGGCATGCGGCGGTCGACGAGGCGCTGCGCCAGGCGCTGGTCAACCTCGACTCCATCCCGGCGCCGGCGGGCGAGATGAACGTCGTGCTCGGGCCGGGCTGGCCGGGCATCCTCCTGCATGAGGCGATCGGCCACGGGCTCGAGGGCGACTTCAACCGCAAGGGCACCAGCGCTTTCGCCGGCCTGCTCGGCAGCCGCGTCGCGGCGCCGGGCGTCACCGTGGTCGACGACGGCACGATCGACGGGCGGCGCGGCTCGCTCTCCATCGACGACGAGGGCACGCCGACCTCGCGCACCGTGCTGATCGAGGACGGCATTCTGAAGGGCTATATGCAGGATCGCCAGAACGCCCGGCTGATGGGCGTGGCGCCGACCGGCAACGGCCGCCGCCAGTCCTATGCCAACCAGGTGATGCCGCGCATGACCAACACCACCATGCTGTGCGGCAACTCCGATCCGGGCGAAATCCTGGCGAGCGTGAAGAACGGCATCTATGCAAGCAATTTCGGCGGCGGCCAGGTGGACATCACCAACGGCAAGTTCGTGTTCTCGTGCACCGAGGCCTATCTCATCGAGAACGGCAAGCTGGGCGCGCCGATCAAGGGCGCGACGCTGATCGGCTCGGGGCCGGAGGCGCTGACGCGGGTGAAGATGATCGGCAACGACATGAAGCTCGATACCGGCGTCGGCGTGTGCGGCAAGAACGGCCAGAGCGTGCCGGTGGGCGTCGGCCAGCCGACGCTGCGGCTCGACGGGCTGACGGTGGGCGGCACGGCGGCTTGATTTGACTGCGGCCTGCCGGCCGCGGGGCAGCCTAGTTGTGCGTCGCGGTGTAGAGGCCGAGGAAGTCCTGCGCCGCATGCGCCAGGATCAGAGGCCATAGCCGGCCGGTCCGTGCGAACCAGAGCGCGAAGATCAGCCCGTAGGGGACGATCCCCAGCACGCCGATGCTGCCCTGGTAGAGATGCAGGCAGAGGCGCAGCGCGACGCTGACATTGATCGCGAGCCATGGATTGCGGCGATAATCGATCACGGTCATGACGTAGCCGCACTCCAGCGTCTCCTCGATCACCGGATTGATCAGCGAGCCGGCAACGATCGCCCAGAGCGGGATGTCGTGGGCGAACACCACGCCCGGCGTGTGCGCCATCGCCAAGACGAATTGCGGCGCCACGGCGTAGGCGATCTGCCAGATCGCGAACCAGACGATCAGGTAGACCACGAACAGCCCGACCGCCCAGAAGATGTCGGTGGCATGGGTCGTCAGGCCGATCCGCGCGGCCGTCCAACCGCGCGCCAGCAGGAACGGCGCGAGGGTCACGGCCAGGATGCTCTCGATGACCAGAAGCGCCTCGAGGCGGACGGACGTGTAGTGATATTGGTAGTGCGGATCGAACAGCTGATGGCCCATCGCAAAGGCGCTGCCGGCGATCGGCAAGCCGAACGCGGCCACGAGCACGATGGTGATCTCGCTCCACCGCGGCAGGGAACGGATGAAATTGCGCAAAGCCCTGCTCCATCGACGAGCCGGCAGGCTAACATCGCGAACAGCGAAAGAGGAAAGCCATGACCATCTACAAGATCGCGCTGACGGACGATTGGGCGGCGGCGGAGGCGGCCGGCACATTCGACGGCTCGAGCCACGACAAGCAGGACGGCTTCATCCATTTCTCGATGGCGCCGCAGCTCGCCGAGACGCTGCGGCTCTATTATGCGGGTGTGGAGAACGTGCTGCTGGTGGCGGTCGACGATGCCCAGCTGGGCGACGCGTTGAAGTGGGAGCACGCGCCGTCGCGCGGCGAGGACTTCCCGCATCTTTATGGCGCCCTGCCCTTGTCGGCGGTGCTGTGGGCCGAGCCCTTGGCGCGCGGGGCGGATGGGCTGTTCGTGCTTCCGGCGCGAGCCAAGGCTTAGGCGCATCTTGCATGCGCAGAGCCATGCGCATAGCCTATGCGCATGGCTCGCAAATCCCTCCAGGATCCGCCTCGCCCGTTCCGTGGACCGGAACCGGCGGAGCGCGAGCGCCCCAGCCGCCAACGAGCCGGACCGAAAAAGGCTGTGAACGTGTCGGTCGATGCGGAATTGCTCAAGATCGCGAAGGAGATCGGCGTGAACATATCCAAGGTTGCCGAGGACGCCCTGCGCAAGGCGACGGAGCCGGAGCGTATCCGGCGCTGGCGCGAAGAGAACAAGGAAGCCATCGAGTCCTACAACGCCTATATCGAGCGCAACGGCATCTTCGGCGAAGAATTGCTCGAGTTCGACGATGACTCGCCAGTTTGACGTCTACCGCAATCCTTTGCGCGGCAGCCGCGAGGAGCGGCCTTTCGTCGTCGTCATCCAGCACGATTTCCTTTCTGACCGGCCGTCGCGAGTCGCCATGCCGCTCGTGGTGAAGCACGCCATTCATCCGGTACGACGGCTGAATCCGCTGATCGACGTGCTGGGCACATCTTACTATCTCTCGCCGACCGAGACGGTGGCGTTGCCGGTTCGCCTGCTGCGTGAGGCGGTCGACAATCTGGCGCGCGAACGCGATCGGATCGTAAGCGCTCTCGATTATCTATTCAGCGGCGTATGACGGTCTATTCGCAGCGGCTGGGCGACATCGCGGACGCGCAGTTCGAAGCGGTCGTCGAACGGTTCGAACTGGGGCGCTTCGTCGAAGCCACGCCGATCACCAGCGGGCTGTTCGGGCAGAACGTCTTCGTCACGACAACCGAAGGCGAATTCGTGCTGCGCGGCGCGCCGCATTGGGTGAAGGGGCCACGCGACGCGCAAGGGCGGCGAGAGGATCGCTGGCAGTTCTCCAAAGAGAAATTCTTTGCGCAGCTGCTGCATGAACGCACGGGCGTGCCGGTGCCTTGGCCTATGCAGCATGACGAGAGCAGCGACATTTTCGGCTGGCCGTATCTGGTGATGCCGCGCATGCCGGGGACGTGTTTCGAGGAGCGCGCGATCCTGACCGCGCTGCCGGCGCAGGATCGCCGCGCGGTCGCCGTCGCAATGGGCGAGATGCTGACGCGGATGCAGGCGCTGACCGCGCCGTTCGCGGGTGATTTCGGCACGGAGCCGATTGCATTCGAACCTTACGCGGAAGGCCTTCTGGGCAACATCGTCGCGCAGACCAAAGCCAGCGCCGCGCAAGCGCGCGCCCATGGCGCGATGACGGACGGCGACGACGCCTGGATCGCGGCGGCCTGCGACGCGGCGCTGGCGGGGGGCAGCCGCCCGGTGAGTTTCACCCATGGCGACTACAAGCTGAACAATGTGACGGTGCAGCGCGCCGAGAGCGGCTGGCGGGTCGGCGGGGTGTTCGACCTGCACGAGGCGCGCTTCGCCGACGGCGCGCTCGATGTCGTTCGGCAAGCCTGCAGCTATCTCGATACCGAGCCGGCGCTGGCAAGCGTTTTTCTGGGTGTATGCGGATCGCTGCCGCCGCCGGCGCGCCTGCCGCTCTATGTGATCCGCGACCGCGTCGGGTTCTGGGCGTTCTTCACCGCGCCGGATCGGCGCGCCGGCTGGACCGAAGGCAAAACTTTCCGTGGATGGGCGGAACGCTACGTGGACGCCATCGCCGCGCTGTTGTGACATGGGCGGATGACTCGCGACGATTTCATCGCCACCGCCCTCGCCAACCCGATCAACCGCGCGATCCTGGAGCGCCTGCCGCAGCTCCGCGCGCCCGAGGTGTGGCTGGTGTCGGGCGCGCTATTTCAGACCTGCTGGAACGCGGCGACGGGCCACGCGCCGACTTACGGCATAAAGGACTACGACATCTTCTACTACGATCCCGATCCATCCTTCGAAGCAGAGGACGCCGTGATCAAGCGGGCCGATGCGCTGTTCGCCGATCTGGGTGTCGAGATCGAGGTGCGCAACCAGGGGCGCGTGCACATCTGGTATCGCGAGAAGTTCGGCACGGACTATCCGCCCCTCGCTTGCGCGACGGCGGGCATCGATCGGTTCCTGTGCGATTGCGCGATGATCGGTATCCGACAGGGCGGCGCGGGTTTCGAACTCTATGCCCCCAAAGGCTTCGCGGATATCGAAACGATGACGGTCCGCCCCAACCGCATGCCGAATTTCCATCCCGACCGCTATCTGGAGAAGGCGGCGCGCTGGCGCGATGTGTGGCCGGGGATTACGATCATCGCTCCGTGAGGTGCACATGATCGTCATCAAGGGCAAGCCGCGCGATCTGGGCGACGGCTTCCACGTCAGCCGTATCCTCCCCGCCATCGAGAAGCGCGCCATCGGGCCGTTCGTGTTCTTCGACTATTTCGGGCCCGTCGCATTCGCGCCCGGCAAGGGCATCGACGTGCGGCCGCATCCGCATATCGGGCTGGCGACCGTGACCTACCTTTTCGAAGGCTCGCAGATGCATCGCGACACGCTGGGCTCGGTGCAGGAGATCACGCCGGGCGCGGTGAACTGGATGACGGCGGGACGCGGCATCGCGCATTCCGAGCGCACGGGTCCCGAGGTTCGCGCCGCGGGCCACCGGATGCACGGCATCCAGAGCTGGGTCGGGCTGCCGGTCGGCGACCAGGAGGTCGCACCGTCCTTTCAGCACGCCGCATCGCGCGACCTGCCGAGCGCAGAACGCGGCGGCGTGATGCTCAAGATCATCACGGGCGAGGCGTTCGGATTGAAATCGCCGGTCAAGGTGTTCTCGCCGATCTTCTATGTCGATGCGAAATTCGCGGGCGGCGCGTCGCTCGCCGTCGCGCCCGAATACGAGGACCGCGCGGTGTTCGTCGTCGGCGGCACCATCGAGATCGATGGCGAGGCGCATGGCGACGGCACGATGGCGATCCTGCCTCCGGGCGAGACGATCACGTTGCGCGCGCGGGGCGAGAGCCGCGCCATGCTGCTCGGCGGCGCGCCGCTCGACGGCGAGCAGCGGCATCTGTGGTGGAATTTCGTCGCCTCCTCGAAAGAGCGCATCGAGCAGGCCAAGGCCGATTGGACGGCGGGCCGCTTCGGCAAGATCCCCGGCGACGACGTCGAGTTCATTCCCCTGCCCGATCAGCACTAGGAGGCTCGCCGTGATCCGCGACTGGAAGGACTATCGCTCCGCCATCAACGGCGCCATCGGCGAGATGCGCGCGTCCAATCCCGACCTTGTGAAGGCCTATGCCGCGTTCCACCGCGCCAACAGCGCCTCCAAGCATCTCGACGCCAAGACGCGCGAGCTCATTGCGCTCGCCGTGGCGGTGAGCTTGCGCTGCGACGGCTGCATCAACGCGCATACCGAAGCCGCGGTGCATGCCGGCGCCAGCAAGGACGAGATCGTCGATGCGCTGGGCGTCGCGGTGATGGTCAATGCCGGCGCCACGATGGTCTATTCGGGACACGTCATCGACGCGCTCCACACGTATGCGCCAGGCGCACCCGGCGCCCCCACTTCGCAACCCCAGAATGAGGTGAAGTCATGAAATATCATCAGCTCGGCCAGACCGGCCTGTTCGTCTCCGAGATCTGTCTCGGCACGATGACGTTCACCGGCGACGACAAGAAGAACAACGGCATGTGGGCCGCCATCGGCGACGTCGGCCAGAAGGCCGCGACGCAGATCGTGCAACGCTCGATCGAAGCCGGCGTAAACTTCCTCGATACGGCGGATGTCTATTCCTTCGGGCAGTCGGAACGGCTGACCGGTCAGGCGCTGAAGGACCTCGGCATCAAGCGCTCCGACGTCGTGATCGCGACCAAGTGTTATGGCCGCGTCGGCAGCGGCCCGAACGACATCGGCGCCAGCCGCGGTCACATCATGGATTCGGTCGCGCGCAGCCTGGAGCGCCTGCAGACAGACCACATCGACCTCTACCAGATTCACGCCACCGACACGGTGACGCCGGTCGAGGAGACCATGCGCGCGCTCGACGATCTGACGCGGCAGGGCATGGTGCGGTACGCCGGCTGCTCCAACTGGCAGGCGTGGCGCGTGATGAAGGCGAATGGCATCGCGGCGCATCGCGGCTGGGCGCGCATGGAGACGATCCAAGCGTACTACTCGATCGCCGGCCGCGACCTGGAGCGCGAGATCGTGCCGATGATGAACGATCAGAAGGTCGGCCTGATGGTGTGGTCGCCGCTGGCCGGCGGCCTTCTCTCGGGCAAGTTCGGACCGGGCAGCAACGGGCCGGAAGGCGCGCGCCGCGTCGCCTTCGACTTCCCGCCGGTCGACAAGGACCGCGCCTGGACCTGCGTCGACGCAATGCGCGGCATCGCCGACAAGCACGGCGCCAGCGTGGCGCGCGTAGCGCTCGCCTATGTGCTGCACAAGCCCTTCGTGATGAGCGTGATCATCGGCGCCAAGACGATGGAGCAGCTCGACGACAATCTGGAGGCCGCCAAGCTGACGCTCAGCGCCGACGAGATGAAAGTGCTGGACGAGGCGAGCAAGCTGCCGCCGGAATATCCGGGCTGGATGGTGTCGCGCCAGGGCTCCGAGCGCGTGCCGCAGCCGAAGTAAGCGTGCGCGATGCCGCAGGGGCTGGTGCCGATCGGCGTGGCGGCGGCGGCCCGCCGTCGCGGCGCTCTAGGCCGGCAGCAGGAAGATCGAATCGTCGGCGACGCGCGGCGTCACGCCGAAGCGCGCCTTGAGATCGGCGAGATAGGGTTCGAGCGCCGGATAACCTTGCGTGCCGTCGAAGCAGCGCGCGTCGTCGATCACGATCACGTCGCCCATGCCGGCGCGAAGCTTCGCGATGTTGTCGATCTCGGCGATGACCGGCGAATGGAGCGCGCCGGTGCCCGTGCCCTGGCCGCTGTAGTGGCCGTCGAGCCAGAACAGGATCGGCTCGCGGATGTCGGCGATCGCAGCGGGAATGGCGGTGCCGCTGTCGCCCTGGACGATCTGGATGTGGCTCCGGCCGGCGAAGCGGCGCTTGGCGGCCTCGGCCAGCGGGGCGAAGATCTCGATCGAGATGATCTTCTTGAAGCGCGAGGCGGTCGCCGCGATCGTGTCGCCCTGAAAGGTCCCGGTCTCGAGCAGCACGTCGATGTTGTAGATGTCGGCGAGCGCGAGCAGATTGCGGGCCTTGATATGTCCGGGCGCCGGGACCGGGCGATGCGCCGCGAACCAGGTCTCGACCTGGCGGTGGTGGTAGATGGGGCCGAGCACGGCCTGCCAGAGCGTTGTTTTCCGCAACGCGTGATAGAGATTCCCAAGCATGAAGTGCCTTGCAACCCGATGGACCGGCCGCAGCCGGAGATGACGCGGCCTAATTAGAGGAAATCCCTTTCCTTGAACAGTATTCCGAGACACGCGCTTCTGGCGCTCGGCATCGCGATGGCGGCACTCGGCCTGTGGTGGATCGCGCGGAACCGCGGCTATGCCGGCGGCGATTTCATGACGAAGGACTTCCAGTGGTTCTGGCGCGGGCTCGCACTCTTCGGCATGGGCGCGGTGGTTGCCGCGCTGTCGCGGCGCCTCTGAGGCTCAAAGGAAATTGTATTCCTTGAACAGCGGCGCGAGGTCCTTGCCCCAGACGCCGTGATAGTTCTTCAAGAGCTCCTCGGCGCGGGTGTAGCCGCGGGCGACGAGCTCGCGCAACGGGTTGAGGAACCCGTCCTCGCTCATGCCGCTGCTGTCGAGCGCGGCGCGGCGGCGCAGGCCTTCCGACGAGATCTCCAGCATGCGGTGCGCGATGGCGTGCACCGTGGTGTTTCGGAACGGCGCCTTGAAGGCCTGCTTCGGCACTGCGTCGCGCATCGCCTGACGCTCCTCCGCCGTCCAGTCCTTGACCAGATCCCACGCCGCATCGAGCGCGACCTGGTCGTAATAGAGGCCGACCCACAACGCCGGCATGCCGCAGATGCGCCGCCACTGGCCGCCGTCGGCGCCGCGCATCTCGAGGAAGCTCTTCAGCCGCACCTCGGGGAAGATCGTCGTGAGATGATCGGCCCAGTCGGACATCGTCGGCTCGATGTCCTTCACCTCGGGAATTTTATGGGCGAGGAAGTCGCGGAAGCTCTTGCCCGCCACGTCGATGTATTTGCCGTCGCGGTAGACGAAGTACATCGGCACGTCGAGCGCGTAGTCGACGTAACGCTCGAAGCTCATGCCGCTGTCGAACACCCAGGGCAGCATGCCGGAACGCGCGTTGTCGACGTCGGTCCACACCTGGCTGCGGTAAGAGAGGAAGCCGTTGGGCTTGCCTTCGCGGAACGGCGAGTTGGCGAGCAAGGCGGTCGCGATCGGCTGCAGCGCCAGGCCGACGCGGAATTTCTTGATCATGTCCTCTTCGGACGAGAAATCGAGATTCACCTGCACGGTGCAGGTGCGGAACATCATCTCCAGGCCATAGCCGCCGACCTTGGGCATGTAACGCCGCATGATCTTGTAGCGGCCCTTGGGCATCTGGTGCGTCTCGTCCATCGACCAGGTGGGCGCGAAGCCCATGCCGATGACACCCACTTGCATTTCGTCCGCCACTTCGCGGACTTGAACCAAATGCGTGTTCACCTCGGCGCAGGTCTCGTGC
Organism: Rhizomicrobium sp.; assembly: GCA_035551495.1. Taxonomy (GTDB): domain Bacteria; phylum Pseudomonadota; class Alphaproteobacteria; order Micropepsales; family Micropepsaceae; genus Rhizomicrobium. Next base: position 113,657 of record DASZMT010000056.1, on the reverse strand, counting down.
ACCGTCTTGAGCGGCGCGCCGGAAAGCTCGAACTGGCCGCCGGGCTCAAGGCTCAGCGACGCCTTGTTCTGGGTGAGGCCGATGATGTTCTCGCCCTCGAGCACAGGCTCCCAGCCGAAGCGCTTCATGCCGTCGAGGAGCTGGCGGATGCCCGGCGTCGTCTCATAGTCGAGCGGCTTGTGGGTGCGCAGGTCGTAGACGAACTTCTCGTGCTCGGTGCCGATGCGCCATTCGGACTTCGGCTTGCAGCCGTCCGACAGATGCCGCACGAGGTCGTCGCGCGTCTCGATCGGGCCGCCGGCGGATTGCGGAATGGACACAAAGCCCCCAAGGAAAGATGTGAATACTGAACTGGCCGTTCACTGATCGCTATCTAGTGAGGGGCGCGCCGTCCGGCAAGGGCGACGGGCGCACCTTCACGGCTTCTTCAACGTCGCCGGAAATTCATCGAACAATTTCCCCTTTTATGGCCTCATGCGGCGGCGTGAGCCGAGAGCGGTCGATGATAGTGCGTAAATTGTGCGAAGCGGTCCTCGCGCTCCTCTTCCTGGCCGCGCCGGCGCAGGCCGCGGTGACCATCGCGTTCTACGCCCATCAGCTGGGCAACAAGGGATGGTGGGTCGAGTTCCCGCACGCTTACATCACGCTCAACGGCCAGCCGGAAGCGGGCGGACCAATCATCAAAGGAAACTACGGCTTCACGCCGCCAGTGGTCGGCCCGTCGATCCTGATGGGCAAGGTCGACGGCGCGGTGATCGCGGCCGACGATGCCTATGTTGCCAAGGACACGCCGGTCTTCTCGTTCCCGCTGACCGACAAGCAGTACGTCGCGGTGATCGGCGTCATCACCCGTTGGCAGAAGGCGCCGCAGCCGTCCTACGACCTCGACACCCACAACTGCGTGATCTTCGTGAAGGAGATCGCCGCCGCCGTCGGCATGACCACCACCGGCGACGCCACCTTCGTGCGCGATCCGGCGGGCTTCCTGGCGGACCTCAAGGCGCGGAATACCGTCTTTTTGGAGCGGTGGACCCATTCGGCGGCGCGGTGATTTTTAATTCCATCTTGACTTAATTAAGCCGTTACTAAAATATCAGCGCCATGCAAGCGCTGACCGCCCTCGCCGACCCGACCCGCCAACGCATTTTGGAGATGCTGTCCACCGGCGCGCTGTCCGCCGGCGACATCGCGAGCCGGTTCACAATGAGTGCACCGGCCGTGTCGCAGCATTTGAAAACGTTGCGCGAGGCGAAGCTGGTGCGCGTGCGGCCCGAAAAGCAGAAGCGCTTCTATGAGCTCGATCCCGAAGGAGTTGGGGACGTGGCGAACTGGATTCAAGACCTGCGCAAGTTCTGGGCGAACAAACTCGATGCCCTGGAAGCGGAGTTGAACAGATGAACCCACTCGGCACCGTTTCGCGCACCTTCGATGGCGGCACGATCCTTTATTACGAGCGCGTGATCGACAAACCGCCGGCGCGGGTATGGGCCATGCTGACGGAGCCGGCCTTGTTGCAGCGCTGGTTCGATCGTGCGGACGTCGATCTGCGGGTCGGTGGAGATTTCCTCATATATTTCCCCGATGGCATCATGCGCGGCGTCATCCGGGCGTTGGAGCCGGAGCGCTTGCTCGAATATTCGTGGGGCGAGGATGACAGCATGCCGTCTTCGGTGGTGCGCTGGACCCTGTCGCCGCTGGGCGGCGGGACGAAGCTGAAGCTGATGCATATCCTGCCGGCGGGCACGCCGGATGGACACGCGATCGAACTCGGCGGTGGATGGCACCTCATCCTGGACCGGCTGGGCGGCGGCGACGCGTCCGACCATCAGGCGCTGCTGCGCGCATCCGAGGCGCGCTATGCCGTGCTGTTCCGCGACGCATCCGTCCTGGCGCGCGACGGCATGCTGGAAGAGCATGACGACGGCATCGTGGTGCGGTTCGCGCGGCTGATCGACCGGCCGCCGGCGCGGATCTGGGCGGCGCTGACCGAGCCGAAGGTCCTGACGAACTGGCTGGGCGCGGCGGAGGTCGAACCGCGCGTCGGCGGCAAATTCGTCTTCCGCTTCCACGACACGAACACCGTCATGACGGGGACGATCACGGCGTTCGATCCGGAACGGGTGCTGGAATACAGCTGGACCGAGAGCGGCGTGGACATGCCGCCGTCGACGGTGCGCTGGGAATTGGCGGCGGCGGGCGAAGGCTGCCGGTTGGTGCTGACGCATCGCTTCGCCAAGGGCGCGGCACGGCAGAACATCGTGCCGTTCCTCGGCGGCTGGGAGGGCTTGCTCGATGTGCTTCCGGAGGCGAGCGATGGGCGGTTCAAGTCCAACCCGATATGGGACCCGTATGACGCGCTGTACCGGGAGAAATTCGCATGAGCGACGACATGGGTGGTAGGGGCGAGACCCTCGCCCTGCCCGGCGTGCGCTTCGTGCGCCTGTTGCCGGGGCCGATCGAGCGGGTGTGGTCGTTCCTCACCGCGCCCGAGAACCTTCCCGCCTGGTTCGGCGCCGAGAGCAGCATCTGGCCTCATCCGGGCGGCGCGGTGTCGCTGCTGGGTGGGCATATCCGCGGCGTGGTCACGCAATGGCAGCCGCCGAAGACGCTCGTCTACACCTGGAACGTGTTTGCGCCGGGCGACGGGCCCGATGCGGTGTCGGCCTATCCGGAGTCCTATCCGACCTTCGCGCTGGAGGCGCAGGGCGGCAAGGTGCAGCTGACCTTCACGCATTTCCCGGTGCTGGAGCGCTTCGTGCCGCAGAACGCGATGGGCTGGCACACGATGCTCGACATCCTCGAAGCGGGGCTGGGCGGCGCGGCGGTCGCGGAGCGCGCGGTCTATATGAAGAAGAACGCGGCGCTGTATGGCGTGGATTTGGCGAAACTTGCTCAATAAACAAAACTGTCATTCGCCGCGAGTGAGTAGCGACAGCGTACGAACGGCGAACCCAGGTGACGTCTTCGCGAACCCATCAAGGTTCGTGGCGCACCAACTGGGTCCGCCGCATTCGCGGCGGATGACAGGTGGGCTTAACGCCAATCCCCCCGCAACGCCTGCCACACGGCGAGCGCGGCGAGCGCGGCGGTGTCGGCGCGCAGGATGCGGGGGCCCAGCGTCACCGGCGTCACGAAAGGCAAGCCGCGCAGCGCCTCGCGCTCGGACGGATCGAAGCCGCCTTCGGGGCCGGTGAAGATCGCGGCGGGCTCTGGCGCGACCTCGCGCACCGGGCTGGCGCTGAGGACGATCCCACCGCCCTCTTCCATCAGCGGCGGCGGATTGCGAATGGCCTCGGCGATGGGAAGCGCGTCGCCGCCTTCGTCGCAGAAGAACAGGCGCCGGTCCTTCGGCCACGCCGCGAGCAGCTTGTCGAACGAGACAGGCTCCGGCGTTTGCGGAACATCGAGGCGGCCGGATTGCTCCGCGGCTTCGATGGCGTTGGCGCGCAGGCGCTCGAGATTGACCCGCGTCACGATGGTGCGGCGCGTGAACACCGGCTGCAACAGGCGCACGCCGAGTTCGGCCGCCTTCTGCACGACATAGTCCGCCGGCGTCTTCTTGACCGGCGCGAAGCACAGCCACAGGTCCGGCACGCCCGCCTGCGTCGCCACCAGCCGATCACATTCGAGTGTGCAGGAGCGCTTGGACGCCTCCGCCACACGCGCCAGCCATTCGCCGTCGCGGCCGTTGAACAGGCTGACGCGGTCGCCGGCCTTGGCACGCATGACGTGGAGCAGGTAATGCGCCTGCGCTTCGTTCGGAACGACGCGCGCGCCCGCGCCCAAGGGCGCCTCGACATAAAGGCGCAGCTTTCCGCCGGGATAGGTGAGATCGGTTCCGCTCATCGTTTTCGCTCTGGAGCGAATACTTGTAGTGTGCCGCCCATGAACCAGACAACAGCGCGTACGGGACCCGCGGACGCCGACGCCGCGAATTGGGTCGACCGGGCGCCGCCCAAGGCTCGGCCGTTCCTGCAATTGATGCGGCTCGACCGGCTGTCGCCGGCCTGGCTTCTGTTCTGGCCGTGCCTGTTCGGGCTGGTGCTGGGGGCGATCGCCAGTGAGCGGCCGTTCTGGTCATGGCACGACCTCTATCTGGTTGCGCTGTTCGCGGTCGGCGCAGTGGTGATGCGCGGCGCGGGTTGCACCTACAACGACATCGTCGACCGCGACATCGACGCCAAGGTGGCGCGGACGCGGGCGCGGCCGATCCCGTCCGGCGCGGTGACGACGCGGCAGGCATGGCTGTTCCTCGGCGTGCAGCTGGCGGCGGGGCTGGCGGTGCTGGTGCAGCTCAACCGGTTTGCCATCGTCGTCGGCGCGGCGTCGCTGCTGCTGGTCGCGGCCTATCCGTTCATGAAGCGCATCACTTGGTGGCCGCAGGCGTGGCTGGGGCTCACCTTCAACTGGGGTGCCCTCGTCGGCTTCGCGGCGCAAACCGGCACCATCGATACGGCGGACGCGATGCTTTACGCGGGGCTGTTCTTCTGGACGCTCGGCTACGACACGATCTATGCGCTGCAGGACAAGGAGGACGACGCGCTGATCGGCGTGAAGTCCACCGCGCGGCTGTTCGGGGCTCGGGCGCGCGACTGGGTGCTGGGGTTCTATGCGGCGGCGTTCACGCTGATCCTGGCGGCGGGGTTCGCCGGGCATGCCGGCTGGCCCTTCGCCTTCGTGATGCTGGCGGCGGGCGGGCATCTGCTGTGGCAGGTGCATATGCTCAAGATAGACGATCCGGCGCGCGCGCTCACCCTGTTCCGCGCCAACCGCGACGCCGGCGCGCTGATCGCCACCGCGTTCCTTCTGTCCAGCTGGATTTGGTGAACTTAACCACCTGTCATCCGCCGCGAATGCGGCGGACCCAGGTGTAAATCTGCTCGCCTGGTGCAGGGTTTCAACTGGGTCCGCCGCATTCGCGGCAGATGACAAAAAGGGTATAATCGCCGCCATGAGCGTCACGCGGTTCGACCCCAACGAGAAATTCACCCCCGACGAGATCGCCCGGGTGCGCGCGCGCTCGGACCTCAAGGGCCTGTGGTGCGTGTTCCATGCCTGGGCGGTGATCGGCCTGTCGATGGCGCTTTATGCGCTGTGGCCCAATCCGCTGACCTTCCTGGCGGCGGTGGTGCTGATCGGCTCGCGCCAGCTCGGCCTCGCGATCCTGATGCACGACGCGGCGCACGGCGTGCTGATGAAGACCCGTGCGCTGAACGAGTGGGCCGGGCAGTGGCTGTGCGCCTATCCGACCATGGGCGACATGGTGAGCTATCGCCACTATCACCTCGTCCATCACCGCCGCACGCAGCAGGCGGACGATCCGGACCTCGGCCTGTCGGCGAAATTCCCGATCTCGCCGACCAGCTTCCGCCGCAAGATGATCCGCGACCTCACCGGCCGGACCGGCTTCAAGCAGCGCAAGGCGCAGTTCCTGCGCTCGCTCGGCAAGCCGGGCGAGCCGTTTGCGGTGCGGGCGAAGGGTTTCTGGGACCGGATCGGACGGCAGTATCTGGTGCAGACGATCCTGCTGGCGCTGATGACGGCGTTCGGCAAGCCGCACTATTTCCTGATGTTCTGGGTGCTGCCCAACATCACCTGGCAGATGGCGATCACGCGGGTGCGCAACATCGCCGAGCACGCCATCGTGCCGGACAATGACGACGTGTTCCGTAACGCGCGGACGACTTATGCCTCGTGGTGGGTGCGCGCGGTGGTGGCGCCCTATTGGGTGAACTACCACGTCGATCATCATCTGCTGTTCTATGTGCCCTGCTACAACCTGCCGGCGCTGCATGCGCTGCTGCTGGCCAAGGGCTATGGCGCGCAGATGGAGATCCAGCCGAACTACTGGGCCATGCTGAAGCTCGCCACCGCCAAGAGCGAGCCGGTGGCGGCGCAGGCGGCGTGACCGGTCTCGCCGCCGCAAGCCCGTCCTCGCCCGTTCGTCTGACGGCGAACGACACCCTGATCGAAAACGATCCGATGCGCGACGCGGCGCTCGCGGCGCAGTTCGCACGGCGACATGTGCTGGAGCTTCCCGATCTGCTCCAGCCGGACGTGCTGGAACGGCTCGCGCCCACGATCCGCGCGGCGCGCTTCGTGCCGCGCGCGGTGGAGGGTGTCGGCGCGCGCCTGCGCGAGCGGCCGACGCGCCTGGGCAACCTGCTCTGCCTGCTGCTGCGCGGCCAGGCGCTACGCGACTGGCTGGCGCGGATCACCGGCGTTTCGCCGCTGGCCGGCGTCACCGGCGCCGTGGCGCGGTTCGAGTGCGGCGGAGGGCAAAGCCTCGACTGGCACAACGACATCACCGCGGCCGGACGGCTGCTGGCGGTGACGATCAACATCGGCGACGCCCCTTACGAGGGCGGCGCCTTCGAGATGCGACACCGCGACACCAAAGAGATCCTGTTCCGGCACAGTCATCGCCGGCCGGGATCGGCGCTGGTGTTCCGCGTGAGCAAGGCGCTGGAGCATCGCGTGACGCCGGTCAGCGCCGGTGGGCCGCGCACCGTGTTCAGCGGCTGGTTCTTAGGGCCGTCTTCCGTATAATCGCGCCATGTTCCCGCGTCTGCGCATCACCGCAAGCCAAACCGTCATCGAAACCGATCCGCAAGCCGACGCCGCAGCGGCCGAGGCCTTCGCGCGCGACCTCGCCCTCGCCTTCACCGACGTGTTTGCGCCCGACGTGTGCGCGATGCTCGACCGCGCACTGGCGCAAGCGGTCTTCATCGACGAGACCGGCATATCCGGCCCGCGCCTGCGCGAAGCGCCGATGCGCACGGCGCTCATCCTGCGCGGCCTCATGAACCGGCCGGCGCTGCGCGACTGGCTGTCGAAGATCACGGGGGCGCGGGCGCTCTACGACGTGCGCGGATCGACGGCGCGGTTCGCGGCCGGCACGGCGCAACGCCTCGACTGGCACAACGACGTCAGCGCCGATCCGCGGGCGCTGGGCTTCACGGTCGGCCTCGGGCACGAGCGCTATGAGGGCGGCGTGTTCGAGATCAAGCCGTCGCGGAGCGCCGGCGTGACGTTCCGCTTCCACCACACCAGGCCCTTCTCGTTCGTCGTATTCCCGATCAGCAAGACGATCATGCACCGCGTGACGCCGGTGACGGCGGGCGGGCCGCGCACGGTCTATGGCGGCTGGTTCTGGGGACCGAACGCCGTCTCGTCGCTGAATTCCGTGGCATGAAAGAGCCCGCCGCGTTCATCACCGACAACACCGCGCTGGTCGCGCCGCCGCTGGTGCCGGAGATCAAGCTGCATCTCGCCACCGAGGTCGTGCCGCTGTGGCGCCTCACCGAGGAGGAGCTCGAAGCGCAAGGCGTGCCGCCGCCCTACTGGGCCTTCGCCTGGGCCGGCGGACAGGCGCTGGCGCGCTATGTGCTCGACAATCCGGTGCTGGTGCGCGGCCGCGACGTGCTCGATTTCGGATCGGGCTCGGGCCTCGTCGCCATCGCGGCGGCGAAGGCAGGCGCGGAGCGCGTGATGGCGGCCGACATCGACGTCTTCGCCCATGCCGCGATCAAGCTCAACGCCGTCGCCAACCGCGCCATCGTGAGCGCGACGACGGACGATCTGATCGGCTCGGACGGCAACTGGCGCACCATCCTGGTGGGCGACATGTGCTACGAGCGGCCCCTGGCCGAGCGCTTGCTGGAATGGTTGAAGGACCGCGCGCACAACGGCGCCACCGTGCTGCTCGGCGATCCGGGGCGCAGCTATTTTCCGAAAGGCGGTATCGAGAAGCTCGCCGGCTACAACGTGCAGACGACGCGCGACCTCGAAGACCGCGAAATCCGCGACACCGGCGTCTATCGGCTGGTCGCATGAGCGCCACCTTCACGCTGCGCGTGTTCCATCCGGCGCTGTCGGCGCGCGAGGTCAGCGAGGAGTTCGGGCTGCCGGGCACTGGGCGCGGAACCTGGTGGGAGACGCCGCTCGCGGGCGACGAGACGGGGCGCGGCGGAACCGATGCGGCGCTGGCCGACATCGCGGCGCGGTTCGCGCATTACCGCTATTTCGTCGATGACATCCGGAACACCGGCGGGCGCGTCGAGATCGCCGTCGCGGGCGGTGGAGACATCGACGCGCCGGTCGCGGATATGTTCCGTGCCCTGAATATACCGCTGGTGTTCAAAGCCTGACGCTCACCGCTTACGCAGCGGCGTCGGTGCCGGCCCCGTGTAGCGGGCGCGGGGGCGGATGAGCTTCTTCGTCTCGAGTTGCTCGCTGGCGTGCGCCACCCAGCCGGCGACGCGGCTTATCGCGAACAAGGTCGTCTCGCTGCCCGGCGGCAGATCGAGGAAGCGGCGCATCACCGCCTGCACATAGTCGATGTTCGCGAACGAGCCGGTGGCCTCGGCGATGCGCGCGGGGATTTCGGTGGTCAGGCGCTTGTCGGCGCCGAGCTTCTTGAGCGCATCGAGCAATGACTGCGCCCGCGCGTCGGCGCCCACATAGACCATGTGGCCGAAGCCGGGGAAGCGCTCGCCCAGTGCGACGCGCTCGCGCACGATGGCGGCGATGTCGCCCTCTAGGAAAAGATCCAGAAGCTTGGCGGCGAGCGGCCCGACGCCGCCATGACGCGGACCCTTCAGCGTCACGAGTCCCGCGATCACCGCGTCGTACATGCTGATGCCCGTGGAGGCGGCGACGCGCGCGGCGAAGGTGGAGGCGTTGAGCTCGTGATCGGCGAGCAGCACCAGCGCGCGGCGGATCAGGTCCGGCGCGTGCTTGTTCTTCGGCGCCCAGGCGCGCGCGACCTGCAGGTGCACCGGATCGGCGGAGGGCTCGGTGCCCGCCATCACCGCCGCCGCCAGGCGCAGGATGCGCGCGCCGGTCGCCGCCCGGCCCTCGCTCACCCAATTGTAGGCGCGCGGATCGGCCTCGGCCGCCTGGCTCAGCACCGCGACGCAGCGGTCGATGGGCGGCGCGTTTCGCGTCGCGTCCATGATGGCGCGCATCGTCGGCGAGACGATCGGCACGTTGGCTTTCGCGAACGGGTCGGCGGACTTCGAATCCCACAACAGGCTGGCGCATTGCTCGAAGGTCGCGCTCTCCGCCAGCGTCACGGCGCGCACGCCGCGATAGATCGGACCTTCCTCCGTGATGGTCGAGACCGCGCTGTCCATCACCGGCAGGTCGGCCGACTTGAGGCCCTGCGTCTCGATCAACGGCGCACGGCGGTTCTTGAGGCCGCGCACGTCCTCGGCGCGGTAGCGGCGGCTGCGCGGGCTGTCGCCGGGCTCCGAACGGATCAGCCCGCGGCTGACATAGGCGTAGAGCGTGGCCGGCGACACCGCGAGCTCGGTCGCGGCTTCGCGGGCCGATAGGTAGAGCGCATCATCGGAATTATTCATGTTGATTATGCTAATCAAGATTGATCAATACGTCTAGCCAACCGATCTTTTGTGCAACGCAACAAAATGATGGAGCTGGAAATGACGATGCAGAGCAGCAAATCCCCGGTCGGCCTGGACGGGGTGCCCGCCGCCGAGACGGCGCTTTCCCATGTCGACGGGCAGAAGGGCGAGCTGATCATCGCCGGCGAGCGGGTCGCGGATCTCGCGGCAAAGACGAGCTTCGAGGGCGTCACGGCGCGCCTCTGGACCGCCGCCACCGCCACGCCGATCAGCGAGGCGGAGGTGCGCGCCGCCCTCGGCGAGGCGCGGGTGCGGGCGTTCGGCCACGTCCAGACCTTCCTGACGGCGAGCGAGGGGCTGTCGATCGTCGACGGCTTCCGCGCCGCGGTGGCGACGCTGCGCGCCGAGCACGGCCTCACCCATGACGCGGCCATCGTCGGCGCCCTGCCCGTGATCGTGGGCGCGCTGGTGCAGCGGTCGAAAGGCAAGGCGCCGCACATCCCGAACGCCAAGCTGAGCCATGCCGCCGACACGCTGTCGATGCTGCACGGCCGCGCGCCGAATGCCGCCGAGACGGCGGCGCTGGACGCCTATCTCGTCACGGTGTGCGACCACGGCATGAACGCCTCGACGTTCACCGCGCGCGTCATCGCCTCGACCCAAGCGGATCTGTTCTGCGCCGTCACCGGCGGCTATTGCGCGCTGACCGGGCCCTTGCACGGCGGCGCGCCGGAGCCGGTGCTCGAGATGCTCGATGCCATCGGCACGCGTGAGCGCATCGCGCCCTGGATCGACGGTGCGCTGGCGCGCGGCGAGCGGCTGATGGGTTTCGGCCACCGCGTCTACAAGGTGCGCGACCCGCGCGCCGACGTGCTGAAGACCGCGGTCGGCAAGCTGGCGAGCAACGCCATCGACATGCCCTTTGCGGCCGAGGTCGAGGCCTATGCGCGCGAGGCGCTGCGCAAGAAGAAGCCGGATCATCCGCTCGACACCAATGTCGAGTTCTTCACCGCGATCCTGCTCGACGCGCTGCAGATCCCGCGCCAGGCGTTCACGCCGATCTTCGCGGTGGGGCGCGCGGCGGGCTGGACGGCGCATGCGCGCGAACAGCAGCGGCGCGGACGGCTCTTGCGGCCGAGCTCGGCATATATCGGCGAGATGCCGAGCTAGCTTCGACAACATAATTGTTCGCCGGAAAATCGCGATTTCTCTCCGGCGTCCGGGCGGCGCCGGAGGGCAAATCGATGTTTGCTTTGCGAAGCAACGACTTGAACGAGTTTCGGCAAGATAATTGTTTTTCGAATTTTTCGCGCCCGACCTTTCCGGAACATGGACGCGCCGGGCGTTATCCACGCCATAGGGCGCACGATGCGATGCACGGCGCGCATGCGGCGGCGGCGACGCAATGCATTTCAAGCCTGCCTTGACGGGACTTATGCGAGCGCGGGTCTTTTTCATGAGTCATCATACGCCCGCCCGCAGATGCGTGGATAAGTTGCTCAGCGCGGCGCGAAAGCCCACGCCAGGCCGTGCAGCAGGAGCGCGTTCCAGATCGCGCCGCTGTGGCCGCTGACGGTTTTCTCCAGCACGACTTCGTGGTGCGCGGCGCGCGCGACGTCGGCGAAGCGCTGCGTCTCCTCGTAGAAGCGCGGCTCGAGCGTGCCGGCGGAAAGATAGAAGCGCGTGCCGGGCGCGGCCGCGGCATCGCGCTCGACGCGCTGCCACACCAGCGACTGCGCGATCACGTTCGGGAAGATATCGGGATGGCGCAGACCCATCTCGATCGCCCAGGCCGCGCCGCCGGAGAAGCCGGTGACGACGCGCAGCCCCGGATCGCTCGCGGCGCCGTAATGGGCCTCGGCATAGGGCAGCACCTCGTGCAGCACGAAGGATTCGTGCTTGAGGAACAAGCTCATCGTGTCGCCGGCGCCGATGAGGTATTCGGCGGCGCGCATGTCGGGCACCGGACCGGTGCCGGCATCGATGCCGACGAGGACGAGCGGCGGCAACCGGCCGGAGAGGATCGCGGGTTCGACGATGCGCGGCTGCTGCAGGCGGCCGGCGCCGTCGCTCATATAGACGACGGGATAGCGCTTGGCCGGATCGAAGCCGGGCGGCGTGTAGAACCAGACGTTGCGCGGCGCGTCGAGGAAATGGCTCGCGATCGTCGTTTCGTAGACATGGCCCAGCAACGCGTCGGCGACGGGCGGGCGCGGCGGCGTGGCGGGGCCGCGCCACACGCCGAGCGTGGCGTTGGGCGGCGCCGGCCAGACGTCGACGTCGATGGTCGCGGCATCGAGATCGACGACGCGCGTGCGCAGCGCCCAGAGATCGCCGTCGATGCGGTCCATGCGGCCGCGGATGGAGCAGCACAGATAGGCCTGATCGGTGTCGCGCCGCGCCACGACGACGAAACGATCGGCCTCGCGCCACCATGCGACGTCCTTGCCCGCGAGACGGGCAGCGGCATCGGCGGGCGAGAGCGCGGCGGGGAGACGGCAGGCGCCGTACGGCTCGGGCGCAGCACGGCAATTGGCGAGCGTGTCGTGCGGCGGCTTGTCGAAATTGGCGTTGCGTACCGAGAGGGGCAGCGACAAGGCGGCGGCCAGTGTCATCGCTGCAAGCATATGCGTCCTATCGGGATGTTGGACCGCCGGCGCGCCGCGCATCGGATCGCCGAGGTGCTATCATGCACGCCGCATGGAAAGAAGGCGAACGCATGAAGCGCCGGTACAAGCTGCTGATAGCGACCGCGGTGTGGTTTGCGCTGGGCATTTTCGGTCTTCCGCTCGTCGAATTGTGGCTTGTGCTGAATGCAAATCCGACACCGACGATGGGCGTGCTGGCGGCGCTGGCGCTTGTCGTCGCCGCGATCGGAAGCTTGGTCTGGGTCTTGTGGCCGAACGATCCGAACTGAAATGGCCCATCCGCAATTGGACAAACCAAGAACACGGCGCGATAATCGCGGCATGAAAACCCGTTTCCTTGCCGTCGCGCATCGCGCCCGCGCCCTGTTCCAGGATCACCAGGACGGCCTGCTGGTCGCGGGGCGTGTCGGGCTGTCGGCCACCCTCGCCTATCTCGTCGCCACGCTGCAGCACATGCCGGAGACCTATTGGCCCGTGATGTCGGCCGTCATCGTGGCGCGCGGCGGAGCCAAGGGCGCGAGCGGCTCGGCGGGCGACAGGCTGATCGGCACGCTGGCGGGCGCCGCGGTGGGGCTCGTCGCGTCGCAGATGCATCGCTTCGGGATTCCGGATTGGGCGCTGCTCTTCCTCGCGATGGCGCCGATGGCGTTCCTGTCGGCGGACTACACCGCGTTCCGCGCCGCGCCGATGGCGGCGATGATCGTGCTGTCGGCGGCGGGCAGCGGCAAGGTGGGCCATGGGGGCGCCGCGTTCGGCCTGGGCGTCGCGGCGCTGCGCGTGCTCGATGTCGGGCTCGGCACCGTCGTGGCGCTGTTCGTGTCCTATGTCGTCTTGCCGTCGAATGCGATGGCGGCGCTGCGCAAGAACGCCGCCGCGCTGATGATGCCGATGGCCAATCTGCTCTCGACCGGCATGCGGCCCGACGATGCGGAGGCGAAGGACAAGTTCACGCGCCTGGGCGCCAAGACGCGCAAGGAGATGCGCGAACTCACCATCGCGGCGCGGCAAATCAAGGCGAAAGGCGACGAGGAGTCGCTGCCGCTCCAGTTCACCCAGGCGCTGAGCCGGGCACATGGCGCGATCGTGTTCATCAACCGCGCGCTGTCGGGTGCGCCGGTACCCGACGCGGTGACGGCGGCGCTGCGCCCCTTCGTGCGCGACGCGCGGGCGCGGTTCGGCGCGATCCATCATCTCCTGGCGGAGGGCCAGCCGGCCGGCGCGGGCGCGGAGCTCGATGCCAGCGTGGCGTCGGCCTCGGCGCGGCTGGAGAAGCTGCCGGGCGGCGGCAAGGCGCATCTGGAGGCCCTGCCCTTCCTCTTGCAGAGCCTGCGCGACGATTTGAACGACCTCGCGGCGACGGCGGCGGCGATCTCGGGACCGGGGAAGATGCGGGCGGCTGCGGACGGTGAGAGTGCACTGGCGACGCAGAAATAGAAAAACTTGTCATGGCCCGCGAATTCGGGCCACCCAGGTGATAGCGGTATGACGATTGGAGGTTCGCGAGATCAATCCCGCGAACCTTTTCCTTATGTGCAGAACCCAACTGGGTGGCCCGCATTCGCGGGCCATGACAATTGGGGTTAATCCTTCACCCCGTGGATGAGCGGGTCGTCCTCGGTCACGTCGAGGATGCCGCGGCCGACATAGGAGCGCGAGCGGCTGTAGGCGAAGTAGACGACGAGGCCAATCACGCCCCACACCGGCAGCACCAGGATGGCGGTCAGCGGCAGCGAGAAATACAGCACCACGCAGCCGACGATGGCGAGCGGCGCGACGACCCACAGGCCCGGCGTGCGGAACGGGCGCTTGCGGCCCGGATCGGTGCGGCGCAGCACCATTACCGAGATCGCCACCATGAAGAACGCGAACAGCGTGCCCGAGTTGGAATAGTCCGCGAGCTTGCCCACCGGCAGGAAGGCCGCGGCGATGGCCGCGCCCGTGCCGGTCATGAGCGTCACCACATGGGGCGTGCGGAAGCGCGGATGCACCGATGCGAGGCGCGCCGGCAGCAGGCCGTCGCGTGCCATGGTGAAGAAGATGCGGGTCTGGCCGTACATCATCATCAGCACGACCGACGGCAGCGCCAGCACGGCGGCGAGGCCGACGACGCGGCCCAGCGACGGGAAGCCGACGCTCTCCAGCACATGCACCAGCGCTTCCTTGGAGCAGACCAGCGGCTGCATCGCGCCGCCGGCGACGATGGCGGCGCAGCGGCCGGTCATCTCGGCCGAGCCGGGCTCGAGCGAGGCGCCGTTCGCCATCACCGGCTGCGCACCGATGGCGCCGATCGCGCCCGCCGCCACCGCGAGATAGAAGACGGTGCAGATCAGGAGGCTGCCGATCAGGCCGATGGGCACGTTGCGCTGCGGGTTGGTGGTCTCCTCCGCCGCCGTCGACACCGCGTCGAAGCCGACATAGGCGAAGAAGATCGAGGCGCCCGCGCCGAACACGCCGCTATAGCCGGTCGGCATGAAGGGCTCGAAATGCGCGGTGTTGAGGATCGGCAGGGTCAGCGCGATGAACAGCGTCAGTGCCGCGATCTTGATCAGCACCAGCACCGCGTTGACCCGCGCGCTTTCGGTCGTGCCGATGATCAGCAGCCAGGTGACGAAGGCCGAGACCAGGATGGCCGGAACGTTGATCCAGCCGCCGGTGTTGAGGGCGGTGACGAGGTCCGGCGTCGCGGCGGCGCCGAAGGTCAGCTGCACCTTGGCCATCAGCGCGTCGGCGTTGGATATCGCGGGCGGTATGATGATGCCGAGCCCGTGCAGGAGGCCGACCGCGTGGTTCGACCAGCCGACGGCGACCGCGCTGGCGCCCACGGCGTATTCCAGGATCAGCGCCCAGCCGACCATCCAGGCGAACAGCTCGCCGACCACCGCATAGGTGTAGGTGTAGGCCGAGCCCGCCACCGGCACCATCGAGGCCAGCTCGGAATAGCACAGCGCCGCGACGCCGCAGACGAAGCCGGCGATGATGAAGGAGAACAGCATGCCCGGGCCGGCCTTCTGGGCGGCCTCGGCGGTCAAGACGAAGATACCGGTGCCGATCACCGCACCGATGCCCAGGAGCGTGAGCTGGAAGGCGCCTAGCGAGCGGTGAAGTCCCCTCTTCTCCGCGGTCGCCAGAATCGCTTCCAGCGGCTTGATCCGGCCAAAAAGCATGAACATTCCCCCTTCGAAGGCCGCGAACGGCCCCGGTGCTTCGCGGACGAGCCTAACGGCTCTTGGCGCGCGCGCAAGCTGGAGCCGGAGACTTCCTTCCACTGTCATGCCCGCGAAGGCGGGCATCCAGCGACCCAGGCACCGTGCCGGCTGCCCCCTGGATTCCCGTCTTCGCGGGAATGACAAGTTGAGGGTGGCCGATTCAAACCCAACCGAAAATGCTCTAGAACCGCGCCATGCCCTACCGCTCGCTCCGCGATTTCCTGGCCAAGCTCGAAGCCGCCGGCGAGCTGGTGCGGGTGAAGGAACCGGTCTCCACCGTCCTGGAGATGACCGAGATCCAGACCCGGCTCATCGCCAAGGGCGGCCCGGCCGTCTTGTTCGAAAAGCCGGTGAAGGCCGACGGAACGCCGAGCAGCATGCCGGTGCTGGTCAACCTGTTCGGCACCGTGAAGCGCGTCGCGATGGGCGTGACCATGGACGGCAAGGAACGCACCACATCACGCGAGCTGCGCGAGGTCGGCGAGGTCATGGCGACGCTGCGCCAGCCGCAGCCGCCGCGCTCGCTCGGCGAGGCGTTCGAGTTGCTGCCGCTGGCCAGGACGATCCTGGCGATGAAGCCCAAGAGCGTGTCGCGCGCGCCGGTGCACGACGTCGTGCTGCGCGGCGATCAAATCGACTTGGGTGCCCTGCCGGTGCAGACCTGCTGGCCGGGCGAGCCGGCGCCGCTGATCACCTGGCCGCTGGTCGTCACAAAAGGCCCGGGCGAGAGCCGCGAGGACAATTTCAATCTCGGCATCTACCGCATGCAGGTGCTGAACAAGACCCAGACGATCATGCGCTGGCTGAAGCACCGCGGCGGAGCGCAGCATCATCAGCGCTGGGCGAAGGAGAAGACCGCGCCACTTCCCGCCGCCGTGGTGCTGGGCGCCGATCCGGGCACGATCCTGGCCGCGGTGACGCCGGTGCCGGAGACGCTGTCGGAGTATCAGTTCGCGGGTTTGCTGCGTGGAGAACGCGTCGCGCTGGTCGATTGCGTGTCGCAGCCGCTGAAGGTGCCGGCCGAGGCGGAGATCGTGCTCGAGGGCGAGGTGTCGCTGACCGACTATCGCGACGAAGGGCCTTATGGCGACCACACCGGCTATTACAACTCGGTCGAGCCGTTCCCGGTGTTCACCGTCACCGCGGTCACGATGCGGCGCGATCCGATCTACCTGTCGACCTATACGGGGCGTCCGCCGGACGAGCCGAGCGTGCTGGGCGAAGCGCTGAACGAGGTGTTCGTGCCGCTGCTCAAGCAGCAGTTTCCGGAGATCGTCGATTTCTGGCTGCCGCCCGAGGGCTGCTCGTACCGCATCGCGGTGGTGTCGATGAAGAAGGCCTATCCGGGCCATGCCAAGCGCGTGATGCTGGCGGTGTGGTCGTATCTGCGCCAGTTCATGTACACCAAATGGGTGATCGTGGTGGACGACGACATCGACGCGCGCGACTGGAAGGACGTGATGTGGGCGATCTCCACCCGCATGGATCCGGCGCGCGACGTGACGATGATCGAGCACACGCCGATCGACTATCTCGACTTCGCCTCGCCGCAGAGCGGGCTGGGCTCGAAGATCGGCCTGGACGCGACGAACAAGCTGCCGCCCGAGACGAGCCGCGAATGGGGGCGGAAGATCGCGATGGATATGGACGTGATCGAGACCGTCACGAAGAAGTGGGCGAGACTCGGGCTGCCGGGAGATGGCAAGCCGGTTTGGAAGTAACGGCAACAGGCGCCTTAAAAAGTGTCATGGCCCGCGACTGCGGCCATCCAGGTGATAGCGGCAAGGTGCTTGGAGGTTCGCGGGATCGATTCTCGCCAACCTGCGCATAGCGTGCAGAACCCAACCGGATGGCCCGCAGTCGCGGGCCATGACATGTTGGAGGGGAGGTTATGAAACCGATCATGTCCCCCTGGTTCAATTTCTTCGAGATGGCCGGCGGCGCGGCGGCGACGCTGCTGGGGCTTCTGTTCGTCTCGGCCTCGGTGAATGCCAAGGCGATCCTCTCCGATGCGCACCGGTCGTCGCGCCGGCTCGCCGAGCAGGCGTTCCAGAACTATCTTGTGATCCTCATCGTCTCGCTGGGCGCGATGCTGCCGCGACCGGCATTATGGGGTTTCGGAGATTTCATCCTGGGCACATCGGCGATCTGGGCGGTGTGGGTGGTGATCCGCATGGTCGAGGCACTGCGCGAGGGCGCGCGCAGCGGCTCGCCCTTCAAGCTGGCCCGGCGCTATACGGCATCGGTGATCGGGTTCGGCATGCTGGTCTACAGCGGCGCGGACATATCATTCGCGCACAAGGACATGCTCGACTACACCGCCGTCGGCATCCTGGTCCTGCTGATCTCCGCCACCATCGTGTCGTGGGAACTGCTGCTCTCCATCGCGGGAGCCACAGGCGCCGATTGATCGGCTCCGCTGCCTGTTCTAGGTAGGGCGGGCCCCTGCCGCGAGGATGCCATGGACGACGCCAGCCCCTTCACCCTGCCCTTGCCGATGGTGGCGCTCTATGCCGCGCTGAACGCGCTCATCATGCTGGTGCTCGCCATGCTGGTGGTGCGCGCCCGCGTCCGCACCAGGACGGAGATCGGCGACGGCGCCGATCCGGCGCTGCTGGGGCCGCTGCGCGCCCATGGCAACAACACCGAGAACGTGCCGATGGCGATCGTTCTACTCATGCTGCTCTACGCGACCGGCGCGAGCGTGCTGGTTATTCACGTGGTCGGCGGGACGCTGACGCTCGGACGGCTGTTCCATGCCTTCGGCCTGTCGCGCAACGTCGGCGCGTCGACGCCGCGGCTGATCGGCATGGCGCTGACCTGGCTGTCCCTCATCATCGCCATCGCGATCCTCCTGTGGCTCGCGCTGGTCGGAGCCTGAGATGGCGCGCATCGATCCTCAAGCCGTCCTCGAAGGCCTGATCCAGGGCGCCAAGGCCGCCGGCGCGGATGCCGCGGACGCGCTGATGGTGGAGAGCGTCGCCGCCTCGGTCTCCTACCGGCTCGGCAAGCTCGAGGACATCGAGCGCGCGGAGAGCCAGGACATGGGCCTGCGCGTCTTCGTCGGCCAGAAAGTCGCGTTCATCTCGTCGACCGATTTCTCGAAGGATTCGCTGGGCCAACTGGCCGGCCGCGCCGTGGCGATGGCGAAGCTGGCGCCGGAGGACAAGTTCGCGGGGCTCGCGCCGAAGGATCGCCTCGCCAAGACGTTTCCGGCGCTCGACATCGAGGACCGGAGCGAGCCGCCGGCCGGCACGCTGGTCGAATGGGCGCGCGGCGCGGAAGGCGCGGCGATGGCGGTGAAAGGCGTGACCAACTCCGAGGGCGGCGGCGCGAGCTACAGCCGCACCGCCATCGCGCTGGCGACCTCGGACGGCTTCTTCGGCGGCTATGCCGGGACCAGCAGCAGCTTCAGCGCCTCCGTCATCGCCGGCGAAGGCACCGGCATGGAGCGCGACTACGATTACGACAGCGCGCGGCATTCGGGCGATCTCGCATCGCCGGAAGCCATCGGCCGGGCCGCCGGCGAACGCGCCGTGGCGCGCCTGGGTCCGCGCAAGGTGAAGTCGCAGAGCGTGCCGATCGTCTACGACCCGCGCGTGTCGAACGGGCTTGTCGGGCATTTCGCCGGGGCGATCTCGGGCAGCGCCATCGCGCGCGGCGTGTCGTTCCTCAAGGACCGCATGGGCGAGGCGGTGTTCGCCTCCAACATCGACATCATCGACGATCCGCACCGGTCGCGCGGGCTGCGCTCCAAGCCGTTCGACGGCGAAGGCGTGGCGAACAGGCGCTGGGCGCTGATCGAAAGCGGCGTGCTGAAGACCTGGCTGCTGGAGAGCGCCAGCGCGCGGCAGCTCGGGTTGCAGACGACCGGCCATGCGGCGCGCGGCACCGGCGGTCCGCCGGCGCCGTCGGCGACCAATCTCTACATGGCGGCGGGCACGCTCTCGCCGAAAGACCTGATGGCGGACATCAAGCAGGGCTTCTACGTCACCGAGCTGATCGGCATGGGAGTCAACACCGTCACCGGCGATTACAGCCGCGGCGCCGCCGGCTTCTGGATCGAGAACGGCGCGATCGCCTATCCGGTGTCGGAGATCACCATCGCCGGCAACCTGAAGGACATGTTCCGCGTGCTGGTGCCGGCCAACGATCTCGCCTTCAAATACGGCACCAACGCGCCGACGATCCGCATCGAAGGGATGACCGTTGCCGGCGCCTGAGGCCACGGCACAGACATTGGCGCTGCTGGAAGCGGCGGTGCGCGAGGGCGGCCGCATCGCGCGCGATCTGTTCGAGAGCGGCGAATTCAAGAAATGGGACAAGGGCAAGGGCGATCCGGTCACCGAGGCCGACCTTGCCGTCGACGGCTATCTGCGCGAGACGCTGCGCGCGGCGCGGCCCGATTACGGCTGGCTGTCGGAGGAGACCAAGGACGATCCGGCGCGGCTCGGCTGCCGCTCGGTGTTCGTGGTCGATCCGATCGACGGTACCGTCGCCTTCATCAAGCACCGGCCGCATTTCACGATCTGCGCCGGTGTGGTGACGGACGGCGTGCCGGTGGCGGGCGCGGTGTACAATCCGATGACGGAAGAGTGCTTTACCGCGCGGGCGGGCCATGGCGCGTTCCTGAACGGTGCGCGCATCCACGTCGGCGACCGCGCCGCGCTGGAAGGCTGCCGCATGCTGGGCGACAAGCCGATGCTGGAGCACACAGCCTGGAACACGCCGCCGAACACGCCCTGGCCGCCGATGCATGTGGAGACGCGCAACTCGATCGCCTATCGCATGGCGCTGGTCGCCGCGGGTGCGTTCGACGCCATGCTGGCGCTGTCGTCGAAACGCGACTGGGATTTGGCGGCCGCCGAGATCATTCTCACCGAAGCGGGCGGCATCGCCACCACCCATACCGGGGCGCGGTTCGTCTATAATCGCGAGAGCACGCTTCAGCCCTCGCTGATCGCGGCCGGACCGAAGCTGCATGACGCGATGCTGGCGCGGGTGTCGCACCTGAACCTGCCGCGGCGATAGGAGGACAGATGACCGACCATGAACCGAAACAGCTGCTCCATATGGTGTTCGGCGGGGAGCTGACCGACACGCATTCGATGGAGTTCAAGGACCTCAAGAAACTCGACATCGTCGGGATGTATCCGAACTACGCCGAGGCGCTGAAGGCCTGGCGCGGCAAGGCGCAGGCGACGGTCGACAACGCGCAGATGCGCTATTTCGTGGTCCACATCCACCGGCTGATGGAGCCGGATCGCGACCACGGGCATGACCATCATGGGTAGGCTTTTGCCGCCCAAGATGCTAAACGCGTCGCCGCAAACTCCCCAGCTCCTGTCAGGCAAGTGATGTCGCAGACCGGCCGCGTCCATCGCAACTGCCCGCTGTGCGGCACCGCGCCGCCGGATGGGCCGCCGCTCGGCTATTCCGATCCGGACTGGCCGCTGAAGCAGTGCCCGAACTGCACGATGGTCTACCTCGAATACGTGCCGGACTATGCGCGGCTGGAGGACGAGCTCGGCTTTTCGACGCAGCACGACAAGTATTGGGAGAAGCGGCTCAAAGAGCAGCCGATCCTGGCGACGCTCGACAAGCTGACGCTGTGGCGGCTCGGCATGCTCGGCGATCCGACGCCGGCGAGCGGCATGCGCGCCTGGGCCAAGCCGGGGCCGGTGCTCGACGTCGGCTGCGGCGACGGCGACGAGTTCGCCAAGCTGGCGCCGGGCTATATCCCCTTCGGCGTCGAGATCGAGCGGTCGGCGGCGCAGACGGCGCGGTCCATCTTCGAGCCGCGCGGCGGCCAGGTGATTCTGGCGGACGGCGTCAGCGGGCTGGCGCAGCTGCCGGCGGAATACTTCAACGGCGCCGCGCTGTGGGGCTATCTGGAGCACGAGGCCAATCCGAAGGACGCGCTGAAGGGCTTGCGCCGCGTGCTGAAGAAAGACGCGGTTGTGGTGGTGAAGGTGCCGAACTACGCCTGCTGGAATCGCTCGATCCTGGGCAAGAAGTGGACCGGTTTCTGGTTTCCCGACCACACCCAGTATTTCACGCCCAAGACCATGGGCCGCATGGCGCAGGAGACCGGCTTCAGCGCCTATTTCCGCGTTTATGGGCGCATTCCTCTCAACGATTACATGTATGCGATCCTGCGCCCGGTTTGAGGTTTCGCGCCGCTCGCACGCCGCGCGCCGGCCGTGCTAGAGCTTCGCCCATGAGCATCGATGCAAGCGGCCCCCATCCGGAGGCGCCGTCCCGCAATGCCGTGATCATCCGCCGCCTCTTGACGCATTACATGCGCAAGCAGTGGACGACGCTGGCCGTCGCGGTGAGCTGCATGATCGTGACCGCGGCGATGACGGCGTCGCTCGCCTATCTCACCGATCCGGCGATCCACTATCTCTTCATCCAGAAGCGCGTCGACCTGTTGATCATCGTGCCGGCGGCGATCTTCGGCGTGGTCGCGGTGCGGGCGGTGACGCAGTACCTGCAGCAATCGATGATGGACACGGTCGGCGAGCGCGCGGTCGCCGAGACCCAGCACGACATGGCGCTGAGCCTGGTGTCGCAGGACCTGGCGACGCTGAACGCGGTGCACTCCGCCCAGTTCGTCTCGAACTTCGTCTACGACGCCACCCTGATGCGCGACGCCATCGTGCGCGGCATCGCGGGGCTGGGATTGGAATTCATCTCGCTGATCGCGCTCGCCAGCGTGATGATCTACCAGGACTGGCAGCTCGCCGCGATCTCGGTGATCGTTCTGCCGGGCGTCGCCTGGGTGACGCAGGTGATCGGCTCGTCGCTGCGCCGCGCCGCCTCGCGCGGCATGGAGCAGACGGCGGAGCTCTCCATCGCGCTCAGCGAGACGCTGGACGGGCGGCGCATCATCAAGGCGTACAGCCTGGAGCAGCACATCACCGCGCGCACCGATGCGCGGCTGGCGGCGCGGCTGAAATTCCTGCTGCGCGTCGTCACGCGGCGCGCCATGGCGGTGCCGGCGTCGGACATGTTCGGCGGCATCGTGATCGCGGCGACCATCGGCTATGCCGGCTATCAGGCGATCCATGGCGAGATCGAGATCAACCATTTCGCCTCGTTCCTCACCGCGATGCTGCTGGCGCTGCAGCCGGTGCGCAACCTGACGCAGCTTTGGGCGACGGCGCAGTCCGGCATTTCGGCCGCCGACCGAATCTTCGCGGTGATCGACCGGGTGCCGCATATCGTCGACAAGACGGGCGCGCGGGCGCTGGCGGCGCCGGGCGCGCGCGGCCGCGACCTCGCGTTCGAGGACGTCGCGTTCTCCTATCACGACAATGCCAGCCCGGTGCTGGGCGGCGTGTCGTTCCGCGCCCAGGCGGGGAGCAAGGTGGCGCTGGTCGGCCCGTCGGGCGCGGGCAAGAGCACGGTGTTCAACCTGATGCTGCGCTTCTACGAGATCGACAGCGGCGCCATAAAGATCGACGGCACGAGCATCGCGGCGCTCACGCTGGCCTCGCTGCGCAGCAATATCGCGCTGGTGACGCAGGAAGCGATCCTGTTCGACGAGACCGTGGCGGAGAACATTTCGCTCGGCCGCCTCGATGCGGGGCGCGCCGACATCGAGCGCGCGGCGCGCGACGCTGCGGCGCACGATTTCATCATGGCGCTGCCGGGCGGCTACGACACCCGCGTCGGCGAGGGCGGGCTGAAGCTCTCGGGCGGCCAGCGCCAGCGCATCGCCATCGCCCGCGCCATGCTGCGCGACGCACCGATCCTTCTGCTCGACGAGGCGACCAGCGCGCTCGACACCGAGAGCGAGCGTCAGGTGCAGGAGGCGCTGACGCGGCTGATGAAGGACCGCACGACGATCGTGATCGCACACCGGCTGTCGACCGTGCTCGATGCCGACTGCATCTATGTGCTGGACAAGGGACGCGTGGCGGAGTCCGGCACGCATGGCGAACTGATCGCCAAGGGCGGGCTGTATGCGCGGCTCTACCAGCACGATCTCGCGGGCGAAGAGGCGTAACGCATGGCGCCCTTCGGCCTCCTTGCCTATCGCACCGCGACCAAGCTGCTGTCGCCCGCCGCGCCCTTGCTGCTGCGCCGGCGCAAGCGCCAGGGCAAGGAGCATCGCGACCGCGCGAGCGAGCGCCTCGGCTATGCCGGTGTGGAACGCCCGGCCGGAAAGCTGGTCTGGGTGCACGGCGCGAGCAATGGCGAATGCCTCGCGGCGCTGCCGCTGATCGAGGCGCTGACGGCGAAGGGCGTGAACGTGCTGATGACCAGCGGCACCGTCACCTCCGCGGAGCTGATGCACGAACGCCTTCCGGCCGGCGCGATCCATCAGTTCGTGCCGGTGGATACGCCGGCGGCGACGCGGCGCTTTCTCGATCACTGGAGGCCGGATGCGGGGCTGTTCGTCGATTCCGATCTGTGGCCGAACCTGATCCTGGGGGCGCATGCGCGCGGCACCAAGATGGCGCAGGTCAATGCGCGCATCTCGCAACGCTCGTTCGAGGGCTGGCGCTGGGCGAAGAAGACGGCGGCCATGGTCTTGTCGGCGTTCGACGTCTGCCTGGCGCAGGACGAGGAGATCGCGGGCCGCTTCCGCGTTCTCGGCGCACCGGACGTGCGCATGGTCGGGAGCCTGAAGGAAGATGCCCCGCCCCTGCCCTACGATCCGGTGAAGCTCGACGCGCTGAAGGCCGCCATCGGCGCGCGGCCGATCCTGCTCGCGGCGCAGACGCATCCGGGCGAGGACGAGACGATATTGCCGGTGCACGACACGCTGCGCCGCACGCATCCCGATCTGCTCACCATCATCGTGCCGCGCCATCCCAATCGCGGACCCGACATCGCGATGCTGTGCGACACGCGCGTCAGCGCGCGCCGCGCCGCGGACGAAGCGATCACGCCCGACACCGCGGTCTATATCGCCGATACGCTGAGCGAGCTGGGATTGTTCTATCGCCTGACGCCGTTCTGCTTCGTCGGCGGCACGCTGGTTCCGGCGGGCGGGCACAATCCGCTCGAGCCGGCGCGGCTGGGCTGCGGCGTGCTGGCGGGCCCGCACGTGTTCAACTCCGAGAGCGCCTATGCGGCGCTCTTCGCGGCGCAAGGCATGGGGCTCGTTCGATCGAGCGTCGAGATCGCGGCGCTCGCGGCGCGGCTGCTCGACAATCCCGGCGAGGCGAAGGCGCTGGGCGACGCGGCCGCGAAGGGCGCGGCGACGCTGGGCGGCGCGGTCGCCAAGACCATCGCCGTGGTCGACGGATTCCTGGCCAGCCATGCGTCCGCCTGATTTCTGGACCCGCACCGATACGCTGTCGCGCATCGCCGGCGCGCTCTTGCTGCCGCTCGGCTGGCTGTATGCGTGGACGGTGGCGTGGCGCGCGGCCCATGCGCAGCCTTACCGCTCGAAGATCCAGGTGATCTGCGTCGGCAACCTCACCGCCGGCGGCACCGGCAAGACGCCGATCTGCGTCGCGCTCGCCAGGGCGCTGATCGTGCGCGGGCGGCGGCCCGTTTTCCTGACGCGCGGCTATGGCGGCAAGGTGCGCGGCAGCGCGTTCGTCGCGCCCGACGACCGCGCGACGCATGTCGGCGACGAGCCTTTGCTTTTGGCCGCGATCGCGCCGGTGATCGTGTCGGCCGACCGCGCGGCGGGGGCGCAGCTGGCCGAGGCGCACGGCTTCGACACCATCATCATGGACGACGGCCACCAGAACTTCACACTGGCCAAGGACCTGTCGCTGATCGTCGTCGATGCCGAGGCCGGCTTCGGCAACCATCGCGTCCTGCCGGCGGGGCCGCTGCGCGAGCCGGTGGCGCAGGGCCTGGCGCGCGCCGACGCGGTGATCGTCGCGGGCGCGGGCACGCCGCCCGATCTCAGCAGCTTTGCAGGCCCGGTGCTGCACACAACGCTGGTGCAGGACGAGACGCGTCTTGCGCCCGGGGCGCGGGTCGTGGCGTTCGCCGGCATCGGGCGGCCGGGCAAGTTCTTCGATGCCCTGACGCGGCTCGGCCTCGTCATCGCGGACGCCAAGGCCTATGGCGACCACCATGTCTACACCCAGTCCGAGATCGCGCGCCTCAAGCGCCGCGCCGCCGCGGAACACGCGGCATTGGTTACGACGGAGAAAGATTACGTCCGCCTGACGCCCGCGGAACGCGAGGGAATCGTCGCGCTTCCGGTCCATTCGCGGTTCGAGGAGCCGGCGGCGCTGGACGGCTTGCTTGACAGGCTCGCGACGGCTGCGCTACCGCCCCCACCGCATGAGTGACGCGTCAGACCAGTCTTCCACGCCGCTTGCACTGCGCCTGCGCTACGGCGCCGAGGCGGCGGCCTTCTTCGCCTTCATCGGATTTTGCCGGCTGCTCGGGCTGACGGTGTCGTCGGCGGTGGGCGGCTTCATCGGGCGCCACATCTTCTATCGCATCGGCGGGATCATGAACCGCGCGCGGGCGAACCTGCGCCTCGCGTTCCCGGAGAAGAACAAGGCCGAGATCGAGGCCATCGTGCTGGAGATGTGCGACTGCCTGGGCCGCACGGTCGCGGAGTACGCCCATCTCGACAAGTTCTCGATCCACGGTCCGAACCCGCGCTTGCAGGTCGCCAATCTCGAGACCGCGATGGCGCTGAAGGACAGCGGCAAGGGGATCATGTTCTTCTCCGGCCATTTCGCGAACTGGGAGCTGATGCCCTTCGTCGCGGTGCAGGTCGGGTTCGAGGGCGGCGAGGTCTATCGGCCGCAGAACAATCCTTACATCGACCGCTGGCTGGTCGAGCAGCGGCGCACCAACGGGCCCAAGGACCAGATCGCGAAAGGCGCGGCGGGCACGCGCAAGATCTTCACGCTCCTGCGGCGCGCCAAGGCCATCGTGCTGCTCACCGACCAGAAGACCAATGAGGGCATCGCGGCGCCGTTCTTCGGCCATCTCGCGATGACGACGCCGGCGCCGGCGATGCTGGCGCTGCGGCTGGGCGCGACCCTTTTGCCGGTCTCCAACGAACGCCTGCCGGGCTCGCGCTTCCGCATGACGGTGCACGCACCCATCGCCTTCACGCCGACGGGCGACGAGAAGCGCGACATCTACACGCTGACCTGCCTGATCAACGACGCGGTCGAGAAGGGCGTGCGCCATCGGCCGTCGCAATGGCTGTGGATCCATCGCCGCTGGCCGACCGACCGGGCGCAGGACCAGGAGCCGCTGCAACGCGCGATCAAGGCGCAAGGCCTGGGTTAGGCTTTCGGCGGCTCGGGCGTGCGGGTGGAGAGCGACGGGTCGAGCCGGACCGCAAACCAGTTCATGCCCCAGTGCAGATGCGGGCCGGTGGCGCGGCCGGTCATGCCGATCTTGCCGAGCACGTCGCCGCGCTTCAGCACGTCGCCTTCCTGCACCAGACGCCTGGACTGATGCATGTAGTGCGTCGTCACGCCATGGCCGTGGTCCAGCAGCGTGAAGCCGCCTTCGAGATGGAAATCGTCGGTGAGAAGCACCACGGCATCGGTCGGCGCGTGGATCGGGGTGCCTTCGACATTGGCCATGTCGACGCCGAAATGCGGCGTCATCGGCGTGCCGTTGTCGATGCGATAGCTGCCGAACACCCCGCTCATGCGGCCGGGCGCCGGCCAGTCGAAGCTCTCCGCGAACCACAGGTGATCGCTGTCGGTCTTGCGCAGTTCGTTGAGGCGCGCGTGCTCGCGCCTGATGCGCTCGAGAATCTCGGGCGAAGGCGTGACCGTGTTCTGCGGCAGGCCATTGACGCGCTGGACGTCGTATTTGCGCGCCGTGGGCACGACGTCGCGGCTCTCGGTCGAACCGTCGGCGAAGGTGAGTGCGAGATGCGAGGGCTTGGCCTGATCCCAGCCGAGGCCGAAGGCGAACACGCCCTCGGGCGAGACGTGGATCGGATCGCCGTCGAGCGTCGCCTTGGCGCCGGGTTCGGCGCGGCCGACCACCAGACCGCCCTGCTCCATCGAACCCGTCAGCGTCAGGCGTCCCGCGGCGCGCACGAGAACAGGCACGAACGCCGCTGCTACGCCGCAGCCAAGGGCCAGCCTGCGTGTAATCACTTGGGAATCTTTCCGGCGTCCTGCTGGCGCTTCAGGGCCACGACGGGATTGGCATAGGCCTCCTGCAGGTCGACGTTCCAGTAGCGCAGCGACTCCACGGGGATATGCACGCCGGTGACGGCGCAGACGACGAACGAGCCGGCCTTCACGACGCGGAACTCGCCGTCGAGATATTCCAGAACGGCCTCGCCTTGCGCGCGAAAATCGCGGTCCATCTTGTTCATGCCGTCCAGTGTAGAGTGGTTGCGAGGCGATTTGAACGAAAAAACCAGTGTCATTCGCCGCGAATGCGGCGAACCCAGATGCCGTCTTCGCGAACCTTGCAAGATGAGCGATGCGCAACCTGGGTCCGCCGCATTCGCGGCGGATGACAAGTTGGGCAGCGTCAGAACAAGCTCCCCTGGCCGCCACCGGCTTTCGTCTTGGCTTTCGCCTTCGGTGCGACCGCCATGCCGTCGGCCACCGCCCCCTGCTCGCCGTCGGCGAAGCTCAGCGTGAGGTGCTCGCCCGGCGCGACCTGGCCGGCGCGGCGGCGGATCGCGCCATCCTCGCCGCGCACCAGCGCGAAGCCGCGATCCAGCGCGGACCGGTAGGAGGCGCTCTCCAGCACGCGGCCGAGGGCGTCCAGATGTTGCCGCTGCTTCGCCAGCCGGACACGCTGGGCCCGCGCCAGGCGCTGCGCCAGGGCGTCGGCCCGCTCGCTGCCGCGCTTGATCTGAAGTGCGATGCGGTTCGGGCGCAGCACCGCGCCGGCCTCTGTCAACGCGCGGCGGTGCTCCTGCAGGTTGGTGCGCAGGGCCTTGGCGAGGTTTTCGCTCGCATAGTCGAGCCTCTGGCGCGGCTGCGAGAAGAGCGCCTCGGCGCGCGGCAGGACGCGCGCCAACTGCGCAAGATGACGGCGGCGGTCGTCCATGCCCTTGGTGTGGGCGCGCAGCAGGCGGCGCGTGAAATCCAGCGTCTGGCCGAGCAGCTCGGTGCGCACCGGCACGGCGAGCTCGGCGGCGGCGGTCGGTGTCGGCGCGCGGACGTCGGACGCGAAGTCGATCAGCGTGGTG
Organism: Rhizomicrobium sp.; assembly: GCA_035551495.1. Taxonomy (GTDB): domain Bacteria; phylum Pseudomonadota; class Alphaproteobacteria; order Micropepsales; family Micropepsaceae; genus Rhizomicrobium. The sequence continues at coordinate 85,315 of DASZMT010000056.1, read as the reverse complement.
TCGGTCTCGTGCCCGACGGCGGAGATCAGCGGGATCGCGCTCTCGAACGCGGCGCGCACCACGATCTCCTCGTTGAACGCCATCAGATCCTCGATGGAGCCGCCGCCCCGCGCCACGATCAGAAGATCGGGGCGCGGCAGCGCGTGGCCCGGGCCGATGGCGTTGAAGCCGCGGATCGCCGCCGCGACCTCGGCCGCGGCGCGCTCGCCCTGCACGGCCACCGGCCACACCAGCACGCGGCGCGGGAAGCGCGCCTGGAGCCGGTGCATGATGTCGCGGATCACGGCGCCGGTCGGCGAGGTCACCACGCCGATCACGCCGGGCAGGAAGGGCAGCGGCTTCTTGTGCGCGGGCTCGAACAGGCCCTCGGCGGCGAGCGCCTTCTTGCGCGCTTCCAGCATCGCCATGAGGGCGCCGGCGCCGGCGAGCTCGACCTGCTCGACGATGATCTGGTAGCGCGACGAGCCGGCATAGGTGGAGATCTTGCCGGTGCACACGACCTCGAGCCCGGCCTGCGGCTTCTGGCGCAGGCGCCCGGCGCCGGTGCGCCAGACCACGGCGTTGAGGCAGGCCTTCTCGTCCTTGAGGTCGAAATAGATGTGGCCGGAGGAGTGGAATTTCAGGTTGCTGATCTCGCCGCGCACCCGCACGAAGCCGAACGCGTCCTCGACGGTGCGCTTGAGGGCGGACGAGAGCTCGGTGACCGAGAACTCGGGCATGTTGGGCTTGGCGGTCGCGGCGTCGGACATGATTCACAGATGATACAACGGATGTCGATTTTCACCCTCCCCCCGCGTGCTAAAGAGGAACCATGAAAGTCCTTCTCGTCGGGTCGGGTGGCCGGGAGCATGCGCTGGCGTGGAAGCTGGCGGCGTCGCCGCTGCTGACCAAGCTCTATTGCGCGCCGGGCAATGCGGGGATCGCCGAGGTCGCGGAATGCGTGCCGGTCCCGGCGATGGATTTCGCGGGCCAGGTGGCGTTCGCGCTGCAGGCGGGCATCGATCTGGCGGTGATCGCGGCCGATCCGCCGCTGGTCGGCGGGCTGTGGGATGCGTTCGAAGCGGCCGGCATCCGCGCCACGGGGCCGAGCAAGGCGGCGGCAGTGCTCGAAGGCTCCAAGGGCTTTGTGAAGGACCTCTGCGCCGAATACGGCATCCCGACGGCGGCCTATCGGCGTTTCCGCACGGCGGCGCCGGCCAAGGCGTTCGCGGACGGTCTCGGCCTGCCGGTGGTGATCAAGGCCGACGGGCTGGCGGCCGGCAAGGGCGTGATCATCGCCGAGAGCCGCGCCGACGCGCACAAGGCCATCGACGGCATGTTCGAAGGCGCCTTCGGCGACAGCGGCCATGCGGTCGTCGTCGAAGAATTCATGGAGGGCGAGGAAGGCAGCTTCTTCGCGCTCAGCGACGGGACGACCGTTCTTCCGCTTGCCGGCGCGCAGGACCACAAGCGCGTCTTCGACGGCGACAGGGGGCCGAACACCGGCGGCATGGGCGCCTACTCGCCTGCGCCGGTGATCTCGCCGGCGATGGAGAGCGTCGCGATGGAGCGCTTCATCAAGCCGACCGTCGCGGCGATGCGCGCCAAGGGCATGCCCTATGCCGGCGTGCTGTATCTGGGGCTGATGTTCACCAAGGCGGGGCCGAAGCTCGTCGAATACAATTGCCGTTTCGGCGATCCGGAGACCCAGGTGATGATGCCGCGGCTGAAGAGCGACCTGCTGACGGTGCTGCTGGCGATGCGCGACGGGATGCTGAAGGACGTCGATCTGCGCTGGAGCGACGAAGCCGCGCTGACCGTGGCGATGGCGTCGAAGGGCTATCCGGGCGCGGTCGAGAAGGGGCAGGTCATCACGGGCCTCGCGGCGGCGGCGAAGCTGCCCGGCGTGCAGATCTTCCATGCCGGAACCGAAAAGCGTGACGGCCGCATCGTGGCTGCGGGCGGGCGCGTCTTGAGCGTCACCGCGACCGGCAAGGACGTCGCCGAGGCGCAGGCCCGCGCCTATGCCGCGGTGGACCTGATCCATTGGGACGGCTGTTTCGCGCGACGCGATATCGGACGGCGCGCGCTGGCGCGGCGATGAGCGAACCTGTCGAAGCCCTGCTGTTCGACTTCGGCGGCGTGACCACCGAGATCGACGTCGGCCGCGTGGTGCGGCGGTGGTCGGAGCTCGCGGGGCGCGATCTTGCGCCGCTGTGGAAGGCCTATGTGCCGGGCGAGACCTATTTCAAGCATGAGCGCGGGCTGATCAGCGATGCCGCGTTCTTCGCGTCGCTGCGCGACGAATTCCAGGTGGACCTCACCGACGCGCAGTTTCTCGACGGCTGGAATGCGATCTTCATCGGCGTGTTTCCGCAGATCGAGGCGCAGCTCGCGGCGGCGGCGGCGCGGCTGCCGGTCTATGCCTTCACCAACACCAACCGGGCGCATGAGGCGTTCTGGTCGGCCGCTTATGCCGGCATGCTGAGCCACTTCAAGACGGTGTTCGTGTCGTCGACCATCGGGCTGCGCAAGCCGGACCGGGAGGCGTTCGACCACGTGGTGCGCGAGATCGGCGTGCCGCCCGAGCGCATCCTGTTCTTCGACGACTCCGCGGCGAATATCGAAGGCGCCCGCGCCGCGGGACTGCAGACGGTGCTGGTGCGGTCGAATGACGATATTGCCGCAGCGTTGGAGCCGCTGATCGCTTAGCGATCCAAATCCACCGCTGTCATCCCGGCCAAGCGATGCGTCAGCATCGCGCCGAGCCGAGACCTAGCGCGCCGCATGCTCCATGGGTCCCGGGTCTTCGCTGCGCTCGTCCGGGATGACGGGATAGGTTGGATTTGTACCTTGTGTACGGCGCTGCAGCAGTCAAAATGCGCCCAATAACAATTCGAAACGGGAGTATGGCGATGAGCGACCAGGGCGCCAGCCGGCAGGAGACCTATTCGGGCACCAAGGAGGTCACCGCCGCGCATGTCATCGACGTCAAGAAGCTCGAAGCCTATCTCGCCGACCGCATCGAGGGCTTCCAGACGCCGCTCGAGGTGCGCCAGTTCAAGGGCGGCCAGTCGAACCCGACCTATCAGCTCGTCACGCCGAACCGCAAATATGTGATGCGGCGCAAGCCGCCGGGTAAGCTCCTGCCCAGCGCGCATGCGGTGGACCGCGAGTTCAAGGTGATCTCGGCGCTGCATCCCACGGGCTTTCCGGTCGCCAAGCCGTATCTGCTGTGCGAGGACGAGAGCATCACCGGCACGATGTTCTACATCATGGATTGCGTCGAAGGCCGCGTGCTGTGGGAAGGCATCCTTCCCGGCATGGACAAGAAGGAACGCTGGGCGACCTACGATGCGATGAACGAGACGCTGGCGCGGCTGCACAACCTCGACCACGTCAAGATCGGGCTGGCGGAGTTCGGCAAGCCCACCGCCTATGTCGCACGCCAGATCTCGCGCTGGACCAAGCAGTACCAGATGAGCGAGACCGAGACGATCGACGAGATGAACAAGCTGATCGACTGGCTGCCCAAGCACCTGCCCGCGGAAGGGCGCCCGTCGGTGGTGCATGGCGATTACCGGCTCGACAACATGATCCTGCATCCGACCGAGCCGAAAGTATTGGCCGTGATCGACTGGGAGCTGTCGACGATCGGCGATCCGCTCGCGGACTTCACCTATCATCTGATGCAGTGGCAGCAGGAAGGCCGCGGCACCAGCGCCGGCTCGGTGATGGGCGCGGATTTCGAGGCGCTCGGCATCCCGACGCTGGAGCAATACGTGAAGATGTATTGCGAGCGCACCGGGCGGACCACGACGCCGAACATGGACTATTACGCGGCCTACAACTTCTTCCGCCTCGCCGGCATCCTGCAGGGTATCGTCGGGCGCGTGCGCGACGGCACGGCGGCGAACGCCAACGCGGCGCAGAACGCGAGCGCCGTGCGCCCGCTGGCGCAGCGCGCGTGGATGTACGCCAAGCGCGCGGGGGCCATGGATTGATGCGCGCCTTCGGCGCGACGGGGTAAGTGTAAACACCCTCCTAACGCGCCGGCGCCGCGGAAACCCCGCGCAAGTCTTGATTAACCACCGTACGCTAGCGTGCAACCTCGACGGCGAGCGTCCGTTCGGGGAAAGTATGAGCCACGCGAAAATCCGTCCAGAGCTGCCGCCGGTGCGGCGCGCGCATCTCGACCTTGCCGAGCGCGCCGCCCATTTCGGCTATTGGCGCTACGACCTGACGACCGGCGACTATCATTGGTCGGCGGGCATGTACCGCCTGCTGGGCGAGGATCCGGCGTCGCGCAAGCCCGACTTGGACTGGCTCTACAGCGAGATGACCGAGGAGTCGCACGCCACCATCAAGGCGACGCTGGCGCAGGCGATAAAGATGCGCTCGCCCTTTTCCTACCGCACCTATCCGCGCGACATGACCAAGAGCGGCGCGCGCATCGTCGACACCCAGGGCGAGGTCGAGATCGGCGAGGACGGGCGCACGATGGCGCTGTTCGGCGTCTGTCACGACGTCACCGAGCAGGTGCTGGCGGAAGAGGCGCGCGAGAAGGCGCAGGCGCAGTACCGCCTGATGACCGAGGAGTCGGGCGACATCATCATCCTCTACGGCCCCGACCGGCAGCTGGCGTTCGCGTCCCAGGCACTGGAGCGCATCACCGGGCGCAGCGCCGACGACATCCGCGACGGCGGCTACAAGAACTTCATCCATCCCGACGATCTCGGCGAGACGCTGAAGATGACCGACAGGCCGATGGATTCCGACATCACCATCGTCGGCTGGCGCTTTCTGCACAGGAAAGGGCACTACATCTGGCTCGAGACGACGCTGCGCACGGTCTACGACGCCGACGGCAAGCCGGCGAACGTCATCAGCGTGTCGCGCGACGTCAGCGCGCGCGTCGAGGCCGAGCAGGAGCGCCGCCAGGCCTATGAGAAATACCGCGTGATGACGACGGAAGCCTCCGACGTCATCATCCTGTTCGGGCCGGACCGGCGCATCCTGTTCGCCTCCGACGCGCTCAGCCGCGTGATGGGGCGCACCGCGGAGGAGATCCAGAACGGCGGCTGGCTGAACTTCGTGCATCCCGACGACATCGCGCCGCTGCGCGCGCTGAAGCTGCCGCCGCGCGAGCGCGAAGAGATGCGCGTCTCCTACCGCCTGCGGCATCGCGACGGACAATATGTGTGGCTCGAAGTCTCGACGCGGGCGCGCTACGACGCGGACGGCAGCTATCTCGGCTATGTCAGCGTGGCGCGCGACGTCACGGCGCGGAAAATCCAGGAGCAGGAGGCGCAGGCCGCGCGCGAGCGCGCCGAGGCCGCCAACAAGGCCAAAACGCAGTTCCTCGCGAATATGAGCCACGAGCTGCGCACGCCGCTGAACGCGATCATCGGGTTCTCCGATCTGATGCGGGCCGAGGCGTTCGGGCCGCTCGGCAACGACCGCTACGAGGACTACTCGACGCTGATCTACGATTCCGGGCAGCTGCTGCTCGACCTGATCACCGACATGCTGGACATGGCGAAGATCGAGGCCGGCAAGCTCGAGCTCAACCTCGAGCGTGTCGATCTGCCGGAAACCATCTCGGACGTGACGCGGCTCTTAGACGACCGCGCGAAGAGCGCGGGCGTGACAATCGGCTTCGACGTCGAGCGCAAGGCCTCGCTGATCGCCGACCGCCGCGCGGTGAAGCAGATCGTGATCAATCTTCTCTCCAACGCCATCAAGTTCACCCCGCCGGGCGGCGAGGTGAAGGTGACGGTGCTGCGCGACGGCGACTTCGCGCGGATCCGCGTAAGCGACACCGGCATCGGCATCCCGGAGAGCGAGATCGCGCGGCTGGGCCAGCCCTTCGAGCAGGTCTGCGGCGACCCGATGCTGGCCAAGGCCGGAACCGGGCTGGGCCTCGCGCTGGTGCGCGCGCTGGCCGAGAAGCATGGCGGCGCAATGACGATCGCGAGCGAGGAAGGCGTCGGCACCGAGGTGACGGTGACGCTGGCGCTGAAGACGGATTTTCGGGCGGTGGCGGCGTAGCACTGGTGTCATTCGCCGCGAATGCGGCGAACCCAGGTGACATTTTGTACCACTTGAGAAGACGTCAACTGGGCCCGCCGCATTCGCGGCGGATGACAGGACGAGCAAAAAGGGCGGCCTTTCGACCGCCCTTTCCCATTCGATAGCGGCGAGCGTTACTCCGCCGCCTTGACCTTCTTCGGCATCTCGACGTGTTTGCCGAACTCAAGGCGCGCGATGGTGCGGCAGTGGACCTCGTCCGGGCCGTCGGCCAGGCGCAGCGTGCGCTGGCTGGCGTACATGCGGGCGAGACCCGGATCGGACGTCACGCCGCCGCCGCCCCAGGCCTGGATCGCGTCGTCGATCACCTGCAGCGCCATGCGCGGCGCCGCCACCTTGATCTCGGCGATCTCGGCGCGGGCGACCTTGTTGCCGACCTTGTCCATCATGTCGGCCGCCTTCAGCGTCAACAGGCGGCACATGTCGATGTTGATGCGGGCCTCGGCGACGCGCTGCTCCCACACCGAGTGCTCGTAGATCTTCTTGCCGAACGCCTCGCGGGTCAGAAGGCGCCTGCACATGATGTCCAGCGCACGCTCGGCGACGCCGATGGTGCGCATGCAGTGATGGATGCGGCCCGGGCCGAGGCGCCCCTGCGCGATCTCGAAGCCGCGGCCCTCGCCGAGGATCATGTTCTCGACCGGCACCTTGACGTCCTTGAGCTCGACCTCGCCATGGCCGTGCGGGGCGTCGTCATAGCCGAACACCGGAAGCATGCGCTTGATCTTCACACCGGGGGTGTCGCGCTCCACGAAGATCTGCGACTGCGCGCTGTGGCGGCCGCCTTCGGGATTGGTCTTGCCCATCACGATCATGATCTTGCAGCGCGGATCGCCGACGCCCGACGACCACCACTTCGTGCCGTTGATGACGTAGTGATCGCCCTTGCGCTCGATGTGCGTGGCGATGTTCGCGGCGTCGGACGAGGCGACCGCCGGCTCGGTCATCAGGAACGCCGAGCGGATCTCGCCCTCCAGCAGCGGCTTCAGCCACTTGTCCTGCTGATAGGGGCTGCCGTAGCGCTCCAGCACCTCCATGTTGCCGGTGTCGGGGGCGGAGCAGTTGAACACCTCCGACGCGAATCCCACCTTGCCCATGATCTCGGCGAGCGGCGCGTATTCGAGGTTGGTGAGGCCGGCGCCGTGTGCGCTCTCGTTGAGGAAGAAATTCCACAGGCCCTGCGCCTTCGCCTTCTTCTTCAGCTCCTCGACGACCGGCACGACAATCCAGGGATTGCCTTTGGCGCGCGCCTCGTCCATCTGCGCGGCATAGACCTTCTCGGCCGGGTAGATGTGGGCCTCCATGAAGTCGCCCACCTTCTTCATCCACTCCCGCTGGCGCGGCGAATAATCGAAATCCATCCGTTTCCTCCATTTTCGATAGCAAGTGGCGGGACTGTACTGGTCGCGGGCGCGCCCTGCCAGCCGGGCGGACACACGAAATCCGCCGCCGCGACACAAGGTGCGCGGCGACGGATTGGGCGTGACGGCCGGCGTCCTTCCTCCCAAGTCTTTTGAGACAAATGAGGAACAGAATTTGACGGATCGAGGCCCGAGGTTTCCCAGCCGTCCGCGACTGCGTACAATCCCCGAGAGCGCTGCATGGTCCTTCAACTGGCCAGAGGCGGCGCCGCGATATAGCGTCTGCATCGTGGCAGGCTTTGCCGTAACCGCATTCCTCCAGCCCAAGGGAGAATGTGTTGAGTCAACCGCCGACCCAAAGCGCTGGGATGGACCGCGCCGACTGGCCCGAGATTCTCGTGGCCGTGCACGACTACTGGAATGAAAAACGCGGCACGCGCGCCATGCCGAGCCGGGACGATATCTCGCCGACTCAGTTCATCAAGCCGCACCTGTCCCATATCCTGCTGGCCGACGTGGTCGACGGCGGAACGGATTTTCGTTACCGCCTCGTGGGAACGCAGCTGCGCGAGTTCTTCTACGACGAGCCGTCGGGAAGATTGATGAGCGAGGTCATCGCGCCGTTCGGCGAAGAAACCGTGCGGCTGACGCTCGAAACCTATCGCGGTGTCGTCGAACGATGCGCCCCCGTGCGGCTCAGCGGCGCAGGCTCGTTTTACGGTCAGGACCCCAAACGTTTCGACGCGCTGCTGGCGCCGCTGTCGGACGATGGCGTGGCCGTCGATATGATCCTCGGCTCGTTCGTCTTCACATGGGACCACGAGCACGTATTCCATCCGCCGCTCGACCCGCGGCTCACGGCCGGTGTTCGGACCTGACGCGATACCGAAGACGCGAGCCGCCACCCGGTTTTCCGGCCCGCGCTGTACCAAGCCTCCCGGCGTCGTGCGGAGGCGTTTGACAGCGGCGCCCCGCCACGGCAAGCAGCGGCCATGATCCTGCTCTGGGCCGGCGTCTTTTTCATCGTTCTCGGCGCCGGCTGTTTCGCCATCGACCGGCAGGCGGCGCACGCGCTCTATGACCATGAGAGCGCGGCGTTCCAGAACTTTCTCGAAAAGACAACCCATTGGGCCAAGGCGGCGCACTGGCTGGTCGCGGCGGTGATGGCGCTGGTCGTCGCCAAGATCGGGCTTGCCTGGCGCCCCGGCGACGACAGCTTCACGCGCATGTGGACCTATGCCTGGGCGTTCATCGTGTGCCTGGGCGCGGGCAGCGCGATCCTCCACGGCATGAAGCTGGTGGTGGGCCGCCGCCGCCCGCGCGACGACATGGAGATGGGGCTCTACGAGTTCGTCTGGTTCAAGTTCGACACGGCGTACAACTCCTTCCCGTCGGGCCATTCGCTGACCATCACGATGGTGGCGGTGATCGCGAGCTGCGTCGCGCCCGGGTGGGCGATCGTGTGGTTCGCGGTGGCGTTCTGGCTGTCGGTCACCCGCGCGCTTCTGACGGCGCATTTCCTCTCCGACGTGTTCATCGGCGGCGGGATCGGGCTTCTCGCAGCCCGCGAGACCTTGCTATACCTGTTCCCGCAGCTTCCGCCGCCCTGGTTCTGATCCCGCCATGCTTGGACCTTTTCTGGCGCCCTTCTTCACGGTCGACGGATGGATCGCGCTCCTGACGCTGGCGGTGCTGGAGATCGTGCTCGGCATCGACAACATCATCTTCCTGGCGCTGGTGGCGAACCGCGTGGCGCCGTCGGAGCGCAAGACGGCGCGGCGCATCGGTCTGGCGCTGGCGCTGGTGCTGCGCATTGCTTTCCTGTCGTCGATCGCGTGGATCATCCATCTGTCCGACCCGGTGATCACGGTGTGGGGCCTGCCGTTCTCGTGGCGCGACATGGTGTTCATCGCCGGCGGCCTGTTCCTGCTGACCAAGAGCACGCGCGAGATCCACGAGATGTCGGAGGATTACGAGGCGCATGCGAACAAGCCGTCCGTGACGCTGATGGCCGCGGTGGTGCAGATCGCGCTGTTCGACATCGTGTTCTCGATCGACTCGGTGGTGACGGCGGTCGGCATGGCCGAGCAGCTGTCGATCATGATCGCGGCGGTGGTGTTCGCGATGTTCGTGATGCTGATCGCGTCAGGCGCGGTAGGCGAGTTCGTCGAGCGGCATCCGACGGTGAAGATGCTGGCGCTGAGCTTTTTACTGTTGATCGGCACCGCGCTGATCGCCGACGCGCTGCACTTCCACATCCCGCGCGGCTATCTGTACTTCGCGGTGGCGTTCTCGGGGATGGTCGAGGGCCTGAACCAGTTCGTCGCGCACCGGCGCGGACGCAGGAAGCGGGAGAACGAGGTCCGGCCGAGATCGGGCACGCTGCCGTGATCCGCCACGACCGCGAGGCACGCGTCCTGGCCATCGCGCTGGCGGCGCTGGCGGGATATGTCGACGCCACGGCCTTCATCATGCTCGGCGGGTTCTTCGTCTCGTTCATGAGCGGCAACACCACGCGGTTCGGTGTCGGCCTCGCGACCGGCGCGGCCGGCGCGGCGCAGGCGGCGGCGCTTCTTCTCGGCGCTTTCGTGCTGGGCGTCGTCGCGGGTTCGCTGTGCGGACACGCCGCCGGCGAACGCCGCAGGCCGGGCGTGATGGTTTTCGTCTCGCTGCTGCTCGCAGCGGCGGCGGTGCTCGCGCATTTCGGGCTCCGCTGGACGGCGGCGTTCGCGCTGGCCTCCGCAATGGGCGCGGAGAACGCCGTGTTCGAGCGCGACGGCGACGTGCAGATCGGTCTCACCTACATGACCGGCACGCTGGTTCGGTGCGGGCAACGAATCGCCGCCGCAATGCTGGGCGGGCCGCGCATGGAATGGCTGCCATATCTCTTGCTGTGGCTGGGACTTCTTGCCGGAACCATCGCCGGCGCCGCCGCCGAACGTTATTGGGGGCAAGGTGCGCTCTGGACCGCCGCCGGCGTGGCGGCGATCCTCGCCGTCGCAGCCGCCCGCACCCGCCCTACGCCGCCTTCATAATGTGCTTGACCATCGGGGTTTCTTCGTCGATCAGCGTCTTGAACGACGGGCGGGCGTGGATGCGCGCGGTGTAGGCCGCGAGCTTCGGATAGTGCGCGGCGTCGACGCTCTCGCCGCAATGGGCGAAGTTCACCAGCATCGAGCCGACCGACAGATCGGCGATCGAGAAGGCGTCGCCCGCGAGGAATTCTTTGCCGCCGATCTCGGTCTCCAGATGCGCGAACAGCGGCGGCAGGACCTCGGTGAGCGTCTTGCTGCACACCGCCTCGTCGGGCTGGCCGCGCATCATGCGCTTGACGAAGCGCTCGAAGAACAGGCCGCGGCCGATGTTCTGCGCCAGGACGGAGTCGGCATATTCCTCGTACCACAGCGCACGGCCCCGCTCGAACGGGTCGGCGGGATAGAGCGCCGGCGCCGGGTGCTTGTGCTCGAGATAGTCGATGATGATCGAGCTGTCGGGAAGCGTGTTGGGCTCTGCCCGCTCGGTGTCGCGCAGCACGGGGATGCGCTTGAGCGGCGAGATGGCGAGGAATTCGGGCGGCGGGTTGAAAGGGTTCACCTGGTCCAGCGTGTAGGCCAGGTTCTTCTCCGCCAGCGCGATGCGGACCTTGCGCACGAAGGGCGACACGGCCCCGCCATAGACGATGTAGGACATGGTTTTCTCCCGTTTTCCGCCCTGTCATTCGCCACGAATGCGGCGAACCCAGGTGATATCTTGCGCGCGCGTGCAAAACCCAATTGGGTCCGCCGCATCCGCGGCGGATGACAATATGGGTTATTCCCGCAACAGCGGAAATGACAATTTAAAGGCAATTTACGCCGGGCCCATCACTTCCAGCTTGGGCGAGCGCTCGGGCGGCAGGTTGTCGTACAAGTCCGCGATCAGGTCGCGCTTCTTCGTCTGCCATTTGGGATCGTTCCAGAGGTTCTCCCACTGGTGCGGGTCGTTCGCGAGGTCGTAGAGCTCGCCCTCGGTGCCGTCGTAGCGGATATGCGTCTCGAAGCCGGCATAGGCGGGGAAATGCGTCTCCAAGCCGTTCGGCTGGCCCGCCGTCGAGGGCTCGTAGCGCGTCAGGCTGAGACCGTCGCGCACGATGGAACGGAAGTGCATGCCGTAGCCGGGGAATTGGCTGTCCCATTCGCAGATCGCGCGCTGGCGCGAACCGTCCTCGCTGGTGGGCAGCGCGCGGCCTTGGCACCAATCCGGCCGCTCGAGGCCGGCGATGGCGAAGGCGGTGGCGGCGATATCGACCTGCTCGACCGGCTGCGCGATGTGCGCGGGCGCGATCTTGGCGCTCGGCGCGGGACGCCAGAGGAACGGCAGGCGCATCAGCGCGTCGGTGTGGAACGGGCCCTTGTAGACGAGGCCGAAATCGCCCTGCAGCTCGCCGTGATCGGTGGTGAAGATCACATCGGTATCGTCGTTCCAGCCGCGCGCGGCGATCTTGCCCATCACCTTGCCGACCGCCTCGTCGATCAGCTCGTTCATCACATGGACCTTGGCGTTGATCTCGCGGATGTTGTCCGGCGTGAGGTTCTGCGGGCGGAAATTCTGCGGCCCGCCCTCGGCGTTGATGAACTTGCCGTCGTAGTAGTCGAGCCAATGCGCCGGCTTGCGCGCCAGCACTTCGCGGATCTTCTCCGGCGAGCCGGGATAGCCGGCCGGCAGCGGCAGGTCGCGCCAGTCGCAGCGGGCGTTCTCCGCGGCCGGCGGGTCCCAGGGATGATGCGGATCGGGGAAGCTCAGCCACAGCATCCAGTCGTCGTCGCTGTCGAGCGTGTCGAGCCAGTCGAGCGCCAAGCCGCAGAGCCAGTCGGTGTGATAGAGGCCGCGCGGGATCTGGTGGTTCGATGTCTCGGGCGCACCGGTGTCGCCGCCGCCGGCGGCGTTGAGCAGCGGCGGCCAGGCGTCGAACACCTCTTTGCTCTGCGCGCGCAGCCAGCGGCCATAGTGCCCGACGGGGCGGCCGGCGAAGCTGGCGGTGTGCATCGCGTGGATCGCATAGTCGAAGCCGCGCCAGGGGCCGAAATCGTTGTCGCGCTGGCGGCGGTTTTCGAGGAATTTCATCTGCGGATCGAAGGCGGGCTCGAAATGCGCCTTGCCGATCAGCGCGGTCTTGTAGCCGGCCTTGTCCTTCAAGTGCTGCGCGAAGCTCGGCGCGTCTTCGGGCAGCGGCACGCCGTTGGCGAAGACGCCGTGGGTGCGGACGTACTGACCCGTCAGCATCGAGGAGCGCGCCGGCATGCAGACGGTGTTCTGGTTGTAGGCGCGACCATAGTTCAGGCCGTGCGCCGCCAGCGCGTCGATGTTCGGCGTCTTGCAGAAGATGTTGCCGGTGCAGCCGAGCGAATCGTAGCGCTGCTGATCGGTGGTGATGAACAGGATCTTGCGGCCCATGGTCAGCCTTTCAGGGGTTCGAGACAGCCGGTATCTTTGAGGATCGGATCGATGCGTTCGCGCGCCGCGCCGTCGAGCTTGGCATACGCCTCGCGCAAGTCCCACAGGCAGCGCTGCTGATAGCGGAAAGCGCCTTGGGTGTAGGTGCGGCCGAGGAGCGTGACGGTGAAGGTCTCCTGCCTCTTCTCGAAGGCGGCGGCATTGGCGAGGAGGAATGGGAAGTATGTGTGGCCGGCGATTTCCAGCAGACCCTTCACCGACGGCGGCAGCGGTGCGGACGGATCGCGCCAATCGCCCGCGATGCCGCTGGCGTCGTCGAGGTTCATCAGCCAGCGGAAGGTGAAGGGCGCTGTCTCGCGCATCAGATCGTCGGGCGTCGGATCGACGGCGAGCTGGCTGAGCTGACCCATCCAGCCGAAATCGGCGAGCGAAGGGCGGCTGCCGAACAGGAAGCGCTCCTCGGTGACGTGGGATTCGAAGAGCGCGAGGATCTGGTTGGCGCTTTCCTCGATGATCGGCGCGTTTTCGGGCGTGCAGCCGACCAGCGCCATGCGGCCGACCTGGCGCGTGCGGAAGGCGGCGGCGTTCTTGAGGATTGCGTCACGGCCCTGCCCGCTCAGCCGGTCGAAGGCGAGCCATTCGCTCATCTGTTTCTGATCGCGCTCGCGGTACCAGCGATAGTGGAACATCGCCTTGGTGCCCCACTCGTCGGCCATGTCCTCCAGCAGATAGGCGAGGAAGTGCTGCACCGGGTCGGGCGGCAGGATCGAGCGCTCGGCATGCAGGCGCTCCAGCGTGTAGAGCAGCGGCGTGGAATCGTTGTGCCAGGAGCCGTCGGGGAATTCCACGATCGGGATCACCGGCGCCTTGACGTGCGCGAAGATCGCGCGGTTCGCCATGTCGACCTGCTGCCAGACATAAGGGATGCGGCGATAGCGGAAGATCGCGCGGATCTTCATCGAATAGGGCGAGCCGAGGCCGCCATGGATGGTGTAGTGCATTCTTATTCCCCTTCTCACACACGCCGCGGCAGATAAGGACTCACGCGGAGCCGCGGAGAACGCGGAGGTTCGCGCCTCCGTGTTCTCTGTGTCTCTGTATGACAACTGCTTTTTTGATTCACACAGAGACACGGAGGACACAGAGGGATTCTCGAACTCCGCGGCTCCGCGCCTCCGCGTGACACATCGAGATCGTAGGTGGCCGCCACGAGGGCGGCCATGATGGTTGATGGATAATGCGAACTTGTATTCCGGTTCAGACTAGGGCACCGTTCGCGCGCGCCGTCAATAAGGGGCCGTTTGGTGACGCTTTCCATCGACCTGTTCTGGTCGTTCCGCAGTCCGTATTCGTATCTTGCGACGCCGCGCCTCGGCGAGATGGCGCAGGAATACGACCTCGATGTGAAGGTGCGGCCGGTTTATCCGCTCGCCGTGCGCTCGGGCGAATTCTTCTCGCAGGTGAACCCGCTTTGGGTCGGCTATCTGATGCGCGACACGATGCGGCTGGGCCAGATGCTCGGCCTGCCCTATCGCTGGCCGCGGCCCGATCCGGTGAAGGTCGATCCCGTCACGCGCGCCGGCGTGGCGGAGCAGCCTTATATCCACCGCCTGACGCGACTCGGCTGTGCGGCGGCGGAGGCGGGATGTGGGCTGCCGTTCCTCAAAGAGGTGAGCCACACGATCTGGTCGGGCACCGTCGACGGCTGGAACGAAGGCGATCATCTGGCGCAGGCGAGCGCGCGCGCCGGTCTCGATCTCGCGGCGCTCGATGCGAAAATCGAAGCCGATCCCGAAAAGTATGAAGCGATCATCCAGGCGAACCAGGCGGCGCATCAAGCGGCCGGCCATTGGGGGGTGCCGACCATGGCGTTCGAGGGTGAGCCGTTCTTCGGGCAGGACCGCCTCGACGTGCTGTTGTGGCGGCTCAAGCAAAGAGGATTGCAGCGCCGATGAGACGTGGGCTTTTGATCGCGGCGATCGTGCTGGTCGCCCTGGTGGCGGCGGGCGCCTTCGTGCTGCACATGCCGTCGGTCGATGTGTGGCTGTTCCGCCAGGTTGTGCACCACGCGATGCAGACGCCGGACGCCAAGCTGGCGGAGGACGGCGAGCTGTCGGTGCTGACGGTCGGCACCGGCACGCCGTTACCCGACGTGACGCGTGCCGGGCCGTCGACGATGATCGCGGCGGGCTCGCATCTGTGGCTGGTCGATGCCGGGATCGATTGCGCGCGCAACCTGCAGCTCTGGCGCGTGCCGCTCGACAGGATCGACGGCGTGCTGATCACGCATCTGCATTCCGATCATATCGGCGGGCTCGCCGAGGTGCGGCTGCAGACCTGGGTGGCGGGGCGCAAGAGCCCGCTCAAGGTCTATGGCCCGCCGGGCATCGAGCGGGTGGTCGCGGGCTTCAACGAGGCCTATGCGCTCGACGACGGCTATCGCGTGAAGCACCACGGCGCGGCGATGCTGCCGCCGGATGCGGTGAAGCTGGTGGCGGTGCCGATCGTCATCCCCGCGAGCACGACGACGACGCAAGTGTTCGACATCGGCGGCCTGAAGGTCACCGCCGTGCGGGTGAAGCACGAGCCGGCCAATCCGGCTTACGGCTACCGCTTCGACTTCGACGGGCGCAGCGTGACGATCAGCGGCGACACGATCTACGACGAGGATCTGGCGCGCGCCGCGAACGGCACCGACGTTCTGGTCCATGAGGGGCTGGCGCCGGAGCTGGTCGGCATCATGCGCGACGAGATGCTGGCGGCGGGGCGGCCGCGCGCGGCAAAGATCATGCACGACATCCCAGGCTATCACACCGCACCGGTCGATGCGGCGCGGGTGGCGAACGAGGCGCATGCGAAACTGTTGGTGTTCACGCATCTGCTGCCGATCCTGCCGAACGAGATCGCGGTGCGGGCGTTCCTGAAAGGCGTGAGCGACGTGCGGCCCGACGGCGTGCGCGTGGCGCATGACGGGATGGTGGTGCGGCTGCCGGGCAAGTCGGACGCGGTCGAGATCGGGAATGTGAACTGAGCTTATTGTCATGCCCGCGAAGGCGGGCATCCAGGGGATCAGCCACAGTGCCGCTCGCTCTGGATTCCCGCATTCGCGGGAATGACAAATTGATAGCTGGGCTCTAACTCCGCCGCGCCCGGAAGAACGCCTTCAACATCTCACCCGCCGCCGCCGCATCGCCGGCGCGCGCCACCGCCGGGCGGTGGTGGCAGGTGGGCTGCTCGAAGAATCTGGGGCCATGCAGGATCGCGCCGCCTTTGGGATCGTCGGCCGCGAACACCAGCCGCGCCACTCGCGCCAGGCTGATCGCGCCGGCGCACATCGCGCAGGGTTCCAGCGAGACGAATAAAGACGTGCCGCCGAGGCGCTCGTTGCCCAGCTTTTGCGCCGCTTCGCGCAGCGCCAGGATCTCGGCATGGGCCGTCGGATCGTGCCGCTCCACGATCCGGTTGCCGGCGGCGGCCAGCAGCGTGCCGTCGGCGGCCAGCAGCACGGCGCCCACCGGCACCTCGCCCCGCTCGGCGGCGCTTTGCGCTTCTTGAAGCGCCAGTGCTATGGCTTCCTCGTCGGTCATGGCGGACGTTAAATTGGCAAAGACGAGCAAAGGCAAGTGGTCGCCCTCGACCGGCGCGGAGGCGCCCGAAAGCTTCGCGGAAACCGAGACCAAATCCGGCGAGCGCATCGCCAAGGCGATCGCGCGCGCCGGCATCTGCTCGCGCCGCGACGCCGAGAAGATGATCGCCGAGGGCCGCGTCAAGGTCGACGGCCAGGTGCTGACCTCGCCGGCGCGCAATGTGACCGAGGCCAACGTCATCAGCGTCGACGGCAAGCCGATCGCCGCCAAGGAACAGACGCGGCTGTGGCGCTATCACAAGCCGAACGGCCTCGTCACGACGCACAAGGACCCGCTGGGGCGGCCGACCGTGTTCATGAACCTGCCCAAGCACCTGCCGCGCGTGGTGTCGGTGGGGCGGCTCGACTTCAACTCCGAAGGCCTCTTGCTGCTGACCAATGACGGCGACGTGGCGCGGCGGCTGGAGCTGCCGGCCTCGGGCTGGACGCGCACCTATCGCGCACGGCTGTTCGGCAAGGTGACGCAGGACGACCTCGACAAGCTGGCGACGGGCATGGTGATCGACGGGGTGAAGTATGGACCGGTGATCGCCGACCTCGAGCGCGCCAAGGGCCGCTATGCCTGGGCCAGCGTGCAGCTGAAGGAAGGCAAGAACCGCGAAGTGAAGCGGCTGATGGAGCGGCTGGGACTCAAAGTGGCGCGCCTGATCCGCACGCAATACGGGCCGTTCCATCTCGGACACCTCGGCGAAGGCGCGGTGGAGGAGATCCCCGCGAAGCTGTGGCGCGAGCAGCTCGGCATCGGCCGCAGGAAGCGCGCGCCCGAGGACTGACGCGGTTCCGAACCGTACCTTCGGAACCGATCCCGCGAGGCCCGCGTTGCCGAGGTCGGAACGCCTCAAAGGATCGCGCCATGGCCTTGCTCGACATCTTCTCGTCCTCCACCGCGAAGGCGAAGGCGCCGCAAGGGCGTGACAAGCCCGGCGATCGCGACGTTCTCGACACGCTCAAGGAGGAGCATGACGAGGTACAGGAGCTTCTGGCCAAGCTGGTCGACAGCGAGAGCGCCGCGGCGCGGGGCGCGCTGGTGAAGAAGATCAAGGCCGCGCTCGTGCCGCACACCCGCGCGGAAGAGAAGGTGGTGTACGACGCGATCCTCGCCAAGCGCGACAAGGCGGCGAAGATCGACGGCAATGAGGGTTATCTCGAGCACGCCCATGCCGACATGGCGCTGAAGAAGCTGGCCTCGATCAAGCCCGCGACGTCGCCGGCATTCACCGCGGCGGCGAAGGTGCTGAAGGAGCTCGTCGAGCACCATGTGAAGGAAGAGGAACGCAACGTCTGGCGCGACGTGCGCAAGCACTTCGACGGCGCGGCGCGCATCGAAATGAACCGCAGATTCGAGGCGGCGAAGAAACGCGTGAAGGTGAACTGACGCGCGCGAGCCTCGCCGGCGCTGCGGCGAGGCCCTCGCGGTCCGGTCTCAAGACGCGGGCTTGGCGGCCGGCGCGGTCTCTTCCTGCGGCATGGCGGCCGCACCCGGTACGGGCACCAGCGTCACGTTGACGGCGCTCGGGAAATTGAAATCCGAGCCCGTCGCGGCGTCGACGGCGACGCCGATCAGGCCGCCGAGGATCGCATTGCCGAAGGTCACGTAGTTGAAGTGCGGGCTGACGACGACGTGCGCGTCCTGATAGCCCTCATGCGTGCAGTCGACTGCGATGTCGTTCTTGGTCTTGTGCACGATCGCGTTGCCCGGCGTGGTCACGTAGTACGTGCCTTCCGAACTCGACAGCGTGCACTTCGCGCCGGCGCGCGGCATCGACGTCACGGCGATCGATTGTGTCGTGCCCTCGATGACAGTGGCGCAGCCGGACACGGCTACGCCCATCGCGGCGAATGCCGCGGCGGTGATGATCTTCTTCATTTCGGTACGCCCCCTTTACAATGGCGCGACCATATCAAAAAAGTCATGCGCCACCAGACCCGGTTCGGGTAGGCGATGCTTAACGCACAAAGCGCCGCACCCATTTCGTGCGTGGACAGATGATGACGGAAGGGTGGCGTGCGTTTTCGCACCGCCGCCGACGCGCATCGCCGATGCCGTGCGATGAAGCTATGGAATTGAACGCTATTGTCATCCGCCGCGAATGCGGCGGACTCAGGTGACATCTTGCAGGAACCGTCAAGAACCCAACTGGGTTCGCCGCATTCGCGGCGAATGACAATAGGATTTCTTGCGAGCTGTTTTTACTGCGCCCGCATCGCGTCGCGGAGCGGGCGGAAGCTGATGCGTTCGATGCCGGCGGTGTCGAGCTTTGTCCGCAGCACATCGTCCACGCCGACGGCCGCGTCGTGCTCGCGGATCCATTTTTCCTTGGGGTCGTAGGCGTCGAGTTCTTCGCCGGGCCGGACGGGGTGCAGGACGGTCTCCAGCACGCCGGTACGCGGCGCGTCGAGATAGCGGGCGAAGGTGCCGGCGGTCCTGGTGCCCCATTGAAAGCCGAAGTGATCGGGATAGAGCACCCCCGCCGCGTCGCATTGCGCCCGGCCGCCGAAGCCGAGGCGCGCATCGCCGCTCTGGCTCGCCATGCGCAACGGCAGCCGGTACTCGCGCGCCAGTTTCACATAGATCGGGAACAGCCGCGCGTTGAGCTGCAGCGTGCCCATGTGATTGTCGAGATGGGTGACGTCGACACCCCAGGCAAGCGCCTGGTCGATCTGGGCGCGGCATTCGGCTTCGACATCGATCGGGTCGGCTTGCCACAGCGCCTCGGCGGTGCGCGGCAGGAAGCCCTGATCGTCGCGCAAGCCGGGCGCGCCGGTCAGCCCGCGCCAGCGATAGGTGGGGTACTCGCTGGTCAGCGTCAGATGCACGCCGGTGTCGAGATCGTGGAAGCGCTCCACCGCCTCGCGCGCCCAGGGGCACGGCACCATCAGCGTCGCGCTGGTGGCGAGGCCGTGCCGCATCGCCGCCTCGCTCGCGACATTGGCGGCGTGAGAGGAGCCGATGTCGTCGCAATTGACGATCAGCAGCCGGGCGTCCGGTGCATATCCGAGCTTTTGCGCCAGTGTCATGATGTTGCCCTTCGTGCCGCGGCGGCTATCCTAGCGCGATGCCGACCATTCGTCCCTATCGCGCCGACGACCTCGAGGCGCTGTACGACATCTGCCTGAAGACCGGCGATGCCGGGCAGGATGCCTCGCACCTCTATCGCGATCCCAAGATCGTCGGGAACGTCTATGCCGCGCCCTATGGCGTGCTGGAGCCGCAGACATGCTGGGTGGCGCAGGACGAAGCAGGCGTCGGTGCTTACATCATCGGGACGCGCGATACGCATCGCTTCGAAAAGCGGCTCGATGCGGAATGGTGGCCGCGCGTGCGCGAGAGTCTCGATCCCGATTTGGACGGCGCCGATGCGCGGATGGCGCACATTATTCGAAACCCCTCGAAGACGCCGCGGCGGATCAACGAGCCCTATCCCGCGCATCTCCACATCGATTGTCTGCCGCGCATGCAAGGCATTGGGCTGGGCAAAAGGCTGATCGACACATTCCTGGGCGCGATGCGGGACGCGGGCGTGCCGGCGATGCATCTGGGCGTGGGGCCGCGCAACGCACGCGCGGTGCGGTTTTACGAGCGTTATGGGTTCCACCTGATCGAGCAACTGCCGGAGCCCTGGAACACGATGTGGTTTGGCATTTCTTCGAAGGGCTGATAGAAGCCCGGCCTCGATATCCCCACATCCGCGAGGCGCCCATGAAAAAGAAGAAATACGAGACGCCGCAGCCTTACGCTGCCGAGACCAAGGATGCGCGCTTTGCCGGCACGTTCGAGGTGCTGATCCCCGTCGAGGGCCGCAACAAGCCGCTGCGCGCGCCCAAGCAGTTCGAGACGATGCAGGCCGCCGAAGCCTGGCTGCACTCGCCCGACGGCAAGGACATGATCGCCGAGTTGATGGAGGACGAGGCGAAGGCGCGGGATAAGTGAATTGATCCCTTTCCCGCGCGGCGATGGCATGAGGGCCGAAGCGCGCGTCTATCTCAACGAGACCATCTTGTGATCGATCGGGTCACCGAGCACCTGAGACACCGAAGCGATCTTCTGCGCCTGCCCCGACTTCCAGTTCACGTGCACAAGCACCTGATGGGTGCCATGCCCGTCGCCCGCAAACGGCAACAGGATTTCCTCGCTGATGAAGTCCTGTCCCGTCAGTAAGCGCAAGCGGCGGTGGGCCATGAGTACCGCGCCGCGAGCGACAGTCGAAAACAGGTGAAGCCGCGTCGTCCGGTGGCTGTCGGGTGCGAGCGCCAACCAATCCTTGCCGGTAAGTTCGGAGCCGAGCACGATGGCGAAGCCCGTTCCGGCCAGGCGAACAGTCACGCTCCTGTCGAGTACCACATCGAACATGAGCAGACTGGGGAGAAACGACTTGACCTTGGCCGGGTTGAATGTCGAGCGCGCCGGAAGTTCATTCCCGTCCCACAAGGACAACCAATAGTCCGCAAGCTGCTGATTGATGTCTTCGAGGTGAAGCGATGCTATGGCGGCGGCCGCCGTCGCGTATTCAAACTCCCCCGGAGGTTTCGTCTGCATAGCACCGCGAGTATGGCACGCCACCCGCCCGGGTTGAACAAGGAAAACGACCGCCCGGGCCGTCGCGGGCACACGGCGGACGTGGTATGCGCGTGCGAGGGTTGCGACGGCGGCGCGCGCAGGCCAAGTTCGCGCCGTCATGACCGATACGACTGCCGCCAAGCCCGCCCCGCTCCAAGCGCATTCCACCGTCTTCGTCATCCTGTTCGCCGTCGGCTTCTGCCATGCGCTGAACGACATGATGCAGTCCCTGCTGCAGGCGATCTATCCCAACCTCAAGCAGACCTTCGATCTCGACTTCGCGCATATCGGCCTCGTCACGTTCGTGTTCCAGGTGACGGCGTCGCTGCTGCAACCGCTCGTCGGCGCCTACACCGACCGCCGCGCGGTGCCCTATGCCCTGCCCGCCGGCATGGTGTTCACGTTCTTCGGATTGATCGGATTGGCGCTGGCGCCGACCTATCCGCTTTTGCTCGCCGCCGCCGCGCTCGTCGGCGTCGGATCGTCGACCTTCCATCCGGAAAGCTCGCGCGTCGCCTATCTCGCGGCGGGGCCGCGGCGCGGGCTGGCGCAGTCGATGTTCCAGGTCGGCGGATCGATCGGCGGCGCGCTCGGGCCGCTGCTTGCGGCGCTCGCCATTCGGCCGGGCCAGCGCACCGGCGTGGCGTTCTTCGCCATCGCGGCACTCGTGGCCATCGCGGTGTTGTGGTGGCTCGGCCAGTGGTATCAGAAGAACCGCACGACGCGCGCCGCGGCGCACGGCCATATCCATCTCACCGAGGCGCTGACGCCGGCGCGGGTGAAATGGTCGCTGGCGATCCTGGTGGTGCTGATTTTCTCGAAGTTCGTCTACATGGCGAGCATCGGCAGCTATTTCACCTTCTACCTGATCCACAAATTCCATGTCGGCGTGCCGTCGGCGCAGCTGCACCTCTTCATGTTCCAGGTCGCGGTGGCGGTGGGGACGATCTGCGGCGGGCCGCTGGGCGATCGCTTCGGGCGCAAATATCTCATCTGGTTCTCGATCCTCGGCACCCTGCCCTTCGCGCTGGCGCTGCCGTTCGCGAACCTGTTCTGGACCGGTGTGCTCAGCATGGGCGCGGGCCTCGTCCTGTCGAGCGCGTTTCCGGCCATCGTCGTCTATGGCCAGGAGTTGTTGCCCGGGCGCGTCGGGACGGTGAGCGGCCTGTTCTTCGGCCTCTCGTTCGGCATGGGCGGGCTGGGCGCCGCGGCGCTGGGTGTGATCGCGGACCGCACCAGCATCGACTTCGTCTACCGCTTGTGCGCGTTCCTGCCGCTGATCGGGCTGCTCGCCGCGTTCTTGCCGGACTTGAAGGCACGCAAATAGGCGGGGCGCAGCGTCCCGAGATTTGCATCGCCCGCCAGCGCGAGATGCGGCAGACCGAAGATGTCCTCGATGCTCCTGGTCAGGCCGTAATGGTTCACCGGATCGGTGACCAGCGTGCCGGGCGCGATGAAGGGCGACAGCACCACCGCGCCGATGCGCCCGCCGCCCGGACCGTAAAAGCCCTGCTGCTTGACGTTCGGGCCGGAGGGCTCGTTGCAGCACGCGCTTGCGTCGCGCGCCGCCTCGTCGAAGGTGACGATCAGCAAGCCGTCCTGCTTGAACGCCGGCGAGGCCAGGATGCGCGGCACCCACACCTTCAGCCAGGCATCGGCCTTGGGCAGGCCGCCTGGCGTGCCGTCGGCGCATTTCGGGATGTCGTGACCGTCATTGCACACGCTGGGCACGATGAACGACAGGTTCGGCGTCTTCGACGGATCGGCGAGATCGTCAGTCAGTTTGTCGAGACGCACGTCGTTGGCGTCGCAGGCCGCCTGGCGGTCGATGATCGAGTGAAAATAGATGAACGGGTTGTGGCGATAGGCATAGCTGTCGGTCGGCGTCGCGCGCAGCACGCCGTCGCCGCCGGGCACCGGATGGGCACAGGTCGAGGCCTCGCGCAGCGCATCGTTGCCCATGTCCTCCATATAGCCGTGCCAGGTGAAGCCCTTCTGCTCCAGCTGATCGGCGACGGTCTTCACGCTCGGCGGATAGACGCAGCCATTGCCGGTCGCGACGCCGTGCGCATCGAGCGTGCCGGGCGCGAAGTCGATGTACTTGTCGCAATCGGCCTGCAGCATCGGCGCTTCGGGCTGGGCGCTGATCATCGCGGTGTAGTTGCCCAGGCTCGCATGGCCGGTGGCGTAGTAGTTGGTGAACAGCGCGCCCTGCTGCGGCAGCTCGTGGCCGAGATAGGGCGACGGCGTGTCGGGACCGAAGATGGTGTTGTAGTCCTCGTTCTCGAGCACGATGACGAAGACGTGGTGGATGGCGCTCGGATAGGCCGGCGGCGCAGCGATGGCGGGCGCGGCGAGGCACAGGGCGGTGGCGAAAGCAGCAACGCGAAAACGCATCATGATCATCCTCCAGCGATGGCGGCTTCGCGGCGCGCGCGAGACGCCGCCGGCCACTCCTTCTTCATATCGTAGTACACCTTCGCGACCAGCGCGGGGCGTTTCGTCGCCGTGCCCTTCGGGAGCGGACCGTCGAGGTTCACCCACGGCACTTTCGAGCGGGTGAAGATGTGCACGTCGGGCTTGATCGCGTGCGGCTTGTCGAGCGTCGAAACGCGCAGGAACGCCACCGGCGTGCGCCCGCCATAATGGCTCCACAGCGCGACCTGGCATTTGGCGCAGCGCAAGATGTGGTGCGGACGGCCGGACTCGGTGGGCATCGCCACGGCGACGGGCTTGCCCTTCTTCAGCTTGACGGCGGCGGTCTCGATCAGCGCATTGAGGACGAAGGCGCCGCCGGTCTGCTTCTGGCAGTCGAGGCAGTGGCAGCAATGCACGAACATCGGCGCGGCGCCGAGCGCATAGCGGACCGCGCCGCAGTGACAGCCGCCCTCGAACATCGCCTTTTTCGCTGGCATGCGGAATCTCCCCTGCCGGGCGATGCTAGAGGATGCGGAAGCGGCGCAAAAGCATATAGCTGGCGGCGACCACGGCCAGGCACAGGCCGAGCGCCCACCAGAAGCCGTTCGGATTGTCCTCCCACGAGACGGTGTCCATTGGGAGGAAAGTGGCATGGGAGTGTGGCGGGTCAAGCTGTCGTTCGGAAAATCGAAGCCAAAACACCCCTGTCATCCCGGCCGAGCGAGAGCCGGGATGACAGGGGTGTTTAAAGCGCAAGCTCACACATGCTGCCCGCCGTTGATGTGCAGCTCGGCGCCGGTGACGTAGCTCGATTGGTCCGTGCACAGATAGTAGATCGCCTTGGCGACCTCCTCCGGCAATCCCAGGCGCCGCAGCGGGATCGTCTCGACGATCTTGTCGGTGCCGGGGGAGAGGATCGCGGTGTCGATCTCGCCCGGGGCGATGGCGTTCACGCGCACGCCGAGCGGGCCGAAGTCCGCGGCCATCTCGCGCGTCAAGGCCGCCAGCGCCGCCTTGGAAACCGAGTACGCCGCACCGGCGAAGGGGTGCACGCGGCTGCCCGCGATCGAGGTCACGTTGACGATGGCGCCGTGCGCCGCCGCGAGCTCATCGATAAGCCCGCGCGCCAGCCAGAGCGTCGCGAACAGGTTCACCTCGAACACCTGGCGCCAGACGTGCTTGCGCGAATTCATCACGCCCAGCCGCGAGCCGCCGTCGCCCTTCGGCGAAATGCCGGCATTGTTCACCAGCGCGTGCAGCTTGCCGCCCTCCAGCCGCGCGCGCATCTCGGCGATGGCGCGCTCGGTGTCGTCGGGATCGGCGAGGTCGACCTGGATATGATCCTCAGGCCCCGCCGCCCAGGGGCAGTTCTCCGGGAAGGCGTGGCGCGAGCAGGTGATGACGCGCCAACCCGCGCTCGAGAAGCGCTTGACGGTCGCGTGGCCGATGCCGCGCGAGGCGCCGGTCAGGATCAGGGTTTTACGCTCTTCGTTCGTGCCGGTGCTCATGCGGCAAGGTTAGCACGGCGGCGCGGCGCTCGCCATTAACGCTCCAGGCCCGCCGGGTCCTGGTGGATGATCACCTCGGCGTGCGGGAAGGCGGCGCAAAGCTCGGCCTCGACCTCGTCGCTGATCGCGTGGGCCCGGGTCAAGCTCATCTGCGGATCGAGCTCCAGGTGAAGCTGGATGAAGGCGTTCAGGCCCGAGGCGCGGGTGCGCAAATCATGTAAAGCCCAGACGTCTCTGTGGCCGCGCACGATCGCCTTGATGCGGTCGCGGTCTTCGTCGGGCAACTCGCGGTCCATCAGCTGATCATAGGCGGCGCGGAACACGCCGAAGGCGTTGAACACCAGCACGGCGGCGACGAACAGCGCGATGACGGGATCGGCCAGCGTCCAGCCGAAGGCGATATAGAGCAGAATCGCGATCACCACGCCGATATTGCTGGCAAGGTCACCGACATAGTGCGCCGCGTCGGCGGCGATCGCGGTGGAGCCTGTCTCGCGCACCACGCGCCGCTGATAGAGGACAAGGCTGACCGCGGCGGCGATCGAAATCGCCATCACGATCAGCGCCGCGCGGATGTGATCGATGGGCTCCGGCGCCGCGATGCGCGAGAGGCCCTGGATCACCAGGAACACCGCCGAGCCGGCGATGAAGGCGAACTGCGCCATGCCGGCGAGCGGCTCGGCCTTGCCGTGGCCGAAGCGGTGCTCGCGGTCGGCGGGCTGCAATGCGCTGCGGATCGCCACCAGGTTGAGGGTCGAGGTGAAGAGGTCCATCGCCGAATCCGCGAAGGACGCCAGCATCGCCACGGAATTGGTCGCCAGATAGGCGAAGAGCTTGAGCGCCGTCAGCACCAGCGACACGCCGAGCGACGCCCAGGCGGCGCGGCGCATGGAGGCGGCGTGCTCCTCCATCAGGGGAAGAGCCGTTCCGTGCGCCAGGGCCCAAAGGACCCAAGAGCGCCCTCGCGGCGATAGACCAGGCGGTCGTGCAGGCGGAAGGGGCGGTCGCGCCAGAACTCGATTTCGAACGGCGTGACGCGGAAGCCGCCCCAGTTCGGCGGGCGCGGCACCTTCGACAGCGCATATTGCGCGGCGTATTTGGCGATCTGTTTTTCGAAGGTCCAGCGGCCGTCCATCGGGCGCGACTGATCGGAGGCCCAGCAGCCGATCTGGCTGTCCTTCGGCCGGGTCGCAAAATAGGCGTCGGATTCGGCGGCGCTGGTCTTCTCCACCGCGCCGCGCACGCGAACCTGCCGCCCAAGGCTCTTCCAATGGAAGCACAGCGCCGAGAAGGGCTGGCCGATCAGCTCGACGCCCTTGGCGCTCTCATAGTTCGTATAGAAGACGAAGCTGCCGTTCTTCGCTTCCTTGAGAAGCACCATGCGCACATTCGGGCGGCCCTGACCGTCGACCGAGGCGATCGACATCGCGTCGGGGTTGTTGGGCTCCTTGGCCTTCGCCTCCGCCATCCAGGTGTCGAACAGCGCGAAGGGGTCGTCCTTCGCCGAAATGCCGCCGTCGTCGATCGGTCCGCCGATATCGCTCATAGTTTGGAGATAGCATCCTGCTTCGGGCCACGGTAGCTTTAAACGCCCGGGAGGAGCCATGCGTTCACGTCTGTCCGCCGTCATCGCCATTGGTCTTTGCGTCGCGTTCGCAGGCGGCTGCACCGTCGTGCACGACACCGACGAGCTCAAGACGATCTTCGACCAGGGCCTCGCGGCGTACGACGCCGGACGCTACGAGGAAGCGTTCAAAATCTTCCAGTCGATCGACGAGGAAGACGTCGCGGCGATGCGCAACGAAGGCCTGATGCTGCGCAAGGGCCAGGGCACGGCGAAGGATTCGAAGGCGGCGGAGGAAATCCTGGAGCGCGCCGCCGATGCCGGCCTCGCCACCGCGCAATACGACCTGGCCGAGATGCTGATCAACGGCGAGGCGGGGTCGCCCGACCCGAAGGCCGCCCTGCCCTGGCTGACCAGCGCGGCGGCGGCGCACCATCCGATCGCCGAATACCGGCTGGGCGTGTTCTATGAAGAGGGCATCGCGGTCGAGAAGAACCTCGGCTTCGCCCGCACGCTTTATGCCGAGGCGGCGGCGGCCGGGGTTCCGGACGCCAAGGTACGGCTGGCGAGACTCGGCGGACCGCCCGCGGTTCCGACGCCACCGCCCCTGCCGACGCCGGACAATCCGGACCCTTAATCTTCAGGATTTGCGCACTATATTGGGGACGGCTGGCCGCCGATTCCGGCGCCCGGCGGGAGAGATCATGCGCGATCCGTACGAAGTCCTGGGTGTTTCGAAAGGCGCGAGCGAGGCCGAGATCAAGAAGGCCTTCCGCTCGCTCGCCAAGAAGAACCATCCCGACACCCATCCGGGCGACACCAAGGCACAGGCGAAATTCCAGGAAATCTCGGCCGCCTACGAAATCGTGGGCGACAAGGAGAAGCGCGCGAAGTTCGATGCCGGCGAGATCGACGCAAGCGGCAATCCGCGCGGCTTCGATCCACGCCAGCACGGCAGCGGCCCTGGTGGTTTCGGCGGCGGCCGCCAAGGCGGCGGTCCGGGCGATTTCCATTTCACCTGGGACAACTCCCGTGGCGGCGAGACGCAAGAGGGCTTCCGGGCCGAGGACCTGTTCTCCGATTTGTTCGGCGGACGCGGGCGGCGTGGGGCACGGCAGCCGGCGAAGGGCGAGGACTTCGCGGTCGCGACCACGGTCAGCTTCGACGAGGCGATCAAGGGCGGCACGCGCCGCGTGATGATGCCGAACGGCGAGCAGATCGACGTCAAGATCCCGGCCGGCATCAAGGACGGCCAGCAGATCCGCGTGAAGGGCCGCGGCGGCGCGGGGCGTAATGGCGGGCCGCCGGGCGACATCCTGATCGACATCAAGGTGGCGCCGCATCCCGGCATGACGCGCGAGGGCAACGACATCCGCATGGACCTTCCGGTCTCGCTGAAAGAGGCCGTGCTGGGCGGCAAGGTGCCGGTGACGACGCCGAGCGGCACGGTGGCGCTGAGCGTGCCGGCCAACTCGAACACCGGCACGACGCTGCGGCTGAAGGGCAAGGGCGTGACGCCGGCCAACGGCGCGGCCGGCGATCTCTATGTGCGCCTGGTGGTCACCCTGCCCGACGGCGGCGACGCGGAGCTGGCGGCGTTCGTCGAAGGCTGGAAAGCCGCCGACTACGATCCCCGCGCCAAGACGAAATGATGTTCAAGCGGCCCGGCATTTTGTGGATCGTGCTGGCGGCGGTGTGGCTGCTGCTCGCGCTGGCGTGGTTCGTGTCGCGCGAGCAGATGATGCTCGCGAACGTCATCGCCATCGCCTGCGGCTATCCCGATGCGCCGCCCAAGGCCTATGCCGCCTGCGTCGCCGCGCACAGCGCCTTGGCGAATTCGGCCTTCTGGTCCCGTCTGGTTGCGCAAGACGGCCCCTGGATCGTCCTCCCGCCGCTGGTCCTGCTTGCCATCGGCAGCCTCCTCGCCGAACGCAAGGCGCGCCGCGCGGCGGCGTGATACGGTGAGCCGCGATGGTCTCGCGCATCTTCTGGATCGAAGGGCGACGGCTGGCGCTGATGGCGCGTCCGCTGGGCGGCGACCGGCTCGATGACGAGATCGCGGTGCTGAACGCGCAGGGCATCGGCGCAGCGCGCGGCCTCACGGTGCCGGACACGGACGAGCAGCGGGCGTGGATCGCGGCGCTGGACGCATAACGCCGCGACCGGAGCGGCGGCACGCGGCCGCCGCTCCGATAACGATCAGCACGACATGTGCAGCGCCTCCGACACCGCGACGAAGCCGGCGCGGGCGTAGATGCGCTCGGCCTCGCGGCCGCCGGGCGTGAGCCACAGAAGCTCCCAACCGCGCGCGAACGCTTCGCGCGCCAGAAGCGCCGTCATCGCGCCGGCCGCGCCGCGCCTGCGGAAGGCCGGCGCCGTACCGATGCCGGCGATCTCGCTGATGCCGTCTATCGGCGGCGTCGCGACACCACCGGCGACGATCGCGCCGCTCGCGACGTCGCGCGCCGCCGCGACCAGGCCGTGTGCACGCAGCGTGCGCCGGAGTCCGGCAACCCCGCGCGGCGGCGAACCATAGGCTTCGCCCTGCATGCGGTCGGTCGCGGCGAGGTCGTCTTGCGTGATGGGCAGGAAGACCTCGAGGCCATGCGTCTGCGGCATCGTCACCGGCATGGACGGCGTGCACAGCATCACCGGCGGGCGATCCTCGATCGCGAAGCCCGCGGCAAGCAGCGCCGCCTCGACCTTCGGCGCGGCGCCGGCGATGTATTCGAAACGCGGCTTGCGCTGCCGCTCCGCGAACAGCGCGATCAGCGCGGCGATATCGGCCGGCGACGGATCGGCGTCGTCGTCGGGCATGGCGTAGTTGAGATAGATGTTCGGATCGTCGTCGAAGGTCGCGAGGAACGGCCTGGTGCGCCGTGTGCGCGGACGCCGTTCGGCGGACGCGCGCAGATAGCCGAGCAGCTTGCGGTTCAACACATCCAATTCGTCTTTGGTCATAAAGTCTCCATCGCGCCCGCATGTGCGAGCGCCGTCAAGCCGCGCGAAGGCGGCGTTCGAAACGGTTTGGCGATGAGGCTGGCCCTTCAGTAAAAGAAGGTGAGGCCGGCGGCGCGCACGCCCGCCCATCGCGCGACTGCGCGGCGGCTTGCGGTGGACATGGCGCCTCCTGGGACGGGTTGAACGCGGGGAGTTTAGCGCCTGGACTGAATGTCTGCCAATGAAATCAGATGTCGTCCGCCGCGAATGCGGCGGATGACGGGTTTGGATCAAGCCGCCTCGCGCGCCTCTTCGACGGAGGGCAGCGTGAAGCAGAACAGCGTGCCGCCGCCGGGCGCGTCCTGGGCCCAGATCCGTCCGCCGTGATCGACGACGATGCTGTGGCAGATCGATAGCCCGACGCCCATGCCTTCCTTCTTGCTCGTGACGAAGGGCTGGAACAGCCGTGCCGCGACCTCCTTCGGCAGGCCCGGGCCGGTGTCCTGCAGGCAGATCTCGACCATGTCGCCGTCGCGTTCGCTCACCCTGAGCGTGAGTTCGCGCCGCGTGCAGCCGCGCATCGCCTCGATCGCGTTGCGCAGCAGGTTCACCAGCACCTGCTGCAGCTGGATGCGGTCGATCAGCACCGCAGGCATGCGCTGCGGCAGCACGGTCTCGAGCTTGATCGACTCGTCGAGCGTGCCGAGCAGCATCACCGCGTCGGCGATCAGCGTGGCGGGGTTCTCCAGCGAACGCTCGGCGTCGCGCTTGTCGATGAAGCCGCGCAGGCGCTTGACGATGCCGCCGGCACGCTGGATCTGCGCCAGCGCCTTCTGCGCGGTCTCGTCGACCCGCTCGCGCGTCGCGTTGCCGGAGGCGAGCCGGCGCAGCGCCGCGAGATAGTTCGAGGCGGCGGCCAGCGGCTGGTTCAGCTCATGCGCCAGCATCGAAGCGGTCTGGCCCATCAGCGCCAGGCGCTGGGTGTGCATCAGCTCGGTGCGCACCTCGCGGACCTGTTGCGCGGTGCGCTCGCGCAACAGAAGCAGGAGTCCGGCGACACCGAGGCCGAGCGCGACCAGCGCGGTGAAGATCGCCAGGCCGATGGAGCGCGTGGCGCGCCGGTCGGCGTCCGCCTGCCGAGCCGTCAGCAGCGCGATCTCGGTGCCGCGGAACGCGTCGAGCTGGGCGCGGATGTCCTCCATCAGCCGCTCGTTCTCCCGCACCTTGGCGGCAAGCCCGCGAGCGGTGGCGGGATCGGTGGTCTGGATGGGCTGCTGCGCCCGCGCCTGGGAGAGATGCGCGAGCCGCTGGGCGATCATGGGGCCGAGAACCTTCAACCGCGCCACTTGGGCCGGGTTGTCGGCGGTCAGCTTGCCGAGCGCGGCCATGCGGCGCGTCGCATCGGCATGCGCGTCCTGCAGCGTCGCGAGCGCCAGATTGCCGCCGCCCAGCACATAGGCGCGCGCCGCGGATTCGGCCTGGAGCAAGGCCTCGCGCTCGCGCTCGAGCTGCAGGAGGACGGCGTCGGTGTGGCGCTCCCAGCCGAAGGAGGCGCGCAGCTGCGTGACGTTCACGCTCACCAGGAGCGCCGCGAGACACAGCAGGATCGCGCCGGCCAGGAGTGCACCGGTGCCGCCGGCCCAACTGCGCCACGACCGCGTCGTCGCCATCTCCAGCCGTGCCAGCGAATGCCGTGCCGTGGTCCAGTGTGCCCCTGCTCCGTCGCCGGATGATGTGCTCATGTCTGTGCCTTGAGCGCCGCCCCTACGCTTTGCAAAACGCTTAGAATGAGGCGCCGGTTGACACGCAGCACCGCGACGGTGGCGAGCGATACGGCCGCCATCGGAAGGTAGATCAGGAGGATCGCCCACCACGGGCCGGTCTGCATGATGAAGAGCATGGCGAAGTGCGAGGTGCCGCACAGCGCGATGAAGGCGATGAACAGCATCACGATCAGCGAGGTCGCCGGAAACGGCAGTGCCCGACGCCACGCGCGCAGCTCGTACGGAATGAGGAAATAGGCGATCGCCGTCAGGAAGTTCGCGAGACACCAGAGCACGGCCCGCACGTAATCCAGCGGCGTCGTGATGTGATACCACTCGTGACCGTTCAAAAGGGCTTGCACGCTGCCGTGCGCAGACGCCATGTCCATCGCGTCCTCCCGAAGGGCTGTCAACGCAACGCAGCCGTCTTTTCTTTACAGAGATTAATATTTCATCTTCCGTTGAATTTCAACGAAAAGACAAAAGAAACGTTCCAAACCGGACAAACTTTCACTGTCAACACGTCGTGTTTGCTTGCCGGCGCCCTTGTCGTGGTGCGCGCGTTGGTTGCCGGCCGCTAACGCTGTTTGCCAAGCGAGGGCGCCATGCGCCGGTTTCCGCGTGATAGGATTCCGCGACGCGCCGTTCGCGCAACCAGAGGGATTTTTCCATGTTGGCTCGTTATGCTGCCGCCGCGCTTGGCGTTTGCCTGTCGTTCGCGGCCGCCGCCGCGGCACCGCTGGTGATCGGCGGCACCGTGATCACGCCGACGGGTCCGGTGCCGAACGCCTGGGTGGTGATCGATCAGGGCAAGATCGTCTCGATCATGACGACGCCGCCGGCGATCCCCGGCTCGAAGATGATTCCAACCACCGATCTGATCTTTCCGGGCTTCGTCGATCTGCACAATCACCCGCTGTACAACGTGATCCCGCGCTGGCAGCCGGGGCGGCTGTTCGACAACCGCTATCAGTGGCGCAACGACGCCGGCTACAAGGCGGCGATCGCCGGGCCGCAGAGCGCGCTGATGAAGGCGGGCGGGGTCTGCGACGATGACGAGTTCTCCGAGGTGAAGGCGCTGATCGGCGGCACCACCTCGATCATCGGCATCTCGAGCTATGGCACGGTGCCGGCCTGTTTCGGCGGGCTGGCGCGCAATTTGGATCTCGCCACCGGATTCTATCCGCGCGGCGCCGCCGAGCGCATCCGCAACGAGATCGGCGTGGAGGACCAGGACAACCTCGCCCACGACATGACGCCGCAAAAAGCCGCCGAGATCCGCGCCCAGCTGGCGCATGGCGACCTCGACCTGTTCGCGGTGCATATCGGCGAGGGCAAGCGGAGCGACAAGCTCTCGCAGGGCGAGCTCGATCTGCTCGACAAGGCACAACTGCTGACGAGCCGCACGGCGATCGTGCACGGCGTGGCGCTCGATGCCGCGGCCTTCGCGCGCGTGCACAAGGCGGGCGCAAGCCTGGTGTGGTCGCCGCGCAGCAATATGGAGCTGTACGGCGAGACCACCGACATCGGCGCGGCGCGCGCGGCGCAAGTGCCGGTGGCGCTGGCGCCGGACTGGTCGCCCAGCGGCAGCGACAACACGCTGGCCGAGATCCGCTATGCCGCCGCGCTCGATCCGGCAAAGAGCGGCGCGACGCTGACGCCGAAGGATCTGTTCGACATGGCGACCAGCGTGCCGGCCAAGATCGCGCATATCGACGACCGCGTGGGATCGCTGGTGCCGGGACTGTATGCCGACCTGTTCCTGATCCCGGGCGATCCGGCCAAGCCTTATGACGCCCTGGTGCAATCGCAGCCGGGGGCGCTCGATCTGGTGATGGTCGCGGGCGAACCGATCTACGGCAAGGCGGAATTCCTGACGGCGTTCGGCGCCACGACCACCGAGGCGGTGACGGTCTGCACCGCACAGCGCGCCCTCAACAGCAACGCCCTGCCCGAGGGTCCGCTGGCCGCCACCATGACGCGCATCGACACGGTGTTGAAAGCGCAGAAGCCGGCGAGCCATCTGGCGCCGCTCGCCGAATGTCCGCCGAGCGCAACACCGGCGGCCGACGACATGACGAAGCTTCCGCTCTGGGCGAAGAAGCCGGCGCGCAAGCACAAGCGGCGGCATCACTGAGAACTCTTTGGATTTTCGCGCAATTTTCGGGTGAAGCCGAAGTGCGCTTCACCCTATTGCGCTTTACGCTCCCAGCGCGTCTCCGGCAGCGTTGGAGGCCTTGAGCTGGCGCCGCATGAGCCATGGCACGAAACGCGCCATGACGGACAGCTCGCGCCCACGCCGGCCCACGATGTGCTTGAGTTTCTTGGAAGCGAGCGAGTCCCAGATCACGCCGGCCGCTTCCTCGACGCTGTAGACCTCGACGCCCGCGTCGCGCAGCATGTCGGACATCTTCTCGTTGGTGGCCTGGGCGCCGGCGTTGAGGATCGGCGTCTCGACGAACCAGGGCATGATGCATTTCACGCCGACGCCGAAGCGCGCGAACTCGATGTCGAGCGCTTCGGACAGGCCGCGGATCGCGAATTTGCTGGCGCAGTAGACCGACATCTTCGGCGCGCCATAGAACGCGGCGGCCGACGCGACATTGACGAGTTGCGCGCCGGGCGTCTTCTTGAGGTACGGCACCGCCGCGCGGGCGCCGGCGATCATGCCCTTCACGTTGACGTCGAGCTGCCGCGCGACCTCGTCGTCGCTCTGGTCCTCCAGATAGCCATAGGTGGCGACACCGGCATTGTTGATCAGCGCGTCGAGCCGCCCGCCGCTGGCCGCCGCGAACACGGATAGCGCGTCGGTCCAAGCGGCGCTGTCGCGCACGTCGAGCAGATAGGTCGCGCCGTTTGGGGGCCCGATGGCGTCCAGCGCGCTTTTGAGGCCGGCGGCGTTGATGTCGGCGAGGCCGACGAACCAGCCCTCCTTGGCGAAGCGCTTGGCGGTGCCCAGCCCGATGCCAGACGCCGCGCCGGTGATGAAAACTGCCTTGCGATCGGTCATTTCGGCACCCGTCTTCCGCGTCAAAATGTACGTACGGGCTGTGTGGTTAGACCACCCCTAGACCCGTCGTACCCGCCCTTCTAATGTCGCGACCAATAACCATTCACCCCCGGGGAAGGAAGTCCCATGAGCAGAGAAGCCGTCATCGTATCGTACGCCCGTACCGGCCTGGCCAAGTCCGGCCGCGGCGGGTTCAACATCACGCCCACCATGAGCATGGCAGCCCATGCCGTGAAGCATGCCGCCGAGCGCTCGGGCGTCGACAAGGAATTCATCGAGGACTGCTACATGGGCAACTGCGCCCATGGCGCGGGCAATATCGGCCGCCAGGCGGCGCTGCTCGCCGGCCTGCCGGTCTCGACCTCGGGCGTCACGATCAACCGCTTCTGCTCCTCGGGCCTGCAGTCGATCGCCATGGCGGCGAACTCGATCCGCGGCGACCTCAGCCAGTGCATCGTGGCGGGCGGCGTCGAGTCGATCTCGATCCAGAACCCGGGCGCCGGTCCCAACAACGTCGATAAGAAGCTGGTCGAGGAATATCCGGCGATCTTCATGCCGATGATCGACACTGCCGACATCGTGGCGAAGCGCTACAACGTCAGCCGCGAGTACCAGGACGAGTACAGCCTCGAGAGCCAGCGCCGCATGGCCGCCGCGCAGCAGGCCGGCAAGTTCAAGGACGAGATCGTCCCGATGAAGACCAAGATGAAGACCGTCAACAAGGAGACGAAGGAAGAGTCGATCGTCGACTACACGGTCGACAAGGACGAGTGCAATCGCCCCGACACCTCGATGGCCGGCCTCTCCAAGCTGGAGCCGGTGAAAGGCCCGGGCAACTTCGTCACCGCCGGCAACGCCTCGCAGCTGTCCGACGGCGCCGCCGCGGTGGTCGTGATGGAAGCCAAGGAAGCGGAGAAGCGCGGCCTGCAGGCGATGGGCCGCTTCATGGGCTGGGCGACTTACGGGTGTCAGCCCGATGAAATGGGCATCGGCCCGGTGTTCGCCGTGCCGCGCCTGCTCGAGCGCTTCGGCCTGAAGGTCCAGGACATCGACCTCTGGGAGCTCAACGAGGCGTTCGCCTCGCAGTGCCTCTACAGCCGCGACAAGCTGGGCATCGATCCGGAGAAGTACAACGTGAACGGCGGCTCGATCGCCATCGGCCATCCCTTCGGCATGACCGGCGCGCGCCTCACCGGCCACATCCTCCAGGAGGCCAAGCGCCGCGGCAATGTGAAGTACGCGGTCGTCACGATGTGCATCGGCGGCGGCCAGGGCGGCGCGGGCGTGTTCGAGTGCTACAACTGAGCCCAGCGCTTTAAGCGACATGCGAAAGGCCGGGCGTGCGAACGCCCGGCCTTTTTGCTGGAGACGGTATCGCCATGAAAGTCTATTTCGCCTCGGACCACGCCGGGTTCGAGACCAAGAACGCGCTCGTCGCCTATGTCCGCCACCAGCTGGGCCACGACGTCGAGGACTGCGGCGCGTTCGTCGACGATCCGCAGGACGACTATCCGGAAATCATCGCCGCCGCGGCGCGTAAGCTGTCGGACGACGTCGCGGCGGGGAAGGACAGCCGCGCCATCGTGGCCGGAGGATCCGGACAAGGCGAGGCCATCGTCGCGAACCGGTTCAAGGGCGTGCGCTGCGCGCTCTATTACGGCGATCCGGGGAACGCGCAGGTGGATGCGTCCGGCAAGCGTCTCGATATCCTCGCCTCGACGCGCGAGCACAACGACGCCAACGCGCTGTCGCTGGGGCTGCGATTTTTGACGCTCGATCAGGCCAAGGAGGCCGTCGCGCGCTGGCTCGCGGCACCGTTTCCCGGCGAAGCGCGCCACGCGCGGCGGATCGCGCAGATCGATAAGGTCTAGGACGCCTATCGCTCCAAGAGCACGGTGAGCTTGTCGAGGGCACCCGACCAGCCGCCCTCGTGGCTGAGCCGGCTCTCTTCGTCCTGCAGCAGAGCGTGGGTGAGCGTGAGTTCGGTGCCTTCCGCGATCGGGCGCAGCGCGAAGGAGAGTTCGGAGTCGCCCGCGTCCGCCCCGCCCTCGGTCCAGCGCCAGGTCATGCGGACGCGATGCGGCGGCGCGACCTCGAGGAAGGTGCCGGTCGCCTCGTGCTCGTCGCCGATCAGGCGGCGGAAGCGGATGCGGAAGCGCCCGCCGACGCGCGCGTCGACCTCGCTGATCAGCACCGGGCCGTCGTCCGGGCCCCACCAGCGCGCGATGGTCTCGCCCGTCACCAGCGCGTCGAACACGACGGCGGGGCGGGCCTTGATGCGGCGTACGAGGGTGAGACTGGTCATGCGAACAGCGCCGCGAGCTTGTCGAGCGAGCCGCTCCAGCCCTTGGCATGGCCGCGTGCCGTCTCGTCGTCGGGCAGGCGCGACTGGGTGAAGGTCAGCTCGGTGCCCTCCGGCACCGGGCGCAGCACGATCTCGATCAGCGAGGCGTCGGCATCGCCCTCCCATTGCCAGGTCATCCGTACGCGCTCCGGCGGCACGATCTCGAGGAATTCACCGGATGTCTCGATTCGTCGCCGCTGAGCATGCGGAAGCGCAGCCGGTAGCGGCCGCCGACGCGCGGATCCGATTCCGAGATCACGACAGGACCCGCGTCCGGGCCCCACCATTGCGCAATGCCCTCCGCCGTGACGCACAGATCGAACACGATGCCGGGCCGCGCCTTGATCGCGCGCACCAGTGTGAGGCTCGTCATTTGCCCGCCTTTCGCAGTTCGGCTTCCTTGGCCTCGGCGAGCGTGGTGAGGCGGTCGAGGCTGAGGGTCCAGAAGCGCTCATAGCGCCGCAGCCACTCCATCGCCTCGCGCATCGGCTTGGGCTGGAGGCGCACGGTGACGATGCGGCCCGTCTTGCTGCGCACGATCAGGCCGGCGTCGTCGAGCACGTCGAGATGCTTCATCACCGCGGGAAGCTTGATCGCGTGCGGCTTTGCCAGCTCGCTCACCGTGGCGCCGTCCTGGCGCTCCAGCCGCGCGAGGATGGCGCGGCGCGTCGGATCGGTGAGCGCGGCGAAAGTGCGGTCGAGGCGCTCGGACGGCGTCATTTCGCGGGCATCTCCATCGCCGGCGCGCCGTCCGACCACTTGGTGACCGGGATCATGTAGGTGACGACGGGCTCCGGATCGCCGGGCCCGCCGAGCACCGGCGAACCTTTCTCGTTGGCGCCCCAGGAGGCGACGCCGACGCTGGGCAGGTAGAACATCAGGTGCGGATGCCAGTGGCCGTCGGCGCCGGTGAGATAGCCGTCCTTCGACATCATGAAGCACATCGCGCCGGTCGCGGGCGCCGTGTTGG
This sequence comes from Rhizomicrobium sp., assembly GCA_035551495.1. GTDB lineage: Bacteria > Pseudomonadota > Alphaproteobacteria > Micropepsales > Micropepsaceae > Rhizomicrobium. The sequence goes on along the minus strand of DASZMT010000056.1, from coordinate 47,731 downwards.
CGAGCTTGGACTTTCGGGCGGCGGCGCGCATGTCGTCCATAGCGACTCCGGCGAGCGCCCAATCGGTGCGCTCGCTGTGCGCGGGCCACACGGTGCGGGCCGCTTCGGCGTTGAAGCAGATCGGGCCGCGCACTTTGGGATTCCAGAACTCCGGATTGCCGAAATCGGCTTCCCAGCCGCGCTCCACCAGGCAGGTGAAGCCGTTGGTGCCGGGCGCAGCGGTCTCGTAGCCCTGCTTGCCAAGCACCAGGACCGTGGCATCGGCGGAGATCGACGGCGGCGCGGCGCTGCGGGCCAGCGCGATTTCGGCGTCGCGCGGCATCATGTAATCGGCCAGCGGCGCCATGCCGCCGGCGGCCAACGCCGGCGACGCCAACAGGCCCAGGCTTAATCCGAACAGGGGAGCAATCTTGTGCATCGCAACACCTCCAAATACTTCACCACTTAGCGAAGTATTAGGGAGACTGGCGCGGTTGTCAATCCGCCTCTACCCTTCCCGCAGACAGAACACGGGGAACGCCAATGCGGTTCGGCATCTTCTACGAGCACCAGCTGCCCAAGCCCTGGAACGAGGGCGACGAGGCGCGGCTTTTCCACGAGGCGCTGGATCAGGTCGTCCTCGCCGACAGGCTCGGCTACGACTATGCGTGGGAGGTGGAGCACCACTTCCTTGAGGAGTATTCGCACTCCTCGGCGCCCGAGGTGTTCCTGTCGGCCTGCGCGGCGCTGACGAAGACCATCCGCGTCGGCCACGGCATCCGCCAGGTGATCGCGAACTACAACCACCCGGCGCGTACGGCGGAAGGGCTCGGCACGCTCGACATCGTGTCGAACGGGCGGCTGGATTTCGGCATCGGCGAGGGTGCGACGCGGCTCGAGCTCGGCGGCTTCTCCATTCCGGCGCGCGAGAAACGCGCCATGGCGCTGGAGGCGGCGGAGCAGATCGCCAACATGATGGCGATGACGCCTTACCCCGGCTATGAGGGCAGGAGCTTCTCGTTTCCCTGCCGCAACATCGTGCCCAAGCCTGTGCAGAAGCCGCATCCGCCGATCTGGATGGCGTGCACCAATCGCGAGACGATCAAGATCGCGGCGCAGAACGGCATCGGCGCGCTCGCCTTCTCTTTCGTCGATCCGGGCGAGGCCAAGACCTGGGCCGACATCTACTACGGCATCATCAAGTCCGATCAGTGCGTGCCGCTGGGCCATGCGGTGAACGCGAACATCGCGATGGTTTCGAACTTCTCGGTGCATCCCGACCGCGCGGAGGCGATACGGCGCGGCCAGGAGGGCTTCGAGTTCTTCTCCTATGCGATCAACGCGCTGGTGGCGCACGACACGGTGCCCGGCCGCTCGTCGCTATTCGCCGACTTCCTGAAGTCGCGGGCGCGGCAGGACGACGAGATCATCGCGGCAACCAAGGGCGCGGCGCGCAACGCCAACGGCATCGGCACGCCGGACGATATCGCGGCACATATCGACGGCTTCCAGGCGGCCGGCATCGACCAGGTGATCTTCCTGCAACAGGCGGGGCGCAACCGGCATCAGCACATCTGCGAGAGCCTGGAGCTGTTCGCCGCCGCCGTGATGCCGCGCTTCAAGGCGCAGGTCGCGGCGCGCGAGGCGAAGAAGGCGGCGGAGCTGGCGCCCTATATCGCCGCGGCGATGGCGCGCAAGAAATGGATGGCGCCGCTGGCCGACGATCAGATACCGGTGGTGCGCGCCTCGGTGCAGAAGGCGCAGATCAATTCCTAGAACGCCGTGACCGGCACGTCGACGGTGAAGCGCCTGCCGTCGCGCTCCAGCCACAGATGCCTGCGGGTACCGGGCGTGCCGTGCAGCGCGGCGTGGAGCTCGCCGCGCGTCATCGTCGCGGTGCCGGCGCCGTCGATCGCGAGCAGCGCGTCGCCCTCCGCAACGCCGGCGACGGTATCCGTGCCGTTCTTCTGCGCGACAGCGGCGATGGTCGTGTGGACGTGATCGCGCTGGAGCACCAAGCCGACCTGGTCGAGGTCGTGCGTATCGGCAGGCGCCACGGCCTGCCAATAGGTCATCCGCGCGGGATAATCGATCGTGAGGCGATAGCGCCCCAGCACATTGCCGCCGATCATGCCGTCGACGGTCTCGCCCGCCTTGACGGAATAGATGCGGTCGAAGAACAGGCGGCCGACGACGCCGCTGCCCATCTGGATCAGGCCGACGTCGTCGAGCGACAGCGCGCCGGCGCGCACGCGCGGCACCTTCACCACAGGCGCGATATCGCTCGCCTGCATCACGAGGTTCGCGGGGCCGACGCCGCCCGAGGCGCGCAGCCAATCGGGATGCGCCTTGGTCAGCGGATCGGCGTCGCGGATGCCGCTGTAGCTGCCGCCGTCGTCGAGCACGAAGACATGCGGCGTGCCATCGATCGTCACGTCCAGCATCGCGAAGCCCGTGCACGGATCGACGCGGATCGGGACGGGCGTGCCCTCGGGTTGCGCGCCGCCGGCCGGCGCGAGCGTCAGGGTCTTTGCGCCATAGTCGAAGGTGACGACGAAATGCTGCAACAGGCCCGGCGGCAGGATCGCCTCGACCGGCATCGGCGCGGCGAACGCCGCCATCTCGCCGCCGGGGCCTTTCGCGGCGTCGCGCGCGCTCGGCGGCCCGGCGAAGGGATCGAGGCTGATGGTGGCGTCGTTGGCGATCGACTCCGGCTGTACGGCGGCGGCGTCAACGGCGATGTCCAGCGTTCCGATGCGCAGGCGAAGCGTCTTTTGCGGGTCGAGTTCGCGGTAAAGTGCGTTCGACAACACCAAGCCGCCCTGCCCCTGGTTGATCCAGGCCAGCGCCTTGCGCGTGCCGCCATCGGGGCGGACGAAGGCGATCTCCACAAAGACGCGATTGTCGTCGAGCGTGACCGGCACCGTCGCGGTGGCGCCGTTTGCCGTCACGGCGTGCGAGAAATCGGCCACCGGCGGCAGCCGGATGCATCCGCCGACGGCGCAGAACAGCATCGCGCAAAGCGCGTTCTTCAAGGCTCGCATGGTGGTCTCCGTCAGGCGGTTCGCCGCAGCCGCGCGCGCGTCTCGTCGACATATTCGAGGATGTCGCCCGGCTGGCATTTGAGATGCTTGCAGATCGCCTCCAGCGTGGAGAAGCGCATGCCGCGCACCTTGCCGGACTTCAGCAGCGACAGGTTCGATTCCGTGATGCCGATGGCGCGCGCGAGTTCGTTGGAGCGCACCTGGCGCTTGGCGAGCATGACATCGAGGCGGACGAGGATGGGCATCAGACGAACGAGTCCTTTTCTTCTTCGATCTCGCGGCCGAGCTCCATCACCTGCGCGATGACGGTCACCACGGCGCCGAGCAGAAGGGCATAGAGCAGCGCCGCCTGCGCCCAGGCCGTGTCTGTGCCGCCGAAGGCGCGGAACAACAGGTTGGCGGCGAGCTTGGCCGCCGGATAGGCAAGCAGCCACAGCCCGACACGCTTCAGGTGCGTCGCGTTCGCGTGCGCGAAGACGATGCCGCGCGCATAGAGGGCGAACAGCGCGCGCAGATGCCAGCACACCGCCGCGAGAGGCGCGATGGCGATGACGACGTCGACGAAACCGGCGAGGCGCGTGACGAAGGGCTGCGATGCGAACACCACGAAGCCGGGATGCGCTTGCGGCGGATGCGGAAATTCGAGCCATACGCCTTGCGCGCCGATCAACGCGTGGTCCGGAAAGATAAAGGCCACCACCGCCGCGCCAAGCGTCCAGATCAGCGACAGCGCAATCAAAACGGCGAAGAGCAACGACAGCGCACGGCTGAGCTTCATCAGACGGCGCGGCGCTTCGATCGGCGCGACGGTGGACTGCGGGAAATCGAGGACGTCAGCCACGGCGCTTTCTCTCCAAGATTTAACGTTCTATATGACAGCAAACACTTTCTGTCAAACAATAAATACATACCGCAAAACAGTATGAAGAAAATTGCCTGTACCGCTTCGGATCAACCCGCATTTACCAAGCAACACGCCGCCGATTGGCCCTTCGCGGTGTCGCGCGTACGCCGGAACCCGAACGCGAAAGAGCCGTGTCATGACCGACATCGTCATCGCCATACCCACCTTCCGCAGGCCGCATGGCCTGACGCGGCTGCTGCATGCGCTCGCGGCGCTCGATACCGATGCAGCGGTCACCATCCTTATCGCCGACAACGATGCGCACGGACGGGCCGGCCTCGAAGCGGCCGGCACGCTGGTGCGCGACGGCTATCGCTGGCCGGTCGAGGGCTTCGCGGTGAAGGAGCGCGGCATCTCGCAGGCGCGCAACGCGCTGGTGGCGCATGCGCTGGCGCGGACCGATGACGATTTCTTCCTCGCCATGCTCGACGACGACGAGTGGCCGTCGCGCGACTGGCTGGGCGCCCTGCTCGCCGTGCAGCACGAGACCGGCGCCGACATCGTGCAGGGCCCGGTGCTGTGCGAGTTCGCCGCCGCGCCGGCAGACTGGGCAGTGCTGTCGAACACCTGCGTGCCACCGCGCGTGGGCTCCGGCCTCATCCCGCGTGCCGATGCCGGCGGCAACGTGCTGGTGTCGAGCCGCTGCCTGACGGCCGCCGAGCGTCTGTGGTTCGATCCGCAATTCGGACTGACGGGCGGCGAGGACAAGGACTTCTTCGCGCATATGGAAAGCCTCGGCGCGCGGTTCGCGTGGGCGCAGGAGGCGGTCGCTTATACGTCCATCCCGGAATCGCGGATGCGCTTCAGTTGGGCCCTGGCGCGCGCCTTTCGCGCCGGCAATTGCGATCTGCGCATCACGCGCAAATACGACCGCTCGCTGGGCACGCTGGCGCGCGAGAGCGGCAAACTGGCCGGGGCGCTGGTGGTCTCGCCGTTCGAGATGCTGGATCCGGCGCGGCGCACCCGCGCGGTCTTCACCTTCGCGCGGGCATTGGGCAAGGCGGCGGCGCCGTTCGGCGGCGAGTACCGCGAATACCGGCGCACCCACGGGGGATGATCATCTGCCCTTGAGGTCGCGGACCGGCAGGTGCAGCACGCCTGCGAGATAGGCGGCGCGCGCCGCGCCGTCCCAGAAGCCGCCAACGCCATCGACCTTGCCGACCGTCATGGCCTCGCGCATCGGACCGAACATGCAATCCCAGGAATTGTTGCCGCGCCGCGCCGGGCGCTATTTCGTCAGCGCCTCATAGGTCATGCGCTGGAACATCGGCAGGGCAAGGCGGCCGGCCATGCGCTGGCCGGCGGCGAGGTTCGCCATCGCACCGGGCTCCAGCGGCATCGAGTTCTGGATCAGGTAGATCATGATCAAGTCGTTCGCCGGATCGGCCTGCCACCAGGTGCCGAAGGCGCCCGGCCAACCGAAGCTGCCGACGCCCCCCATGCCGAGGAAACCGAGCTTCTCCGGCGCGTCGACCACGCTGACGCCGAGACCGAAGCCCATGCCATCCCACATCGGGATGGCGCCGAGGAATGGAATGGCGCGCTGGGCCGGCGTCAGCCGGTTGGTGCACATCAATTCGACGGTCGCGGGCGTGACGAGACGCGTGCCGTCGAGCTCGCCCTTGTTCATCATCATGCGGGCGAATTTGAGGTAGTCGTCGGCGGTCGAGATCAGTCCGCCGCCGCCGCCGCAGAAGGCGGGCGGCGCGTCGTATTGCTTGAACGGCAGCGGCTCCAGCACGTTCTTCTCGTTGTTCATCCGGTAGACGACCGCGGCGCGGGCGCGCTTTTGCGGCGGCACGTAGAAATCGGTGTCGCTCATGCCGAGCGGCCCGAAGATGCGCTGCGTCAGGAAATCGCGGAACGGCATGCCGGCGATGCGGCCGGCGAGGAATCCGAGCACGTCGGTCGAGTGGCTGTAGTGGAAGCGCTCACCGGGCTGGTAGAGCAGCGGCAGGCTGGCAAGCTTCTTCATCCATTCGTCGGAGGTCGTGTCGTTGGAGAGCACGTCGCCGAGCACGCGCTGATATTCGTGCGCGATAGGGCCGAGCGAGGAGAAGCCGTAGGCGAGGCCGCCGCGATGGGTGAAGAGGTCGTCGAACGTGATGTCGCGCGCCGCCGGCTCGGTGGCGTCCAGCGGGCCTTGCGCATCCTTCAGCACGCGCATGTTGGCGAACTCCGGCGCCCACTTTGTGATGGGATCGTCGAGCTTGAACTTGCCCTCCTCCATCAACATCAGCGCGGCGATGGAGGTGACCGGCTTGGTCATCGAAGCGATGCGGAAGAGCGTGTCGCGCTCCATGGGCAGCTTCTTCTCGAGGTCGCGGTGGCCGATGGTGTTGACCTGCGCGATTTCGCCATGCCGGAAGAGCAGCGTGACGAAGCCGGAGAGATCGCCGGATTCGGCGATGGGCGTCAGGGTCGGCGCGATCTTGGCAAGGCCTTCGGCGGCGAAGCCCTTGGGGTTGGTCACGACTTTGTCCATGGGGAAGCGTCCTGGGATGGTTGTTGGGGCAATGGTGGCAAGGAACGGCGCGCGGTTCAACCGGCCCCGAGGCAGGCGGCGGTGTGACGGGCGATCATCAGATCCTCGTTCGTCGGCACCACCCAGGCCGACACGCGGCTTTGCGAGATGCAGATGTCGCCGCGCGCATTCGCCGCGTCGTCCAGCTCGATGCCGAGCCAGCCCGCGTCCTCGCACACGCGGCGCCGGATCCGTGCCGAATGCTCGCCGATGCCCGCCGTGAAGACCAGCGCGTCGAGGCCACCCAGCGCCGCGGCCAGCGAGCCCAGCTCGCGCCCGACGCGATAGGCGAAGAGGTCGATGGCGAGCTTGGCGCGGGGATCGGCGCTGGCCTCCAGCACGCGCATGTCGTCGCTGACGCCCGAGACGCCGAGAAGACCGGATTGCTTGTAGAGAAGATCGCCGATCTCGGCGGCACCCATGCGGCGCTCTTCGAGCAGATAGAGGACCACGCCGGGATCGATGGCGCCGGCGCGTGTGCCCATCATCAGGCCGTCCAGGGCGGTGAAGCTCATCGTCGTCGCGATGCTTTTGCCGTCCCGCAACGCGCACAGGCTAGCGCCGGAGCCCAGATGCGCCACCACGACACGGCCGCGTGCGGTGCCGGGACCGAGGACCTCCGGTAAGCGCGATGCGATGTACTCGTAAGAGAGGCCGTGGAAGCCGTAGCGGCGCACGCCGAGGTCCGTGATGGCTTGCGGCAGCGCGAACATCGTCGCGAGCGGCGGCTGTGTCGCGTGGAACGCGGTATCGAAACAGGCGACCTGCGGCAGGCCTGGATGCAGCTTGGCGACCGCCTCGATGGCACCGAGATTGTGCGGCTGGTGCAGCGGCGCGAGCGGAATCAATGCGCCCAGATCGGCCATCACGGCGTCGTCCACGCGCACAGGGGCCACGTACTGCGTACCGCCATGCACCACGCGATGGCCGGCCGCCGCCAGCCGGGTTGCCGCGAACGCGCTCTCAAGCCAGTCGAGCAGGACGCGCAAGGCGTCTTCATGCGTCGTGGCGTCCAATGTTCGATGAACCAGCGGCGCGCCATCGGCGGCGTGGGCCCGCAGTTCGGCAGCGGGACCGAGCTTGTCGATCGCGCCATCGCACAAGGCTTCGGCACCGTCGAACAGGGAGAACTTGATGCTGGACGATCCGGCGTTGAGAACGAGGATCGTATCGTTCATTTGCGGCGCACGCTGAGCAGCGCGACGGCGCAGGAGCTGAGCCGCGCCAGCGTTCCATCGGCGCGGCTGGTCAGCATGATCGGCACGCGCGCGCCCAGCACCACGCCCGCCAGGTCGGCGCCGGCGAGATATTCGAGCTGCTTCGCCAGCATGTTGCCGGCCTCGATATCCGGCACGACGAAGATGTCGGCGCTGCCCGCGACCGCCGAGACGATGCCCTTGGCCGCGGCGGCTTCGGCGGAGACGGCGTTGTCGAACGCCAACGGGCCGTCGAGAACGCCGCCGGTGATCTGGCGCCGGTCCGCCATCTTGCACAGCGCCGCGGCGTCGATGGTGGACTTGATCTTGTCGGTGACCGTCTCGACGGCGGAAAGGATCGCGACTTTCGGCGCCGCGACGCCGAGCGCCTGCGCCAGATCGATGGCGTTCTGCACGATGTCGCGCTTGTCGTCGAGCGTCGGATAGATGTTGATCGCCGCGTCGGTGATGTAGAGCGGCCTTGGATAGAGCGGCGCGTCGATCAGAAAGACATGGCTCATGCGGCGGTCGGTGTGGATCGCCGGCTCTGCGACCACGGCGTGCATCAGCTCGTCGGTGTGCAGGCTGCCTTTCATGATGGCTTCGACGCCGAGCACGCGCGCAAGTTCGACCGCCTTGGCCGCTGCCGCGTGGCTGTGCTCGGTGGCGATCAGCGTATAGGGCGCGATGTCGAGCTTTGCCGCGTCGGCCGCGCCGCGGATCTTCTGCTCGGGTCCGACGAGGACGGGCACGATCAGATTGGCGCGCGCCGCCTCGATCGCGCCGGTAAGCGAAAGCGCGTCCACCGGATGCACGACGGCGGTCTTGAGCGGCGCAAGGCCGGCACATTGCGCCAACAGTTGGCGATAGTGCCGGCCTTTCGTGGAATCCTCGATCATGCCCGCTTATAGCATGGCCGTATCACGGCGTTACGCCGCAAGATTCATCATGTCCTCGAAATTGCGGCGATAGAACTTCTCCACCGCGCCGGCGCCCAGCCCTTCCAGCGTCTCGTCGAATTTGCGGATCGGGTCCTTGCCGCCTTCGGGATGCGGGTAGTCGCTGGAGAACAGGAACAGCTCGTCACCCGCCTCGCGGATCATCGCGCCGACATCCTCGCCGGCGAACGGCGTGAAACGGACCTGGCGGCGGATGTAGTCCGACGCCTTGAGCGACAGCGTGCCGACCTGCGGGTCGGTCTTCTTGAACATGCGCTGGCCGGCATCCAGCGAGCGCAGATAGTGCGGCACCCAGCCGGCCCCGAGCTCGATCGCGCCGCCCTTCAGCGCCGGAAAGCGCTCGAACACGCAGTCGAACACCATCGCGGAGAGGAACATCTGCGCCGCGAAGCTGATCGTCATGTAGTCCTTCACGCGCAGGTTCTCGCCGCCGCCGAGCCAGTCGGTCGGGCGCGGCAGGCCGTTGTTGTCGTAAGCCTTGTCCATCACGCGCGTGCCGCCGCCGATGTGCAGCATGAACGGCAGACCGAGATCGACCATCGTCTGCCACACCGGATCGAGATCGCCGTGACCGGGCGAGCGGCCGCCGACGGGCGAGGCATTGATCCAGATCGCCTTGTTACCGAACTTCGCGGCGTTCTTGATCTCCTCCACCGCAAGCTCCGGCGTGTCGAGCGGCACCACCGCGATGCCCATCAGCCGCGAATCGCCGGCACAGAAATCCCCCATGGCGCGGTTGTGCGCCCGCGCGCCACCGTAACGCAGCGCAGGATCCTTCTCGGACGCGAACTGAGTCTGCGCGAACGTCGAGAACACGAGTTGCCGCGCGAAACCCAGATCGTCGAGCGCCTTGCGGCGGTCGTCCTTGTCGAACGCGCCGTACGCCGCCCAGCCTTTGGAACCGCCGATGATGTTGGCCCGCTGTTCCGCGACGATGGTTTCATCGAGCCGCGCGGCCTGTGCCTTCGAGATCGCCTTCTCGGCCATCTTGCCCGCGCCGCCGAGGCGCAGGCCCGGCAAAGCGTCGCGGATGTCGGGATCGGCATAGGATTTCAGCCAATCGAATGTTTCCATGATGTGGCTGTCCGCATCGCACATGATGCGTGTTCCCGCATATCCCATGGCCGTTCCTCCCGAGGTCGTCTTCTCTCTTGTTTCGAATTGTGGGTATGGCGCGGGCGGACTGTCAACGCCCCTGACCCCGCGTCAGCGATAGTCCTTGAATTCCGAGGCTTTTCCCGCCACAGAGGGGGCCAAACCGGGACCGCCCGAGGAGCGTTGCGACATGTCATTTGACGGACTCATGAAGGGCAAGCGCGGCCTCATCATGGGCGTTGCGAACAACCGCTCCATCGCGTGGGGCGTCGCCGAAGCGCTGCACAAGGCGGGTGCGGAACTCGCGTTCTCCTATCAGGGCGACGTGTTCAAGAAGCGCGTCGTGCCGCTGGTCGAGCCGTTGAAGCCCGCCGCGATGATCGATTGCGACGTGTCGAACCAGGGCTCCATCGACGCCGCCTTCGCCGACCTCGCCAAGGTATGGCCATCGCTCGACTTCGTGGTGCATGCGATCGGTTTCTCGGACAAGGACCAGCTCGACGGCCGCTATGTCGACACGACGCCGGAGAACTTCCGGATGACGATGGACATCTCCTGCTATTCGTTCACCGCGGTGGCGCAGCGCGCCGAGAAGATGATGACGAATGGCGGCTCGATGGTGACGCTGACCTATTACGGCAGCGAGAAGGTCATGCCGCACTACAACGTGATGGGCGTCGCCAAGGCGGCGCTCGAGGCCAGCGTGCGCTATCTCGCCGAGGACCTCGGCAAGAAGCAGATCCGCGTGAACTCGATCAGCGCCGGCCCGATCAAGACGCTGGCGGCGAGCGGCATCGGCGACTTCCGCTATATCCTGAAATGGAACGAGTACAACTCGCCGCTGCGCCGCAACGTGACCATCGAAGAGGTCGGCAACTCGGCGCTCTATCTGCTCTCCGATATGGGCAAGGCGGTGACGGGCGAGTGCCTGCACGTCGACGCCGGCTATCACGTCGTCGGCATGAAGGCGATCGACGCGCCCGACATGACGACGTCGAAGGGCGAATGAGCCTCGAGCTCCGCGATGGGGTCACCCTCTATTTCGCGCGGCACGGCGAGACGCAGGCGAATATCGCCAAGCAGTTCTCCGGCGTGAAGGACACGCCGCTCACCGACAAGGGCCGCCAGCAGGCGCACGACATCGGCGCGATCCTCAAGCGCGAACTGGGCGCGGCGCCCGACCTCGACTATGTCTGCAGCCCTTTGCAGCGCGCCAAGACGACGATGCAGATCGCGCGCGAGGCGGCCGGCCTGCCGGCGCTCGGCTATCGTACCGATCCGCGCCTGATCGAGATCGACCTGGGCATCTGGGACCAGCTGACCGACGACGAGGCGCGCGCACTCGATCCCGCGACCTATGACAGGCGCATGGCGGACAAGTGGCATGTGCGCGTGCCGGGCGGCGAGAACTATGCCGACGTCGCCAAGCGGCTGGAGAGCTTCTGCGCCGATCTCGACCGCGACACCTTCGCGGTCAGCCACGGCGCCGCGACGCGTATCCTGCGCGGGCTGTTCGCGGGGCTGAGCTGGAAGCAGATGTCGAACCTCGACGAGACGCAGGGCGTGGTGTTCTGCGTGCGCGGCGGCGAGGTCGTGCGGTTCGATCCATGAGCGGCTTCACGCTTTACGTCGCGCGGCACGGTCAGACCGTGATGAACGCGCAGAACCGTTATCCGGGCCACGGCCTGACGCCGCTCACCGCGCTGGGCGAGGAACAGGCGCGGACGATGGGCCAGATACTGAAGCGCGAACTGGGGCCGCGCCCTGCCTTGCGCTTCATCGCAAGCCCTTTGCTGCGGGCGCAGGAGACGATGCGGCTGATCCGCGGCGAACTCGATCTGTTCCCCTACGGCTTTGCGACCGACGCGGGGCTGGTCGACATCGATCACGGCAGCTGGACGGGCTTCACGCCGGAAGAGATGGCGGCGCGAGACCTGGAGAACTATCACGCCCACATGGCGGACAAATGGGACGTGCCGATGCGCGGCGGCGAGTCTTACAGCCATCTCGCGGCACGGGTGAAGCTCGTCCTCGACAAGTTGACGGGCGATGCCGTCACGGTGAGTCATGGCGCGACGACGCAGGTGCTGCGCGGGCTGCTCACCGGCATGGCGGTGCACGACATCCCGAACCTCGAAGAGCCGCAGGGCGTCGTGTTCCGGATACGCGATGGGGTCTGCGAGTTGCTGACGCTTTGACGCGCGGCGCGGTATCGGCAACGCTGCGGGCATGGGCTTTCGCGATTTGACGCTCTACGTGATCCGTCACGGCCAGACCGAGGACAATGTCGCCGGGCGCTGGACCGGCCGCAACGACTCGCCGCTGACCGCGCTGGGCCGCGAGCACGCGCGCGCGAGCGGGCGCGTGCTGAAGCGCATCGCCGGCGATCTTTCGCGCTACGACTTTTTCGCGAGCCCGCTTCACCGCGCCAGCACCACGATGCTGCTGACGCGCGCGGCGGCCGGATTGCCCGAGCTGGGCTATCGCGCCGACCGGCGGCTGACGGAAAACGATGACGGCGATTGGACCGGCCTCACCGTGGACGAGATGCGCGCCATCGATCCGGCGCACATGGCGCGCCGCGATGCGGACGAGTGGCATTGGAAAACGCCGGGCGGCCAGAGCCTGGCGGAGCTGTCGGCGACCGTCGGCCGCTTCCTCGAAACCCTGACGCGCGACAGCGTCATCGTCTGCCACGGCTATACCAGCCGCGCCCTTCGTGCGCAGATCCTCGGTTTGCCGCCGGCCGAGGCGGCAGCGCGCGCGATGATGCCGAACACCGGCGTGGTACGCTTCGCCGACGGCAAGGAAGAGTTCTTCCCCGAATGAGCTTCCGCGACCTCACCCTCTATGTCCTCCGCCACGGCGAGTGCGAGCACAATCTGGAGCAGCGCATCGGCTCGCACGACGACTCGCCGCTGACGGCGAAGGGGCGCGAACAGGCGCGCGAGAAAGGCCGGCTGCTGCGCGAGATGGTGCCGGATCTGGCGGTGCTCGACTTTTATGCCAGCCCGCTCCATCGCGCCTGCGTCACCATGGAGTTGCTACGCGAAGCGGCGGGGCTGCCGGCCAGCGGCTATCGCGCCGATCACCGGCTGATGGAGATCCATGCCGGCGACCACATCTGGCTCGCCTGGCAGGATGTCCCGGCCGCGGATCACGCGTCGTTCGAGGCCGATCCGTGGAACGCCAGGCGCCCCGGCGGCGAGAGCCGCGCCGATCTCTTCGCCCGCGCCGGACGCTTCCTCGCCACGCTGACGCGCGATGCGGTGATCGTGACCCATGGCGTCACCGCCGCGACGCTGCGCGCCCAGTATCTCGGCCTGTCGCCGGAAGCCTGTTTGAGCTATCAAAGCCCGAACGCCGGCGTGCTCCGCTTGAGCCACGGCACGGAAACAACGTTCGGCGCGTAGGATGTCTCACAACAGCTTCGGTCATCTCTTCCGCGTCACGACCTTCGGCGAGAGCCATGGGCCGGCGATCGGCTGCGTGGTCGACGGCTGCCCGCCGGGCATCGCGCTCACGGAAGCCGACATCCAGGGCGATCTCGACAAGCGCCGCCCCGGCACCAGCAAGTTCGTCACCCAGCGGCAGGAGCCGGACGCGGTGCGCATCCTCTCCGGCGTGTTCCAGGACGAGCGCATGCCGCAGCAGCTCACGACGGGCACGCCCATCGCGCTCCTGATCGAGAATGTCGACCAGCGCTCCAAAGACTATGCCGACATCCGCGACAAATACCGGCCGGGCCACGCCGACTATACCTATCAGGCGAAATACGGCGTGCGCGACTATCGCGGCGGCGGGCGGCAGAGCGCGCGCGAGACCGCGACGCGCGTCGCTGCCGGCGCGGTGGCGAAGAAGGTGCTGGCGTCGCTCTATCCGGACGTGACGGTGCGCGGCGCGCTGGTGCAGATCGGCACCAAGACCATCGACCGCGCCAACTGGGATTGGGACGAGGTCGCGCGCAACCCGTTCTTCTGCCCCGACCCGGGCGCCGTTGAGCCGTGGACGGATTATCTCGAGGGTATCCGCAAGGCGGGCTCCTCGGTCGGCGCGGTGATCGAGGTCGTGGCGGACGGCATTCCGGCCGGCCTCGGCGCGCCGGTCTATGCCAAGCTCGACGGCGACCTCGCGGCCGCGATGATGAGCATCAACGCCGTGAAGGGCGTGGAGATCGGCGACGGCTTCGGCGCCGCGGCGCTGACCGGCGAAGAGAACGCCGACGAGATGCGCGCCGGAAATGACGGCAAGCCGCGCTTCCTCGCCAACCATGCCGGCGGCGTCCTGGGCGGGATTTCCACGGGCCAGCCCGTCGTGTGCCGCTTCGCGGTGAAACCGACCTCGTCGATCCTGACGCCGCGCAAGACGGTCGACGTGAACAACGTCGAGACCGACATCCTCACCAAGGGCCGCCACGATCCTTGCGTCGGCATCCGCGCCGTGCCGGTGGGCGAGGCGATGATGGCATTGGTGCTGGCCGATCACGCGCTGCGCCAGCGGGCGCAGCGGGGGTAGTGCTGGCGATGCCCGATCCGCGCGCGATCGAGTGGGTGGAGGGGAAGACGGTTGGCGGGGTCCCCCGCGCCAGGGCGATCGCCAATCTCCGAGCGCTGGTGGCGACACAGCCCGGGCGCTTCGAGCCGCGGCTGATGCTGGCGCGTCTCCTGATCGACGACAACCGCCCGGCCGACGTCGCGGATCTTCTGGCGGCGGCACCGCCGGAACTGGCCGGTGCGGCGGCTCTGCTGCTTGGTCGCGCCGCGCGCCATCTGGGCGAGGCGGAGGACGCCGTCGCCTTGCTGCGCGCCGCGGCCGAAGGGGACGACCGCGAAGCGCCGGGCGAGCTCGCGCAGGCGCTGATGCAGGCCGGCCGCGCCGACGACGCCTTGCATATCGCGCTCGAGCATCTTGCGCGCCGTCCGTTCGATGTTGCCTGCCAACGGGTCGCGGGCACGATCCTGATCGATCGCGGCCGTGGCGACGATGCCATGGCGCTATGCCGCGATCTGCAGTCGCGCGGCGTACGGGGCGCACAAATCGTCTGGACGACGGCGTTCGCGGCACGCGCGTCCGGCGACGCCGCGTTGCTTGGTCGCGAGCCGTGGTTCGCGCAAAAGCGCCTCGCCCTGGACGACGACGCGCTGGCGCACGAAATCCTGGACGACGCGATGCGGGCGCCATCGCAGACCTACAAGCCGACCAAGGGGCGGATATCGCGAATCTACAACTTCGACGGCGCCCCCGGCCCGGCGGCGCGCGCACTGCATATCGCGGTCCGCGCCGAGATCGAACGCTATGCCGCCGAACGCGCCGGCCACGCCGAACATCCGCTGATCGCCGCATGGCCCAAGCGGCTGATGCTCGAGTCCTGGGCGCTGGCGATGGCCGGCGACGGCTACGAGGACTGGCACATCCATGGCCATGCGTGGCTGAGCGCCGTCTACTACGTCCGCAACCCGGCGCGTGGGCTCGGCGGCGACGCGGGACGCTTCGGCGTTGGCCTGATGCCCGCCGCGACACGCTGGGCGGGCCGCACATTCGAACCCTGGCAGGTGACGCCCGAGCCCGGACTACTGGTGATTTTTCCGGCCTGGTACGCCCATCGGACCTGGCCGACCGGCAAGGACGGCGAGCGGATTTCCGTCGCCTTCAACGCGATCGCGGCCTGAAGCAGGCGCCGCTCAGGAGACCAAGCCCCCGTCGCCTCCGGGACCTTCGCTAGCCTCGGCGTTCACCGCCGACAGCCAGCGCAGCACCGGCGCCGACCAAGGTTCGCGCAAGGGCTGGGTTGATTCCACAGCATGTTCGATATCCATGCTCGTGCTCCTGGATCGATAGCCCTCAGTCTACGCCGGCGCGCCGTTGGCGCAAGATGCGCGCGGGATTGTGGTCAGCGCCAACGCGGCATCGCGGCGGCGATCTGGGCGCCGATAGCGAGCTGCGGCTCGGAGGGATAGGCGTGGATCTCGGCCTCCTTGCGGCTGACGCAGGCGAGGATGCCGTTCGCCAGCGCGCCGAAATCGCCGACGCCGCCGACATTGTCGAGCCAGCAATTGTCGAAGAAGGTGTAGTGGTCGTTGTCGCCGCAGCCGAAGGACGGACGATCGGGCCGCGCCGCCGTCATGACGAAACGGTTGGGCGCCGACAGCGCCGGAACGAAGACGCCGGAGAAACAGGCCGCGACGA
The DNA here is from genome assembly GCA_035551495.1 of Rhizomicrobium sp. Taxonomy (GTDB): domain Bacteria; phylum Pseudomonadota; class Alphaproteobacteria; order Micropepsales; family Micropepsaceae; genus Rhizomicrobium. The sequence continues at coordinate 31,844 of DASZMT010000056.1, read as the reverse complement.
ACACCACCGTCGGGCGGCTGCCGCAGGCATTGTCGATCATGTTCGCCATGGTGTCCGGCGCGAAGGTGCCCTCGCCCAGCACGATGCCGTCGGGCGAGCCGTGGCTGGTGAAGTAGACGAAGCAGCCGCCGGTGGTGCGGTTCGACAGATCCCACAGCGCGTTGGCGATCGTCTGCTTGGTCGACGGGGCGGTTCCGGGATGGGTGTCCGGGACGGTGGAAAACTGCAGGATGTTGTTCGGCGCAAAGCCGAGCTTCACGAGGTCGGCGGAGATGTCGTGACGGGCGTTGTCGAATACCTCCGACGGCGCGCCGGAATGCGAGTGGTGATCGCCCGCGACCACGATCGCCGCCCAGTCGGAGAAGCCGGCCGCCGACGCCGCCCCGAATGACAAGGCGGACGCGAACAGCGCCAATACGAACGCGATGTACCGCATGCTCATCCCCCGCTCACCGCCGCTTTGTTCGTTGCCGCGCACTAGCGCGCGAACCCAGCGACCAGCTCAATATGCGACGACCATAGGAATTGGTCTACGGGGGTGACGGTGCCGATTTTGTAACCTCCGGCGATGAGGATCGCGGCATCGCGCGCGAAGTTGTCGGCGTCGCAGGAGACATAGGCGATCCGCGCGACCTTGGCGGCGGCGAGCTGGCGCGCCTGCGCCTCGGCGCCGGCGCGCGGCGGGTCGAGCGACACCGCGTCGAACTTGTTCAACTCGAGCGGCCCGAGCGGCACCTTGAAAAGATCGCGCGGCATCGTCGTCAGCGGCTTGAGGCCCTGGGTGGCGCGCGCCGCCTCGGCCAGTGCCTCCAGCATCGCCGGCTCGCGCTCCACCGCGAGGACCCGCGCCTGCTCGGCCAGGGGCAGCGAGAAGGTGCCGCAGCCGCTGAACAGATCGGCGACCGACTTGGCACCCTTCACCGCCGCCAGCACGCGCGCGGTGAGCGCCGCCTCGCCTTCGCGCGACGGCTGAAGAAAAGTGTCGGGCGGCAGCTTCACGTTCGCCTTGCCGAGGCGCACCACGGGCGCGGCGCTTTCGAAGGCGAGGCGGCCGTTCCAGGTGATGCGGATGGCCTTCAGCTGCGGCGCGATCTTCGACAGCGCGGTGGTGAGCGCCGGCGTCAGCTTGGGTTGGGCGCGCAAGGCGATGTCGATGCCGTTGTCGCATTGCGTGGCGCGCGCCTCGGCGTCCTGGCCGTCGTTCAAGACGCTGCCCATCGTGGCGCGCAAGGCGCCGGCCAGCGCGAAGAGGCCGGGCGTCAGCACCAGGCACTCCTGCATGTCGCAGATGGCGTGCGATTTGAGCGGATGGAAACCGACGTCGACTCCGCTGACGCGCTTGGCGACGTTGAGCACGGCGCGGCGGCGTGTGCCGGGCGGCACGCCGACGATCTCGCCGACCTCGGCCTCGACATGGTGCCGCGCGAGTGCCGCGACGACCGCGTCGCGCTTCTTCGCGCGATATTCCGCCTCGGGCACGCCTTGCAGCGTGCAGCCGCCGCAGTTCCCGACATGGCGGCAGAGATGGGTCACACCTTCTTCGCGGCGAGCAGATATTCGCGGTTGCCGTCGCCGCCTTCGATGGGGCTTTCCATGCGGCCCTGCACCGTCCAGCCGGCCTGGTCGGCGATCCAGTCGGCGACGGCCTTGACCGCCGTGTCGCGTGCGTCGGCGTCCTTCACGATGCCGCCCTTGCCGATGGCGTAGCGGCCGACCTCGAATTGCGGCTTCACCAGCGCCACCAGCCACGCGCCGCTCGCCGCCAGCGACAGCGCCGGCGGCAAGGCCAGCTTGAGGCCGATGAAGCTGACGTCGATGGTGACGGCCATCGGCCGTTCGAGGACGTGCTCCTTGGTCAGGGCGCGGGCGTTGACGCCGTCGCAAGCGACGACGCGCTCGTCGCGGCGCACCCTCGGATGCATCTGGGCGTGGCCGACATCGACCGCGTAGACGCGCCCGGCGCCACGCTCGAGCAGCACCTGGGTGAAGCCGCCGGTCGAGGCGCCGACGTCGAGGCACACCAGGTCCTTGGGCGACAGCTCGAACTGGTCGAGCGCCGCGATCAGCTTCAGCGCGCCGCGCGAGACGTAAGGATGCGGCTTGACGTATTCGATCTGTGCGTCGGGATCGAGGGTGCGCGACGGCTTGCTCACGATCTCGCCGTTGACCTTCAGGCGGCCGGAGCGGATGGCGGATTGCGCTTCGGTGCGGCTCTTGGCGTAGCCGTTCCGCACCAGGAACATATCGGCGCGCAGGTCGTCCGTGGATGGCGTGTTCATGGGCTCACTCGTTAAGCGGAGAGGCCACCATCCCTACGGCCGCGTCCGGTTATGTTGTCGATTTGCGCCGGCCGTAAGCCACGTCGCGCAAGCGGAGAATGCACATGACGGCGCGTGACGTCCAGCCGGATCGTTCGGCGCGTCCGAACTATCCGGAAATTCCGGATAGTTGCCGATTTGCAGAACGCCTCCGGGCGTCTGCTGCTACGCGATCTTGCCCGCCGCTTCGGCTTCGCGTTCGCGGCCGAGCGCGTTCAGGACCGTCGCCACGATCGCCTTGGCGTCGAGGCCGGCCGCCTCGTACATCCGGTCGGGCGTGTCATGGTCCTGGAACCGGTCGGGCAGCGCCATCGGGCGCACCTTCAGGCCGCGGTCCAGCAAGCCTTCCCAGGCGAGGAACTGCATCACATGGCTGCCGAAGCCGCCGACCGCGCCTTCCTCGATGGTGATCAGCACCTCGTGCTCCTTCGCCAGGCGGCGGATCATGCCGGTGTCCAGCGGCTTGGCGAAGCGCGCATCGGCAACCGTCGCCGATAATCCGTAGCCGGACAATTTCTCCGCCGCCATCAGCGCCTCATGCAGGCGCGTGCCGTAGGAGAGGATCGCGATGGACGAGCCCTCCTTCCAGATCTTGCCCTTGCCGATCTCCAGCGGAACGCCTTCCAGCGGCCGCTCGATGCCCCAGCCTTCGCCGCGCGGATAGCGCAGCGCGCTCGGGCGGTCGTCGATCTGCGCGGTGGTGGCGACCATGTGCACCAGCTCCGCCTCGTTGGCGGCGGCCATCAGCACGAAGTTCGGCAGCGTGCCGAGATAGGCGATGTCGAAGGAGCCGGCATGCGTCGCGCCGTCGGCGCCGACCAGGCCGGCGCGGTCCATCGCGAAGCGCACGGGCAGCGACTGGATCGCCACGTCGTGCACCACCTGGTCGTAGGCGCGCTGCAGGAAGGTCGAATAGATCGCGCAATAAGGCTTCATGCCATCGGCGGCGAGGCCGGCGGCGAAGGTCACCGCGTGCTGCTCGGCGATGCCGACGTCGAAGGTGCGCTTGGGGAAGACCTGCTGGAAGAGATCGACGCCCGTGCCCGACGGCATCGCGGCGGTGATCGCGACGATGCGCTCGTCCTTCTTGGCCTCCATGATGAGGCTCTCGCCAAACACTTTCTGGTAGCTCGGGGCCTTGGAGTTGGACTTCTTCTGCTCGCCGGTGATGACGTCGAACTTGACGACGCCGTGATACTTGTCGGCCGCGGCCTCGGCGGGCGCGTAGCCCTTGCCCTTCTTGGTCACGACATGCACGAGCACCGGGCCCGTCTTCATGTCGCGCACGTTCTCCAGCACCGGGATCAGGTGATCGAGATTGTGGCCGTCGATCGGGCCGACATAGTAGAAGCCGAGCTCCTCGAACAGCGTGCCGCCGGTGACCATGCCGCGCGCATATTCCTCCGCGCGCTGCGCACCGACCTTCATCGGGCGCGGCAGGATGGCGGCGATCTTCTTGCCGATATTGCGCAGACCGCGATAGGTCTGGCTCGAGACGAGGCGCGCGAGATAGGCGCTCATCGCGCCGACCGGCGGGGCGATCGACATGTCGTTGTCGTTGAGGATCACGATCAGCCGCGCGTCCATCGCGCCGGCGTTGTTCATCGCCTCATAGGCCATGCCGGCGCTCATCGCGCCGTCGCCGATCACCGCGATGACGTTGTTATTCTTGCCCTGAAGATCGCGCGCCACGGCGAAGCCGAGGCCGGCGCTGATCGAGGTCGAGGAATGCGCCGCGCCGAACGGGTCGTATTCGCTCTCGGTGCGCTTGGTGAAGCCGGAAAGCCCGCCGCCCTGGCGCAGCGTGCGCATGCGGTCGCGGCGGCCGGTGACGATTTTGTGCGGATAGGCCTGGTGGCCGACGTCCCAGATGATCCGGTCCTTCGGCGTGTCGAAGACATAGTGCAGCGCGGTCGTCAGCTCGACGACGCCGAGGCCGGCGCCCAGATGGCCGCCGGTCACCGAGACGACGTCGATCGTCTCCTTGCGCAACTCGTCCGCGAACTGACGAAGCTGGGATTTGTCGAGGGCGCGCAGCTGATGCGGCTCGAGGACACCATCGAGCAATGGCGTTTGGGTCGGGAGCCCCATGGACGATAAATCTCCGCGCGATGTGCGCTGTTGCAGTGCGAAAAGGGTCGGCCTTTTTCCGTCTCAGATCAACCAAGTCAAGCTTGGCCAATATCCATTGGTTCCGACCCCGTGGCAGTTCCGCCACCATGCACAATCTTCTCGAGGCGGCTTTCCGCGGCTTTGAGTTTTTGCTCGCAATGCGCCTTCAGCGCCTGTCCGCGTTCGTACCAGGCGATCGAATCCTCGAGGTCGACCTCGCCCTGTTCGAGGCGCGAAACGATCTGCTCCAGCTCCTTCAGGGCAGCCTCGAAGCTCATCTCGGCGACGGGCGGCAGGTCGGGTTTGGATTTCGCGGCCATCGGCTAAGTCCTTGAAAAGATTTAATCGGCGTACATTCGAACCGCGCGGCGGCGCGAAATTCGTGTCACGCCGCCGCCCCGCGCTCCTAGCGCGCCGGGCGGCCGAGTCGATATAGGAAAAAGTTCCAGCCGTTCAATAGGCCTTCATCAGATCGCGGCGCGGCTCGGTCTTTCCCGGAATCACGTCGAAGGCGAGCGCCAGGCGCATGCCGTCGCGCGACTCGAACGGCACCGTGCCGTGCCAATAGTAGGACGGGAACAGCACCAGCTTGCCGACGGAAGGCTGCACGATGCGCTCGGCGCGATCGTGCTCGCCGAGGGCAAAGCGGGACTCGCCGAATGAGAGGCCGCCCTGCCCGCCTTGCGTGATCGCCTCTGGCAGCGCGACGTAATAAGCCGAGCTGATCCAGCCTTCGTTGTGCACGTGATTGGTGTGATAGCCGCTCGAACGCAGCTGACACGACCACGAGCCAGAGAACACGAAGTCCTTGTCCTTGCGCGCCAGCAAGGGATGGCTCGCGTCGTCGGGCAGGTTCGCGACGTAATCGGCGACGGCGAGGCGGATCTGCTCGCGCACGCCTTCGATGGCGCGGCTCTTCTGCTTGAACAGCGTGCCCGGCGTCTGCGTGCCATTGCGCAGCGTCTGGTCGATGGGCGGGGCGAAGCGCGTGTGCAGCCGCGTCAGCTCGGCCGCCAGCGCGCGGTTGAACGCCGCGACGTCGTCGAAACCTTCCGGCGGCGCCACGTCGTATTCGCGCACGAAGCGGTCGTGGTTGACGAGGGTGTGATAGCGGCTGTCGCCGAGCTCGCGCCACGCCAGCGTCAGATAGCCGAGCGCGATCTGATCGTGCGGATCGCGCGCCAGCGCCGCATCGGCGGCATCGCGCGCGGCGGCGAACCGGCGCTGCGCGAACAGCCCGCCGACGAGATCGTGGCGCCAGGCGCCGCGGCCGGGCTCGGCGTCGATGGCGGATTGGAGAAGCAAAAAAGCCTCGTCGTAGCGCTGTTTCTGAAGCAGCGCGCGGCCGAGCGCGTTGGCGATGTCGGCGCGCTCCGGCGCGATGTCGCGGGCGCGGCGCAGAAGACCTTCCGCCGGCTCGGACGTCGCGTCGCTGAAGCGCAGGCGCATATCCGCCTCGCCGAGCAGCAGGTCCGGCGTCTCGCCCACCTTCTCGCGCGCGAGCTGAAAGGTGATCAGGCTGCGCTCGCCATTGCCGAGCGTCCAGGCCAGCGAGGCATGATCGTGCAGCGCCGGCAGGAAGTCCGGCTTTCTCTCGAACACCGTCTGATAGGCGGTCATTGCGTCGGCCTCGCGCCCGACATGGGCGAAGCATTTGGCGCAGGCGTAGCGCGCCTCATGGCGGTTCGGCTGAAGGTCGACGGCGGTCTGCAGGATCGGGATCGCCTCGCCGAACCGCTCGAGATCGATCAATGCCAGGCCGCGATAGTAGTGCGCGTCGTAGAAGGTCGGCGCGAACCGCGCCGCCGGCTCGAGCGAGGCCAGCGCTTCGAGCGGCTTGCCCCGCTCCAGCAGGAGAACGCCGAGCTGAACCAGCGCCTGCGCGTAATCCGGCTTGAGCGAAACGGCGCGGCGCTGCGCCGACAACGCGTCGTCGGAACGGCCCTGGGCACGCAGCGCGAGGCCCAAATTGTAGCAGGCCTCCGGATAGTCGGCCTTGAGCGACAGCGCCTTGCGATAGGCGGCCTCGGCGCCGGCCGCGTCGTCCATCGCCATCAGGATGTTGCCGAGATTGTTGTGCAGAGCCGGCTCGCGCGGCGCCTCGGCGATGGCCCGGCGCAGCAACTCGGCCGCCTCGCCGTTCGCGCCCCGCGCCCGCAAGAGGAGGCCGAGGACGTTCAGTGCCACGGGATGCCTGGGCTCGGCCGCGACCAGGTCGCGGGCCAGGCGCTCGGCGCCGGCCATGTCGCCGCGCTGGCGCAGCTGGTCGATCTGGCCGAGGACGGCGGCCGGGTTGGATGTGCCGAATCTGGGCTGGCTGGACGCGCCAAAAGCCATACGGGTGATGCTCCGGGTGGGGGACAAATTGCGACGGCACCCTAAGCCATCGAGTCGCAAGGGCCCAAATGCTGCGTGAGGTGTTCGCAAGTGCTGTAAGTTAAGGTTTATTGCAGCGCAATAAACCCGTGAGTCCTGGCAAGCAAATTGTACTTTTCTTCCAATGCATTCGACGCGCTTCTGAAAGCGCCGTTTCGCCGCATACCGAATGACACCTAAATGCAACATCCGCCGTCGTATTTACGCAGTCGATCAAATCCGTTTTGACCCTGAAGGTCCCACGGTCGTAGCTTCGCGACAATTGAGACAAAGTCTGCGTCGCCGATACGTAGCGGCAACGTGGATTGGGGCTGCACTCCAGCCACCTTTGTCCCAGGCAACGTCGTTACGACACGAACCAAGGGGGTTCCAAAAGTGTTTCAAGTCTCCAATCAAAGCCTTCGCACGGCCCTGATGTTGGGTGCCGCGACTGCGACGGCTCTCAGCTTCACGGCTCCGGCCCGAGCTGATACGGCAACCGAGACGGTGGTCGTCACCGGCTCGCGCATCCCGCAGGTCGGCATCTACTCGTCGAGCCCGGTCACGGCCCTCGGCGATCACGAGCTGAAGCTCGAAGGCACGACCAGCGTCTCCGGCGCACTGCAGACCCTCCCGTCCGTCGTCAATGACGGCGACGGCGACTCGGTCGACAACGGCACCGCCGGCATCGCGACCGTCGACCTTCGCAACCTCGGCGCCAAGCGCACGCTCGTCCTCGTGGACGGCAAGCGCCTCGTCGCCGCCGATGCGTCGCTCGACGTCGACACCAACCAGATCCCGGCCACGATGGTCGAGCGCATCGAAGTCCTGACCGGCGGCGCCTCTGCCGTGTACGGTTCGGACGCGGTCGCCGGCGTCGTCAACATCATCCTCAAGAAAGACTTTGAGGGTATGACGGTCGATAGCCAGTTCTCCGAGACCGACCGTTCGGACGGCGAAAAGAACGACACCAGCCTCCTGCTCGGCGTCAATTCGGCCGACGGCAAGGGCAACGTCACGGTGTACGCCGAATACGCGCATCGTGACCCCGTTCTTGGCGCGGCGCGCGACTTCTCCGCCCATGCTCTCGCGGTGACGAACTATACGGGCGGTTGCCAAGGCCTGCCGACCGTGCGTCCGGATGCGGCCGGCAACGGCTTCTGCTTCTCGGGTTCGAGCACGATCCCGGAAGGCCGTATCAAGTCGCTTTCGCTGGGCGGCCCGACGGCTGGACAAGGCATCGAGTTCCAGCCGGGCGGCACGATCAAGGCGTATACCAACGAGACCTTCAACTTCGCGCCGTATCAGTACCTGCAGACCGAAGGACAGCGTTATGCCTTCGGCGGCACGGCGCACTATCAGATCACGCCGGGCATCGACTTCTACTCGCGCCTGACGTTCTCGGATAACAGCTCGACCTCGCAGTTGGGCCCGTCGCCGCTGACGACCAACTTCAACATCAACTGCGGCAACCCCGAGATGTCGGAGGCGGTTCGCCAGGCGATTTTCGGCACCACCCCCAACGGCATCGACACGGCTGCCGGCATTCGCGCGCAGTGCACGACGGCCGCGACCGGCAACAACATCACCGCAAACGCCGATCCGGCCTTCACGACGCGTCTGGTCAGCACCGCGCTGCGCCTGACGCAGGACGGTCCGCGTATCAGCATCAACGACCACCAAGCCTATCAGCTGGTCCTGGGTGCGCGCGGCGGTCTCGGCTACGGCTGGAACTACGACGTTTCGGCTCAGTACGGCCACACGGACGCGACGACCATTCTCGAGAACGACGCTCTGAAGGGCAACTTCCAGAACGGCCTGCTTGTGAGCCCGGATACGGGTCTTTGCACGCAGGACAGCGCCAACTGCTCGCCGCTGAACTTCTTCACCGACCAGGGACTGACGGCTGCGAACGTCAACTACATCCGTGAAAACCTGCTCCTGATCCAGACTGTGGACCAGTGGGACGTTCAGGGCACGGTGACGGGCGATCTCGGCTTCGCGGGCATCCAGTCCCCGTGGGCCAAGGAGCCGGTCGGCCTCGCGGCAGGCGTCGAATACCGTCAGGAAGAAGCGCATGCCACGCCGGACAACAACCTGGCCACCGGCAACCTCGTCGGCTTCCAGTCCGCGGCCCCCACGGGCGGCGGCTTCGATGTCGGCGAAGGTTACTTCGAAGTTCGTGCACCGCTCATCGAAGACGTGCCGTTCATCGAGAGCCTGTCGTTCAACGGCGCCTATCGTTACGACCACTACAACACGGCGGGTGACGCCAACTCCTACAACATCGGCATCGAGTGGCAGCCGATCGATGACATCCGCTTCCGCGGCGGTTATCAGCAGGCCATTCGCGCGCCGAACGTGTCGGAACTCTTCACCCCGACCGGTGGCTCTTCTGCCAACGCCGGTCAGGACCCCTGCTCCAACGCCGGCGCCATTGCCGGTTTGACGGCGGGTCAGCAGACGGCCGTGCAGGGCCTTTGCGTCGCGACGGGCGTACCGACCGGCACGGAGTCCACCACGGCCGGCCGTGCATCGCTCGACTGCCCGAGCAGCCAGTGCCAAGCGGCTACCGGCGGCAACCCGTTCCTGAAGCCGGAAACTTCCGACTCCTGGACCCTCGGTCTCGTGCTGACGCCCACCTTCATCCCGGGCCTCACCGCGACGGTCGACTACTACAACATCAAGATCGGCGGTTTCATCACTGCCACGCCGATCTCGTCCATCCTGAACAATTGCTACAACCCGAACATCAACACGACGTTGTCCGCTGCGGCGACGGCATGTTCGTTCATTCATCGTGATGCACTCGGCTCGATTACGACCCAGAACCTGGGTTATGTCATCGCGGCCGAAGGCAACATCGGTGGCGACAAGGTTCAGGGCTTCGATACCGAGATCAACTACGATCTCGACCTGAACGACATGGGTTGGGCGAAGGCGGGTTCGCTGTCCTTCAACTTCGTGAGCACGTTGGTCACGGTCAACAATACGACCTTGGCGGACGGCACCGTTCTGCACTGCGCGGGAACCTACGGTACGAACTGCGGCGAGCCGCAGAACCGGTTCCGTTCCAACCTGCGCACGACCTGGACGGACGACAAGGGCGACTTCTCGATCTCGCTGCGCTGGCGCTTCCTGACGGGAATCCAGAGCGACCTGTATCAGGACGGCTACAGCGACTCGGTTTGCACGACGGGTGGAAGCTTGGCCGCCTGCGCACCTGCTGCAATCGCCACGGGCCATGTCCTGCGTTGGGGCGACTACTCGTACTTCGATATCTCGGGCACCTGGTCGGTGACCGACGGGATCGATCTGCGTGCGGGCGTTCGCAACCTGCTCGACAAGGACCCGCCGCTCACGGACAACAACTCGGCGCCGGCGAGCGACATCAACAACAACACCTTCCCCAACACCTACGACGCGTTGGGTCGGGTTATCTTCGTGGGCGCGACGGTCAAGCTCTGATCGTAGGCCTATCGAGAGAAAAGACTGGAACGGCGGCCCGAAAGGGCCGCCGTTTCCTTTTGTGGCATGGCCGGTCGCGAGCGATTCCTGCCGGGCGGGCAGCCGTCGGTGGCCGGCCGGATCGAAACCCGGCCCCTCGCCTTTCTGAACATCGCGCGCGATCCAAGCAGGCCCGTCCGCCAGGATAGCCTGGCCGCGCCGCGGGATGGTTCCGCTCTCCTGCGATCGCGTGGTCACACCACGCGATCAAGGTTCCTGCACCGTGCCAAGCCCCGGCCGGCGCGGCTTTACCCTGCCGCCGAAGAGGCTTGCGCTTTCGCGCGCCGAAGTGCGAAACGAGGGCCGTCATCAATGCCTTTGCGCGCGCGCCCGCGGGAATGCGGCGCCAGTCGGCCAACACGCCGTTTCGAACCGAAAGAGCCGCCTATGCCCATCCAACGCGACGCCGTGCAGGACGCGCAGACCATCTCCGCAATCGAGGCCGCGGCCCAGTCCAACAACATCCCCCGCGCCGTCGAGTTGGCGCGCGCCGCACTGGCCGACGGCCTGGTGCGTCCCATGCTATTGAATCTCCGCGCCCACTGGTTCGAGCGGCAAGGCCGCCATACGGAGTCGCTCGCCGATCTGGAGCACGCCGTGATGATAGCGCCCACCGATCTGCTGGTGCGCAACGCGTACGGCGCGAAGCTGGCGGGACTCGAGCGCTACGCGGAAGCCCTGGCAGTGCAGCGCGAGACCGTGTCGCTGGCGCCCGACTATTCCGGCGCGCATTTCCGCCTCGGCTGTACGCTGGAGCTCTCCGGCGAGCTTGTTGAGGCGCGCGATGCCTATGAGCGTGCCGCGGCGCTCGACCCGTTTTTCGCGCCTGTGCAAGTGCATCTGGCGTCGCTCGCCTTCCGCCGCTCGGATTTCGCCGCCGCGCGTGCCTATGCGAACCGCGCGCTCGCGCTAGAGCCCGGCAGCTATGCCGCACGCATGAATCTCGCGCAAGCCGCGTTGGCGGAGGGCGAGATCGATGAAGCCGAAAACATCATCACGCCGCTGATGGGCCGTCGGGCGGAGACGCCGCACGATGCCGCCACTGCGCGCCGCGTGCTCGGCGATGTGCGCCATGCACAGGGGCGCTACAGCCAAGCCTTTGCTGCCTATACGCAGAGCAACGTCCAGCGCCACGCGCTGTACGCCGAGCAACTCACGACGCCGGGCACGATGGCGATCGACTATGCACGCTGGCTGACCGCTTATTTCGAGGATGCCGACGCGGCGCAGTGGTCGGCGAAGCGTGCGAGCGCGCAATCCGCGAATCTGGGCGACGATCATGGCGGCGCGAAGAGCCACGCCCTCCTGGTCGGCTTTCCCCGCTCGGGCACGACATTGCTCGAGAACGTGCTCAAGAGCCATCCGGATGCCGTGACGCTCGAGGAGAAGGACACGCTGGGCGACCTGATGCGGACCTATCTGGTCAACGACCATGGGCGCGATGTCCTTGCCGCCATGCCGGCCGCGGCGGCCGCCGCCTTGCGCCCGCGCTATTGGGACAGGGTGGCGGCGTTCGGCGTCGACGTCGCCGGCAAGACATTCATCGACAAGTATCCGTTGGCCACGCTGCGGTTGCCACTGATTGCCAAGATCATGCCCGGCGCCAAAGTGCTGTTCGCAGTACGCGACCCGCGCGATGTGGTGCTCTCGTGCTACCGCCGCAACTTCATGATGAACACCTCGATGTTCGAATTTTTGGAGATCACCCGCACCGCGCATTACTACGCCGCGGTCCAGGCGGCTGCGAAGGTATTCCGCGAAAAGCTCGGTCTGGATTGGCTGCAGCTGCGCAACGAAGATCTGGTCGAGGATTTCGAGGGCGAGGCACGCAAGATTTGCGATTTCCTGGGGCTCGAATGGAGCGCGGCGATGGCCAATTTCGCCGAAGACTCCAAGACCCGCACGATCCGCACGCCGAGCTCGGTGCAAGTGGTCAAGGGGCTGAACGCCGACGGCGTCGGCGTGTGGCGGCACTATGCCAAGGAGATGGAGCCGGCATTGGCGATCCTGAAGCCCTGGATCGAAGCCTATGGTTATCCGGCGGAATAGAAGTCCTTGTAGCCGGCGAGCAGCTCGCAGACGAGGTCGCGCTCGCCCGGCGTCAGGTACGGGTTCCAGATGTCGAAGATGAGGATGGCGCGCAGCCTGTCGCTGCCGTTCCAGGCCTCGTGCTCGATCGTATCGTCGAAGATCAGCGCCTCGCCGGGGCGCCATTCGCGCCGCTCGTTGCCGACACGGTACCAGCAGCCCTCCGGCACGATCAGCGGCACGTGCACGATCAGCCGGATGTTGGTGACGCCGGTGTGCGGCGGGATCAGCGTCCTGGGCGCGAGCGTCGAGAAGAAGGCGGCGGGCGCCGCGTCCGGCACCACAGCCATCGGCACCTTGTCCAGCACCGCGGTGGTCTTGGGGCAGCGGGCGCAATGCGCATCGTTGCGCACCCCGTTCTCCCAAAGGAAATAGGCGCTCCAGCGCGGCGAGTGGTTGAGCTCGGCCCACTGGTTCAGCGGCACGCCGTCGGGATGTTTGACGTAGGCGCCGAAGGACTGTGCGTCCTCCGCCAGCAGCGACAGGAATTCCTCACGGATGTCGTCCGTCGCAGCCTCGACCTCGGCGAGCCAGGGGAAGTCCTTGCGGTCGTAGAAGGGGATCGCCGGCAGGCGCGGAAAGTTCAGCATCGTCGGCCGCTGGATCTGCAGCGGCTTGGCGCCCGTCAGGATGTCCTTGCATTCGTCGAAGCGGTTCGAGGGCGCATCGGCGCGGGCGCGCGCCGCGGCGAGACGCGTCTCGAGGAAGCCGTCGAGCGCCTTGCCGTTCGTCTCGACGGCGGCGCGGGCGCGCTCAAGCGGCTGCTTCATCCAATCCTCGGGCACGGATGGCGCGATGGTGAGCACGTCCTTGTAGACGCGCGCCGCCTGGCGCGGCTGGCCGACCCGCTCCAGATAAATCGCCTTGGCGAGCAGCGCCGGGAAGAAATAAGGATCGATGGCCAGCGCCCGCTCCAGCGCCGCGAGCTCGCCCGCGCCGTCGCCGAGGACGCGCGCCGCCGCCGACAGGTTGAACGGGATGACCGGGCTCATCGGATCGGCGGTAGCCGCCTGCTCGAACAGCGCGCGCGCACCGGCGGCATCGCCGCGATGCAGCTGGTGCTGGCCGAGATGGAACAGGGCGCGCGGATGGCCGGGGGAAACGCGGCGGACCTCGAGCCACGCACGCGCCGCCTCGTCCGGCCGCCCGGCTTGCAAGGCCAGCTCGGCGGCGCGAAAAAGCTCTGCTATTCGAAGATCTTGACCGGTCTGGCCGGTGCCGTTCGCCATGATCGCCCGACTGTGCCAGAAATTATCTTTCCGCAACAAGAGCCGCGCCGATGTCGACCGATTTTCTTCTCCAGAGCCGCGCCCAGGCGGGCGATCCGGCGGCTCAGATCGTGTTGGCCGAGACCTATGAGAGCGAAAGCCGCTACGACCTGGCGCGCGGCTGGTTCGCGCGCGCGGCGCAGGCGGGAAGCCTCGAGGGGCTTCGGCGGCTCGCCATCAGCCTGCTGACCGTGAAGCCGCTCGCGATTCCGGACGGCATCGGCATGATCCGCCAGGCTGCCGAGCGCGGCGATCCGGAAGCGACCCATCTTTGCGCCGTGCTCGCGGCGCAAGATCAGCGCCTGCCGTCGAACCTCGACATCGCGCACGATTATCTGCTGCGGGCGGCCCAGCTGGGATATCCGCTCGCGCTCGAGCAGTTGCCGCTGCTGGTTCGGGACGGCGCGCTGAACCTCGCGGCGCAGCTCGCGCATCCGCCGCTGGAGACCGTCTACGACGCGCCGCGCATCCAGATCGCGCGCGGCTTCGCGAGCGCCGCGGAATGCGACCGGCTGATCGCGCGCGCGCGGCGCCGGCTGACGCCGACCCTGGTGTTCGGCGACGACGGCGCAGGCATCCGGCTGGAAAAGCAGCGCGACAACACGGAAGCCTCGTTCAACATCGCGCAGTCCGACGTCGCGCTGGAGATGCTGCGCGAGCGCATCGCGCGCGCCACCGGCTTCGCGACCGCGGACATGGAGCCCGCCACGGTGATGCACTACCAGACCGGCCAGCGCTTCGCGCCGCATTTCGATTTCCTCGATCCCGAGCATCCGGCCCTCAGGGACGACATCGCGCAGAACGGTCAGCGGATGGCGACATTCCTGCTCTATCTCGACGACGGGCTCGGCGGCGGCGAGACGGTGTTCGTCGATCTCGGCTGGGGCTTTCGCGGCGGCAAGGGCGACGCGCTGATCTTCTACAATACCGACGAGACGGGTGTGCCCGACCAGCGCACGCGCCATGCCGGCGTGCCGCCGACCGCCGGCGAGAAGTGGCTGCTGTCGCAGTGGCTGCGCCGGCGGCTGCCCGCATGAGCGGCCTGGCCGACGGCCTCTATCCGCAGGCCTACGATCCGGCACGCGATGCGGTGTTCGCGATGCCGCTGGATGCGGAGGGCCTGCGCACCGCGAGCTTTCTCGACGACCGCATCCTGGCGCCCGGCCAGGCGGGCGAATGGCGCCCCGCCGGTGCGCTGGAAAGCCCCGGCGGCAAGCCGCTGCATTTCATCTTCCACACCGGGCATGTCGGCTCGACGCTGCTGTCGCGGCTGATCGACGAGGCGCCGGGCGTGGCGGGGCTGCGCGAGCCCCTGCCCCTGCGCACGCTGGCGCAGATGCGCGACGCACGCGCGCCGCTGTTCGCGCCGCGGC
Source organism: Rhizomicrobium sp. (assembly GCA_035551495.1). GTDB lineage: Bacteria > Pseudomonadota > Alphaproteobacteria > Micropepsales > Micropepsaceae > Rhizomicrobium. Next base: position 16,823 of record DASZMT010000056.1, on the reverse strand, counting down.
TGGCGCTGTTCCTGAACCTGTGGGCGCGGGGCTTTGCGGACACGCGCGCCGTCGTGGTGAAGGCGACCAGCACCGCCGGACGCATCGCGCCGGAGATCCTGCAGGCGGCGCCCGGCGCCAAGGCGGTTTATCTGAACCTGCGCGCCGAGCCCTATCTCGCGACGCTTCTGGCGGGCGCCAACGCGCTGGTCGATCTCAAGGGCTTCGAGGCGGAGCGCCGGGCACGGCTGACGGCGCTGCTCGGCGGCGTGCCGCCGGCGACGTCGATCGGCGAGCTGGCGGCGATGACGTGGCTGGCGGAGAGCCTGACGCGCGCGCTGGCGCGCGATCTATACGGCGCTCGCGTGCTGCCGCTCGACTTCGATGCGATGCTGGCGGACGTGCCGGCGACCGTCGCGGCGGTGCTGCACCATTTCGGCATCGCAGGCGACGCGAACGCGATCGCGCGCAGCCCGGTGCTCACGCGCTATTCCAAGGCGCCGCAGCAATTCGAATACTCGCCCCGCTTCCGCGCCCGGCTTCTCGCCCAGGCGCGTTTCGAGCATGCCGGCGAGATCCGGCGCGGCCTCGTCTTCCTCGAGGCGATCGCGGCGCGCGACGGCCGCGTCGCGGCGCTGTTGTGACGTCGACCCGGCTTTTTATTTCGACCACATGCGCAGCAGGTTCTGCCGCACGGTCTCGAGCCGCACGCGGTTCTGCCACTGCATGTTTACGCCCTCGAGCGCCGCGACTTCATTGAGCTCGTAGAGCTGGGTGCGCTGGTATTCGTTGGGCACCGCGCTTTCGATGAAGGTGATCGACACCAGCCGCTGGCCGGCGCGCACGGGACGCACCTCGTGCAGCATGGTCGAGGGATAGACGATCACCTCGCCGGGCACGCCCTTGGTCACCACCGGCCGCGTGCCGATGTGGAAGACCAGCTCGCCGCCCTGATAGCTCGCCGGGTCGGCGATGAAGACGGTGGCGGAGAGGTCGGACTGCAGGATCGTGCCGTCCGCCATCTTCAGACGCGCCGCGTCGGCATGCGCGCCGTACTTCATGCCGGCATCGTAGCGGGCCAGCAGCGGCGGCGCGATGCGGCGCGGGAAGGCGAAGTCGTTGAACGGCTCGGAGCGGGCGAAGGCGTCGGCCACGATCCGAGTCGATTCGGCGGCGCGCGGATCGCCGGCGTCGGCCTGCAGATTGTCCTTGGTCTGGTTGTTCGGGTTGGAGACGCGGCCGTCGACGAACTGGACCTCGCGCGCCAGCTGGGTCAGCCTCGCGACCTCTTGCGGCGTCAAAAAGTCCTTCAATTCCAATATCATGACGGATTCCCGCACGGCCCAGGGAGGACGCCGACGCTAGCAAAAACGCTCCTGGAACGCACGAAATTCATTTGCCGGATGCCGGGTCCGGTGGGAGCATGGCGGCCGTCGATCAGAAGGGACGTCCCATGAAAGCGATCACCTTGGTTTCCATGTTGCTGGCAGCGGCCAGCGTTGCGGCTCCGGCCATCGCCGCCGATCAGCGCGTCGTCGGCGGCGGCACGACTGCCATCTGCGCCGCGGATGTGCAGGACGTGAGCGCCGACGCCAAGACCGGCATCGCCGATTGCACCGACGCGCTCGAATATCAGCCGATGTCGATGCCGGACCGGGTCGCGACGACGATCAACCGCGGCACGCTGCGCAGCCGCGCCGGCGACCTGCAGAACGCGGTTCGCGATTTCAGCAGCGCGATCGCGATGGACGGCAGCAATGCGGGCGCCTATCTCAATCGCAGCGCCACCTATCTCGGCCTCAAGAACTACGCCGCGGCGCGGTCCGACGCCGACGCGGCGATCCGGCTGCACGCCCGGCCGATCGAGGTCGCCTATTACAACCGCGGCGCCGCCGAGGAAGGCCTGGGCGACACGGCCGCGGCCTATCACGACTACAAGGCCGCGCTGCAGATGCAACCCAATTTCACCGCCGCGAAGAACGAGCTGACGCGCTTCAAGGTGACCGGCGGCGGCAGCGACGGCGGCGCGATGTGATGGCGATGGGAAGGATCGCCGCGCCGGCGATCCTCGCCGTGCTTGGCGCCTTCGGGGCGGCCGGGGGCGCGGTGCAGGTGCTGGGCAGCGGCGTCGCCCACAGCTGCTATGCCGTCGCGGAGGCCAACCAGGAGCCGCGGGCCGGCATCGCGCTGTGCACCAGCGCGTTGGCGCAGGGCCGGCTGTCGCAGGAGGACCGCACCGCGACGCTGGTCAACCGCGCCATCCTGCGCAGCCGCGCCGGCGAGATGGAAGGCGCGATGGCGGACTACAACACGGCGCTCGATATCGGAGCGAATGACGGCGAGGTCTATCTCAATCGTGCCGCAACGCTGATCGCGCTCAAGCGCTATGCCGACGCGCTGCACGACGCCGACGCGGCGGTGACGGGCGGCGTGGCGCGGATGGAGATCGCCTATTACAACCGCGGCCTCGCCAACGAGGATCTCGGCAACATCAAGGCCGCCTATGACGATCTGCAGGCGGCGCTGAAGATCGCGCCCGGCTTCGCCCCGGCGAAGGAAGAGCTGGCGCGCTTCCGTTTGGTGCGGACGGATTAGGGACCGCTTCGACTTCCACGAATAAACACCACCGTCATCCGCCGCGAAAGCGGCGGACCCAGGTGATAGCGGCCGAATAACGGGAGGTTCGCGGATGCGAATCTCGCGACGCGTCTTGCACCGTGCAGAACCAAACTGGGTCCGTCGCATTCGCGGCGGATGACATCAGGGTACTATTCCCAGCGTGCGCAGCCAGGGCTCGACCAGGCGCGGCCAATCGGTGATCGGCTGCGCGGTGTGGCGCAGGCCGAAGGCGTGTCCGCCGCTCGCGAACAGGTGCATTTCCACCGGCACGCCGACCTTGCGCAGCGCGATGTAATAGGCGAGCGACTGGTTCACGCCGTCCGTGCGGTCGTCCTCCGCCTGCACCAGGAAGGTCGGCGGCGTCTGCGGCGTGATGGTCAGCTTGGCGTTGAAGGCGAGGTTGCCGGTCCGGCCCTGCGCGAGATGCCCCGGATAGACGAGCACCGCGAAATCGGGACGGGCGCTCTGTTTGTCGGCGTCGTCGACCGGCGCGTAGAGGCGCTTCCGGTACTTGGTGCTGATCTCCGCCGCCAGGAAGCCGCCGGCGGAAAAGCCGATCACGCCGAGCTTGTGCGGATCGATGTGCCACTCGGCAGCGTGCAGCCGCACCAGGCCCATGGTGCGCTGCAGATCCTCCAGCGAACGCGTCGAGATCGCGAGGTCGTCGCGCCGGCAGTCGCAATGCCAATCGTAGGGCTCGCTGGGAACGCGATATTTCAGCAGCACGCAGGTGATGCCCTTGGCCGTCAGCCAATCGCAGACCTCGGTGCCTTCGAGATCGATCGCCAGTACTTCGAAGCCGCCGCCGGGCAGCACCACAACCGCCGCGCCGGTGTTCGTGCCGCTCGGCGGATAGACGGTCAGCGTCGGCTGCGCGATGTCCATCGCCGCAAGCCACGGACGCCCGGCGACGGGATGGTCGGCCGGCACCACCTTTTCCGGCCCGGGCACCGGCTTCGCGTCGGGCGCGGCGCCCGGCCAAAGCGGCATCTGCACATGACCGGGCGACGGCTGCCACGCCTCTCCCAACGCAGGCGCTCCGAGCGCCAGCGCGGCACAAAGCGCGGCGAGCAGACGCCTCACCGCGGCAGATTCACCGCGCGCAGCTCCACGCCGCCGCGCGGCAAGTCGGAGACGGCGCCCGACAGCGTCTTCACCGGTGCGCTGTCCATCAGCCGTTCGAACGTCGCGACGGCGCGCACCGCGTCGGGCGAGCCGCCCATCAGCTGATCTATTGCTTCGAAGACGCCCTTCTTGCGCGGATAGATGCGGAAGGTCACGTGCTCGTCGGCGCCGATGCCGGCGAGCTTTTTCGCATCCGCCGCCGCCGTCCAGAAGCCGCCGAGCTCGTCGACCAGACCCTGACCTTGCGCATCGGCGCCCGACCACACGCGGCCCTTGGCGATGCCCTGCACCTTGGCGAGCGGCAGCTTGCGGCCTGCGGCGACCTTGGACGTGAAATCGGCATAGATCGTGTCGGCCTCGCGGTTCAGCGCCGCAAGCTGCGCGTCGGTGTAGGGCTGGAATTCCGAGCCGTAGAGCGCGTTCTTGCCGACGCCGATCGTGTCGGTGCCGACGCCGATCATCTGCAGGCTCTTGTCGATCGAGACCTTGCCGGTGAGCACGCCGATCGAGCCGGTGATGGTGCCCGGCTCGGCCACGATGCGGTTGGCCGAGAGCGAGATGTAATAGCCGCCCGAGGCCGCGACGCCGCCCATCGAAACCACGACGGGCTTGCCGGCCTTCTGCGCCTTCTTCACCGCGTCGAGAATCTGGTCGGATGCCGAGACCGAGCCGCCAGGCGAGTCGACGCGCAGGATGATGGCGCGGATATCCTTGTCGGCGGTGGCCTGGCGGATCGCCTTGGACATGTCGTCGCCGGCGATGTCGCTGCCGCCGCCGCCCCCATCGACGATCTCGCCGGTCGCTTCGACCAGCGCGATGTGCGGGCCGGCGCCGGCTTCCTGCAACGTGCGGCGCAGGCCGACATATTTGGAGAACGGCACCAGCTTGGCGCCGTCGCCGGCCTTGGCGAGCGCGGCGTTCTGGGCGTCGTCGTCATAGCCGACCTTGTCGATCAGGCCGGCGGCCTCAGCGTTCTCGGTCATCTGCGGACTGGCTTCGAGCGCGGCGACGATCTTGTCGTGCGTCAGGTGGCGCTCGGCGACCGCGTCGGCCACGGCACTGTCGTACCAGGACTGCATCAGCCGCGTCGTCTGCTCGCGGTCGGGGCCGGTCATGGACTTCTCCATGAGCTGATCGGCGGCGCTCTTGTAGTCGGCGCGCTTCACGATCTGCGGCACGGCGTTGATCTTGTCGAGCAGGCCGCGCAGGAAGATCGCGGTGCCGCCCTCGCCCGCCGCGGTGAACGGCGCGTGCGGCTGCATCCAGATCTGGTCGGCGGCGGCGGCCGTTACATAGTCGCCGAGGCTGGCGGCGTCGAAGCCCTGGCTGTGGGCGATCACGAAACGCCCCGAAGCGCGGAATTTCTTGAGCGCGGCGCCGATCTCTTCGGCCTGGGCGACGGGAAGGCCGGCGCTGCCGATGCGCATCACGACGCCCTTGATGCGCGCATCGTGCTCGGCGGCGTCGAGCGCCAGCACGACGTCCATCACCGTGACCTGCTGGGCGGTGAAAGGTGAGGCGCCGGCATCGGTGTCGGCAAGCGGGGCGCGCAGGTCGAGGGCGAGCACCATGTTCGGCGGCAACCCGTCGCCGCGCATCAGGCCGACCACGATCAGCACGACGACGACGAGGATCAGGAAGAGGACGGTCTTGGCGATGCCGTTCAGGACGCCGAGGCCGATGTTCCTGCCCCAACGGAGAAATGCGATCATGACGAGACCCTTCCCAAACGGCTGACTGCGCCCGAGCGACAATATGGGCAGCGGATTAACGAAGGCCAAGGACGGGCATGTGACGGCGCCATGACGCCGCCGCTAAGCCCTTGGCCGGGCGTGGTTTTGCACGAAACTAATATTTCATGCCGAGGCTCAGCAAGTGCTGGCTGAAGGCCAGCCAGATGGTCGAGAAAACGCCGATCACCAGAAGGGCATCCGTCGCCTTGGTCCACCAGGGCCGCGCGCGGTCGCGGATCGCGGTGGCGAGCTCCATCATCGGCACCGGCGTCGCCAGGATGCCGACCACGCCCACCACCTGAAGGCCGCGGAAGATCCAGTCGATGCCCGGGCTGAGGCTCGCGAGCGAACCCTGCAGCACTGCGAACGCGATCGGGAAGCCGGCGAGGAAGACGAGATCGATCAGCGCCACGAGGCGCGTCGCGCGATAGAGCGTGCGCGCGCGCCCCTCGAGCGCCAAGGGCCGCTCGTAGCGCCAGCGCAGGATCGCCTTGACGGGCCAGAAGATCGCGGTGGCCGCGAACATCGCGAGCGTGCCGAGGTACAGCCACAGATTCCACGGCGCATCCGCGACGCCGCTGGGCTGCAGCACCATCACCGGCCCGACATCGTCCATGCCGATCTGGTCGACCTTGCCGTCCTTGAACTTCACCTGCAGCAGACTGGTGCCGTTCACCTCCTGCCAGAGGAACGGCGCGATCTCGCGGAAGCGTTTGGGCTGGTGCGCCGGCGTGTCGAGCAGCGTCGTCGAGATCGTGGCGTCGTCGTTCACCCACACCGTCGCCGGCTGGAAGAGCGCGAGCAGCGCGCCGAAATTCGAGACCTCGCGGCGGCTGACCACATAGTCGCCCGCGACCTTCCCGCCGTCAGCGCGGGCGGAATTCAGCGTCGGCATGGGCGTGGCGGCCGGCGCGGGGAAAAAGTGGTTCATGAAGGCTTTGACATAGGCCCGGCGCAGGCGCGGCGCGGCTTCGGAAAGGCCGGCGCTGTTGAACGACAGGAAAATGCCGGTGTGGGCGTCGAGGATCAGCTCCAGCTCGGAATGGAACACGCCGGTGTCGCCGCCATGGGCAATGATGGCGTGGCCGTTCATATCGTCATGCCAGAAGCCGTACGCCATCGGCGTCAGCGCCGGGAACGGCCGGTTGGCGACGCCGTGCATCTTCGCGGTCAGGGCGGGCGACAGGATCGCGCCGCCGTTTTCGAGATGCGCGATCATGAAGCGGCCCATGTCGGCACCGCTCGCCGAAAGGCCGCCGGCCGGTGCGAAGTTGATCATCTCGAACGGCGTCGCCGGACCCGACGCGACCTGATAGCCCTTCGACATGTCGGGCGCGAGCGCGACCGGCAGCGGCTGCGCGAAGGTCGCATGCGTCATGCCGAGCGGCGTGAAGATGTGGTGCTGGACATAGTCCGCGAAGGGCTCGCCGGAGACGCGCTGCACGATGTAGCCGGCGAGCGTGGCGCCGTAGTTCGAATAGGCGGGCACCGTGCCGGGCGCGAAGACCTGATCCGGCTGCATCTCCTGCACCACGCGACCCAGCGGCATGATCCCCTTGGGATCGCCGAGCAGCAGCGGACGAAACGTATCCTCGAAGCCGCCGGTATGCGTCATCAGATTGCGCATGGTGACGGGTTTGCCGAAGGGCTCCGGCAGCTTGAAATCGAGATAGGCGTCGACGTCCTTGTCGAGGTCGATCTTGCCGGCGCCCACCAGCTGCATCACCGCCGTCCAGACGAACAGCTTGGACACCGAGCCGGGGCGGAACAGCGTGCGCGCCGGATCGACCGGCGCGCGGGTTTTGACGTCGGAGACGCCATAGCCCTTGGCGAGCACCACCTGCCCGTCCTTGACCACCACGACGACTGCGCCCGCGATGTCGCCGCCGGCGATACCGGCCGGAATCATGCCGTCGCTGAGTGCTTCGACCTCGGATCGGGTGATTTGCGGCGGGGCGACGGGATCGATCTGGGCGGACGCTGCCGTGGCCCAAAAAGCCGCCGCGAGCGCGATAGCTGTCGCGAATTTCATGTCCTGCCCCCTGCCCGTAGCCTGACGGCGCGATTGTCGCAACTCCGCCATTGGCCGCGTGTTTCCCACTGGTCGCGCAAGGATCGCGCGCCTAAAATCCCCGGACTCACAATGATAGATAGGTCGCGGACCGTCCGCGACAAGGGAACCGGCGCGATGGCCGCCGGAAGACAAGTTTGAGCGTCGCAAAAGCACCCCGGCAGCGCAGCCCCTTGTGGCGCCTCCTGCCGGTCATCCACCGGCATCGCTGGCAATTCTGGGGCGGGATGTTCTTCATCTGCCTCGGCCGCGTTTTCGAGGCCGTCATGCCGCTTCTGGTGCGCCGCACCATCGACGGGCTGTCGGCGCATCGCGCCGCCCTGCTCGTGCCGGTGCTCGGCATCCTGGGGCTGGCGGTGTGCCGCTATGTCTCCGTCGCCTATGGGCGGCAGCTGGTGCGGCTGACCGGCGTGACCGTGGCCTACGACCTGCGCGAGAAGCTGTACTGGCATTTCGAGCTGCAGGGGCCGCGCTTCTTCGCGCGCTTCCCGACCGGCGATCTGATGGCGCGCGCCATCAACGATTTGAACCTTGTGCGCCAGCTGATCTCGATCGGCAGCCGCACGCTGATCGTGCTGGGCTTCTCCGGCGTCGTGGCGTTCGCATTCATGCTGTTCCTGTCGGTGAAGCTGACGCTGCTTTTGCTCCCCGTGATGCCGTTCATCGCGGGGATGGGCTTCTTCCTGTCGCGCCGCATCTATGCCCAGTCGATCACGGTGCAGGAGGGATTCTCCTCGCTGTCGGAGTCGGTGCAGGAGAACCTCAACGGCATCCGCACCATCCAGACGCACGCGCAGGAGGACCGCGAGGTCGAGCGCTTCAAGAGCGTATCGGGCGCCTATGCCGACAACTATTTCCGCCTGATGGTGATGAACGCGGCGCTGAACGCGTGGATGGTGGTGTTCACCGGCATCGCGATCACCATCATCATGGGCTATGGCGGCAGCCAGGTGCTGGCGGGGACGATGTCGGTCGGCACCTTCATCGCCTTCATGCTCTACCTGACCATCGCGGTGCAGCCGATCCAGCAGTCGGGGCAGATCGTGTCGATGTTCCAGCGCGGCTCGTCCGGCGCGTCGCGGCTGTTCGAGGTCTTCGACTATGCGCCCGAGATCACGGACGCACCGGACGCGGCGCCGCTCGACAAGATCGTCGGCGACATCGCGCTGACGCATCTGTCCTACACCTATCCGCGCCGCGCCACCGCCAAGGCGGCGCGCGCCGGCGCGAGCAACGCGGCCGGGCTCGCGGCGCTCACCGACGTTTCGCTGGAGATCAAGGCGGGCGAGATGATCGCGGTCTTGGGCCGTATCGGCTCCGGCAAGTCGACCCTGCTGCGCGCCATCGTGCGCCTGCTCGATCCGCCGCCGGGGACGATCACGCTCGACGGCCGCGACATCCGCCTGTTGCCGCTGGCGCAGGTGCGCGGCCAGATCGCGCTGGTGCCGCAGGACCCGTTCCTGTTCGCCGACGAGCTCGGCCGCAACATCGCCTTCGACAATCCGAACCGGCCGCTCGAGGAGATCAACGCCGCCGCCGAGGCCGCCGACCTCGAAGAGACCATCGCGCGCTTCCCCGATCACCTGCACACCCTGGTCGGCGAGCGCGGCGTGACGCTGTCGGGCGGACAAAAGCAGCGCACCAGCCTGGCGCGCGGCCTGATCCGCGACACGCCGGTGCTGCTGCTCGACGACTGCTTCTCCAGCGTCGACACCGAGACCGAAGAGCACATCCTGTCGCGGCTGAAAGAACTGCGCGCCGGGCGCACGACGATGCTGGTGTCCCACCGTGTCTCCACCGCGCGCCATGCCGACCGCATCGTGGTGCTCGACGAGGGCCGCATCGCCGAGATCGGCACGCATGCCGCGCTGATGGCGACCGGCGGCATCTATGCCCACTTCGCGCAGGTGCAGGGGCGGCGCGAAGAACTCGTCCACGATCTCGAACGCATCGAGGCCGCGAAATGACCGACGCGACCGCAAACACCGCGCCCGCGCTGCGCCGCATGAAGGGCGCCTTCGACGACGACGTCTACGGCAAGAATCTCGACGTCGGCCAGGTGCGCCGTCTGATGGCGTGGATGAAGCCCTATCGCTTCCAGGCCTATCTCTCGCTGGTGCTGGTGCTGCTCGCCGCCATCGCCTCGATCATGGGGCCGGTGGTGATCAACCGCGTGCTGATCGACACCATCCTGTCGCCCACCAGCAAGGGCGCGCAGATCGGCGACCTCGGCCAGATCGCGCTCAACCAATGGATCGTCGGCATCACGGGCTGGACGCCGCTGGCGGCGGCGTGCGCGCAGTATGTCGTGTGGGTGCTCTTGGCAGCCGTGCTGGGACGCGGCTTCGGCATCCTGTTCGGGCGTGCGACGCTGAACACACTGCGCGACCTGCGCTGCGATCTGTTCGCGCATCTGGAGCACCTGCCCTCCAGCTTCTACGACCGCGTCGCGGTGGGGCGCGTGATGACGCGCGTCGCCAACGACGTCGAGACGCTGTTCGAGCTGTTCGGCGGCTTCGGCCAACTGGCGGGCCAGTTCGTGCCGTTCTTCGTCGCCATCACCATCATGGCGACGCTGTCGCCGGTGCTGACGCTGGAGGTCCTGCCGGTGATGCCGGTGGCGGCGCTGTTCACCTGGCTGTTCCGCCGCGCCTCGCGCCCGCTCTACCGCGCCATCCGCATGACGATCTCGCGCCTCAACGAGAATCTGCAGGAGAACCTCTCCGGCATCGAGGTGGTGCAGCTCTACGGCCGCCAGCGGCTCAACTACGAGCGTTACGCCGCGATCAACAACGACAACCGCGGTTCGGAATCGAAGGCGACGACGATCGAGAGCTTCTACGGCCCGTTCATCGACGGCATGAACTATATCGGCATCGCGGTGATCCTTTGGTTCGGCGGGCACATGGTGATGGGCGACCGCATGACGGTGGGCGTGGTGTTCCTGTTCACCCAGTTCCTGAACATGCTGTTCGCGCCGATCGTGGCGATGGGCGAGCAGTGGAACATCGTCTTCCGCGCCATGGCCTCGGGCGAGCGCATCTTCCAGGCGCTGGACTGGAACGAGGCGCTGAAGGAGCCGGAGCATCCGACGCCGCTGCCGCCGGACTTGCACGGCAAGGCCGAGTTCCGCCACCTGAACTTCGCCTACAATCCCGAGCATCCGATCCTGAGGGACGTGTCCTTCACCATCCAGCCGGGCGAGCGCATCGCGATCGTCGGCCCGACGGGCTCGGGCAAGACGAGCCTGATCCGCCTGCTCTGCCGCTTCTACGACGTGCCGGACGGGACGATCTTCCTCGACGACATCGACATCATGCAGATCAAGCCGTCGGACATCCGCACGCGGATCGGCGTGGTGCTGCAGGACTTCCACATCTTCTCCGGCACCGTCTACGACAACATCGCGCTGAACGATCCGCGCATCACGCGCGCGGTCGCCGAGGCGGCCGCCAAGCTGGTGCATGCCGATCCGTTCATCCGGGCGCTGCCGCAGGGCTACGACACGCCGCTGAACGAGCGCGGGCGAAACCTCAGCCACGGCCAGCGGCAGTTGCTCGCTTTCGCGCGCGTGCTGGCGATGAATCCGGAGATCCTCGTGCTGGACGAGGCGACGGCGTCGATCGACACCGAGACCGAGCTGGTGATCCAGGATGCGCTGAAGAAGCTGACCGAGGGCCGGACGTCGGTGATCATCGCGCACCGCCTGCAGACCATCCGCGACGCGCACCGCATCGTGGTGCTGACGGAAGGCCGGGTGCGCGAGATCGGCACGCACGACGAGTTGATCGCCAAGGGCGGGCTTTACCGCACGCTCTACGAGCTGCAATTCCAGGAAGCGGCGCTGTAGGCAAAAGAAAAGACCCGGCTTTCGCCGGGTCTCTCTCGTCGCTTGACGCGCTTCTTGTATTCAGTTCTTCGTGGCGTCGCGCACGGCGTCCTTGACGCCGCCGACGGCGTTCTGAACTTTGCCGGCGGCCTTGTCCGAAGCGCCTTCGGCCTTCAGCTTGGCGTCGCCGGTGACTTTGCCGACGGCTTCCTTGACGGCACCTTTGGCCTGGTTGGCCGAACCTTCGATCCGATCCTTATCCATTTCACTCTCCGTGTTTTGAGGCGAATTACGGTGTTAAAACGTCTCCCGGATGGCGAGCGTTCCTCGAACGCGCGCGGATTAAAATTCGACAAGCGAAGGAACCGATGACGCTCGACTCGATTCTGGACTCCCCACACGCAACCATCGTTCCCGGCGTCTATGACGCGCTGTCCGCGCGCGTCGCGGCACGGGCCGGCGCGTCGGTCATCTATATGACGGGCTTCGGCGTCGCCGGCGCGGGTTTCGGGGTTCCCGATATCGGCATCGTCAGCGCCGCCGAAATGGTCGAGCGCGTCGGCGTCATCGCGCAGGCCTGCGACGGCATCCCGCTGATTGCCGACGGCGACAACGGCCATGGCGGACCGCTCAACGCCGCCTCGCTGGCCCGCGCCTATGAGCGCGCCGGCGCCGCCTGCATCCAGCTCGAGGATCAGGTGTTCCCCAAGCGCTGCGGTCACATGGAAGACAAGGAGGTCGTCACCCGCAACGAGGCGGTGCAGAAGATCCAGGCGGCGGCGCAGGCGCGCGGCAGTGCCGGCTTCAAGATCATGGCGCGCACCGACGCGCGCGCGACGCACGGGCTCGACGAGGCCCTGGCGCGCGGCGAGGCGTTCCTGAAGGCCGGCGCCGACATCCTTTTCATCGAGGCGCCGCGCAGCGGCGAAGAGCTGCGCAAGGTCGCCGAGACCTTCGCCGGTGTGCCGCTGGTCGCCAACCTTGTGGAGGACGGCAAGACGCCGCTTCTATCGGTGGGCGAGCTGGAAAGCCTCGGCTATCGTATCATCCTCTATCCGATCTCGGCGCTCTTGGCGGTGACCAAACGGCTCGAGGATGTCTATGCCGATCTGCTGGCCGGCCACCGCCACAAGCTGGACCCCCAGCGCGCCAGCTTCAGCCATTACAACGCCATCATGAAACTTCCCGAGCTGCTCGCTGTAACCAAGGCGCTCGCGGACACGAATAAGGAGGAGTAACGCCATGCCCAGATTGCGCCAGGTCGGCAAAGATGACGCTCACCCATTCGCCAAGGCCGTCTACAAATCGCTGTTCGGCGAGCGTGACCCCGTCACCGCGCCGGGCACCGACACCGGCACGCCGGGAAACTGGTGGACGGTGTTCGCGCTGGTGCCCGACGCCTTCGACCACGCGGTCGCCGGCTTCCAGTTCTATCGCGGCAAGCGCAAGCTCGATCCCAAGCTGCGCGAAATCGGCCAGACCCGCGTCGGCTGGGCCCGCGGCAGCCAGTTCGTTTATTCGCAACATTGTAAAGCATCGCGCAACGTCGGGCTGCCGGAAGAAAAGATCGCCGCCATCCCGCATTGGCAGACCGCGACCTGCTACGACGAGACCGAGCGCGCACTGCTCGCCTACACCGATGCGCTGGTCTACGATGGCGGCCGCGTCGCCGATGGCGTGTTCGATGTCCTCAAGAAAAATCTCTCCGATGAGGAGATCCTCGAGTTCACCTACATCGTATGCACCTACGACATGCATGCGGTGATGTGCCGGGCCCTGCGGCTCGAATATGACGACGTCGACGAGCGGATCGTGGAGATCGCCGCACCGACAGGAGGTTCGACCGACGTGATGCGCATGGTCGACCAGGAAAAGACATGAAGGAGATGCCATGACCGACCGCCGCAAACTTCTCGCCACGCTGCTTCTGGGCGGCGGCGCCACCGCGCTGGGCGCGCGATCGGTCATGGCCAAGACCTTCGAGGTGACGCACACCGACGCGCAGTGGCGCAAGCTGCTCTCGCCCGCGGCGTATGATGTGCTGCGCCAGCAAGGCACCGAGGCGCCGTACACCAGCCCGCTGCTCAACGAGCACCGCAAGGGCACGTTCGCCTGCGCCGGCTGCGCGCTGCCGGCATTTGCGTCGTCGACCAAGTTCGACAGCGGCACCGGCTGGCCGAGCTTCTGGGCGCCCTTGCCGCACGCGGTCGAGACCACGACCGACAATTCCTGGATCGAGAGCCGCACCGAAGTGCACTGCCGCCGCTGCGGCGGGCATCTGGGCCATGTGTTCGACGACGGCCCAAAGCCGACGGGCCTGCGCTACTGCATGGACGGCGTGGCGCTGAGCTTCAAGGCGGGTTGAAAAATCCGCCCTCCCCTTGCGGGAGGGTCGGTGGAAGCCCGTTGCGCAAATCGCGTCATCGCCCGACAATCCGCGCATGGCGACGTTCGACTCTTCCGGCTTCTCCATCGCGTATGACGACATCGGAGGCCCCGGCGAGGGGCGGCCGATGGTGCTGGTGCATGGCTTCACCTCCAACCGCGCCGAGAACTGGCGCCGCCTCGGCTGGTATGGCGCGCTGGAGCGGCGGCGCACACGCATCGTGGCGCTCGACTGCCGTGGCCATGGCGAGAGCGCCAAGCCGCACGATCCCGCCGCCTACAGCCGCGCGGCGATGACCGGCGACATCCTGGCGCTGATGGATCATCTGGAAATTCCGCGCGCGCATATCCTGGGCTTCTCGATGGGCTCGCGGCTGGCGCTGGGCGCCGCGCTGACGGCGCCGGAGCGTTTCGCGACGCTGACGCTGGGCGGCGTCGGCGAAAAGCTGTTCGAACCGCGCATCCCCGGCAACCCGATGGCCGAGGCGATGGAGGCCGGCGACGTCGAGAGCATCAAGGAACCGATGCTCAAAAGCTTCCGCCAGTTCGCCGACGACCAGAAGGAGGACCGGTTGGCGCTCGCCGCGCTGACGCGCGCCGCCGATGCGCCGTTCACGCGCGAGATGCTGGGCACGCTGCCCGTGCCGGTGCTGGTGGTGGCGGGCGCCCGCGACGAGCTGGCCGGCGATCCCGAGCCGCTGGCGAAAGCCTTTCCGGACGGACGCGCCGTGCGCGTGCCGGGCGTCGATCACTTCTCGATCATCGCGCATGCGCTGTTCAAGGCGAGCGTGTTCGACTTCCTCGATGGAGGCCTCTAGTGGGTGCGCTGCAGACCGACACCGCGCTGAGCGACCGCGACGGGCGCTTGTTCATGACGCTGTCGCGCGACTGGGAGATCTGGGGCCCGAACGGCGGCTATGTCGCGGCGATCGCGCTGCGCGCCGCCGGGATGCGCGCGCCGGCCGGACATCGCCCGGCGACGATCTCCGCACAATATCTCTCGGTCGCGAAGTTCGAGGAGATCGAGGCAGTCGTCGAACCGGTGAAGCAGGGCCGCTCGGCGTGGTGCATCAACGTCGCGCTGATGCAGGCGGGCAAGCGCTTTTTGCAGGCGCAGGTGTGGACGACCGATCGCAGCGACGGGCCGGCGGCGCAGGAACTGACCATGCCGGACGTGCCGTCCTATGCGGGCCTCAAGAGCTGGGCCGAGCTGCAGCCGCGCCCGCGCACCGAGACGCGCCGCTTCTTCTGGGACAATTTCGAGGGCCGGCCGATCGCGCCGCGCCAGGGCTGGGTCGCCGATCCCCGCGGCGCGGTGGTGCAGGAATGGTATCGCTATGTCGATTTCGACGCGGGCGGCGACGTCTTCCTGGACTGCGCGCGGCCGCTGATCCTGATCGACACGCTGCAATGGCCGGCGCACAACCGGTCGCTGTCGGCGCAGCCGGGCTACATCGCGCCGAGCCTCGACGTGTCGGTGTGGTTTCACCAGCCGCCGGGCTCGGCGGAATGGCTGCTCGCCGACGTGCATGCGCCGATGGCGGACAAGGGGCTGATACATGGCGCGGCGCGGCTGTGGTCGGCGGACGGCCGCCTGCTCGCGACGGGCGGGAGCAACATGCTGGTGACGCCGGTGCCGGCGAGAGCGCAATAAGCTCCAATGTCATTCCCGCGAACGTGGGAATCCAGCGGCGTCCGGCACCGTTCCTGCGGCCTCTGGATGCCCGCCTGCGCGGGTATGACAGTTGGAATTTAATGTAGCCTGCCCACCAAAAATCTGTACACCGCCGCCTCTTCCGCATTCAGCGTGCCGCGGCGGTGGGTCTTGGCGATGCGCAGGCTCAGCTTGCCGTGCGCGTAAGCGTCGATCACCTCGGGATGGATGTAGCATTTGCGGCAGATCGCCGGCGTGTTGCCGAGGCGGTCCGACACCTGCGCGATCACCTCTTTCAGCGGCCCCGTGGTGCCGTCGCCGCCGCTTCTGTGCAGCAGCACCGCCGCCAGCACCGTGCCGTACCAGGTGCGGAAATCCTTCGCCGTGATGTCGCGGCCGGTGATCTCCTTCAGATAGGCGTTGACGTCCGTCGAGGTGATGCTGTGCACCGCGCCATCGGCATCGCGATATTCGAACAGCTGCTGGCCCGGCAATTCCTGGCACGCCCGCACGATGCGCGCGACGCGGCGGTCGTGCACTTTCAAATTCCAGGTCTTGCCGCTCTTGCCCTTGAAATGGAAGCGCAAGGCCTCGCCCTTCACGGCAACGTGCGGGTTCTTCAGCGTGGTGAGGCCGTAGGAGTGGTTTTCCTTCGCATAGTCCTTGTTGCCGACGCGCATCATCGTGGTTTCGAGCAGGTGCACCACCGTCGCCAGCACTTTTTCACGCGGCAGGCCGGGGCGGCTCATGTCGCGCGCGACGCGGGCGCGGATGTCGGGCAGCGCGCGGGCGAACACCAGGATGTGCTCGAACTTCGCGCTCTCGCGCAGGCGGCGGAAGTCGTCGTTGTAGCGATACTGCTTGCGGCCGCGCGCGTCGAAGCCGGTGGCCTGGAGGTGGCCGTCCGGATGCGGACAGATCCACACATCCTTCCACGCCGGCGGGATGGCGAGCTTGGCGATGCGCGCCAGCGTCGCCTTGTCCTTGAGCGGCCTGCCGCCCGCGCTGCGGTACGCAAAGCCCTCGCCGGCGCGCTGACGGCTGATGCCCTTCTCACGCTCGGCATGGACATAGCGCAGGCCGGCCGCGCTCGCGGCGGCAGCGGGATCGGCAAGTCGTCCAGTGTTATCGACCAGCATCATGGCGGGATGACAACCACGCCGACGCCACCAAAGTTCCCTTGGCGCGTTTGTAATGAAGCCAGTCTGGGGGACCGCTTTGCTCTTGAACATGATGAAGGGACGAGGACGCCTCGCCCTGTTCGCCGCCGCCATCGCGCTCGCCACTTCGACACCCGCCTTCGCCGCCACCGTGTCGGGCTCGGGCAAGGCGGAGGGCATCTTCGTACTGGAGGTGATCCTGCTCCTCGTCGTCGGGCGCGGCGTGGGCGAGCTGATGGTGCGCATCGGCCAGCCTGCGATCATGGGC
>DASZMT010000055.1:0-2519 GCA_035551495.1 Rhizomicrobium sp. | reverse complement strand
CCCGCTCATCCGCAAGTTCCTGCAAGGCAGACAAGGCGTCGAGACCATCGACCGCATGCGTGTGCTGCGGCTGATCGAGAACATGACCATCGGCCGCAACGCCGTCGGCTATCTCACCGAAAGCCTGCACGGCGCCGGCTCGCCGCAGGCGCAGCGCATCCAGATCGCCCGCGGCATGGCCATCGAGGAGAAGAAATCTCGCGCACGCAAGCTCGCCGGCGTCGAGGAGCGCCGACGGTAGGCGGCGCTTGACTCTCATAACCGCGGGGTTATACGTATACCAATAACCAGGGAGTTATTGGTCTCGAATGTCCGTGGCCCACGACCTTCTGTTCCGAAGCCTTGGCGATCCGACCCGCCGGGCGATCTTCGAGCGGCTGTGCCGCGACGGCGAGCAGACGGTCGGCGCCCTGACGGAACGCGCGGGCGTTTCGCAGCCAGCCGTCTCCAAGCATCTCGCCGTCCTCAAGCGCGCGGGGCTGGTGCGCGACCGCCAAGACGGCCGCCAGATTCATTATAGCGCGCAGCTCAGCGCGTTGGCGCCGCTGATCGACTGGACCAGCCGAATGACCGGCTTCTGGCAAAACCGCTTCGACCGGCTCGAGGACCTGCTCAAGAGGATGGACCAATGAACAGTGCTGACGCAGAAACGCGCTCGGTGGTCGTCGAGAGGGAGTTTCCCTATCCGCCGGACAAGCTCTGGCGCGCGCTGACACAGCCGCACCTGATCGAGGAGTGGCTGATGAAGAACGATTTCGCGCCGGTGGTCGGGCATCGTTTCCATCTGCGCGGCGAGTGGGGCGGCGTGCTCGATTGCGAGGTCCTCGAAGCCGCGCCGAACACGACACTGTCGTACACGTGGAATTTCGCGAACGACGACCCCGCCTACGACCTTCAGAGCGTCGTGACGTTCACGCTGACCGCGACGCAAGCGGGCACGCATCTGCGCGTCGAGCAAAAGGGCTTCCGGCCGGATCAGAGGCAGGCCTATGGCGGTGCGAGGGCGGGTTGGCCGCAGTTCTTCACCAAACTGGAGCAATTGCTGGCACGGCCGCTGTGACGGCGACAGCATGCGGGAGGTGGCGTTGAACTGGTCTTGCTGGATTCGTCAGACGCATCGCTGGCTGTCGATCGCCTTCACACTGACGGTCGTCGCCAATTTCGTGACGATGGCGTTCGGCAAGCCTCCGGCCTGGATCGTGTACGCGCCGCTGCCGCCGCTGTTCCTGATGCTGTTGACCGGGCTCTATATGTTCGCGCTGCCCTACACTGCCACAGCGCGAAAGCGCCGGGGTCTCGGCACCTAGCCCGGTCGGCGTATTGACCGCGGGGTCCCGCCCCCTATTGTTCGACAACACGATCGCTCAAGGGGGAGCCGCATGCCCGGGACCGGCGCTGCGCCATTCGTCGAGGCGCGCGATTTTCTGCTGCGGCACCGCGAAGACTACGCCACCGCCTGTCGCGACTTTCGCTGGCCGGCGCTCGACCGCTTCAACTGGGCGCTCGACTACTTCGATGTCATGGCGCGC
This sequence comes from Rhizomicrobium sp., assembly GCA_035551495.1. Taxonomy (GTDB): domain Bacteria; phylum Pseudomonadota; class Alphaproteobacteria; order Micropepsales; family Micropepsaceae; genus Rhizomicrobium. Next base: position 990 of record DASZMT010000055.1, on the reverse strand, counting down.
GGCAACGACCGGCCGGCGCTGTGGATCGCCAATGACGGCGGCGAGGAGACTAAGCTCAGCTTCGCCGCCATGGCCGAGCGGTCCAGCCGCGTCGCCAACCACCTGCGCGCACTCGGCATCGTGCGCGGCGACCGCATCCTGCTGATGCTCGGCAATGTCGTGCCGCTGTGGGAATGCATGCTGGCGGCGATGAAGCTCGGCGCCGTCGTCATTCCCGCCACCACGCTGCTCACGCGCGACGATCTCGCCGACCGCTTCGCGCGCGGCCGCGTCCGCCACGTCATTGCCGGCGCCGATGCGGCGGCGAAGTTCGCCGACCTGCCCGGCGACTACACCCGCATCGCCGTCGCCGGCGACGCGCCCGGCTGGCGGCGCTACGAGGACGCCTATGACGCCGAACCGGCGTTCACGCCGGACGGCGAGACGCGCGCCACCGATCCGCTGCTCCTGTATTTCACCTCCGGCACCACCGCGAAGCCGAAGCTCGTCCTGCACAGCCACCAGAGCTATCCGGTCGGGCATCTCTCGACCATGTACTGGATCGGGCTCAAACCCAACGACGTGCATCTCAACATCTCGTCGCCCGGCTGGGCCAAACACGCCTGGAGCTGCTTCTTCGCGCCGTGGAATGCCGGCGCCTGCGTGTTCATGCTGAACCAGCCGCGCTTCAATGCGCCTGGCCTGCTCGATGCCATCGTGCGCGCCGGCGTCACCACCTTCTGCGCGCCGCCGACGGTATGGCGCATGCTGGTGCAGCAGGACCTCGCCGCATGGAAGACGAAGATCCGCGAACTGGTCGGCGCCGGCGAGCCGCTCAACCCGGAGGTCATCGCGCGGGTGAAGACGGCTTGGGGGCTGACCATCCGCGACGGCTACGGGCAGACCGAGACGTCGGCGCAGATCGGCAACTCGCCCGGCCAACCGCTGAAGCCCGGCGCCATGGGCCGGCCGCTGCCCGGCTATCGCGTGGCGCTGCTCGACAGCGCCGGC
>DASZMT010000054.1:0-3147 GCA_035551495.1 Rhizomicrobium sp. | reverse complement strand
TGGGGTTACAATTCCGGCGTCACCACGCACACGCTGGAGACCCATATCTACCGCCTGCGCCAGAAGGTCGAGAAGGACGCCGCGCTGCCGCAGATCCTGGTCACCGAAGCCGGCGGCTACAAGCTGGTGCCGTGATCGGTTTTCTCGCAGGTTAGGCATGGGCCTCGAAGACGACATCGCTTTCTTCGAGCAGGTGCCGACGCTGGCTGCGCTCGGCACGCAGGCGCTGCGCGTGCTGGCGATCGGTGCTGAGACGCGCAGCCTGCCGAGCGGTGCCGTGCTCTACTATGCGGGCGAGGTGGCCGACGGCGCCTATATCGTGCAGCGCGGCTCGCTGCTGCTCGAGCCCGGCACGTTCTCCGAAGGGCGCGAATACACGGTGGGACCGGGCACGCTGGTCGGCGAACTGGCGCTGATCACCGATGTGGTGTCGCCATCGACCGCAATCGCCAAAGAGCCGACGGTGGTCATCCGGCTGTCGCGCAATCTGTTTCGCAAGATGCTGGAGGGCTATCCCGCGGCCGCCGAGACGATGCGCGACATCATGGCCGCACGCCTGCAGGCGTGGACGAAGGATCTCGGCGCCGTGCGAAGGAAGTTGGATAAGTAATCAGACTTCCACCCGTGCCGTCACCGGCACGTGGTCGGACGGGCGTTCGGCGCCGCGATAATCCTTCGCCACCGTGATCTTCGACACCTCGCCGGCGATCGCGTCGGACGTCCAGATGTGGTCGAGCCTGCGGCCGCGATCGGAGGCGCGCCAGTTGTCCATCGCGCGATAGCTCCACCACGTATAGAGCTTCTCCGGCTCCGGCGTGAGCACGCGCATCGTGTCGATCCATTCGCCGGCCTGGCGCGCGGCGTTGAGCTTCTCGCACTCGAGCGGCGTGTGCGAGACCACTTTCAACATCTGCTTGTGACTCCAGACGTCGTGCTCGAGCGGCGCGACATTGAGGTCGCCGACGAGGATGGCGCGTTGCCCGGGCGCCGGGCGCAGGCCCATATGCGCCTGCATCTCGTTCAGGAACGACAGCTTGTGCTCGAATTTCGGATTGACTTCCGGGTCTGGCTCGTCGCCGCCGGCCGGCACGTAGAAGTTATGCAGCGTAACCCGCTCCTTCAGCCCGGCCTGTTCGCCGAGCACGACCGAGATGTGGCGGCAGTCGGTCTTGCCGCAGAAGTCCTGCTTGTCGACGGTTTCGAAGGGCACGCGCGAAAGGATGGCGACGCCGTGATAGCCCTTCTGGCCGTTGAGCGCGGCGTGCTCGTAGCCGAGCCGCTTGAAGCGCTTGAGCGGGAAGGCGTCGTCCGGACACTTCGTCTCCTGCAGGCAGATGACATCCGGACGCGTCGACTTGATGAACTTGGCGACCAGATTGATGCGCAGGCGGACGGAGTTGATGTTCCAGGTGGTGACTTTGAGGGGCATGTCGCGAATTTAGGCCGTCGAGCGTGGCTTGGCCACGCCTCCGCGCCGGCTGTGCAAAACCGCCGGGCCGCTAATTATGGTAGTTCGTATAGTCGATGCGGAACATCGACGGGTTGAGCTTCTTGCCCGAGTCGAGATTGTAGACGGCGACCGTGGTGTCGTAGCCCTGCGGGTCGGTGACGGTCCACTGCTTGAGCTGCATGTCCTTGGCGTCGAACATGATCATCAGCCGACTGGTGCCGACCAACACGTTCTTCTCTTCGACCACCACCGTGACGAACACGTCGTCGGCGTAGACCGCGACGAGGTTGCTGTCCTTCATCAGGTCGACGTGATCGGCAAGCAGGAAGCGCAGCGGCGTCTGCGACAGCGGGTAGACGTCCTGGGTGGCCAGATTGCGGTCCCGCACCACCACCGACTGCCCGTCGGCAATCAGCTCGGTCGCATTGGGACTGTCATATTCGAAGCGCACGCGGCCCGGCTTGGCAAGATAGAAGATGCCGGTGGAGCGGCCGCCGTCCGGTCCGATCTGCACGAACTTGCCGGTCAGCGTCTGCACCGTCGAGAGATAAGCATCGACCCGTTCGATGATCGATCGCTGCTCCGGCGTGAGCGTGGTGGTCGAGCTCGACTTGCCGAGCAAGGCGGCGAACGGATTGGAAATCGGACTTGGCGCCGATTGCGGCTGCTGCGCCGGCGCGGCCTGTGCGGCCGGCGCCTGCGCGCGGGCGCGCAAGGCGGCCGGCGGCAAGGCCGGAATCGATCCGGTGTACAGAACGCGGTGCGGGCGTGGGCGCGGCAGCGGCACGGATTCGGCCAATGCCGGTGCAGCGGTCAGCGCCACCAGGGCCGCCAAGATCACGGCCCGACCGATCCGCGCTGTATCCCGTCCCGCCATTCCTCTCTCCACCTCGCGCCCCAAGGTTCAATCGCCCCGCCTATAGAGACGGGCTGTGGCTATTTCGCGACCCCGCCGAATCATGCGCTGATTCGCGCAGCGACGCGAAGAATCGCAGCGGCCTTGTCGTCACAGGGTTGACCGCGGAGGGCGTCAGCGGCGTCGGCTCTTGACCCGCTAGCGCTCGAAATCGCCCTCTTCCGGAATCAGGATTTCGCGCTTTCCGGCGTGGTTGGGCTGGCCGACGATGCCCTCGGTTTCCATCCGCTCCATCAGCGTGGCGGCGCGGTTGTAGCCGATTTGGAGCCGGCGCTGGATGTAGGAGGTCGAGGCCTTGCGGTCGCGCTTCACGACGGCGACCGCCTGGCTGTAGAGATCGCCGCCTTCGGCCATGCCCATACCGGTCGCGTCGAACACGGCGCCGTCCTCGCCTTCCGGATCGTCGTCCTTGATGACCTCTTCGAGGTAGTCCGGCATGCCCTGCGCCTTGAGATGGCGCACGACCTTCTCGACCTCGTCGTCCGAGCAGAACGGTCCGTGCACGCGACTGATGCGGCCGCCGCCGGCCATATAGAGCATGTCGCCCTGGCCGAGCAGCTGTTCGGCGCCCTGCTCGCCGAGAATGGTGCGGCTGTCGATCTTGGACGTGACCTGGAAGGAGATGCGGGTCGGGAAGTTCGCCTTGATCGTGCCGGTGATGACGTCGACCGAGGGGCGCTGCGTGGCGAGGACGACGTGGATGCCGGCGGCGCGCGCCATCTGCGCCAGCCGCTGGATCGCGCCTTCGATGTCCTTGCCGGCGACCATCATCAGGTCGGCC
>DASZMT010000053.1:0-6719 GCA_035551495.1 Rhizomicrobium sp. | reverse complement strand
AACATGGTTTCGAAAGTTCGCTGATGAAGCGGGTCGTAGAAGTCTTCTGCTCGCACAGCCGCCGTCAGAGCTTCTAGTCGACTCGTATCGACTAAAACCGCTCCTAAAACTGCCTGCTCAAGTTCAATCTCAGCTGGCGCTTGGCGAAAAGTTTGGGCATCCATCGGTAATGATACTGCTTGTCGCGTCTAAAAAACGACGGACACAGTCACTCCATTCTTGAAAGCGAATCGAGTCCGAAGCGACTCGAATCGGGCTTGTCCACAACCTGATTCGAATCAGAGCAAACGAAAAATCGATTCGCCCACAGTTTACTCCACAGCCCGAACGATCTGCGAACATTATGGATGCGTGGTCAGCGAAAAATTGTCTCATAGATCTCCGGCTTGAAGCCGATGGCGATCTTGCCGCCGGCGCTTTCCAGCACGGGCCGCTTGATCGCCGAAGGCTGCGCCAGCATCAGCGCGATGGCCTTCTTCGCATTGAGATTTTCCTTGTCGGCGTCGGGCAGCTTGCGAAACGTCGTGCCGGAACGATTGAGCACCGTCTCCCATCCCGCGCTCTCCACCCAGCGTTCGAGATGCGTGCGATCGATGCCGCTCGCCTTGTAGTCGTGGAACGCATAGGCGACGCCGTGATCGTCGAGCCACGTCCGCGCCTTCTTCATCGTGTCGCAGGCCTTGATGCCGTAGATCGTCGTCGTCATGGCTGATCCTGAAGCGCGAAGCGGGCGAGATGGTGGTGTGTGGTACGGCCAAGCTGGCTGTGCACCAAGACGAAATCGCGAACCGTCCACACCGTCGGCGCATCGAGCTTGCCCGGCTTCACCTTTACCGCGTCATAGGTGAGCGTGACGTGCGGCGTGAAATCCTCTTCGTGCACCGCAGCCCCCAGTCCCGCCTTCTTCAGCGCCGCGCCGAGCATCTTGTGGAAGCCGTGCAGCGGCGCGCCATGCGCCGGTCCCGTCAGCACGAAGGGGTAAATGCCCGTCGAATTGCGGAAGCTGCGTGCGGTGTCGAACACCGCGTCGAACGGCGCGTGCGCGATACTCTCTGCTGCCGTCTTCGCCGCGTCGATCACCATCTGCGGCAGCGCCGCCCAATCGCCGAGATGAAACAGCGTGACGTGCAGATGCTCCGGCAAGATCAAGTTCGCCGTAAAGCCGTGCTTGGCCTTCAGCGCCTCCGCTAACGCATGGATGCGCGCGGCCGTCTGCGCGTCCGGCAGCAGGGCCAGGAAGATCCTGTCCTTCTGCGAGGGACCGAATTTGCGACGCGGCTTGGGCATTTCGGAACGATATGGGAACAGACCCCGATTTGACAGAACGAACTCACCTCTTTATTAAACCATATAGTTATCAACTAATTGGTTTAATATGGATGTCCTGAGCACCACCCTGTCCGCCTTGGCCGACCCGACCCGCCGCGGCCTCCTCGCCCAGCTTTCCCAGGGCGACGCCACGGTGTCCGAGCTCGCCGCGCCTTACGACATGTCCCTCGCCGCCGTGTCGAAGCACCTGAAGGTCCTGGAGGGCGCCGGCCTGATCTCCCGCGGGCGCAAGTCGCAATGGCGGCCCTGCCACCTCGAGGCCGCGCCGCTGAAGGCCGTCACGGACTATCTGGAGGCGTACCGCCAGTTCTGGGAGCGCAATCTCGACAGTCTCGGCGCCTATCTGCAGACGCTCGACCGGAGCTGAACATGCGCGACGACGCCACCCTCGTGATGAATCGCGTCTACGACGCGCCCCGCGCCAAAGTGTGGGAAGCGCTCACCGAACCGCGCCACATCGTGCAGTGGTGGGGCGGGCCGGGCTTCACCAATCCGGTCTGCAAGATCGACCTGCGCCCCGGCGGCCGCTGGCATCATGTGATGCGCTTTCCGAGTGGGAACGAGCTGACGATGGATTTCGTCTTCCTGGAAATCGAGCCGCCATCACGCCTCGTGTGGCAGCATGCCGATCACGGCGCGCGGCCGGACGGCCCGCCCAGCGTGCATTTCACGGTGACGCTCGCCGATCTTGGCGCCCAGACGCGCTGGCACATGGTGGCGCGCTTCCTGACGCCCGCCGCGCGCGACTTCGCGCTGGCCTCGGGCTTCAACGGTCCGATCGAGGCGAGCAATCTGCGCCTCGCCGCCTATCTCCAGACGATGTGAGGTCCCCATGCGAACGCTCGGCGTTTTTCTCAGCCTCTCGCTCGACGGCTATTTCACCGACGCGGACGGCAAGATGGATTGGTCGCGCCGCGACGACGCGGAGTGGCGCCAGTTCACGTCGGGCAACGCGACCGGTCCCTCCACCCTCCTATTCGGCCGCATCACCCACGACCTCATGGCCGGCTTCTGGCCGAGCGACATGGCCAGGCAGACGATGCCCGAGACGGCGCGCGGCATGAACGGGTCCGAGAAGATCGTCTTCTCGCGCAGCCTCAAGACGAGCGACTGGCAGAACACGCGCGTCGTGAACGGCGACCTCGTCGCCGCAGTGCGCACGCTGAAGTCCGGCGACGGTCCGGCGCTGGTGATCCTCGGCAGCGGCTCCATCATCGCGCAGCTGACGCAGGCCGGTCTGATCGACGAATACCAGTTCGCGCTGATCCCCGGCGCGCTCGGCGCCGGCCGCACGCCATTCGAAGGCGTCACCAGCCGTCCGCCGCTGAAACGCACCGAATGCCGCGCCTTCGCAAACGGCGCGGTGTTCCTGCGCTACGAAACCATCCGCTAGAGGTCCCATGCCGCTCACCATGCACGCCATGACGGTCGACGGCTTCGCGCCGATGCTCGAAAGCCTCTCGGGACTGCTCGACAAGGCGAAACCCGGCATGATCGAGGCGCGCCTCGCGCCCGACATGTACACCCTGGCGCAGCAGGTCATGCTCGCCTGCCATCACGCGCAGGACGCCTTCGCGCGGCTCACCGGCCGGCCGCCGCATCAGCCGGGCGAGCCCGCCACATCACTTCCGGCGATGAAGGCACAGATCGCCGAAGCCGCCGCCGCACTGCAGGCAGCTGACGCGTCGGCGTTCGACGGCGCCGAGACCCGCGACTGCTCGATCGACATCCCTGGCAACCAAGTGATCGCGATGAACGGCGAGCAGTTTCTGCGCGCCTGGGCGATCCCGCATTTCTATTTCCACCTGGTGACCGCCTACGACATCCTGCGCCATCAGGGTGTGGCGCTCGGCAAGCCGGACTATCTCTCCGCGATCGGCCGCTTCATCCGCCCGAAGGCTTGAGCCCTCACGGCGCCTGCATCGCCTGCCGCGAGCTCGCGGCGAGCGCCATGCGCGCCTGCTCGTCGGCACGCACCGTCAGGATCGCGGCGTTGTAAGCGTCGCGATCGGCCGCACGCGAGAACATCACCTTGCCGGCGGTGACCGACCAGTGCCGCCGCGCCAGCACGCCGAACGCGGCCTGCATGTCCTGGAATGTCTTGTCCTGGGCGTCGAACAGCCTGTCGCTCATCGGCTTGTCCCGCGCGATCGAACGGTCGAAGCCGCGCAGGAAATCCGCTTTCTCCCGCGCGTCGACCTTCTCGGCGGCGATCCTCGCCCGCACCGCTTGCCCCAGCGTGGCCAGCTGCGCGCGGAACTGTGCCAGCGCCGACCGCATCGCGGCCAGCGAAGCCTGCGAGCGCGGCACCGCATCCGCCTTCGAGAGGTTGGCGATGCCGAGCAGGTGCCCTTTGTCGTTCGCCGTCAAAGCTTCGCCATAGGCTCGCTCGGCTGCCTGCGCCTTCACCGCATAGTCCTTGAAGTCCCGCTCAAATACCGCCGCATCGCCGGTGCCGTAGATATGCATGTCGATGGGCGGCATGCCCGGATCCTGCAGGGCCTGCTTCACGCGCGAGATTTCGCGACTCTCGACCGCGAAGCCGGCCTCGCGGCTCTGGCCGGCATGCTTGGCCCACAGCACCACGCCGAGGTCGATGGTGGCGACGCCGGCGGCCAGGATGAGGAAATACATCCACCCACGCCCCGTGGCGCGGCCGCGCAGGAAGATCAGATAGATCACCCCGAACAGGATCGCCGCGATGACGATCGCATGCCCCAGCGCGCCGCCCAGGGCGGAAGCCAGATCGCCGCGCCGCGCAGCCTGCGTGATCGACCCATCGCCGACGGTCGAGACGATCGCCCAGATGCCGCCCGCGATGATCGCGGCGATCAGCGCCGCCACCGAACCGGCCCGCGGCCTGTTTTCTTCGTCCATGAGAGCCCCCATCCCGAAGTCCGAACTTTGCGCGAACCGCCAAAAATGTTCCAGTGCCGTGTCGGCCCACGGCGACCAGCAGCGTCCTTGGGACACGAACCCATAAGAGGATCCGCCATGACCGGCCAAGCCCACGAGCTCTGCATCACCCGCCTGATCGACGCCCCGCGCCACGCCGTCTATCGCTGCTGGAGCGAACCCGAACTGATGAAGCAGTGGTTCGCGCCCAAGCCCTTCACCACGCCCAAGGTCGAGCTCGACCTGCGGCCCGGCGGCGGCAGCCTGATCGTGATGACGACACCCGAAGGCCAGGAGATGCCCAACCGCGGCCAGTATCTCGAGGTCGTGCCGGACGAGCGGATCGTCTTCACCGACGCCTATGTCGGCGACTGGATCCCCTCGGGCAAGCCGTTCATGACCGGCATCCTCACCTTCGCCGATGAAGGCGGCAAGACGCGATACACCGCGCGCGTGCGCCACTGGACGGCCGAGGACAAGGCGCAGCACGAGCAGATGGGCTTCGAGACCGGCTGGGGCATCTGCGCCGATCAACTCGAAGCGCTCGCCAGGACGCTGTGATCACCGGCGCCGCAGCACAGCGCCGATCCCCGCGGTCAGCGCATGCAGCGGCGACGTCTTCACCAACGGCTCGGCCGTCGTGAGCAGGATCGCGATGGCCGGCAGCTTCTCTTTCACGCGCAAGGCGACGAGCGTGCCGCGCTTCAGCTGCGCCGCGACGGCGTAGTCGGGCAGGACGCCGATCGCATCTCCGGCACGCACGGCGCGCACCACGCCGTCGATGCTGCCCGCCGAGGTGAAACGCGGCCGCGCCGCGCCGAACCATTCCTCCAGCATGCCGTTGAACGCACCCTGCGCGTCCGTCAGGAGCAGGGTCTGTCCCGCGAACTCCGCACGCCGCATCACGCGCCGCGCCCAAGGATGCTTCGGCGCGATAACGAGGCGAAGCGCGGCCCGGGCGAGAAGGCGCGTGCCGTCGCGCGCCGCCGCGGCGGCCGGCTCGACCGTCATCGCCGCGTCGAGCTCGAAGCGCGCCACGCGTTTTCGCAGGTCCTCGCATACGCCGATCGTCACATTGACGTCGCTCTGCGGCCGCTGCCGGCGCAGTGCGGCAAGCGGCTTGGGCAGCAGGAACGAGCTGACCGATTCCACCGTGCCCAGCCGAACGCCGTCCTTGCGCGCCGCGCTCACGGCTTGCAGCGCCGCTTCGGCCGCAGCCACCAGCGCGCGGGCACGCGGCAGCAGGACCTGCGCCGCCGCGGTGAGCTTCGCCTCGCGGCCCGCCCGGCGCTCCAGCACCGGTGTGCCGAGAACGCGCTCCAGCGCCGCCAGCGTCTCCGACACCGTCGATTGCGCCAGGCCCAGCGCGCGCGCCGCCGACGCGATACCGCCGCGATCGGCCACCGCCGTCAGGACCCTGCAATGCCGCACCTCGATATCCGCGACCGCCATCCGCCTACCCATCGGAATTTCCGATGCCTCCATCGCCGTTTTGGACCGCCTTTCGCGCGCGCGCAAGCTCAAGGCAGAAACGTACAAAGCACGCCCGAGAGTCCATCATGAAAGCCCTGCCCCGCAATGCCGCCCTCCTGGTCGTCGACCTGCAACGTGGCTTCGACGATCCCGCCTGGGGGCCACGCAGCAATCCCCAGATGGAAGCGAACGTCGCGAGGCTGCTCGATGCCTGGCGCGCGGCGAACGCACCGGTGATCCATGTGCGTCACGACTCGCCGCATGCCGACGGCCGCATGCGGCCGGGCACGATCGGCAATTCGCCGAAGCCCGAAGGCGCCGCTCTGGCGAGCGAGTGGATCTATCACAAGAGCGTCAACAGCGCCTTCATCGGCACCACGCTGGAGGGCGATCTGCGCAAGCGCGGCATCCGCGCGCTCGTGATCGTGGGGCTCACGACCAATCACTGCATCTCGACCACCGCGCGCATGGCCGGCAATCTCGGCTTCGAGACCATCGTGGTGTCGGATGCGACCGCGGCTTTCGCGCGCCGCGGGGTCGACGGCACGTTGCGCGACGCCGGCGACGTCCACGCCGCGGCGCTCAGCGACCTCCAGGACGAGTTCGCCGAGGTCGCCGATACCGCGAAAACGCTGTCCGCCCTCGCCCGCGCCCAGGCCAAAGCCCATGCGTAAGCTCGCCACGCTTCTCTTCGCGGCCCTCGCCATCGCGGCCGCGCCCCTGCCGCGCGCCGGTGACGACTTCTATGGCTATGCGAATGGCGACTGGCTCGCCGTCACCGCGATGCCCGGCGGACGCGTCAGCTATGACACCACCGCGATGCTGCGCGACACCAACACCGCGCGCGTCGACGCCCTGCTGGAAGATGCCGCCGCCAAGCCCGGCAGCAAGGCCGGCGACTACTATGCGAGCTATCTCGACACCGCGGCCATCGAGGCGAAAGGCTTAGCGCCGCTGAAGCCGGATCTCGCAGCCATCGCGGCGATCCACGATCGCCGGAGCCTCTCCGCCTATCTCGGCAC
>DASZMT010000052.1:0-187069 GCA_035551495.1 Rhizomicrobium sp. | reverse complement strand
TATGGGCGTCGAACGTCTGGGTGGTCGCCACGCCGTTGCCGAAGGTCGATTGCGTCAGATGCTGCTCCGCGTCGCGGGCGTTCACGGTGAACAGCGTCGCCGACGTCGCGACGTTCTGGATCTGCGAAAGATAGCCGAGAGAGGTGTAGACGTTCTTGGCCTGCAAGCCCGACGGATAGGTGACCGTGTCGATCTTGCCGTTGGTCGCATTGTAGGCGTTGGCATAGACGTAGTTCGTGCCGCCGATCGTCAGCGTCGTGGTCGACGGCCGGCCGAGGGTGTCATAGGTCATCGTGCGGCTGTAGCTCGTGCCCGTCGTGGCCGAGGCCAGGGCGCGGACGCCGTGAAGGGCGCTGTCCCAGGTCCAGGTGCTCGTCACCCCGACCTCGACGCGCTGCGTCGGGCGGCCGAGCAGGTCGTAGGTCAATGAGGCGGTCTGCGACTTGGCATCGGTCTGGCTCACCATCTCGCCGAGCACGTCATAGGCATAGGTCCAGCTTCCCGCATCCGGGTCGGCGGTGGCCGTGCGGTTGCCGCGGATGTCGTAGGTGCCGGTGAGGACGTTGCCGGCCGGGTCGGTCAGCGTAGCGAGGTCACCGAACGCGTCGTAGACATAGTTCGTCGCATGGCTCGCCGGGTCGGTCACCGAGGCGACCAGGCCCTGGTCGTTCTTCGCCGTCGTCGTCGTGTGGCTCAGCCCGTCGGTCACCGAGGTCGACAGGCCGTGATAGGCATAGGTGTTCGTGCTTCCGTCCGGCATCGTGGCCTGCGTCGCACGGGCCAGATCGTCGTAGATGTATGCCGTATTGGCCGGCGTGCCGCCGACCTCCAGGTAGGGGCGGCTGGTCTGGGAGATGCGCCCGTTCGCGTCATAGGCGACGACCGCGATGGTGGCCGCGGCGCCGAACGATTGCGACTCGGTGTCGAGCAGCCGGTCCAGCATGTCGTAATGCTGCGTGACCGCCGGACCGTTCTGCACCCCCGCGCCACTCTGCGGCGTGACGGCGACATGATAGGCCGTTCCCGTGATGCATCCGGTTCCCGGACACAGGGTGTAGGCCGTCACGGCCTTGGTGCCGTCCGGCTGGATCGTCAGGGTCGTGCGGCCAAACGCGTCATAGGTCGTGCTGGTGACCGCGCTGTTGGGATCGGTATGGCTCGTCACCGTGCCGAACCGCGCGTCATAGGTGAAGTGATCGACATGGCTGAGCGCGTCGGTCGTCGTCAGCATGAATTCGCCGTTGGCGTCGTAGGTCGCGCTCACGGTCCTGCTTGTGATGCCGGCGACTGCGCCGCCGCCGGCGCCGGACGTGGCGGCCGTGAGGCGGTTGCCGAAGGCGTCAAAGGTATAGGCCGTCGTCAGCGCCCAATTCGTGCTGGGCTGCGCCGTCTCGCTCGTGATCCGTCCCGTCGCCGGATCGTGCGCGAACGAGAAAGTGCGCGTGAGGTTCGATGTGCCCACGACCTGCGCCACCGACCGCGTGTTGATCTGGCCCAGCAGCCAGTTCACCGTATCGTTGGTGTAGGTGTCGGTGGTCGTGCTGGACGAGCCGTCCGGCAGGCTGATCGTGGTGGTCAGCGTGTTTCCGAACGTGTCGTAGGTATAGCTCGTCGTTCGCGTCGGCAGCGCCGTACCATCGAGATCATGCCCGGAGACCACACTCTGATGCAGGAAGACGAAATTGTGCGTTCCGCCGAGATTCGTCGATGACCAGGTGTTGGTGATGGACGACAGCGTCGCGGCGCCGTGGACGGATGTCTGCGATGAGACGAGGCCAGTATAGGGGAAGTCTGGCCGATAATTCGTGGTCGTCACGATATGCGTCTGCGCATCGGTGACGGTGACCTGGATGAAGCCGACGAGCGGCGAGCCGTTGTTGACGCTGCCGATGGCGGCGGGACGGCCCGCAAACTGCGTCCGCGCGTTTGCCGCGATGCTGACCGACGAGTACGTGTTGACGTTGCCATAGGCGCCGCCATAGGCGTAGCTCCAGCTGAAATTGCCGCCGATGCCGTTGCTCGACGTCACCTGCGAGACGACATAGACCGCCGCGTCGATCGGCACGATCGGGTAGGCGCCGGGCGAGCCCTTCGTGTAGAAGGTGCCGTTCTTGTTGATGCGGTCGTAGGTGACCGTCGTGGTGGCGCCCAGCCCGTTGGACACGGAGGTCATGAGCTCGGGGACATAGGTGAAGTTATATTGCGTGTCGCCCGAGGCCTTCTTGAGCAGGAAGTCCCCCGCGCCGTCATTGTTCCAGTCTGCGACCGAGGCGCTGACCGACGTATCGGAATTGGCGATGGAGATGGGCGTGCCGGTGCCGTCGACCGCCTGCACGAAGCCCGTGCCGGTCGACAGCCAGATCTGATGCGGCGTTCCGGAGCCGTACATGCTCGAGGCGCCCGACGCGATCAGGATGAGGTCGGACCTGCCGTCGCCGTCGATGTCGGTCGTGGTGATCGTGTATTTGCCCCAGCCGGCGGGCACGCTGAAGCTTGTGGCGGCGAAACCCGTACCGGTCGACAGATAGAGCGTTCCGGTGGTCGTCGTGTTGGTCACCAGGATGTCGGTCTTCCCGTCGCCGTTGAAGTCGCCGAACACCATCGTGCTGCCGGACGGCAGGGTCGGCGGCGCGGCCGTCGTGACGGCGGGATTGCAGAAATAATTGACGCTGGTGCCCAGCAGGTCCGTGCAGCCATTGCCGTCGAAATCGGCCGCGATCGATGCGGTCAGACCCGAATGGCCGGCATCGGGCGTGAACGCCCCGGTGCCGTCGCCGAAATAGATGAAGCTCGTGCCGGAGGCATTGGAGAAGAAATCCGCCCGTCCGTCACCGTTGAAATCGCCGGCGATGGCGGCCGCCGACGACGACAACGAAAACGCCGTGCTGAAGGCGCTGCCGCTGCTTTTCAGCACGAACACCTTGTGCGTCGGAATCGGAATCCCGCCGGTCGACAGGTAAAAGTAACTCATCAAGAGATCGCCGTTGCCGTCGGGCTCGATATCGATGTCTTGCTGGCCGCTTGGCGCGCAACTGGTTCCGGTCCCAAGCATCGCCGTTGTTATGACCGAAGCGAACGTCAGGCCCGACGTCGTGCCTTCATAGACATCGTAGTTGGGGCAGGTGCTCGGACCCCACATGATCGCATCGGTCAAGCCGTCGCCGTTGTAGTCGATCGGGGTGACGTTAAAACCTTGAAACAAGGTGTTGGCGGTGGCCGTCATCGTGAGCTGGCCTGTTCCGCCCTGCCAGCCGAAGGTCGTCGGCGTCAGGCAGGTCGTGCCGGCGCCGTCGCATTGCGTAACCGACGTCAGGCGCGACCTTGTCGTCGTGGAGCCAAGCCGATAGGCGAGCTTGTAGTCGCTGATGGCCGTGGTGCCGTTGAACGCCTTGATGTCGGTCAGCAGAACTGTCACCTCCTGCCTGGAGCCCGCCTGATAAAACGGCGTCACGTCCGGGCGCGACGTGTTGTAGGTGAACTGTACCGAGTTATAGGGCGCAACGCTGGCACCGTCATTGCCGGTGTAGTCGATCCGCGCGGGATAGAGCTGGCCGTTGGTCGTATCGTTCGTGTAGGTGACGGTCAGATAGTTGCCGGAGACATCGGAGATCTTGTCGACCGACCAGGCGCGTGCCGTGGTCGTGCCGACGGCGATAAGCCTGGAATCGGTGGTATTGCCCAGCTCCAGCGTCTGTCCCGACTTCGTATAAACGTCGAAATACGTGGGACCGGTGCCCGTCGTGCCGTGCGCGATCACGCGCGTGAAGGTCTCGATCTCCGTGCGATATTCGCTGCCGTCGGCGCCATAGGTGCCGCCGACGAGGATCAGGCGCTGACCGTTCAGGCAGAAGCGGTCATTCGCATCGTAATTTACGCTGCCATGCGTGCTGTCCTGCGCAAGCGTACGCGGGCAGCGACCGATAGACGGCAATCCGTCCAACGACCATTGCCATCCGACAATGCCGTCCTGCGCCTGGCTGGAATAATCGAGCGAAAGATTTGGCGCCAGACCCGCGGTGCCCGGCGGCACGGAAATTGGGATGGCGTACGTCGCGGCGCCGGTCTGACTGACGCCGAACTGCCCCGGCACGGTCATTTGCGGTGCGCTGTTTGCATGCGCCGTCGCCACGACGGCAACGATCGCAACCGATGCCAGCACGAGCCGATACGCTGCAGCTAACGCCTGTTCGATGGCCCCGCGCATGCTGCCCCACTGCCAAGCACGACGTCTCAGAAAGAGGAGTTCGTGCAAACACAGCGCATCGAACGCATGCGCGTCGAAGCGTCACGCTATGGCGGGCCCAGCCTTCACTCAAGCCCGCAGAACCGCGTTAAATTTAGAAAAGTGCGTTACAGGGTGAGCACATCGCGGAGGCCGATTGGTGTGTTTGCCGTCAACTTTCAAAAAGAGAGCGGTCGCCACGTGCTTTCTCGAACGGAGAGTGCGAGGAGCCTTGCGCGGCAGCGTAAGGCGGGAAGCGTCGGGCGGAGTCTGGCGGCGCCCAAAGGCGCGCGCGGCGGCGCACCCGTAGGAGCGAAGCGGGAGCGAGTGCGCCCGGCAGATGAATATTCTCTCTAATCGAGAAGCTGCAGGTGGATGAAATGAACCTCGCCCGGAGTGTCCTTGGCCGGTCAGTGCATGAAGACCACAGACGGCTGCGCCGTTGCTGGTGCTGCGTGTGCAGGTGGCTTGAACACTGTCCATACGATCAAGAGCACGTTGACCATGATGCAGAACAGCGGCAACACGATAAAAACGTGGCGCCCAAACCGAACGACACAGGAGCGAACGGTTCCGGGCCTGCGGCTGGGCAATAGCCGG
The DNA here is from genome assembly GCA_035551495.1 of Rhizomicrobium sp. Lineage (GTDB taxonomy): Bacteria > Pseudomonadota > Alphaproteobacteria > Micropepsales > Micropepsaceae > Rhizomicrobium. The sequence continues at coordinate 182,247 of DASZMT010000052.1, read as the reverse complement.
CTGATCTGCACGTGGAAGTGCGCGACATAGCCGACCGTGCGATCAGAATTATCCAAGTGCAGGCCATCACGACAATACCGATCAGCGCAACGCAGATGGCCAGGTCGGGACTTTCTTCCTTATGCAGCACGTACCACGCCGCCAATACTGCGGCCTCGATGGTCGGGATCAGGCCCATGGCCCACCAGACAAGCTCGCCCTGCCTCATCCAAAGGTCGGCAAAGAACTTCTCGTCCTCGGTGATGCCCACGGGGAATCCTCACATCGATCCGCCACCGCCATTCTAGCACGAAGCGAAGTTTCGGTAGGCATTCTGCCGATAGGCATATTCTCGACACGAGAAGCCCGGTCTCGGGTGGGCCAACCTGAGCGCAGGGTACGGGGCGGCGTCGCCCCGCGTCCGCCGGAGCCGAGAAGGCGCAGGCGGAAAAGCCATGCACGTTCGCGCAAGTATTGCCGCTACGCACACGTAGCGCTTGCGCTGCGCATAACTCATGACCGCGCCGAAGACCGACATTTCAAAGCTGATGGTGGCGTCGCTGACGAGAATCCACGGCTTGTCCTTGCCCTTGGCGGTCGCGTTCACCTTCGGGAATTTGCGGGCGTCGCCCTTGGCGCGTTTGGCCTTCTCGCGCGCCTTGTCGGCGGCGTCGGCCCGCGCCTTGGACTGTGCTACCTCCTCGTCGGTGCGCTCCCGCGTGAAGCCCGGGCGCGCCATGCGGCCTTCGCCATAGGCGCGCCGCCAGTTGGGGTAGTTCTCCCCGCGGTCGGGGCCGATGAGGTTGATCTGAATCGAGCCGACATAAGCGTTGAGCTTGCTTTCGATCACCGAGCGCAAGCGCTTGACGCGCGCGAAGGTGATCTGCCCGCTCTTGGCGCGAAGCTCTTCGTCGGCGAGGAAGTCCTTGGCGATCTGGCGGAACGGCCGGTTGAACACCGGCACCGCAAGCTCAAGCGCGTATTGCAGCTTGATCTCCTGCTGCGCCGCCATCTTCCGCGCATCTTCGATGTAAGGCGTCTTGAGCGAGATTGTCTTAGCGATCCTGCTTCGGCAGCCGCATGCGGCAATACCAGTTCTCATGATCGACATCGGCGCGACGGAAGATCACCACGCCGGGCTTGATCTCCTCCGTGCCGATCATGAACGCCATCGCCGCCTCCGATTCTGTGCAGAATCTGTGTAGATTTGCGGTCGTAAGTATTTGATATGTCGTGTTGTGTAGGGTCTGTGTAGCTATTTTATACCAGAAATAGTTGTTTACTTCTAGTTATTTAGCTTATTATTGTCATCCCGGCCGAGCACAGCGAGGTCCGTAGCGACGGCGTACGGACGGACCCGCGGAGCACTGCGCGACGGGTCCCGGATAGCCGCTGCGCGGCGTCCGGGCTGACAGACAGGGACTACCCGCTATTCCGCTCCCGGGGATGACAGAAAATCCCCTGGCCGCTACATACCCCCCCATGACCAGCCTCGCCGACGTCCGCACCTCGTTCACCGACTTCTTCCGGGACCGCCAGCATCAGGTGGTGCCGTCCTCGCCGCTCGTGCCGCGCAACGACCCGACCCTGATGTTCACGAACGCCGGCATGGTGCAGTTCAAGAACGTCTTCACCGGGGCGGAGAAGCGCCCCTACAACCGCGCGACCTCGGTGCAGAAATGCGTGCGCGCCGGCGGCAAGCACAACGACCTCGACAATGTCGGCTACACCGCCCGCCACCACACCTTCTTCGAGATGCTGGGCAATTTCTCCTTCGGCGACTATTTCAAGGAGAACGCGATCGAATACGCCTGGGACTACATCACCAGGACGATCGGCCTTCGCAAGGACCGCCTCTGGATCACGGTCTATCCGACCGACGAGGTGGCGCGGAATCTTTGGAAGAAGATCGCGGGACTGCCGGACGAGCGCATCATCGGCCATGAAAGCAATCTGTGGGCGATGGGCCCGCTCGGCCCCTGCGGCTATTGCTCGGAGATCTTCTACGACCAGGGCGACAGCGTCGCCGGCGGCCCGCCCGGCACGCCGGACGAGGACGGCGACCGCTTCCTCGAATTCTGGAACCTTGTCTTCATGCAGTTCGAGCAGGTGGACGAAGCCACCCGCATCGAGCTGCCGCGCCCCTCGATCGACACCGGTCTCGGTCTGGAGCGCATCACCGCGATCCTGCAGGGCGTCACCAACAATTACGAGATCGATCTCTTCCGCCACCTGATCGCCGCCTCGGTCGAATACTCCGGCGCCAAGGCGCAGGGCGACACGGTGTTCAGCCATCGCGTGATCGCCGACCATCTGCGCTCGACCTCGTTCCTGATCGCCGACGGCGTCCTGCCGTCGAACGAGGGCCGCGGCTACGTCCTGCGCCGTATCATGCGCCGCGCCATGCGCCACGCCCATTTGATCGGCTCGAAGGAGCCCTTGATGCACCGCCTGGTGCCGTCGCTGGTCGCCGAGATGGGCCCGGCCTATCCGGAGCTGGTGCGCGCCGAGACGCTGATCGGCGAGACGCTGCGCCTGGAGGAAATCCGCTTCCGCGAGACGCTGGCGCGCGGCATCAAGCTGCTCGACGAAGCGACGGCGCATATCGCGTCCGGCGGTCAGCTCGCCGGCGACGTCGCATTCCGGCTCTACGACACGTTCGGCTTCCCGCTCGACCTGACGCAGGACGCGCTGAAGGCGAAAGACATCGGCGTCGACGTCGACGGCTTCAATGCCGCGATGACCAAGCAGAAGGAAGAGGCGCGCAAGGCCTGGGCCGGCTCCGGCGAGTCCGCCAGCGAAACGCAATGGTTCGCGCTGAAGGACGAGCTCGGCTCGACCGAATTCCTCGGCTACGACACCGAGAGCGCCGAGGGCAACATCGTCGCCATCCTGAAGGATGGCGCGCGCGTGCAATCCGCGAAGGCCGGCGAGAACGTCCTGGTGCTCACCAACCAGACGCCGTTCTACGGCGAGTCGGGCGGCCAGGTCGGCGATCAGGGCACGATGCGCTCGGCCAAGGGCGAAGGCCTGGTGACCGACACCGAGAAGAAGCTCGGCACGATGCATGTCCATGTCGTGACGGTGCGCGAAGGGGTGCTCGGCGTCGGGGAGACGGTCGATCTGAAGGTCGACGGCGAGCGCCGCCGCGCGACGCGCGCCAACCATTCGGCGACGCATCTTCTGCATGCCGCGCTGAAGCGCGTGCTCGGCGATCACGTGCAGCAGAAGGGCTCACTGGTCGAGCCGGAGCGGCTGCGCTTCGACTTCAGCCATCCCAAGCCCGTCGGCCACGACGAATTGGCCCGCATCGAACAGCTGGTCAACGACGTGATCCGCCAGAACTCCGACGTCACGACACGCCTGATGGCGACCGAGGCGGCGATCGAGGCCGGCGCGGAAGCGCTGTTCGGCGAGAAATACGGCGACGAGGTGCGCGTGCTGTCGATGGGCACCGATCTCGATGCCGACAAGACCTATTCGGTCGAGCTGTGCGGCGGCACCCATGTGCACCGGCTGGGCGACATCGGCCTCTTCACCATCCTGGCGGAGAGCGCGGTGGCGGCCGGTGTGCGGCGCATCGAGGCCCTGACCTCCGAAGGCGCGCGCAGATATCTCTCCGGCCAGGCGGAGATCGCGCGCGATGCCGCCGCCCAGCTGAGGACGGTACCGGCCGACCTCGCTGCGCGCGTGGTGCAGCTTTCCGACGAGCGCCGCAAGCTCGAGCGCGAACTCGCCGATGCGCGTAAGCAGCTCGCGCTCGGCGGTGGCGCGAAAGGCGCGGCGCCCGCAGCAGCCGCGATGGCAGGCGATATCAAGATCGACATGCGCGTCGTCGAGGGCGTCGCGGCGAAGGACCTCAAGAGCCTTGCCGACGACGCGAAGTCGCGCATCGGCTCGGGCGTCGTCGCGTTCGTGGCGGTGGCGGACGGCAAGGCATCGCTGGTGGTGGGCGTGACCGACGACCTGACCAAGCGCATCGGCGCGGTCGAGCTGGTGAAGCTCGGCGCCGAGGCGCTGGGCGGCAAGGGTGGCGGTGGCCGCCCCGACATGGCGCAGGCCGGCGGCCCCGACGGTGCCAAAGCTGAAACTGCGCTTGCCGCGATCCGGGACAAGCTCGCGGCGCTGCCGCCGGTCTGAGCAGCGCTCTCGCTGTCATGCGCGCGTCTTCGACGCTGCCTGCGGCGTCGCGCGGGATGACGGGCAGGCATCCGGCGTCCGTGGCAACGATGAAGCAAGGCAGCGGTTCATTCCCGCGTTGGCGGGAACGACAAGTGGATTGAGAGCCCGCGCACCGCTGCTTACGGCGATGTCGCGCGCTGTGTGCGACACGGGCGCGAATCCAAGCAGGGTCTCTCCGCCATGCCCGCATCCCTCGACGCAGCTTCCGGCATTGCGCGGGACGACGGGCGGGCATCCAGTATTCCTGGCGAGGACCGCGCGAGGCCGCCCTGGATGCCTACGCGGGAATGACAAATGGAGAAGGCGCTGCGCCGCAGCCAAGCACGGCGCCCGCGATCACGGCGTGAAGTAGACCGCGATCTTGTTGCCGACCGGGTCGCGCAGATAGGCGCCGTACCAGCTTTCCTTCTCCGGCGGACGGAAGCCGGGCCGGCCTTCGTCGCTGCCGCCATTGGCGAGGCCGGCGCGATGCGCGTCGTCCACCGCGGCCTTCGCGTTCGCCTTGAAGGCGATCATCATGCCGTTGCCGTGGCACGCCGTTTCCTTGTTGAAGGGCGGGCAGAGATAGACGTTGTGCGAGTCCTCGCCCTGCGGGCCGTAGCCGATCCAGCCGCCGTCGGCGAATTTGCGCTCGCAGCCGCAGGCGCCGAGCACCGCGTCGTAGAACCTGCCGGACGCCTCGCTGTCATTGGCGCCAATGGTCACGTAACCGATCATGTGTCCCTCCCAAATTCGGGCGCGAGATTAGCCGAAAGAAAGGAACGAACAAAGAACAATTATCGGGCGGCCGCCGCGACCGCTTCGGCGGGAAGGATGACGGTGAACACCGTGCCCTGCGCCCCGTTCGGCGCGGCCAAGAGGTCGCCGCTGTGCTGCTGAAGGATCTGGCGGCAGATCGGGAGCCCGAGCCCGAGACCCATCTGCCTGGTGGTCGAGAAGGGCTCGAACATCCGCTCGGCGATGTCGGCGGGAAGGCCGGCACCGGTGTCCGCGACCGCGATCCGCACCATGCCGCCCTCGGCCGTCGCCGCCAGCACGATCTCGCGCCGCGGCTGCCCCGCCAGCGCGCCGGCCGCGTTGGTCAGAAGGTTGAGCAGCACCTGCTGGATCTGGACGCGGTCCATCATCGCCGGCGGCAGATCGGGCGCGATGGCCGTCGTCATCGTCGCGCCGGCGGCGCGCACCACGGACTCGGCGAGCTTCGCGGACTCGGCGACGACGGACGCGACGCCCTCGGGCCGATGCGGCGTATTTCCGGCGGAGATGAAACGGCGCAGGTTCTTGACGATGTCCGAGGCGCGGTCGATCTGCGCCGCAAGACGCGTCAGCATGTCCTTGGTCTTGTCGTCGCCGAAGCTGTCGCCGCCGAGGCGGCGGTAGGCGTTCAGGTAGTTCTTCGCCGCGGTCAGCGGTTGCGACACGTCGTGCGCCAGCGCCGACGCCATCAGCGCAATCGTGTTGAGGCGCGACATGTGCAGCAGGCCGTCGCGCAACGAGTCGAGCTGCGCCAGCTCCTCGTTCGCCTCGCGCAGGCGGCGGATGACCGCCTCCTGCGAGCGCACGACCACGTCCTGCGATTTCTGCTTCTCGGGATGAAGGACGGAGTCGGTGACATCGATGACGCGGTGAATGATGTAGAGCAGCTTTCCGTCGTCGCCGAGCACCGGCATGTTCATCGGCGCCCAGTAACGCTCCTCGAACGGCGCACCGGGCATGCCGGCGCGCACGTCGTAGCGCTGGATCGCCATGGCGTCGGAGCGGCGCAGACGCACGACCCTCTCCAGCGAGGCGCGCAGATTGGCGACGCCGTCGGCGCCTTCGCGCGCAGCATCGTCGGGGAAGACATCGAAGATGTGGCGGCCCAGCACATCGGCGCGCGCGATCAGCGTGGCGCGGCAATAGGCGTCCGTTGCCGCCACAATGTGGAGGCCGGGATCGAGAACGAGATAATGGCCGGCCGATCTTTCGAACAGCGTCTGGAAGTCGACGGGCGCGAACTCACGCGCCGTATGGGTATGCGGCGGCATGGCGACAGCGGAGCACTTGGACCGGCGAGCCGCGATACGGGGAAGTACTTAGACGCACCAAGCAAAAGGCCGGATCGCTTGCGCGACCCGGCCTTTGCAACCCGTGATGGATACTTCGCGTTACGCCGCCATCGCCTTCTTGAGGTTCTCGTCGACCTTGTCGAGGAAGCCTTCGGTGGTGAGCCACTTCTGATCCGGACCGACGAGAAGCGCGAGGTCCTTGGTCATGTCGCCGGCTTCCACCGTTTCGACGCAGACGCGCTCGAGCGTGTGGGCGAATTTGTCGAGCGCCGGGTTGTTGTCGAGCTTCGCACGATGGGCGAGGCCGCGCGTCCAGGCGAAGATCGAGGCGATCGAGTTGGTCGAGGTCGCCTTGCCCTTCTGATGCTCGCGATAGTGACGCGTGACGGTGCCGTGGGCGGCTTCCGCCTCCACGATCTTGCCGTCTGGCGTCGTCAGCACGCTGGTCATCAGGCCGAGCGAACCGAAGCCCTGCGCCACGGTGTCGGACTGCACGTCGCCGTCGTAATTCTTGCACGCCCAGACGTAACCGCCGCTCCACTTGAGGGCCGAGGCGACCATGTCGTCGATCAGGCGATGCTCATAGGTGATGCCGGCGGCCTTGAACTTGTCGGCGAACTCGGCGTCGAACACCTCCTGGAAGATGTCCTTGAAGCGGCCGTCATAGGCCTTGAGGATGGTGTTCTTGGTCGAGAGATAGACCGGATAGTTACGCGACAGGCCGTAGTTCAGCGAGGCGCGCGCGAAGTCGCGGATCGAATCGTCGAGGTTGTACATCGCCATCGCGACGCCGCCGCCCGGCGCCTTGAACACTTCCTTCTCGATCACCGTGCCGTCCTCGCCGACGAACTTGATGGTGAGCGTGCCCTTGCCTGGGAATTTGAAATCGGTGGCGCGGTACTGGTCGCCGAAGGCATGGCGGCCGACGACGATCGGCTGGGTCCAGCCCGGCACGAGGCGCGGCACGTTCTTGCAGATGATCGGCTCGCGGAAGATCACCCCGCCCAGGATGTTGCGGATCGTGCCGTTGGGCGACTTCCACATCTCGTGGAGCTTGAACTCCTCGACGCGGGCTTCGTCCGGCGTGATGGTGGCGCACTTCACGCCGACGCCGTGCTTCTTGATCGCGTTGGCGGCGTCGACGGTGACCTGATCCTTGGTGGCGTCGCGGTGCTCGACGCCGAGGTCGTAGTACTCGAGGTCGATGTCGAGATAGGGCAGGATCAGCTTCTTCTTGATGAGGTCCCAGATGATGCGGGTCATCTCGTCGCCGTCGAGCTCGACGACCGGGTTGGCGACTTTGATCTTGTTCATGCGGGGGCCTCGAAAGTGCTGCTGGCGCGGGGTATAGCGAGACCATGAATAGGCGTCAAAGCGGCAGTTGGACCTCTCACCTCCCCAACATGGGGAGGTCGGAACGCGAAGCGTTCCGGGTGGGGAAATCCCCGGCCGGCACGCCCCCACCCGACGCGCTCCGCACGTCTACCTCCCCATGCTGGGGAGGTGGAAAATGACCCCGCCCGCCATCATCCTCAGCCACCCCCAATTGGGTGAGAACATCGGCGCGGCCGTCCGCGCGATGAAGAATTTCGGGCTCGAGGACCTCAGACTGATCGCACCGCGCGATCCCTGGCCCAACGAGAAGGCGCGCCACATGGCGGCGGGGGCGGGCGATCTTCTGGAGAACGTTCGGCTGTTCGACACGGCGGCGCAGGCGCTGGGCGACCTGCAACTGGTCTTCGCGACCACGGCGCGCGAGCGCGGCGTCGCCAAGCCGGTGGTGACGCCGCCGGAAGCCGCGCAGCAGCTGCGCGACGCGGCAGCCAAGGGGGTGCGCTGCGGCATCCTGTTCGGCGGCGAGCGCGCCGGCCTCGACAATGACGAGGTGTCGCTGGCGACCACGATCGTGACGATCCCGACGGCGGAGTTCTCGTCGCTGAACCTGGCGCAGTCGGTGATGATCCTCAGTTATGAGTGGTTCCGCGCCGCCGACGAGACGCCGCGCGTGCGCATCGACCACGGGCCTGTCGCCAAGACGGCGACGCGCGAGGAGATGTTCCAGCTCTTCGAGCATCTGGAGAACGAGCTTCTGACGAGCGGCTTCCTCTATCCGCCGAGCAAGGAGACGCCGATGATCCGGCACATGCGCGCCCTGCTCAACCGCGCCGACCTGACGGACCAGGAGGTGCGCACCATCCGCGGCATGATCGTGGCGCTCGCCAAGGGCAAGTTCCGCCGCCCGCCGCCGCAGGGCGCATGATGGCATTGACCTATCTCATCTTCGCACTGGTCGCGCTGATCGCGGCGGGGTTCGTCGTGGGGCCGGTGGTGCTGCGCGGCGCGCCGCGCGGGCGCTGGCTGCTGGCGGGCGCGGGCGTGTTGTTCGTGCTGGGCGTCGGCGGGGCGGTGTATTTCGATCTCGGACAGCCGGCGCTGGCGACTCGCACGCTGGCGGGCGACAAGGACGAGAGCCTGAACGCGTTGATCGGACGGCTGGCGGCGGCAGTGCGCAAGCATCCGGCCGATCCGCGCGGCTGGGCGCTTCTGGGGCAGTCTTATCTGACCGCACACGATCCGCAGGAGGCGGCCAACGCGTTCGCGCGTTCCATCGACGCGGCGGGCGCGATGGGCCAGCGTTATCCGGAGCTGTATTCGGCCTACGGCGAGGCGCTGACGGAGAGCACGGCGGGCGCGGTGACGCCGGATGCGGAAGCCGCCTTCACCACCGCATTGCAGCTCGATCCCAAGGACAAGGCGTCGCGCTATTTCCTCGGCCTCGCCAATGCGGCGCGCGGCAATGCGCCGGTGGCGCTGCAATTATGGAAGAGCCTGCTTGCCGACACGCCGCCGAACGCGCCCCTGCATGCCGACCTGGTCGACCGCATCGCGCAGCTCACCGCGCGCGGCGGCGGCGGTGCGCCCGATATCGGTGCGATGGTCGCGGGATTGGCCGAACGATTGAAGACCAACCCGAACGATCCGCAAGGCTGGCAGCGCCTGATCCGCGCCTATGCGGTGCTGGGCGACAAGGCGAAAGCGCGTGCGGCGCTGGGCGATGCGCGGCATGCGATGGCGGGGCGGCCCGACATGCTGTCGGCACTCGACGCTGAGAAAACGTCACTCGGGCTTTAATTTCGACACCTTCCGGTCCAACTGCTGCCGCGCGCAGGGCGACGATGCGTCTTGTGGCGTGAGGTTGAGGGGTCGTGATGTCGAAACTCGGTATCTTTGCCGGCGTGGTGGCGCTGGCAGTCCTTACAGGTGTCGCGGTCGCCGCGCCGCAGAACCCCGAACTGACGGCGCATGTCGGCGAGAACGACGATGCCGGCGTCAAATCGGCGGCACTCTCCATCGGCGAGCTGAACGTCGACGTCACGGTCACCGGCGACATGGCGCGCACCACGGTGACGGCGCATTTCCTCAATGCGAGCCCGCAGGTGCTGGAAGGCAATTTCGTCTTCGACATGCCGGCGGGATCGGTGGTGACCGGCTACGGCCTCGACATCAACGGCAAGATGACCGACGGCGTGCTGGCGAGCCAGCGGCTCGCGACGCTGACCTATGAGAAGCGCGTGCGGCGCGGCTACGACCCGGGCCTCGCCGAGGTCACGCGCAGCGGCGCCTTCATGACGCGGGTCTTCCCCATCGTGGCGAACCGCGGCCGCACGGTGAAGCTCACCTTCGTCACGCCGCTCGATCCGGGCCAGCCGCTGACCATCCCGCTCGCCACCGACAAGCCGGTCGGGTCTGTCACCATCCATGTGCATGGCGCGAAGGGAGCGGTGAAAGGCTCCGATGCGCTGGCACTGAAAGACGGCGAGACACGTGCTACGAACATCGCGCTGCCGGGCGCACTCATCATCGGGCCGGTCGCGCCGCCGGCGACGGTGCAGCTGGCGCAGCATGCGAGCGGCGACACCTTCTTCGAGATCGCCGATACCGCGCAGGGCCGCGACGCGGCGCCCGGTCATCTGCGCATCTACTGGGACAGCTCGTTGTCGCGCCGGGGCGCGGATCTCGCCAAGGAGATCGATCTCGCCGGCCGTTATGTCGACGCGGTGCATCCGGCGGCGCTCGACGTCGTGTTCTTTTCCACCGGCAAGCCGATGGTGAGGAGCTTCAAGGCACCGCGCGGGGCGGAGATCGCAGGCCTGCTGAAGGCCACCGATTACCAGGGCGGCACCTCGTTCCAGCCGCTGTTCGCGGACGGCTTGCCGCCGGCCAATGCGTGCCTGCTGTTCTCCGACGGCAACGTCACGGTCGACGCCTATCGCGCGATGCGCCTGCCCTGCGAGATGTCGGCGGTGTCGAGCGTCAAGGATGCCAACCGCGCGCTGCTGGGCGCGCTGGCGCGCAAGTCGGGCGGCGCTTATGTCGATCTGTCGACGGCGTCGGAGGATGATGGCCTGGCAGCGCTCGCCCATCGCGGGCCGCGGGTGCGCACGGTGCGCGACGACAAGGGCAACGAACTCGACTTCGCAATGCTGCCGGCGCGGGGCGACCGCTTCCGCATCGTCGGGCGCGCGCCGGGCGAAGGCGCGGTGACGGTCGAGTTCTACGGCGATGCGCCGCGGCGCTACGACCTGCATCCGGCCGCTGCGGTGGGCGACGACGCGCTGGGCGCGCTTTGGGCGTCGCAGGTTCTCGGCGAGATGGGCGCGACCGACGCGCCGGATCGCGGCGCGATGATCCAGCTGTCGCAACGCTATTCGGTGGCGAGCCCGGTAACGTCGTTCGTGGTGTTCGAGAACCTCGAGGACTACGTCGCCGCCGATGTCGCGCCGCCCGCCTCGCTGGGCAAGGACGACTATGCGCGCTACCTCGACCTCAAGAAGCAGGCCGCCGCCGCGAAGGCCGCCGCGCAGCGCGATCGCCTCGATCATGTCGTGCAGCTGTGGAACGACGAGAAGGAATGGTGGGTCACCAGCTTCACGCCGCGCAAGCGGGCCGAGAAGACGCAGCCGGGCGAGGCCGGGGACAGCAGCGTGGAGACAGCCGTGACCACGGGGCACCCTGCACCGATGCGCGATGCGGCGCCGCACAACGCGCCGCTCCCGCCACCACCGCCGCCGCCTCCGCCGGCACCTCGTCCGGGCCAGGGCAGCAGCTCGGAGACCGTGGTCGTGACGGGGCAGCGCGCCGTCGAGGACATCCAGTCGGTACCGGTCGCGGTGACCGCAGAGACCGCACCGGACACCAAAACGGCGGAGCCCGCAGGTCCCGCGATCGATATCCAGATCGCGCCCTGGGATCCCAAGCGGCCCTATATCCAGGCGCTCGATGACGCCAAGCCGGAGCAGTACTGGGCGGTCTATCGCGCGCAGGAGAAGGACTTCGGCACCCTGCCGGCGTTCTATCTCGACAGCGCCGAGTTCATGGCCCGTCATGGGCGCAAGGACGACGCGATCCGCATCGCGCTGAACGCGCTGGAGCTGCCGACGGCGGACAGCGCCACGATGACGATCCTGGCCGACCGGCTGATGCGCTATGGCGACGAGGCGCGCGCCCTCTGGCTCTATGAGCATATCCTCGCGATGGAGCCGGACCGGCCGCAGCCGCGCCGCAACCTGGCGCTGGCCCTCGTCACCGCCGCCGAGCACACGCCGGACAAGGCGCTGCAGCGCAAGGACTATGTGCGCGCCATCGGCCTGCTCAACGAGATCGTCACGACGCCCTGGGACGGCGTGTTCGAGGGCATCGAGGTGGTCTCGCTGATGGAGGCCAACCACATCGTGCCGAAGCTGAAGGCGCTGGGCGTGCGCGAGGTCCCGCTCGACAAACGGCTGATCGCGCTGCTCGACGTCGACATGCGCATCACGCTGGAGTGGAACACCGACGAGACCGACATGGACTTGTGGGTCGACGAGCCGGGCGGCGAGCGGGTGATCTACAGCCACCGCAATTCGGCGGCGGGCGGGCGGCTGTCCAACGACATGCGCTACGGCTTCGGGCCGGAGGAGTACCTGATCCACCACGCACCGGACGGCGCCTATACGGTGCGCGTCAACGTCTACGCCACCGACCGGATCAATCCGAACGGCGCGACGACGGTGCGGGTGCACATCTACCGCAACTACGGCCGGCCCAACGAGCAGATGCAGACGCTCGAACTCGAACTCACCAAGGCCGACGATGCGGCGCATGTGGTGGGCGCGGTGACGGTGAAGGGTGGTGGGCGCTAGAGCGATGACAGCCGTGGACCCCCGGGTCGCTTTGGCGCCCGGGGTGACCGGCTGCCGCCGGTCAGTTGTTCGCGTGCTTGGCGCGCAGCTTGGCCCAGTCTTCGTCGGTCTCTTCCACGACGATCGTGATGTAGCAGTAGTTCATCACGTATTTGAACAGCCGCGAGCGGACCTTGCCCTTGAGCGGGATGTTGCGCATGCCCGGATCGTCGCCCGGGATGTCGACGAAGTCGCCGACATTGGGGATCAGCGCGAACTGATCGTGGTCGACCTCGACATCCACCGGCTGGGTGTTGTCCACCGGCGCGGCGCCGCCCTTGGGCAGGAAGCGATAGTCGATTCCGTATTTCACGTGAGACTCTCCATGCGATCAGATGCGCGAATGGCGCATACTGGCGCGGGAACGAGCCACGTCAAGGTGTGATCGAAGCGAAAAAAAGAGATGGGCCTCAGCCCGAGACGCGGCCCTGCCAGACCGGCCAGCAATTGGTCTTTCCGGCGCGCTTCTCGGCATTGTAGAGGCGCATCTGCGCGTCCGCGGCGCTAGCGCCGGACTGCATCGCGAGGAAGTCGGAACCGCCGGCGCACCAGACATAGAACTGATGCTGGCCCGAGGCGAAGAAATCGGCCTGCTTGGAGGAGGTGAGGTTGGCCGCGAGCGCAACGCCCGCCACCGCAACGACAATGCCACCGACGGCAGCCCCGAGAACCCGCTTCATGGTCATAATCCAGCTAACTCCCAGGTCTGGGCAGATCGTGCCCAAACGTCGATGCGAGCCCTTGGTGCGGGCTCAAGTCCTCTCATATGGGCTCGAAAGCCCCAGCGCGTCGTAGTTTCCGCCCCATGCGGGCGCCCCGTTCGTTGCGGGGAGCCTCCATCCAGCGAGGGGCAAGCTACACAAGCCCCTCCCCCTTGTCATGCTTAATTTGGTTTGGTTCCCAAGCTCTTAAGTTTTATTTTCGAGCCGAATCCGGGTTCCTTCCGAACCCAGATCGCGCAGCATCGCCTCGATTTCCTGAGCCGCGGCCTCGACTTCCTCGATATTGCGTCCGCGCGCGACCAGCTGCACGCCGGCACCGTCTTCGCGGTAATATGGATAACTACCTATCGCCAGATCCGTGTGGCGCTTCTGGATCGCCTCGAGGCCGGCGGCGAGGCGGCCTTCGGGAACCTTCGTCTGCACCGTCGCGGAATGCACCACGGCGCCGCGCTCCAGCCGCGGCGCCACCGCATCCAGCATCGCGCGCATGATCATCGGCACGCCGGCCATCACGAAGACATTGCCGATATGGACGCCGGGCGCCGTCGAGACGCTGTTGGCGACGAGCTCGGCGCCGACGGGCACCAGCGCCATGCGCTTGCGGGCCTCGTTGAATTCGCCGGGCTTGTAGCGCTTCTCCATCATCGCCATCGCCTCGGGGTGATAGTGCACGCCTACTCCAAAAGCCGATGCCACCGACTCGAAGGTGATGTCGTCATGCGTCGGGCCGATGCCGCCGGTGGTGAAGACATAGGTGTAGCGGGCGCGCAGCGCGTTCAGCGCGTCGACGATCTCCTTCTCGATGTCGGGCACGACGCGCGCCTCGCGCAGATCGATGCCGAGGGCGCCGAGGAAGCGAGCGATGTAGGCGGTGTTGGTGTCCTGGGTGCGGCCGGAGAGGATCTCGTCTCCGACGACCAGGACGGCAGCGGTGATGGGCGCGGTCATGGTCCCCTTTTAGCCGGGGAAAGCCCGCAAAACCACGCGGAAAACCCCGTTTCCGCAGATGGGCTTTGAGAAATTAACGCCAAGCGCTTATATCGAAAGCCATGATGTCCTTCATGCCCGACGCCGAACAGTTCGAAGCCACCCGCAAGGCGCACTTCGCGGTGACGCTGCATAACCCCGAGGATTTCGAGGGCATGCGCCGCGCCGGCCGGCTGGCGGCCGAGGTGCTCGACCTCTTGGTGCCGGAAGTGAAGCCGGGTGTCACGACGGAATATCTCGACAAGCTCGCTTACGACTATGTCGTGAGCCATGGCGCCGTGCCGGCCTGCCTCGGCTATCGCGGCTATCGCCACACGACCTGCACATCGATCAACCACGTGGTGTGCCACGGCATCCCGAACGACAAGCCGCTGCGCGACGGCGACATCGTCAATATCGACGTGACGGTGATCCTGGACGGCTGGCACGGCGACACCAGCCGCATGTATCTGGTCGGCGACGTGAAGCTGAAGGCGCGGCGCCTGGTCGACATCACCTATGAATCGATGATGCGCGGCATCGCGGTGGTGAAGCCCGGCAACACGACCGGCGACATCGGCCACGCCATCCAGGCCTATGCCGAAGGCGAGGAGCGCTGCGCGGTGGTGCGCGACTTCTGCGGCCATGGCCTGGGGCGCATCTTCCATGCGCTGCCCAACATCGTGCATTACGGCAAGCAGGGCCACGGCATCGCGTTGAAGCCCGGCATGTTCTTCACCATCGAGCCGATGATCAATCTGGGCGGCTATGGCGTGAAGGTGCTGGGCGACGGCTGGACCGCGGTGACGCGCGACCGCTCGCTGTCGGCGCAGTTCGAGCACTCCTGCGGCGTGACGGAAACGGGCGTGGAGATCTTCACGCTGTCGCCCAAAGGCTTGGACAAGCCGCCTTATTGAAGGCGCGCGAGCGCATTTGCCGCCCGTCGCCACGCCGTCGCTAGCGACCCCAAATGCACTCGCGCGCGTGCCGCGTTGATGCGCCGCGCCGAACTTCTGGGCTTGCCTCCCGCACACGAACGGATTGAACTGGCGGCGCAGACAATCTCCGGCTGAGCGGCATGCCGCCTAAACCTTCGCCCGACTCGTTGGCCGATGCCGGGCGGCTGTTCGTCGACGAACCGAAAGCGACTTCCTCCACGCCGGAGCATGCGCTGGGCCATCGCGAGCGCTTGCGCGACCGCTTCCTCGAAGGCGGCGCCAATGCGATGCCGGACTATGAGCTCATGGAGCTGGTGCTGTTCGCCGCGATTCCGCGGCGGGATGTGAAGCCGCTCGCCAAGACGCTGATCGCACGCTTCGGCGGCTTCGCCGAGGCGATCGCTGCGCCGCGGACGCGCTTGCTGGAAGTCGAAGGCATCGGCGAGGCAGCGGTAACGCAGCTGAAGATCGTCGAGGCCGCCGCGCTGCGCCTGGCGCGCTCGCAGATGCTGAACAAACCCGCGCTGTCGAGCTGGGCGGCGCTGATCGACTATTGCACGGCGGCGATGGCGCGCAGCCAGACCGAGGAATTCCGCGTCCTCTTCCTCGATCGCAAGAACATCCTGATCGCCGACGAGGTGCAGAACAAAGGCACCATCGACCACGCGCCGGTCTATCCGCGCGAGATCGTCAAGCGGGCGCTGGAGTTGGGCGCCTCGGCGATCATCCTGGTCCACAACCATCCGAGCGGCGATCCGACGCCCTCCCGCGCCGACATCGAGATGACACGCGACGTGACGGCGGCGGCCAAAGCGCTGAAGATCGCGGTGCACGATCATCTGGTGATCGGCAGGAGCGGCCACGCCAGCTTCAAGTCGCTGGGATTGCTGTAGATTCGCGTTATAGTCCGGCCCGATTTGGGGGCTCGATGACGCGTTTCATCCTGCGCGAGGCCGGGAAACTGGGGCTGGGCTTGCTCGGCGCCGTGCTTCTGGCCGCCGCCATCGCGGCACTGTCGGACCCGCGTGCGGGCGGCGGGCTGTGGCGCTTCCTGGTCGCCTGGGGGCGGACGCTGGACGGCGTCGTGCATCTGGACTTCGGCGCGAGCGCGATGACGGGCGCGCCGGCGCTTCAAATGCTGGCGCAGCGCCTGCCGCTGACGCTGGGCCTCGTCGCGGAAGGCTTCGTGGTGGCGCTCCTGGTCGGCATTCCGATCGGCGTCTTGTTCGGCGCAGGCCCGGCGCGGCGCGCCGCCGCGCCGCTGGTGCAGGTGGTGTCGGCGGCGCCGATCTTCGTGGCGGGCCTCGCGCTCGCCTTCCTCGCGGCCAACGTACTGCATTGGCCGGTACCGAGCGGCCAAGGCACGCCCTCGGCCCTGATGCTGATGCCGAACGACGCGCATGCGCTTCAGGCGCTGCTGTTGCCGGTGCTGACGGTGGGCCTGGCAGGCGCGGCAGCGGCGCAATTGGCGCTGCGCCGCGCGGGCGCGGCGTCGGCGCATCAGACGTGGCGCGCCCAGTTGCGCCGCATGGGCTTGCCGGCGTGGGAGATCGAGACCGTCTATGGCGTGCCGGAGATTTTCGCGGGCCTGCTGTCGAGCCTGGGCGAAGTGATGCTGGCGCTGTTCAGCGCGGCGGCCGTCGCGGAATGGGTGTTCAACTATGCCGGTGCGGCCGATCTGTTCGTGAAGTCGGTGGCGCTGCACGATTGGGCAGTCGCGGCGCCGGTGCTGCTCGCCTTCGCGGGCCTCACCATGATCGCGGATTTCATCGGCCGCTGCGCCGCCGCCCCGCTGCTCGCCACGGGAGCGCCGCCATGACGCCGCGCACGACGCCGCTGCATGCCGCGCTTGTGATCACCGGGTGGATCGGGCTCGGGCTGATCGCGGTCGCGGTGAGCCTGGCCGAGTTCATCGCCAGCGCGCCGCCGAGCGCCACCAACATCGGCCCGCTGCTGGCGCCGCCGTCGAGCGATTTCCATTTCGGCACCGACATCCTGGGCCGCGACATGCTGAGCGAGACGCTGCACGGGTTGAGCGCGACGGTGCGCAGCGCCCTGCCCGCCATGGTGGTCGCGCTGATCGCCGGCACGCTGTTCGGCTTCGTCGCGGCGCGGCTGCCGCGTGGGCTGGCGCTGACGGTGCGCAGCATCGTCGGTATCCTGGCATCGCTGCCGGCGCTTCTTCTTGCGATCTTGGCGATAGGCCTTTCGACGCGCGACTGGGCCACCGTGGCGGCGGGACTGTCGGCGGCACCGCTCACCTTCACCCGCGCCTTCGACCGCGCGCGCTTGCAGGAGCGCTCGAGCCACGCGGAATATGCCCGCGCCACGGGCATCTCGTCGGCCACGCTGCTGCGCCGCGATCTCGTCTACGAGTTCACCGACACGATCCTGTCGAGTGCGGCGCGCGCCCTGGCGGCGGTGACGATCATCCTGTCGACGGTGAGCTTCCTCGGCTTCGGCGCGGTGCCGCCGCATCGCGACCTCGGCCTGATGATCGCAGCCGCCAAGCCGTATTTCCTGCATGCCTGGTGGGTGGCGGCGTTCCCGGCGCTGGCGCTGACGACGCTGATCCTGTTCGCGCGGCTTGCTGCCGGGCTCGACGAGGGAGAGCGCGCATGAGCGAAGCACGCAAGGTCGTCGACGTGCGCGAGCTGTCGGTCGCGGGCGAACTCGACAAGCTGTCGTTCAAGCTCGATGGCGGCGAGACGCTGGTGGTGCTGGGCGACGCGCAGAGCGGGCAGGATGCGCTGCTGCGCGTGCTGGCCGGATTCACGCGCCGCTCGGACGTGCTGTCAGGCACGATCGCGTTCGGCGAGGGCATGGCGCAGCCGGCCGACAAGCGCGCGCCGCCGCCGCGCAATATCGTCTACCTCGCGGGCGCCGCGGTGGCACCGCTCAATCCACGGGCGAGCGTCGCCTCGCAGCTGGCGCGGGTCATCGCGCGCCGCCACGGCTCGCCGCGCACCAGCGCGCGCGAGGAGTTGCGCATCGCATTGGAACGCTTTGCCGAGGCGCCGGCGTTCGACGAACTGAACAAGCGGCCGGGCGAGCTGGATGCAATGGCGCTGTCCTGGGCCTTGCTGGCCGCGGCGATCGCGCAGGCGCCGGACCTTCTGATCGCCGACCAGGCCTTCGCCGATCTCACGCCGCGTTCGATCCAGACCATTACCAAGGCGTTGATGGCGGAGCAGGCGCGGCTCGGCTTCGCGCTGCTCTACGCGGCGCGCGGGCTCAAAACGGCGGCGCAGCTTTCCAGCCGCGTGATCGTGCTGCGTCAAGGCAAGGTGATCGAGGAAGGCGATTTCGAGAAGCTCGCAAGCGGCCAGAGCCACGCCTATACGCGCACGCTGTTCAAGGCGATGCCGCGGCTGCGCGAGGCGGCGCCGACGCGCGCGACGCGCGGCGAGCCGTTGCTGCAGGTGCAGGGGCTGAACCTCGCCGGCACCGCAAAATCGCGCGACGGGCTGACCTTCGAGCTGCGTCGCGGCGCGTCGCTGGCGCTGATCGGCGAAGAGGGTTCGGGGCGGCGGGCGCTGGTGCGCGCGCTGCTTGGGCTCGATCCGGTGGCGGGCGGTCGCGTGGTGCTCGATCAGGTCGACATGAGCATCCTGACGTCCTCGATGACCTCGCGGCTGCGCCGCCGCATCGCGTTCATCACCGGCGGAGACGACGCGCTCGATCCACGCATGACGCTGTGGGACACGGTCGACGAGCCGCTGCGCGCGCATCTGCGCCTGCCGCGCGAGATGGTGGCGGGTCACCGCGACACCGCGCTGAAGCGCGTCGGGCTCGCGTCTTACGATGGGCGCCGCGCGGTGGCGACGCTGACGCCGTTCGACAAGCGGCGGTTGCAGGTGGCGCGCGCCATCGTCAGCGCGCCGTTCCTGGCGGTGATCGACGAGCCGCTGCGCGGGCTCGATGCCTTCGCGCAATCGATCCTGACCGAGCTTCTGGAGGAGTTCCGCCGCCAGGAGGGGCCGGCCTTCCTGGTGATCACGGCCGATGTTGGCGTCGCGCAGGCGCTGGCCGAGGACGCGATGTTCTTCAAGGACCGCAAGATGATCGAGCGCGGGCCGCTGCGCGATATCTTGCGCAGCCCGAAAGACGAGGAAACCCGGGAGCTTATCGAAGCCTCGACGCTGGTGGCGCCCTGAATTATAAAGACCCGTAACGCACCGGTCCGCGCCATGATCCCCCGCTATTCCCGCCCGCAGATGGTCGAGCTCTGGTCGGACGACACCAAATACCGCATCCATTTCGAGATCGAGGCGCATGCCGCCGACGCGCAGGCCGAGTTGGGCGTGATCCCCAAAGAGGCCGCCAAGGTCATCTGGGAAAAGGGCCGCGCCGCGAAGATCGACGTCGACCGCATCCTGGAGATCGAGAAGGAGACACGGCACGAAACCATCGCCTTCACGACGCATCTTGCCGAGCTGATCGGGCCCGAGGCGCGCTTCGTGCACCAGGGGATGACGTCGTCGGACGTGCTCGACACCACGCTGTCGGTGCAGCTGGTGCGCGCCACCGACATCCTGATCGCGGACACCGATCTTCTGCTGGTGGCGCTGAAGCGCCGCGCGCTGGAGCACAAATACACCGTCACGATCGGCCGCAGCCACGGCATCCATGGCGAACCGACGACCTTCGGGCTGAAGCTCGCGGGATTCTATGCGGAGTTCGTGCGGGCGCGGGCGCGGCTGGTTACGGCCAAGGACGAGATCGCGACCTGCGCGATCTCGGGCGCGATGGGGACGTTCGCCAACATCGATCCGCGCGTCGAGGAGCATGTCGCCAAGGCGCTGGGCCTGAAAGTCGAGCCGGTATCGACGCAGGTGATTCCGCGCGACCGCCACGCGGCGTATTTCGCGACGCTGGGCGTGGTGGCGAGCTCCATCGAGCGGCTGGCGACCGAGATCCGCCACCTGCAACGCACCGAGGTGCTGGAGGCGCAAGAATTCTTCGCGGAAGGCCAGAAGGGCTCGTCCGCCATGCCGCACAAGCGCAATCCGGTGCTGAGCGAGAATCTCACCGGACTGGCGCGCGTCATCCGCGGCTATGTCACGCCGGCGCTGGAGAACGTGGCGCTGTGGCATGAGCGGGACATCTCGCACTCCTCGGTCGAGCCCTACATCGCGCCGGATGCGACCATCACGCTGGACTTCGCGCTGGTGCGCGCGGCGGGCGTGATCGACAAGCTGCTGGTGCGCGCCGACCGCATGCGGAAGAACCTCGATTCGACGCACGGCATCATCCATTCGCAGCGTGCCCTCCTGGCGCTGACGCAGGCGGGCATCGCGCGCGAGGACGCCTACCGGCTGGTGCAGAAGAACGCGATGCGGGCCTGGGACGGCGAAGGCACGCTGCTGGACCTGCTCAAGGCCGATCCGCAAGTCTCGAACGCGGTGCCGGCCAAGGACCTCGAGGCGATGTTCGACGTCGGCTATCACACGCAGCAGGTCGACGCGGTGTTCAAACGGGTGTTCGGGTGATCTCGGCGCGAACCGCGTTCCGCATCAGTGTCGGCGCGGCGGTGCTCGTGCTGCTGGTGTCGATCTATTTCGCGATCATTGCGCCCGTGGCCTGCGGCGGGCTCGCCCGAGGCTATGCGCCGGTCGTGGCGGAAGAGCTGGCGCGCACCACGGCCGATCTGCACGCGATCTTCGGCGATCCGGGCGCCTGCCGCAGCGCGATCGCGGCGAAGCTGAACCTCGTGACCTGGGTCGACTCGCTGGTGTTCATCCCGGCCTACGGCGCGTTCCTGCTGTTCTTCTTCCTCGGCATGGTGACGCGCGACGAGCAGGCGTCGCTGATCGGCTTCCTGTTCGGCGCCATCGCGGTGGTGGCGGACTATGGGGAGAATATCTGCCTCTTTCAGGTCACGGCGGCGCCGGACGTCGCCGGCGTCGCGCTGATGCTTCTACCCTGGGCGACGGGGATAAAATGGGTCTTCCTCGGGCTTTGCGGGATGATGGGCGGCGCGGTGCTGCTGGAAAAAGGCGGCGAGAACTATCCGGCGGTGGCGGCCTGCGGCTTGGCGCTGATGGGCAGCATACTCGGCGTCGTCAATCCGCACCTCTTCGCGCAATACCTGCCGGACGCCATCGCGCTGTCCTGGCTGGTGTTCCTGGTGGTGGCGGTGCGCGGCGCGTTCTTCTCAGCCGTAGCGCAGCTTGAAGTAGAGGATGGTGCTGCTTAGCACCAGCGTCACCAGATTGGCGGCGATGATCGGCAGGTCGGCGACCAGAAGGCCGTAGATCAGCCACAGCAGCACGCCCGCCGTGAAGATCGAGAACATCGGCAGCGACAGGTCCTTGGTCGAGCGCGAGCGCCAGGTCTGCAGCACTTGCGGGATGAGCGAGATCGTCGTGCAGAAAGCGGCGCCGAGGCCGATGAGGGTGACGGGATTCATGTGGTCTCGTTCAAAATCTTTTTAAGGCCTGTCGATATAGGCCGGTTGGTTGGTGCAGTGGCGGCATTGGAAGATGTAGGCCGTCGGGCCGCGATCCTTGTGCAGGGAGCGATAGAGCGCCGCGGCCCCGTCTTCGTTCAAGCCGAGCTGCGTCTTCATATAGTCGATAAGCGCCGGCTTGGCATGGGGGTGGCGTGCCTCGATCTCGTCGAAGCCGGCCGGCGCGACGAAGACGGCGGCATCGTCGCAGCAGCCGAGCCAGTGCTCCTGCTGCCAGCCGCTGAAGCCCGGCGTGCGCTGCGTGATCTCCGCGACCACACTTGCCGGCAGACCGCGCGGCATCAGCGTATCGTCCGTGAAGACGGCGCGGAAGCGGCGCCAGGCAGAGCCATCGGCGATGCACCAGGGGCAGATCGCATCCTCGAGCTCCGCCTCGCAATAGGGCGAACTGGCATAGATATAGCCGCGCGCCTGGCCGCAGCACTGGCAGTCCGCACCGGACGGCCTGATGCTGCCACTGGCCAGCGGGTCGGGATGGTAGGGGAAGACGGGAAGCTCCACGGGCTCTCTTTCGCAGCGCCCGCGACGCAGCGTCAGGCGGGCCTGATCTTGTAACGCACGGGGAGCGTCTTCAATCCACTGACGAAGGTCGATTGCACGCGCGAGGTCGGCCCGGTGATCTCGATCGCGTCGAGGCGCCCGAGAAGTTCCTTGAAAAAGGCCCGGATCTCCATCTTGGCGAGATGCTGGCCGAGGCAGACATGCGCGCCATAGCCGAAGGCGACATGGCGGTTGTTCTCGCGGTCGACGCGGAACTGGTTCGCATCGGGCCACACCTCCTCGTCGCGGTTGGCGGAGATGTAGAGCAGCTGCAGCGCGTCGCCATGCTTGATGGTCTTGCCGCGCAGCACGTAGTCCTCGCCGACATTGGTGCGCATGAAGTGCTGCACCGGCGTGACCCAGCGGATGATCTCGTCCACCGCGCTGCCCAGAAGGTCGGGATTGGCCTTCAGCTTGGCCAGCTGGTCCGGATTCTCGATCAGGGCGCGCAACCCGCCGGCGATGGAGGAGCTTGTCGTGTCGTGGCCGGCGGTGGCGACGATGATGTAGTAGGACGCGGTCTCGATCGGGCCGAGCGGGGCGCCGTTGATCTGGCCGTTGGCGATCACGGTGGCGAGGTCCTCGCCCGGATGGGCGCGGCGCGCCTCGGTCATCGCGTTGAAGTACATGAAGAAGTCGGCGATGACGTTGGTGTTGGGATCGCGCTCCTTGCGCTGCATGTCGGGATCGCCGCCGCCGAACAGCTCCTGCGTCAGCTGCAGCATCTTGGGCTCGTCGCTCTCCGGCACGCCCATGATCGACATGATGACGTGCAGCGGATAGTAGACCGCGATCTCCTTGGTGAAGTCGCACGCCGGCCCGATCTCCATCATGCGGTCGACATAGCGGCGCGCCAGCTCCACCGTGCGCGCTTCCAGGCTCTTGCGCAGATTGACGGGCATGAACCAGGACTGCGTCAGCCCGCGATAGGCGCGGTGGTCGGCGCCGTCCATGTCGATCAGGGTGCGCAGCGGCGAGACGCGGCCGGTCTTGGGATCGGGCCCGCCCCACATCGCGGCGAAGCCGGCCTCGGCCTCCTTGTTCATCAGCACCGAGCGCGGCTCGTTGTGGAACTGATCGTTGAGCTTCTCGATCTCGAGGATGTCGGCGTGCTTGGTGATCGCCCAGAACGGACGAAAGCCCTCCGGCGCGGTCCAATGCACCGGGTCCTCGCGGCGCAGCTTGGCGAGCAGGCCCTGAATCTTCGCTTCGTCGCCATAGGTGGTGTTGGCGACAAGGTCGTTGTCGAGTTCGGATGCCATGAGAACCTCGGTAGGAGCGGCGCCGCTAGATGCGCAAATTTCCGCGAGGGAAGTCAATTCGGCAAGGCGAACGCCACCACCTGATCGCCCCGTTTCGTGCCGAGCTTGGAATGGCCGCCGGCGGCGATCACGACGTATTGCCGGCCGTGCCACACATAGCTCATCGGCGTCGCCTGGCCGCCGGCGGGCAAGCGGCCGCGCCACAACTCGGCGCCCGTCCTCGCATCGAAGGCGCGCAGATAATCGTCCATCGCGGCGCCGATGAAGACGAGGCCGCCGGCCGTCACAATCGGGCCGCCGAGATTGGGTGTGCCGGTCTTGCCGAGCAGGTATTCGCTGAACGGCATCATGTCCTCCGTCGTGCCGAGCGGCACCGACCACAGGATCCTGCCGCTGCGCATGTCGACGGCGTGCAGCTGGCCCCAGGGCGGCGGATTGCACGGCAGGCCGAGCGGCGAGAGCATCACCTCGCGCTTCATGCCGAAGGGCGCGCCGGCATTGGGCGAGACCTCCTTGTCGAAGAAGCGCTCCTTCGCCTCGGTGTAATCCTTCTGCTTGATCAGCGTCACCAGATGCATCGCGTTCGACGTGTTGACGTAGACGATGCCGCGGCTCTCGTCGAAGGCGAGGCCGCCCCAGTTCGTGCCGCCGCCGGTGAAGGGATAGATGATCGAGCCTTGCGTCGAGGGTGGCGTGTACATCCCGTCATGGCGCGCTGCGGCGATCATGTCGCGACAGGCGCTGCGTCCCCACAGGAAACCATAAGCCTCGTCGGGCGTGATGTGGCTGGCCGCGAGTGGCGCGGGCGCGATGGGAAAAGGCTGCGTCGGTGAGAGCTTTTCGCCCGGGGCGCCCCCTTGCGGCACCTTGCGCTCCACCACCGGGATCACGGGAACGCCGGTGTCCCGGTTGATGGTGAAGAGCAGACCCTGTTTGGTCGGCTGCAGCACGGCGGGCGCGGGCTTGCCGTTGTAGGCGACGGTGCCGAGCGTCGGCTGGGCTGGAAGATCATAGTCCCACACATCGTGATGCGTCGTCTGGAACGACCATGCGACGGTACCGTCGGCGACGTGCAGCGCGACGATGGAATTGGCATAGGCACCGGCGCCGGGGCGCAAGCCGCCGAAGAAGTCCGGGCTGGTGCTCGATACGGGAAGAATCACGAGGCCGCGGGCTTCATCGACGCTCATCGGCGCCCAGACGTTGGCAGCGCCGCCACGAAAGCCCGGGCGCTTGGGATCGAGCGGATCGAAGGCCCATTTGTGCGCACCGGTGATCGCGTCATAGGCGTGCACCGTGCCGCGCAACTCGTCGACCTTCTGGTTGTCGTCGATGGAGGAGCCGACGATCACCACGCCATGCGTGACGACGGGCGCCGAGGTCGTGTGGATGCGGCCGAAATGCGGGCCGTCCTTCACCGCGCCCTCGCCGATCACCACCGTGCCGCGATTGCCGAAGCCGTCGCAGAGCTTGCCGCTCGCCGCATCGAGCGCGATCAGGCGGCGGTCGGCGGTGTTCATGTAGATGCGCGCGGCGCACATCCCCTTGCCCGCGACGCGCTGGAACGCGACGCCGCGGCAGACATAGTCATTGGGATAGCGGATCGACGCGTTCAGCTTGGGATCGAAGCGCCAGAGCTGCTTGCCCGTCCCGGGATCGAGCGCGCTGACTTCATTGAACGGCGAGCAGATGTAGAGCCGGCCCTCCGCCAGGATCGGCGTGTTCTCGAACGAGGCGCGCTTCATGGTGCCGGCGTGGCTCGCCATGTCGCCGGTCGAGTAGGTCCAGGCCTGGGCGAGGCCGGAGACATTGGCCGGGGTGATCTGGCGCGCCGCCGAGAAGCGCTGGCCGCCCTGGTCGCCGCCGTAATAGCCCCAGCCGGGCTCGGCGGCATGGCCGATTGTGGGGGCGATGACCGCGGCGGCCACGACCGCTCCGATGACGAGACTGCGCATTTCCGCTTCTCCGCTTCGAACCTATATTGGGGCCATGTCCGGCCCAAGTTCCGACACCGATCAATCTGAGGCGCGGCCCGCGCCGGCGAAAGCCCTGTGGGGCGTCGGGCGCGGGATTGGTGATATCTGGCAAGGACTTGGGACGAACGGCGCGGCGTCAGGGACCAGCGGCGCGCGGCTTCGGGCGTTCCTCTATGGCTGGGCGGCGATGGCGCTGATCGTGGGGTCGGTCAATGTCATCAATGTCGTCACCATCCTCCACGAGCAGCCGCAGGACGGCGTCGCCGGTCCCATCGTGTGGGAGGGGTCGAGCTGGCTCACCTTTGTCCTGTTCGACTGGATCGCGTGGCTGGCGCTGACCCTGGTGCCGCCGTTGGGCCGGCCGCGCTGGCGGGTGCCGCTGGTGCACGGCGCGGCGGCGGTCGCGTTCTCGTTCTGCCATGTCGCGGGATTCCTGATGGTCCGCAAAGCGGTCTATTGGGCCAATGGCGAGACCTATTCCTTCGGCGCCTTCGGGCCACACTTCCTCTATGAGCTGACCAAGGACGTGCTCGGCTATGCGCTGACGGTGGCGGCGTTCGTGCTGGCGCGGTTCGTGGTGGAGAAGTCGGGCGCGCCCACCGTCGCTGTGCCGGACAACGCGACCTATACGATCCGCGACGGCAACCGCATCCTGCGTGTGCCGATGGCCGACATTCTCGCCGTGAGTTCGGCTGGCAACTATGTCGAGTTCGCGCTGCGCGATGGGCGCAAGCCCTTGATGCGCTCGCCGCTGAGCGCGCTGGAAGCGGAGCTGGCGCCGCACGGCTTCGTGCGCACGCACCGGTCCTGGCTGGTGAACGCGATGCAGATGACGGCACTGACGCCGGAAGGCTCGGGCGACTACACGGTGGAGCTCGGGACGCTAAGCGTGCCGTTGTCGCGCCGCTTCCCCGAAGCGCTCGCCAAGCTGCGGGCAGGGTGAGCATGACGCCGCTCGCCGACATCGACATGATGCTGCGCGGCGCCGCCGCGATGCTGCCGCTGCTCCTGGGCGCGCTGCTGCTGCGCGATTATCCGAAGCTGACGGCGGCACGGCTGGGCGCGCTGTTCGCTCTGGGCGTAGCGGCCTATGCGATCTGCTCGGCGCCGGGATTCCATGCGTGGCTGGGGCCGTGGGCGCTGCCGGTCATGGCGCTGGCGACGGGCAACAATCTCGTCTTCTGGCTGTTCGCGCGGGCGCTCTTCGACGACGGTTTCAAGCCGCAGTGGTGGCACGGCGCGCTGTGGTGCGGAATCGTCGCGCTGGCGATGTTCAATGCCGGGCCGGTCGTGGCGCTGCAGGCGATCCTGTTCGCCCTCCTCGCCTGCGTGCAAACGGCGGCGAGTTGGAGCGCCGATCTGGTGGAGAGCCGGCGGCGCATCCGGCCTTTCGTCGTTGGCGCAGCGGCGGTGCACACCATCGCGACGGCACTGAACGGGCTTGCGACCAACGGGCAGTCGTCGCCTTGGGGCGGGATCGCCTCGACGGCAGGGCTGCTGCTGGTGTCGGGCGTCGTCGCGTGGTCGCTGCTGCGCGTCTCCGCCGGCGAGATGTTCCCGGTCGCCAAGGCCGCGGAGCCGGACGTGGCGCCGGCCGATCCAGCCCTGGTCGCGGCGCTGGGGCGGTTGATGGCGACCGAGCGGCTTTGGCGCCGCGAGGGGCTCACCATCGGGGCGTTGGCGCAGATCATGGCACTGCCGGAATACAAGCTGCGGCGGCTGATCAATGGCGGGCTGGGCTACCGCAACTTCAACGCCTTCCTGAACCGCTATCGCATCGGCGAGGCCAAGGCGGCGCTGGCCGACCCGGTGCAGGCGGAGGTGCCGGTGCTGACCATCGCGATGGATGCGGGATTCAGCTCGCTCGGACCCTTCAACCGCGCCTTCAAGGCCGAAACCGGGCAGACGCCGACCGAATTCCGCCGCGCGGCGCTGGAACGACCGGTGGCGGCGGCGCGGGCGAAAGCGGTCGCGGCGCACGAATTAGGCTAGCCGATTTCGAAAATCGGCGCGAATGCCGGGCTTTTCGCCGCCATACCGGGCGCTCCAGACAGGAGCCGACCATGACCCGCTTCGCCCCGCTTGCCCTCGCCCTGCCCTTGCTCGGCGGCTGTGCCGCCGTGAGCGTGCCGGCGCACTACACCAGCCACCAACTCTGCTCGGCGGTGTTCGTGGGCGGCCAGGATGCCGTGACCTTCTATCGCCAATCGGTCGCGCCCGAGATCGTGCCGGGCGACCGGCTGATGACCTATCGGATCGACCGGACGAAGAAGGAGGTCACCGCCGATCTCGGCGGACTGGCCAGCAGCCGGGCGGTCTGGCGCGGGCCGCTGGGCTGCCAGGTGGTGCATGACGGCGTGACGCCGCTCGCCATCCCGGCCGAGGAACCGCGCGGGCCGAGCCTCTTGCCGCCCATTGCGGGCGATGCGGTCGTGGCGCCCACCGATCCGGCGCTCAAGGCTGCGCTCGACCGCGCCTTCGCGGAGCCGGGGAGCGGGCCGCATCGCTACACCCGCGCCATCGTGATCGTGAAGGACGGCCGCGTCATCGCCGAGCGCTATGCACCGGGCTACGGAATCGCGACGCCGCAGATCGGCTGGTCTATGACCAAGTCGGTGACCAACGCGCTGCTCGGCATCCTGGTGTGCGAGGGCAAGCTCGACATGACGGCCCCGGCGCCCGTCGCGGCGTGGCAGGGCGATGCGCATCACGCGATCACGCCCGACAATATGTTGCGCATGGCGAGCGGGTTGGAATTCGGCCAGTCGCTGTATTCGGATTGGCAAAGCATGTTCGACCCGTCGTCGCAGATGGAGTTCGACGTGCCCGACATGGCGGCGATGGCCGAAAAAGCGCCCGTCACGCATGCGCCGGGCGCGTTCTTCACCTACTCCAACGGCAACACGCTGCTGCTCTCGCGCATCGTCCGCGAGAAGGCCGGCAACACGCCGGAGGCCTTCCTGCGCTTCGCCCACCGCGCGCTGTTCGACAAGCTCGGCATGGAGCACGTCACCTTCGAGTTCGACGACGCCGGCACGCCCATCGGCGCCAGCCATATGTGGGCGACGGCGCGCGACTGGGCCCGATTCGGCGTGCTGTTCGCCGATGACGGCGTGGTGGGCGGCGAACGCATCCTGCCGCAAGGCTGGGTCGACTATTCCGCGAGGCCGACGCCGGGTAGTGGACTGGTCGGCTATGGCGCGGGCTGGTGGACCAACCGCGGCGCAGGCGACGCGGCCCGGACGCGGGTGGCGGCGGGCATGCCGGCCGATTCGTTCATGGCGCGCGGCACCCAGGGGCAGTTCATCATCGTGGTGCCGCACCGGAAGCTGGTGATCGTCAAACTGGGCTCCGCCTACACGCGGATGGGCGATATCGACGCGATGGCACGGCTGACCGCCGACACCGTCCAGGCCGTAAGCCATTGAAATCGCCCGGCTAACGCCACGCATTCCTGCTCTTCCGCGCAAGCTGTGGACAGGGGGCCGCGAAGCGCGTATGCGCCCTTTCGTGACGTTGCCGCCATGGGACATGGCAGCTACTTTGCTGCTTCGGCGGGGGCGAAATCCCCCGCTTTCGCGTTTGGGCGGACTGAAGGACACACGATGAAGCGCCGGCGCATGATCTATGAGGGCAAGGCCAAGATCCTCTATGAGGGGCCCGAGCCCGGCACCCTGATCCAATATTTCAAGGACGACACCACCGCGTTCGACGCCACCAAAAAAGCGGTGCTCGACGGCAAGGGGGTGCTGAACAACCGCATCAGCGAATACCTGATGACCCAGCTCAACGCGATCGGCGTGCCGACGCATTTCGTCAAGCGCATGAACATGCGCGAGCAGCTGGTCAAGGAAGTCGAGATCATCCCGCTCGAGGTGATCGTGCGCAACGTCGCCGCCGGCTCGATGTCCAAGCGGCTCGGGATCGAGGAGGGCACGGTCTTGCCGCGCTCGATCATCGAGTATTGCTACAAGAACGACGCGCTGCACGACCCGCTGGTCAGCGAGGAGCACATCACCGCGTTCGGCTGGGCTTCGCCGCAAGATCTGGACGACATCGTCAATCTCACCATCCGCATCAACGACTTCCTGTCGGGCCTGTTCCTGGGCGTCGGCATCAAGCTGGTCGACTTCAAGGTCGAGTTCGGGCGGCTGTGGGAGAACGACTACATGCGCATCGTGCTGGCCGACGAGATCAGCCCGGATTCGTGCCGCCTGTGGGACGTGACGACCAACGACAAGATGGACAAGGACCGCTTCCGCCGCGATCTCGGCGGCGTGGTCGAGGCCTATTCGGAGGTCGCGCGGCGCCTCGGCATCATGCCGGAATCGACGCCGCCCGAAGGCAAGGGACCGCAGCTGGTCCGATGATGCCCAAAGACGCGAGCCCTCGTATCCGGTCCCTGGCCCTCCTCGCTGTGGCGGGTATCGCGCTGACCGGTCTCGCCCTGGTTCGCATGGCCACGGGCCACCTGACGGGTGGAGACATCGTGGCCGTCCTGGTTCCGGTCACGGCGCTCGGGTCGATCTGGCTCAGCCCCGCCTGGTCCACCAACGTTCGAAAGTAGCCGACGGATGAAAGCCCGCGTCTTCATCACCCTCAAGACCGGCGTCCTCGATCCGCAGGGCAAGGCGATCGGCCATGCGCTGAACGGCCTCGGCTTCGACGCGGTCGGCGAGGTGCGTCAGGGCAAGGTGATCGACATCGAGCTCGCGGGCAGCGACGCCGCCAAGGCGCAGAGCGACCTCAAGGCGATGTGCGAGAAGCTGCTCGCCAACCCCGTGATCGAGAAATACGAGATCGAGCTGAAGGGCTGACGGCATGACGCTTCGCCTTGTCGCACTCGCTGCCGGCACCGCCCTTTGCCTGACGGCGGCACGCGCGGCGGACGACGACGCGGCCGCGCGTCTGGCCGCCGCACAGCAGATGATGACCATTCTGCATGCCGACCAGATCGAGGACGTTCGCATCGGCCTGATCGTCGATCGCGCCAAGGCGCAATACCGCGAAGAGCGTGCCGGCACCCCGCCCGGCGCGATCGATCACTATGGCGACGTGCTGCGCGAGGAGCTGGCGCGCGACAAGGCCAAGCTGCTTGCGCTGCGGACACAGTATTATGCGGAGCATTTCACCGCCGCCGAATTGACCGCCTGGGGCAAGCTGCTCGACAGCGAGATCGGCCGGAAGATGACCGACAGCGAGCCCATGATCATGCGCGATCTCTACGGCGTCGACGATCTTTGGATAACCAATGCCATGGAGCGCACGGCGCGGCGGCTGGCGGCGGAGACGGACGGATCATGAAGAGCGCGGTCGTCGTCTTTCCCGCCTCCAACTGCGACCGCGATGCGCAGGCCGCGCTGAAGCAGATGACGGGCAAGGACCCGCACATGGTCTGGCATCAGGACAGCACGCTGCCTGACGTCGACCTGGTGGTGCTGCCGGGCGGGTTTTCCTATGGCGACTATCTGCGCTGCGGCGCGATGGCGAGCCAGTCGGCGGTGATGCGCGCGGTCAAGGCGCATGCGGAGCGCGGCGGCGCGGTGCTCGGCATCTGCAACGGCTTCCAGGTGCTGACCGAGAGCCATCTGCTGCCCGGGGCGCTGATGCGCAATGCGAACCTGAAATTCGTCTGCAAGCCGGTGGCGCTCGCCGTCGAGGAGACGCAATCGACCTTCACCCGCAAATACGAGAAGGGCCAGCGGGTGCACTTCCCGGTGGCGCATGGCGAAGGCAATTACGTCGCCGACGAAGAGACGCTCGACCGGCTGGAGGGCGAGGGCCGCGTCGTGTTCCGCTATGCCGGCGGGGAGAACCCGAACGGCTCGGCGCGCGACATCGCCGGCATCCTGTCGGAGAAGCGCAACGTGCTGGGCCTGATGCCGCATCCCGAGCGCGTGGTCGACGGCGCGCTGGGCGGCACGGACGGCCGCGCGATGTTCGAAAGCCTGATCGAGACGCTGTCGTGAGGCATCATCTTATAGATCAAAAAACGATAGCTATTTTGTGCGCTGCCACGATGCAAGCCGCGTTCATTTTTGCCGAGCCTTTACACGCCGCCAATCTTGATCGCCCACTGAATGACAAGCCCACCGTACGAACTGAGATTGTTCGAGGGATAAATACAGCATTCAATTGTGGCAGCGAATTTGTCTCGGACGTTATACAGCAACAGCACTGCATGATTAAAGCAGTGCAACGAGATCAAGAAACGCACCCCGACTACGAACCCTTTCAACTCGGAGTATTCTTCGGAGGGTGTCTGCAGTTTGATGCAGAGGTAAACGCCGCGAAAAGCCTTGAGAAAACCAATCGGGCCGCCGCGAGGAACCTGCCGATCTTTAGAAAAGCCAGAAAGGCTATGTTTGACGCTCTGAAATCCGTTCAAAACGAACTGCGAATTTCCGATACCGAAATGGTTGAAGCTGGTGGAGATCGCGGTGCCGACGCATCAAAAACACTTGCTAAGCTTCGTTCGTTAGAGATTACGCATGGCAACGGGGATTAACTCCGAAATGGAGCGCTCTTAGAGTTTAGTGAAATGGCAGAAATCGAAATTACCCCCGAACTTGTTCGCGAACACGGCCTCTCGGAGGACGAGTACGCCCATATCCTGCGGCTGATGAACCGCGAGCCGACCATCGTCGAGCTCGGCATCTTCTCGGTGATGTGGTCGGAGCACTGCTCCTACAAGTCGACGCGCATCCATCTCGCCAAGCTGCCGACCAAGGCGCCGTGGGTGATCCAGGGGCCGGGCGAGAACGCCGGCGTGATCGACATCGGCGACGGCGACGCCTGCATCTTCAAGATGGAAAGCCACAACCATCCCTCGTTCATCGAGCCCTATCAGGGGGCAGCGACGGGCGTGGGCGGCATCATGCGCGACGTCTTCACCATGGGCGCGCGGCCCATCGCGATGATGAACGCTTTGCGCTTCGGCGAGCCGTCGCACCCCAAGACGCGGCATCTGGTGTCGGGCGTGGTGAGCGGCATCGGCGGCTATGGCAACTGCATGGGCGTGCCGACGGTCGGCGGCGAGGTCAATTTCCACAAGAGCTACAACGGCAACATCCTGGTCAACGCGATGTGCGTCGGCCTGGCGCGCACCGACAAGATCTTCAAATCCGCCGCCGAGGGCGCGGGCAATCCGGTCGTCTATATCGGCTCCAAGACGGGGCGCGACGGCATCCATGGTGCGACCATGGCCTCGGCCGAGTTCGACGACGCGTCGGAAGAGAAGCGCCCCACCGTGCAGGTCGGCGATCCCTTCACCGAGAAGCTGCTGCTCGAAGCGTGCCTGGAGCTGATGGCGACCGACGCGATCATCGCGATCCAGGACATGGGCGCGGCGGGGCTCACCTCGTCGTCGGCCGAGATGGGCGACAAGGGCGGCAGCGGCATCGAACTCGACCTCGACAAGGTGCCGCAGCGCGAGGCCAACATGACGGCCTATGAGATGATGCTCTCCGAAAGCCAGGAGCGCATGCTGGCGGTGCTCAAGCCCGGGTGCGAGGCGCAGGCCGAGGCGATCTTCAAGAAGTGGGAGCTCGATTTCGCCGTGATCGGGATCACCACCGACACCAAGCGGCTGGTGGTCAAGCACAAGGGCGCGGTCGTCGGCGACATGCCGATCACCGCGCTGTCGGACGAGGCGCCGAAATACAGCCGCCCCTATGCCGAGCGGCCCGCGAAGACCGGCACGATCGCGGTCGCCAAGCGCGACGTTATCGCGTCGTTGAAGACGATCCTGGCGGCGCCGGACATGGCCTCGCGGCGTTGGGTGTGGGAGCAGTACGACCACACCGTGATGGCCGACACGGTGCAGCAGCCGGGCGGCGATGCCGCCGTGGTGCGCGTGCATGGCACGAAGAAGGCGCTCGCGATCACCACCGACGTGACGCCGCGCTATTGCGCCGCCGATCCGTTCGAGGGCGCCAAGCAGGCCGTCGCGGAAGCCTGGCGCAACATCACCGCGGTGGGCGCCAAGCCGCTCGCCGTCACCGACAACCTCAACTTCGGCAATCCGCAGAAGCCGGAGATCATGGCGCAGATCGTGCGCGGCATCGACGGCATCGGCGAGGCGTGCCGCGCACTCGACTTCCCGGTGATCGGCGGCAATTGCTCGCTCTACAACGAGACCAATGGCGAGGGCATCCTGCCGACGCCGGCGATCGGCGGCGTCGGGCTTATGGCGGACGCCGCGAAGATGGCGACCGTCGCGTTCAAACGGAACGTCGACGTCATCATGCTGGTCGGTGCGAGCGTGGGCCATCTGGGGCAATCGATCTATCTGCGCGAGATCGAAGGCCGCGAGGATGGCGCCTGCCCGCCCGTGGACCTGAAGGCGGAGAAGCGCAACGGCGACTTGGTGCGTCTCTTGATCGAGCATGGCGGCATCGACACGGTGCACGATCTCTCCGACGGCGGCCTTGCGGTGGCGCTGGCGGAGATGTGCCTGGCCGGCGCGTTCGGCGCGAATATCCGCCTGCCCGAAGGTGCCGATGCGATCCCATTTCTGTTCGGCGAGGACCAGGCGCGCTATCTGGTCGCGTTCCCCTCGGCGATGACGATGCGGGTCACGGAGACGGCGCGAAATCATGGCGTGCCGCACATCCTGATTGGCTGCACCGCGCCGGACAAGCTTTTGATCGAAGGGATCGGCGAGGTCGCGCTCACCGAACTGCGCGCGGCGCATGAAAACCCGTTCCCGCGCTATATGGCAGGTGACACATGGCAATGAAGGGCGAAGAGATCGAGCGCTTCATCAAGGACGCGTTCCCCGATGCCGAGGTGACGATGACCGACCTCGCTGGCGACGACAATCACTGGGCTGCGGTGGTTGCTTCGGCGGCGTTCCAGGGCAAGACGCGGGTGCAGCAGCACCAGATGGTCTATGCCGCGCTCAAGGGCAATATGGGCGGCGTGTTACATGCGCTGCAATTGACGACGCAAGTCAAAGCATAGACTGTCGTCGCGTTCGGCGCGTCGTGTTCTGCCGCTATTTCGGCTGGGGGACTCCATCATGGCACCGCGCAAGCTCATCATCCTGCGTCATGGCGAGAAGAAGAACGGGTTCGAGCTGTGCTCGACCGGGCTGCTGCGCTCGCTGGCGCTGCAGGAGCAATATCTCGGCAAGGGCGCGAGCAACGCGTCGGCGATCTTCGACCACGGCGAGACGCCGGACGCCTTCTTCGCCATCACGCTGCACACGCTGGAGCTGGTGAGCCCGTCGGCCCAGAGCTGGGGCATGCCGGTGATCGACTATTCGGCGCAGCCCATCGACGTGAACCCGCCGAGCCCGTTCGCGGATTCCGAGACGACGCTCAACGCCCGGACCCAGCAGGCCGCCGCCGCGGTGATGAGCGGCGCCTGGGACGGCAAGACCGTCGTGATGGTGTGGGAGCACAAGCACATCGCCAACAAGAAGCTCTCGGCGAAATATCCGGGGGAGAAGGTGACGCTGCACGACCTGTTCGGGCTGGAGAACGCGACGGGCGATCACGTGCCGCACACCTGGAGCGGCGACAACTACGATTTCTTCTGGGTCGTGACCCAGCTCGACGGCACGCCGAAGTTCAAGTCGATCCTGCAGACCTACACCGGGACCTATGCCAACCTGCCGCAGAACGACTGGAAGGTGCCTGTGGCGCTGCCGCCAGACTGCAAGCAGGAATCAGGCGCGGACGACGACGTCGGCCCAGTCGGCGCGACGTAACGCGGCGAACGCCTCGCGGTCGCGGCGCGCGACGAAGCGGCTCTCCAAGCCATCGGGTGTGCAGAGCTTGAAGGTGCGGCCCGGTTTGGTTTCAAGCGGCGGCGCGAGGACGCGGGCCTCGCCTTCGAACGCCGAACGGCGCGCGCGGCTCACGGCGATCCAGGAATAGCGCTCGTCTTCATAGGGCACCGAGGCGCCCTTCGCCTGGATGTGATCGCGCGAACGCGGCAGGCGTTGGGAGAAGTGGCACCAGTCGTTGCCGCGCATCGGACAGGTATTGGCGTGGGTGCAGGGGCCGAGGACGTGCGCGCCCTGCTCTATCAATCCGGCGCGGGCGGCGCGGATGCGTTCGAAGCCGGCGGGCGTGCCCGGTTCGATCAGGATCAGCGTGTCGACCGCCGCGTCGTAGAGCTTGGCGATCAGCGGTACCTGCGCGGCGGGCGCGATCTCGGCCAGCACGAAGCTGGCGATGACGAGATCGGCGCTTGGCAATTCGTCGCGGACCAGATCGCGCGGCAAGGTTTCGAGTTCCGGCGACAGCGCCTTTGCCATCGCGAGGAAGTGCGGGTTCGCGTCGGTGAGCGTGGCTTGGAGCGCGGGCCACCGTTCGCGCGCGGCCCAGCTCGCGGTGCCGGGGCCTCCGCCAGCGTCCAAAAGAGAACGCGGCGCGAAATCGGGGACGGCGGTGTGGACTTGCGCGCACACCGCGGCCGCCACCGCATAGGTCGCGGGCAGCCGCGCGACGAGATAGGCAAGCACGTCTGCGTCGCCGCCGATCGCCCGCGCCGAGCCTTTGCCGCCGCGATAGGTCGCCGAGATGGCCTGCGCCCGCGCCGCGAGGTCCTTGCGCGAAACGCCTTGCAAAAGGCCGTCGATGCCGGCTTTCAACAGATCGGGAAGTGTTGGATTCATTGATGTTTTGGCGCCAACCTTGACGCATTGCAGCATCGGGCATACATCACAAGCGATCGACATTCACGAGGCGCGACACGCCATGGCCGACATCCGCACACGCATCGACGACGAAGTCAAAAACAATCCGGTGGTGCTGTTCATGAAGGGAACGCCGGTGTTCCCGCAATGCGGCTTCTCCGCCGCGGTGGTGCAGATCCTTTCGCATCTGGGTGTGAAGTTCAAAGCCATCGACGTGCTCAAGGATCCGGAGATCCGCCAGGGCATCAAGGAATACTCCGAGTGGCCGACCATCCCGCAGCTCTATGTGAAGGGCGAGTTCGTCGGCGGCGCCGATATCGTACGCGAGATGTTCGAGAACGAAGAGCTGGCGCCGTTCTTCGCGCAGCAGGGCATCGCGCTGGAGAACGCTTAACTTTCTAAGCGTAGCCCGACGACTTCATCACATCCTGCAAGGGCCGGCGCGGCGAAGGCGGCGCCGGCCTTTCCGCATGTCCCAGGCGGAACACGAAGGTCGGCTCGAAGCCCGGCGCACCGGCGAGCTTCAGCAGCGCGTTGCGATAGGTGTCGGGACGGCCGAGCATCGCGTTGCGGTCGATGCACTCGACCGGCTGGTTGAGCGGCTGCGCCGCGAGGCCGAGATGCGTCGCCGCGAGATGCAGGCGCTGCCAGGCGCGTCCCGCCGCGATGGATTGCGCCATGTCGAGCCTGTCCTTCACCAGGATCATGCCGAGCACCGGCGCGTAGATCTGCACCTCGCGCGTCGCATCGAGCCAATAGCGGTCCTGCGCGGCCGGCGGCATGTCGGGCAGCAGCTTGGCGAGCATCACGGTGGAGGCGGCGAGGCCCGCGGCGTCGACCGTCACGCCATCGCGGTGCGTATCGACCTCGCGCCGCCCGGTGCGGATCCAGTGCGCGCTATCGGCCGACATCTGCGGGTCCGCGACGATGCGCTGCGTCGCATCGACGATCAGCGAGCCGAGATCGTGGCGCGCATGCGGATCGGTGAGGAAGAGGACGCGGACATCGGGATCGTCCATCAACGCACCGAAGCTCTGAAGTGCGCCGCCGCCGACCGGCCGATCGAGATAGCGGCTGCGATTGGTGTGGCGGCCGGGGATCGCTTCATAGAGCACGTCGCGGCCGGGGCTGCCGGGATCGAGCGTGATATGCGCCACCGCCTTCGGCTCGTCGGGCGGCGAGAGCGCGAGCTTGCCGGCGACGGGGCGCACATAGGCCGCGAACCCATAGACGCCGGCGGCGCGTACCAGATTCTCGATCGCCGCGCCGATGCCGAGCTGCATCTCGCGGCGAAACGGATCGAACGTGCCGAGATTGCGCAAGCGGTCGGCATAGACGGTGATGCTCGCGTCGCCCATCTCGAACAGCCAGGGCTGGGTGTCGTGCGGATTGGCGGCCAGGATCGCGGCGCTCAGCGGGCGCGCAGCGCCGTCGATCACGCTGCCGCGCCAGCCGTCCCATGGCGCATAGGCCGTGCCGCCCACGCCTTGCAGCACGCCGCGATCCCACACCCGATAGCCGAGCCCGGCCGCCAGCACGGCGGCGCCGCCGCCCGCAATCATCGTCCGCCGCGAAACCATGGCGCTTCCCCTCATCGACAGGACAGATATAGAGGGGTTCGCGGACGTCGCGCGCAACGAATTCGTATGGAGGCTAATCACAATCGATCAATAATCGCTGTCATGCCCGCGCCCTTCGACGCCGCCTGCGGCGTCGCTCTGGATGAGGGACGGGCATCCAGGGCAAGCGGCACGGCGCCCGGTCCTCTGGACGCCCGCCTTCGCGGGCATGACAAGCCGGCGGCTAAACGCCGAAGTGGCGCTGCCACACCGGTGCGATGGCGGGGCGGGCGGCGAGGCCGGCGGCGATACCCGCGAGCTTGGGGATATGCTCTTTCTTCTCCAGCCAGTCGCGGCCGAAGCTGCCGCGCCAGCGGGTGAACATCGAGGCGTAGATGTCGAGGATCGAGAAGCCCGACGGCAGGATCCACGGCCCGGCCGCGAAACGCTCGACGATCAGGAGGCGCTCGCGCAGGCGCTGCTTCGCCTTGGTGCGTAGCGCCTCGGCCTCGGTGCCTTCTGGCGTGAAGCGTTCGGGATAATCGGAGATCTCCACCATCGGATAAATCTCCGATGCCATGAAGGTGAGCCAGCGATAGGCCTGGGCTCGCGCCGGCCCGGCCTGCGGCGGCAGCAGGCGCGCTTGCGGGAAATGATCGGCGATGGTGAGCAGGATCGCGGCCGACTCGGTGATCACCTCGCCTTCGGGAAGGCGCAGGGCGGGAATCTTGCCGCTCGGATTGATCGCGAGGAATTCGGGCTTGCGCTGTTCGTTCTTCTCCAGCGAGACCGGATAGAACTCATACGGCGCGCCGGCTTCCGCCAGCACCGCTTCCGCGCTGAACGCGCCCGAGCCCTTGTCGCCGAAGATCGTGTAGGTCATGGCGACGAACTTAGGACGCGCCGCTCCGAATACAAGACACAAGACCGCGGGGCGGACCCGCGATCTTGTGCCCGAATGTCCCTTATTGTTTCGGGGTCTCGCCCAGCGACCACTCGACACCGAAGGCGTCCTTGAGGCGGCCGTAATAGTCGCCCCAGAACTCTTTGCGCACCGGCATGGTGGCGGTGGCGCCGGCCGCGACGGCGCGGTCGAACCAGCGATTGATGTCGGTGACTTGCAGATGCAGCGTCACGCCGGCCGGCTCCTTGTAGGCATGGCCGTGCTCGGGGAAGGGATCGCTCAGCATCAGCGACTGGCCGTTGATGATGAGGTGGATGTGGATGAAGCGGCCATCATTGCCCTGCGCAGGAACGCGCGCGACGTCCTCAGCGCCGAATGCCTTCACATAGAAATCGGCTGCCTTTCCCGCACCGTCGAGCGCGAGATAAGGGATGATCCCGCCGCGCGCGGCGATGGCGGAATTCTGGGCGTCGTTGGCGGATTTGTCGTCCATGGCATGTCCTCCTGTCGTGTTGGTTCAGGGCTGAAGATCGACGGCGGCACGGAAGCTGCCGTCCATGTAGAAGGGCACCGAGGTGTGCTGGTGCGCGATGCGCCACGTGCCCGATGCTTTCGTGAACGCGACGGTCTGGCGGAACCAGCTGCTGATCGCGCTGCCGTCGGTCTTGGTGCCGGCCATGCGGACGAAACCGGTTGCGAAGGCGAAGTCTTCGCCGTGCTGCTCGATCGCGAAATCGCGCGTCTCGTAGACGATCGGGCCGGTCCAGGTTTCGAACCAGGCGGCATAGCCGCCCCGCGCCTGGGCATCGACGCGGCCGGCGAGCGGCGGCGCCAGCTCGAACATCAGCGCGCCGGGCACGTACAGCGCGAGCGTCGCGTCGGGATCCTTGTCGTGCAGGGCTTTGGTGCGCGCGGCGAGCACGGCGCGGATGTCGGTTTCGGCGGTCATTCGGGGCCTCGTCGGTGGCATGTCCCAAGGACGATGCGCGAAGCCCGCGTCCGACAGCCCGCTGCGAAAAATCTCAGGCCGGCTTCGCGAGGCGATCGAGATGATTGCGGATGTGATCGGCCTCGGCCGGCGTGTTGGCGAGCGCGATGGCGCGGTTGAAGGCCTCGCGCGCCTCGGCGGCGCGGCCTTGCTGCATGAGCAGCGCGCCCTTCAGTCCGTGGAAGTGGAAATAGCCGTCGAGCGGATCGGCCAGCGGCGCGATAACGGCGAGCGCGGCCTGCGGCCCTTGCGTCTTCGAAATCGCGACGGCGCGGTTGAGCGTGATCACCGGCGAAGGCTGAAGCCGCTCGAGGCTTTCATAGAGCAACGCAATCTGCGCCCAATCGGTCTCGCCCGGCTCTCTGGCGCGGGCGTGCAGCGCGGCGATCGCAGCCTGGATCTGATGGGCGCCGGGGCGCGCATGGCGCATCGCCTTGTCGAGCAGCGCGAGGCCTTCGGCGATGGCGGCACCGTCCCAGCGCGCGCGGTCCTGATCGTCGAGCAACACGATGGCGCCA
Source organism: Rhizomicrobium sp. (assembly GCA_035551495.1). Lineage (GTDB taxonomy): Bacteria > Pseudomonadota > Alphaproteobacteria > Micropepsales > Micropepsaceae > Rhizomicrobium. The sequence continues at coordinate 142,324 of DASZMT010000052.1, read as the reverse complement.
TCCGCATCGAAGCGCGCCGCGGCGCGGCTGTGCTGCAACAGGAACAGCGCGAGCAGCCCCATCACCTCAGGCTCCGATGGGAAGAGCACGAGCAGGAGACGCGCCAGCCGGATCGCCTCGTCGCAGAGCGGCGCGCGCGCTTCGCCCTCGCCGGCATTGGCCGCCGAATAGCCTTCGTTGAAGACGAGATAGATCATCGCCGCCACCGCCGCGACGCGCGCCGAACGGTCGGCCGGGCCCGGCGCCTCGAACGCCGAACCGAGCTTGGCGATCCGCGATTTGGCGCGGGTGATGCGCTGCTCCATCGCCGCTTCACTCACCAGGAAAGCGCGCGCGATCTGCTTCACGCTGAGGCCGGAGACGATGCGCAGCGCGAGCGCAATCTGCTGCGTGTCCGGCAGGTCGGGATGGCAGCAGACGAACAGCAGCCGCAGGATGTCGTCGCGGTAATCGGCCGCGTCGAGACGCTCGGCGAGCGGCGTCTCGGCGTCGGCGGTGTCGGAGATCTGGTCTTCCTCGGGCAGAGCCTGGGTGCGCTTCTTCTTGCGCGTCTCGTCGATGCCGGCGTTGCGGCCGACCATGATCAGCCATGCCGCCGCATCGCGCGGCGGACCGTTGCGCGGCCAGCTTTTCAGCGCACGCAGCGAGGCCTCCTGGAATGCCTCCTCGGCGGCATCGAGGTCGCGGAAGTAGCGCAGCAGCGCGCCGACCGCTTGGGGCCGGGCCGCAATCAGCGCCGCGTCGAGCCAGGCCAGATCGCTCATGACGCGAGCGTCCCCGGGTTGAAGACGAGGAGCGGCCGGATCTCGAACGCGCCACCCGGATTGGCGACGCCGAGCTCCTTGGCGAAGGCCAGCACCTCTTCGAGGTCCGCGGCATCGAAGACGTAGAAGCCGAGGAGCTGTTCCTTGGTCTCGGCGAAGGGGCCGTCGAGCACCAGCGGCGTGTCGCCCTTGCGCAGCGTGGTGGCGGCGCTGGTCGGCATCAGGCGGGCGACGGGACCGAGCTTGCCGGCCTTCAGGTGCTTGTCCTGGACCGCGCGCAGATCGGTCATGACCTTCTGCTCATGCTCCTTGGACCAGGAGAAGGTCGTCTTCTCGTCGTTGTAGCAGAGGATGGCGTAGAGCATTCCGGTCTCCTGTCGGTCCAAGGACGCGCCAGTATGCCCCGCGCCGACACCAAGACAGAAGATTTCACGCTACAATTTGTAGAGAGCGCCGAGCCCAAAAACGCAGCATCTTGATCATTGTTTGCCGGAATCGCGCCCAAAGCGGAAGGCCGCCCGCCTTCGCTGCGCTATGGCGCGGCAGGCGGGCGGCCTTCATGCCCAATTGAACCCAAATTTTCGCGAAAAACTTAGCGCGAATAGAACTCCACGATCAGATGCGGCTGCATCTGCGAGGCGTAGGGGACGTCCGACAGCTTCGGCGTGCGCAGCATCTTGGCCGTCATCTTGTCGTGGTCGACGCTGACGTAATCCGGCGTGTCGCGCTCGGCGGACTTCGTCGCTTCGAGCACGAGTGCCATCTCCTTGGCCTTGGCGGAGAGCTCGATCGCGTCCTTCTCGGTCACCTGGAACGAGGCGATGGTGACGCGGCGGCCGTTGACCTTCACATGGCCGTGGCTGACGAGCTGGCGCGCGGCGAACGGCGTCGGCGCGAACTTGGCGCGATAGACGACGGCGTCGAGACGGCGCTCGAGCAGGCCGATCATGTTCTCGCCGGTGTCGCCCTGGCGGCGCGAGGCCTCCTGGTAGTACTTGCGGAACTGACGCTCCGTGATGTTGCCGTAATAGCCCTTGAGCTTCTGCTTGGCCTGCAGCTGCGTGCCGTAGTCCGACAGCTTCTTGGCGCGGCGCTGGCCGTGCTGGCCGGGACCGTAGGAGCGCTTGTTGACGGGGCTCTTGGGGCGGCCCCAGACGCTCTCGCCCATGCGGCGGTCGAGCTTGTACTTCGAATTGGCGCGCTTGCTCATGCTTCTCGCTTCGTCCAGGCTTAGAATGGTTTGGCGGACAGCCGTCCGCGAAGGCGGCGCACTATAGTCGGCCGCCTCCCCAAGTCAACACACCCGAAAACGGCCTTAAGCCTTGGATTTGCTTAGGATTCTTCCGGGTACTCAACCTGAGATTGAACTGCTACTTGTCGCGCCGGTAGGCCAAAACCTGAAAAACCAGCGCCAGGACGGCGACGATGAGGCCGGCGAGGGCGAGGCCGGTGGCGAGCGAATGGCCGTGCATGGGACGTCTCGCAGGGCGGCACGGGCAGTGTGGCGCGGCGGTGTCCCGGCGGCAAGGCGATGCTATAGAGGCCGCGCGCGGGCGTGGCGGAATGGTAGACGCACCGGACTTAAAATCCGTAGGGGCGCGAGCCCCGTGCCGGTTCAAGTCCGGCCGCCCGCACCAGCTTTCGCTCGCTGCGAGTAGCAGCCGGTAGTCGTGTTTGCGCTTGACCGGAAAGAGGCCACGCGCAGACTTCCCGCGGGGCGTCAGGGCGATTTCCCGTGCAGATATCGACGCGAGAACAGCTCACCGAACTTTCCAAACTGATCACGGCTGCGTACGCGGAAGCGCACAAGGTCGATTTCACGCCCGACGCGGAAGAGGTCTATCGCAAAACAGGGGGCCGCCCTGTCGTCAGCCCGATTTTCGGCGAACACGCGGTGGAAAATTGCACGAAAATCTACTCGCGCCTTCCGGAAACCGTATTGATTGCCGATCAGTTCTCATTCGAGCTCTTCGTCGCGCACGAAAACTATTTGAAGGCGCTGAAAGACATCAGCGACCGCAACGGCGTTGGCGGCAAGCTCGGCTGGGGCGCTCTGTTGTGGTTTTCCGGCATCCTCAATCCTTGGAACATGCTGCCCGGTGCGAAGGGCTTGTGGGATGGTTTCAAGGCGTCGTTTCGCGAGACAGAGGAATTGATGGACGCGCGAAACAAGAGGCAAAAGAGCGCCGGCGCGATCCTGGACAACTACCTGCTGACAAGACAAGGCGACATCTATGTCCTGAAGCGGGGCAAATGGCTCTCCAATAGCGGAGCCCGCAAGTTCGAAACCAAGAATGATGACGCGATCCTGACGGACGTCGGCCCGGACTATCCATCCCTGGAGGAATTTCGCGCGCGTCTTTAGCGCGCGCGAGGCAGCGCGGCGTTGAACCAGGTCATCAACTGGACGTGATTGTCCACGACGCGCGCGTCGAGGAATCATGTCAGCGAAGATTGGGGAGTAGCGATGCGCACAATCGATATCGGGCGAATTCTGTTCGCGTTGAGCCTTGCCGTTCTGGGCGGGCTCCTCGTCGGCGTCCATGGCTTCGGCGACGTCTGGCCGACGGTGCCCAAGGGGTTCGTCTGGCACGATCCGATCGTGATGCTCACCGGCATCGTGCTCCTGACCGGCGGGGCGGCGCTTGTCGCGCCGCGCACCGCGCGGATCGGCGCGATGGTGCTCGCCGGATTTTTCGCGTTCGAGCTGGCGGTGCTGAAGCTGCCGCATGTCGTGGCGCATCCGATGCTCATGGCCGTGTACGAGGACGGCGGCGAGACCGTCGCCTGCCTCGGCGGCGCCTTGACGATCCTCGCCATGCTGCGCGCGGGCGCATGGCTGCGCGTTGGGCAGCTGTCGTTCGGCCTGGCGCTGATCCCGTTCGGCCTGGCGCACTTCATCTATCTGGATCAGACGGCGCCGCTCATCCCGGCGTGGCTGCCGTTCCACGCGACGCTCGCTTATCTCACCGGTGCGGCCTATATCGCGGCAGGGCTCAGCATCCTCGCGAAGGTACTGGCGCCGTTGGCGGCAACGCTCACGGCGGCGATGGTGAGCCTGTTCACGCTCATCATCTGGGTGCCGGCGATCGTCACCGGCCCCAAGCTCCTCGGCAACTGGTCGGAGCTTTGCGTATCGACCGCGATATCGGGCGCCGCCTGGGCGGTCGCCGCCTCGTTCACCACACCCGCACGCGGTGCGCCGAATCCAGGTAATAGCGCTGGTCCGGCGTGACGCCGAACGCATCGTACCAGCCGTCGATGTTGCGCACCGCGAGCGCACGATACATCGAGGGCGCGTGGCCGTCGGTCATGATCTGCTGGCGCAACGCCGCGTCGCGCGTCACCGACTGGCGCGTCTGGGCATAGGCGAGGAAGAAGCGCTGCTCGCCGGAGAGCCCATCGATCACCGCCGCCGGCTTGCCGCCGAGCGAGGCGCGCCAGGCATCGAACGAGGCCGAAAGGCCCGCGACGTCGGCGATGTTCTCGCTCAAGGTCTGCTGGCCGTTGACGTTCACGCCCGGGAACGGCGCGTAGTGCGAATACTGGTCGGCCAGGCGCAGCGCGGAGTCGCGGAAATGCGCGAAGTCCGCGTCGGTCCACCAGTTGACGAGGCGGCCCGAGGCATCGAACTGGCTGCCCTGGTCGTCGAAGCTGTGGCTGATCTCGTGGCCGATGACGGAGCCCATCGCGCCATAATTGAAGGCGCTGTCGGCGTCGGCATCGAAGAACGGCGGATCGAGGATCGCGGCCGGGAAGTTCAGCGCGTTCTGCAGCGGCAGGTTCACCGCGTTCACCGTCTGCGGCGTCATGCACCAGGTGCTGCGATCGACTGGCGTGCCGAGGAGGGCGACGTTGCGGGCGTATTCGAAGCGCTCGGCCCGCTCGAGATTGCCGAAGGCTTCGCCGCGCGCGATGTCGAGACCGGCATAGGAGATCCACTTGTCGGGATAACCGATGCCGACATAGAGCGTGGTGAGCTTGTCCTTCGCCTTGGCCTTGGTCGCGGGGCTCATCCAGTCGAGCGCGTCGATACGGGCGGCGAAGGCGGCCTTGATGGTCTCGACCATCGCCTGCGCCCGCGCCTTGAAGGCCGGCGGGAAATAGCGCTCGGCATAGAGCTTGCCGACCGCCCAGCCGAGCGCGACGTTTGTCGCGGCCACCGCGCGCTTCCAGCGCGCCTGCTGCTGCGGCGTGCCGGAGAGCGCTGCGCCGTAGAACGCGAAATGCTCGTCGGAAAACGCTTTGGGCAGCACCGCCGAGTAGTGGTTGAGCAGGTGGAAGGCGAGATAATCCTTCCATACCGCCAGCGGCGTGTCGGCGACGGCGGCCGAGATGCCGGGGAGAACCGTCGGCTGCCATACGATGATCTGCTTCTGGCCCTTGAGCGCCGCACCGTCGAAGAACGCGCCCCAGTCGAGACCCGGTGCTTTGGCGTCGAAGTCGGCGCGCGACCAGTAGTTGTTGGCCTTGAGCACATCCTCGCTGTCGGCGCGCGTGCCCTGGGCTTCGGCGAGACGGGTCTCGAGCGCCACGACGGCGGCGGCGCGCGCATCGGCGTCCGCAAAGCCGGCAAGCGCGAAGGTCTTGGCGACGTGCGTCTGATAGGCAGCGAGAAGCTTCAGGGTCTCCGGATCGGCGTCGACGTAATAGGCGCGGTCGGGCAGACCGAGGCCGCCCTGCAGCAGATAGGCCGAATAGTGATCCGGATCGTCGAAGCCCGGCGCGACCCACAGGCCGAAGATGTTCTCGGTGTAGAAATTCGTGTTGTTCAGCGCGTCGACATCGGCGTGCACCGAATGGCCGAGCGCGGTGGCCAGCGCGTGCTTGTCGGCGATGGCTTCGATGGCGTCGAGTTCGGGTTTGACCGGCGCGATGCCTTTGCCCTCGATGCCGGCTTCATCGAGGAAGCTCGCATAGTAGTCGCCGATCTTCTCTTCGTTCGAGCCGGGCGCGGATTTCTTCCTGGCGATGTCTTCGATCAGGTCGGCGGTGCGCTTGGCGGCCTTGTCGCGCAGGGTGGAGAACGAGCCCCAGGCGGCCTGGTCGGGCGGGATCGTCGCCGACTTTATCCAGCTGCCATTGGCGTAGAGATTGAAGTCGTCGCCCGGGCGCACGCTGGTGTCCATATTGGACTTCTGCACGCCATGCGGCTCCGGCGGGAGCGCGGCGGCCAAAGCCGCGGCAAGCGCGAAGGGCGCGGCGAAAGCGAGGGTGCGGAACGGCGGCATGATGGTCTCCCCAAGCGCCCGCTTGTCACCACGGGTCGACCATCGTCCCTATCACAAAGTTGCCGTACGGCAAGTTCACGAGAACGCGACGCGGGTTCTTTGATGGCGGGCGGCGAAACAGCCGCCACGCCAACCCTGTTTCGCCCGCCCGCGCAACCCAGTCGCAAAATAGAGATCAATAACAAAGAAGGGCTGACCCGCGAGAGCCAGCCCTTCCATTGTCTTACTGCGGTCCGTCTACGGAACGCACAGAGCGTCGCTTACGCGGCGCGGATCTCACCAGAGGCGAGGATCCAGGTCGCGGCTTTCGACGTCCGCAGGTAATGACAATGAGACACTGGATCACCTCCTTTCTAAGTTGTTGCAGGTTGAATATAGGGCAGACGGGGCCACTTGGTAAGAGGCCCCCGGGACACAGAAGGGATAATTGCAATGTGGCGGATGATTTCGGCGGCTCTCGTCGCCCTGGCGTTCACGGGTGCGGCGCCGGCGGCACCCGCGGCGCATCCGGCGCTGTGGAAGATCACCGGCAAGCATTCGACCGTCTATCTGTTCGGCTCCATCCACATCCTGTCGCCGGACCTGCAATGGCGCGACGCCCGTATCGGGCGCGCGATCGACGAGGCGGATTCGTTCTTCTTCGAGACCGCGCTCGACAAGGCGCCGGTGCAGGACCTGATCAAGGCGAAGGGCTCGTTGCCCGCCGGGCAGTCGCTGCGCGCGATGCTGCCGCCGGAGTCGCAGAAAGATCTCGACGACGACTTCACCACGCTCGGCGTGCCCGAGGTGCTGTTCGACACGCGCCGGCCCTGGCTGGTGACGACGGCGATGATCGCGCTGAAGGCCGCGCCCGCGGGCACGACACCGGCCGGCGTCGACGTGTCGATCATGGCGGATGCGCGCTCGCGGGACAAACCGCTGCGCTATTTCGAGACCATGGAGCAGCAGATCGCGCTGCTCGTGCCGGACGACCAGGCGGCGGAGCTGAAGGCGTTCGAGACGTTCCTCAAGGCCTTCCGCCACCAGGACGGCGATCTGGCGAGCCTGACGAACGCTTGGCAGCGCGGCGACGACGCGTTGCTCACCAAGCTGGTGATGAAGGACTTCGACAAGGATCCGGCCGCGCGCAAGGCGCTGTTCGACGACCGCAACGCCGCCTGGGTGAAGACGCTGAAGGACGTGCTCGACAACGAGACCGGCACGGCGCTGGTGACGGTCGGCGCGGGGCACCTGCTCGGCAAGACCGGCGTGCCGGCGCTGCTGCGCGCCGCCGGGTATAAGGTGGAGCGGATTTAAGCGCTCATTGTCATCCGCCGCGACTGCGGCGGACCCAGGTCACGTCTTCGCAAACCTCTAAGATTCGCGAAGACCTAACCTGGGTGGCCCGCATTCGCGGGCCATGACAAGTTGGGTTTCACCTGAACTGCGCCGCGACGTTCGCGCCGGCGGAAAGCAGCGCTTCGTCCGACGTCACCACCACAAGATCGAAGCCCTTGGCGATCATCGTCTTGGCATAATCGGCGGACTTGCAATAGATCGCGCAACGCTTTCCGGCAGCTTTCGTCGCCGCAAGAATCTCGTCGATCGCCTTCACCACGACCGGATCGGTCTGGTCGGCCTTCGGCTCGCGCCCCAGCGACAGGCCCAGATCGGTCGGGCCGATGAAGACGACGTCGAGTTCCTTCACCGCCGCGATGGCGTGCACGTTCTTGAGCGCCGCGGCGGATTCGACCTGCGCCATGGTGAGCAGCGTCTCGTTCGCCTTGGCGAGATAATCGTTGCCGCCATAAAGCATCGCGCGCTTCGGCCCGACGCTGCGCGTGCCGGCGGGCGCATAGCGGCAGGCGGAGACGAAGCGCGCGCACTCTTCCGCCGTGTCGATATTGGGGCAGATGACCCCATAGGCGCCGGCGTCGAGCACGCGGTTGACGTCGCCGGGATTGTTCCACGGCACGCGCACCAGCGGCACGGCGTTCGAGGTCGAGATCGCGGTCAGCATCTGCACCACGCCGGCGAAATCGGCCTGGCCGTGCTGCATGTCGATGGTGAGGCTGTCCCAGCCCTGATGCGCGAGGATCTCGGTCGGCAGGATGCCGCCCAGGCTGACCCAGACATTGGTGGCGGCCCGCCCTTCGGACCAGATCTGGCGCAAGCGGTTGACGCGCATGGGACGACCTCTTTTGAAGGCCGCGACGCTAGCGCTAGACTGCGCCCATGACCAGATTGGCTTTTGCGCTTTTCCTGCTCGCGGCGATACCTGTGCAGGCCGCCGAGACGGCGTGCCGCGTCACGGCGGACGTCGCCGATACCGATCCCCATGGGCTCAATGTGCGCGCGACACCCAGCGGGAAAGTGACCGCGACGCTGATCGACAAGGCGGACTGGATCGAGCTGCATGTCGTCGGCCAGGACGGCGACTGGTATGTCATCGATCGCGCCAACCAGATCGACAACAGCCGCATGGGCGAAGATATCGTGATGTGGCGCGGCCATGGCTATGTGCACAAGAGCACGATCGGGCTGTCGGGCCTGCAGAACGGCGCGACGCTCTTTGCCGATCACGATGCCAAAAGTCCTGTCGTCGTGAAGAGCGCAGCCGGCGACCAGCCGACGCAGATTCTCGCTTGCTGGCAGGACTTCTATCGCGTGAAGACGCCGCAGGGCACCGGCTGGACCAAGGACGTCTGCACCAACGAGAACACGACTTGCTCCTGATTTGAGGAACGAAATCGTGTGCCGCGGCTTTCCGGTGGGACATCCGGGGATTTGCGCCATGCATGCTTTCAGCCGCGACGTTTCGGACTGCATCGACACCTGCCTGGACTGCCATAAGACGTGTCTCGGCATGGCGATGACACATTGCCTGGAGACCGGCGGCGGGCATGTCGCGCCGCAGCACTTCCGCCTGATGATCGATTGCGCCGCGATCTGTGCCACGGCGGCCGACTTCATGCTGCACAAGAGCCAGTTCCATCACCAGCTCTGCGGGCTGTGCGCCGAGGTCTGCACCGCCTGCGCCGACGACTGTGCGCGGCTGGGCGGCATGGAGGACTGCGTCGCGGCGTGCCGGCGCTGCGCCGAGCATTGCCGGAAAATGGCCGCTTGAGCGGCGCGGCGGGGCTCACTAGCCTTCGTGCCGTGGACCAGCTTTCGACTCATTGCGTGATCGCGGGCGGCGGCCCGGCCGGCATGATGTGCGGGCTTTTGCTGGCGCGCGCCGGCGTCGACGTGTGGGTGCTCGAGAAGCACAAGGATTTCCTGCGCGATTTCCGCGGCGACACGGTGCATCCCTCGACCCTGATGATCCTGGACGAACTCGGCCTGCTCGAGCGCTTCCTGCAGAAGCCGCACCAGACGGTCACCGAGGTCACGGCGGAGTTCGGCAAGGAGACGTTCAAGGTCGCCGACATGACGCGCCTGCCGACGCGCGCCAAGTTCGTGGCGCTGATGCCGCAATGGGACTTCCTCGATTTCCTCGCCGAGGAGGCGAAGAAATATCCGACGTTCCATCTCGCGATGGAGGCGGAGGTGATCGAGCTGCTCGCGAAGAAAGATCGCATCGTCGGCGTGAAGGTGAAGACGCCCGAGGGCACCGGCGACATGCTGGCGCGGCTGGTGATCGGCGCCGACGGGCGCGGCTCGCGGGTGCGCGAGAAGGCGAATCTGAAAGTCCGCGACTTCGGCGCGCCGTTCGACGTCTTGTGGCTGCGCCTGCCGGTCGAGCCGTCCGATCCGACGCAGCCGGTGGGGCGCTTCGTCAACGGCACGCTGTTCGTGATGCTCTATCGCGGCGATTACTGGCAATGCGCGATGGTGATCCCGAAGGGCGCGTTCGCCGAGATCAAGAAGGAAGGCCTTTCCGGCTTCCAGGCGCGGCTGCGCACGGCGGCGGGCTTCGCGCGCGACCGGGCGGAGAGCATCAAGAGCTTCGACGAGGTGAGCCTGCTGACCGTGAAGGTCGACCGGCTGACGCGCTGGGCGCGCAAGGGTCTTCTGTGCATCGGCGACGCGGCGCATGCGATGAGCCCGGTGGGCGGGGTCGGCATCAACCTGGCGATCCAGGACGCGGTGGCGGCGGCGAACATCCTGGCGCCGATCCTCGCCAAGCGCACCCCGAAGGTGGCCGAGCTGGCGCGGGTGCAGAAGCGGCGGACCTTTCCGGTGCGCGTGGTACAGGCGGTGCAAATCTTCGTGCAGAACAACGTGCTGGCGACGACGATCCGGAACCAGACGACGCCGAAGCCGCCGTTTCCGCTCTATCTGCTCGACCGGTGGAAATGGCTGCGGCAATGGCCGGCGCGCTTCATCGGTCTGGGCGTGCGGCCCGAGCATGTGAAGACCAAGGCGGCGTCCATCACACCAACCGAGCCCGTCACGCCAAGCGATAGCGCGCCCAGGTGATGCCGAACTCGTCGACGCCCTGGTCGTCGAGGCCGGTCATGCGCGTCCAGCCCGTCGCTTCGTAGAACCGGATCGCGCGGCGGTTCGGCACGTCGAGCTTCAGCGTCAGCGGCCCGCCGGCGATCCTGCGCACATGCGCCACCAGCGCGCGGCCGACGCCGAGGCGCTGTGCATCGGGATCGACATAGAGGCAGTGAATGAAGCTCTCTTCGCGGAAGATCGAGAGGATGCCGACGACCGCGTTGCCCAGGAACGCGAGCCAGACCTCTTCGTCGAGGGCGAACATGCGGAAGTCTTCGGCGCGGAAATGCTCCGGCGCGCGCCACGTGAAGGACGCCTGCCCGCTGCGGACATAGAGCGCCGCGGCGTCGTCGATCTCCGCCGCGTTCCGCGCGGGACGGATGGTGAGGGTGAGGGAGGAACAGGCTGCCCGGGACATAGGGCAAGATTAAGCCCACTCTGTCATCCCGGCCAAGCGATGCGATAGCTCTTACCTTCCATATCGTCATGGCCGGGCTCGTCCCGGCCATCCATTGTCACGCCTCCATCCATTTGAGCGCGCTGCTGCAGAGTTCTTTGCGCGCTCCGCGTCTCCGCGTGAATCAGCCATGTTAATGGATCCCCGGGACGAGCCCGGGGATGACGATAGGATTTATGGCCATATGTCTTGATGAGTCACCGGTCGCCCAGCACTTGGCCGGGATGACAGGGAGCTCGCAACAGTGAGCGCGCAAAAGCGCGCTACATCTGCATCGCCCATTTTTCGACGTCCATCGCGGCCTGGCGGACGGCTTCGGACAGTGTCGGATGCGGGTGGCTGGTGCGGGCGATATCCTCGGAGGAGGCGCCGAACTCGATGGCCAGCGCGGACTCGGCGATCATCTCGCCGGCGTTGGCGCCGATGATGTGCACGCCGAGGACCTGGTCGGTCTTGGCGTCGGCGATCACCTTGGCGAAGCCGTCGGTCGCGGCGATGGTCTTGGCGCGGGCATTGGCGGTGAAAGGGAATTTGCCGGTCTTGTAGAGGGTGCCGGCGGCCTTCAGCTCCTCTTCCGTCTTGCCGACCGAAGCGACTTCCGGCGCGGTGTAGACCACGGCGGGGATCGCATCGTAGTTCACATGGCCCGCCTTGCCGGCGATGCGCTCGGCGCAGGCAACCGCCTCGTCCTCGGCCTTGTGCGCAAGCATCGCGCCTTCGCGGCAGTCGCCGATCGCCCAGATGCCAGGAACGTTCGTGGCGTAGTGGCCGTCGGTGATCACGCGGCCGCGCTTGTCGAGCGCCACGCCGATCTTCTCGAGGCCGAGATTGTCGACGAAGGGCCGCCGGCCGATGGAGACCAGCATCACGTCGGTCTCGATCACCGTCTTGTCGCCGCCGGCCGCCGGCTCGACGGTGACGGCGAGCGCACCGTCCTTCGTCTTGTCGACGCCGGTGACCTTGGCGCCGAGCTGGAATTTCATGCCCTGGCGCGTCAGGAGACGCTGGAACTGCTTGCCGACCTCGCCGTCGAGGCCGGGCGTGATGCGGTCGAGGAATTCGACCACGGTCACCTCGCTGCCGAGGCGCCGCCACACCGAGCCGAGCTCGAGCCCGATATAGCCGCCGCCGACGACGAGAAGGCGCTTGGGGATCGCAGTCAGCGACAGCGCGCCGGTGGAGGAGACGATCTGCGTCTCGTCGATGGTGACGCCGGGCAGCATCGCGACTTCGGAGCCGGTGGCGATAATGATGTGCTTCGTGGTCAGCGTACGGACGGCGCCGTCCTTGCCCTTCACTTCAACTTTGCCGGGGGCGACGATGCGCGCCTCGCCGACGATGGCCTCGGACTTCGCCTTCTTGAGGAGGAACTCGACGCCCTTGGTGAGCTCGCCGACCACCTTGGTCTTGTGCGCCATCATCGCGGAGAGATCGAGTTCCGGCGTCACCTTGATGCCGAGTTTGGGGAGGTGGTTCTTCGCCTCGTCGAACAATTCGGAGGTGTGCAGCAGCGCCTTGGAGGGGATGCACCCGATGTTGAGGCAGGTGCCGCCGAAGCTGCCGCGCTTGTCGATGCAGGCGGTGGCCATGCCGAGCTGGCCGAGCCGGATCGCCGCGTTGTAACCGCCCGGGCCGCCGCCGATCACGATTGCGTCGAAGGAATCCGCCATGACATCCGCTTTCGAAGGAACTCTTGGGCGCGTTATGCGCCGGACGGGCTCCCGAAACAACGCGAAAAACATGCGCAAAACGAAGGGCCGACCCGCGAGGATCGGCCCTTCATGTCAATACACGCCGTGCGGATTAGTGGCGGGTGCCGTCATGCTCTTTGGCAGACTGGCCGGGCGCCATGCGGCGGTCCTGGCTCTGCTGGTCGGCCGTCTTGTTCCGCTTCTCGGCCTTGTTGCCGCCGGCCTGCTGTTCCTGCTGCGGCGGCTGGCGCTGGTTCGAGTCCTGCTTCGGCGTGCGGGTATTTTCCTGATTGGGCATTCTCGTTGTCTCCGAGGGTTGGAGCGCGTTGCGCTCGTTTGTGACAACGATGCCGGCGCGGGGCCGTTCACTTGTTTCGCTCAGGAACCGGGTCTCGTGTTGACCGCGTGTTGCGCGGCAAAGGCGCGCTGGTAAGCCAGCCGTGCTTCGCCGCGGGCGACATAGGCGGCGAGGCTCGAAAACTCGTTGAGGATGCCCGACGGCCGCAGCCGCAGCAGCACCGACACCATCATCAGATCGCCGGCGCTGAAGGCGCCGTCGAGCCATTCGGCATCGCCGAGCCACGCGCAGAGCTGCTGCAGCCGGCCGCGGATGCGATCGCCGACGAGCTGCAAGCGTTCCGACGCCCACGGCTTGTCGCCTTCGACGATCTTCGCGGTCGAGAGATCGAGGATCGGCGGCTCAACCGTGTTGACCGCGGCGAACATCCACATGATCGCACGCGCCCGCGCATTCGCGTCGCTCGGCAACAGGCCCGCGTGATGCGTCGCAATGTGGAAGACGATGGCGCCGGTCTCGAACAGGGCGAGATCGCTCTCTTCATAAGTCGGGATCTGGCCGAAAGGATGCAGCGCCAGATGCGCCGGCTCCTTCATCGCCTGGAAGGTGACGAGCCGAACCTCGTAAGGCTGGCCCACTTCCTCGAGCGCCCAGCGAATGCGCGTGTCGCGCGCGAGGCCGCGGCCACCATCGGGCGAGCGGTCGAAAGCGGTGATGGTGATGATCATCGCGAAGCTCTCTGGCGAGAGCTCCAGCCTACACGTCCGCGTCCACCGCGACGACGTCGAACTTGGGATCGCGGAACACGACTTCAACCGTGGTGCCCTTGCCCGGCTCGGAGCGCAGCGTGGAGACGCCGCCGATCTGGGTGCCGAAGGTGCGGATCAGCCGCGTGCCGATGCCGCCGGTGCGCGGCGTGGCTTCGCCGGCCACGAAGCCCCGACCGTTGTCGGCGATCGACAGCTTCAGCTTGTTGTGGGGCGCGGGGGCGAGATCGATCTTCACCACGCCGTCCTGCCCCGTCGCGAACGCGTATTTGAAGATGTTGGTGAGCGCCTCGACCGCGAACAGCGCCAGCGGCACCGCCACCTCGCCCGAGACGTCGCGCGCCACGAGATTCTCCTCGACCTTGATGCCGGCGTGGTCGCCGCGCATGCCCTCGGTGATCTGGTGGATCAGCTCGTGCAGGAGACGCTTGAGGTCGATGGTCGTCTGGTCCTCGATCTCGTGCAGGATGCGGTGCACCAACGCCAGCGCATTGATGCGCACCTGCGCCTGCATCAGCGCCTCGCGCGCCACCGGATCCTTGAGCTGGCCGGTCTGCAGGCTGAGAAGACTCATCACGATCTGCAGGTTGTTCTTCACGCGGTGATGGATCTCGCGGATCAACAGCGACTTCTGGGTCAGCGCGTCGCGCAGCTTGCGGTCGCGGTCCTGGATCGCCTCCGCCATGTCGGACATGTTGTCGCCCAACGCGCGGAATTCGCGCGGCGCACCCTCCAGCTGCGGGCGGATGGAATAGTGTCCGCTGCGATAGGCCGCCGAGATGCGGCGCAGATAGGCGATCCATTGCGTCACCTGGCGTTCGGTGGCGAACCAGATGCCGGCCCAGGCAAGGCTGATCATCAGGATCGGCATCAGAAAGTCGGTGCCGACATGCAGATAGGTCGGGCCGAACAGACGGCTCTCGCGCATCGCGAACGCGACGCTGATGACGCTGCCGTGCAAGGTGGAGGAGGCGAAGGTCCAGCTCGATCCGTCCGCGCGTCCGGTCTGCACGCCGGGACGGCCGGCGAATTGCAGCGCCGCGGGCATCAGCGCATGCGCCACCGGCATGTCGTTGGTCGCCAGCACATTGCCGTCCTGATCGTAGATGAAGACGACCGCCCCCTTGGGCAAGCCCTGCGCGCGCACCATGAAGTCGAGCCAGTGGAGCTGCAGCACCACCGAGATCGCGCCCTCGAAATTGCCGGCCGCGTCGCGCAGAGGCAGCATGCCGGCGATCACGGGCTGGCCGAGCACCGGGCTTTGGATCTGGCCGGAGACGACGAAGCTGCGCGAGACGCGGGCGCGCTGGAAGATCGAGCGTTTCGCGGCGGTGGCGCCCTTGGCGCGCGGCAGCGCCGAGCAGACGTTCCTGCCCGCTGCATCGAGGCGCGAGATGTTGGCGAAATACTTCACGCCGATCAGCGCGTCGCCCAGAACCTCGTCGCACTCACGCGTGACGGCGCGCACGGCGTGCACGTTCGACAGCGCCCGCGCGATCTGCTCCGCCGACGCCAGAAGATTCTCTTCGTCGCTGGCGGACGCCTGCGCCGACTGCGTCAGGCGGTCGTGGACATCCGCGACGTCGACGCGCGCCCGCTCGACACCCTGCAGAATGCTCACGATGGCGATCGGGAGCAGCGCGAAGGTGACCCAAAGCAGCAGCGTGACGCGAAGCGGCCACCCGGCCTCAGTCGTTGTCGCCGGGTTCCTTGCGGCGTCTGCGGGCGATGTCGCTGTCCGGCGGCGCAAGGCGATCCAGTTGCGCCATGATCTCACGGGCAGCTTCTCCTTCGGGCGGTCGGTCCGACGCCGGCAATTGCTCGTCGCCGTCCAGGATCGCGATCAGCGCCTTGCGCGCCCGCGCCACCCGGCTCTTCACCGTGCCCACAGCACAATTGCAAATCTCAGCCGCGTCCTCATAGGAGAACCCGCCGGCGCCGACAAGGATCAGCGCTTCACGCTGCTCGTCGGTGAGCGCCCGAAGCGCCCGTGCCGTGTCCGACAATTCGGCCGACCAGCCCTGGTCCTGGCCGCCGCCGGGAATCTTCTCGGCGGCTTCCTGGTCCCACGGCGCCTGGCGCCAAGCGCGCCGGCGGTCGGAGTAGAACTGGTTGCGCAGGATGGTGAACAGCCACGCCTTCAGGTTCGTGCCGGGCACGAAGGAATCGCGGGATTGCCACGCCTTGACCAAAGCCTCCTGGGCGAGGTCGTCGGCGCCTTCATGGCTGCCGCACAGCGAGCGGGCGAAGGCACGCAGGAACGGCACCAGCGACAGAAGCTCTGTCTTGAAGTCGTCCGGCGGCTCGGTTGACGGGCTGCGGGGGGTCGGGGCGGCGTGGGGTGCGGTCACGAGGACTTCCTCCCCATCTCGTCCTTGTTGTCCATCTTGCGGAGCAGGTCCAGGAAGTCGTCCGGAACGGGCTCCTGCGCGACGGCATCGTACATCCGGCGTAATTCGCGCCCAATGACCCGTTGCCGCGCCCTGATGGCGCGCGCCTTCTCTCGATTGGGGTTTTGATCCTTAGACAAGGTCCAATTCCGCTGTTGCGGTGCGCCTGACAAAGCCGTTCTCCCATAGGGGGTGATTTCTTAACGAAATCAGCCCCTTAGTTTGCCTTCTCCGCCCACCTAAGCCCTTCATGGGGAGCCAACGCCCTCGGCGGCCCGATGGTTCCGGGCGTAATGGAACTTTTCTCCCGGCGGGGCATTCCTCTCCCATACGACGTGCCTTACACCCGTCGAAGGAGCCTCATTTTATGACCATGTCGCAGACGCTTGCGCCGCATCTTCCGTATCTACGCCGTTACGCCCGTGCGCTTTGCGGGTCGCAGTCCAGCGGCGACACCTATGTCCGGGCCGCCCTGTCGGCGCTGCTCGCGGGCGATCAGGTCCTTCCCGAGGGCGTCGCGCCCCGGGTCGGCCTCTATCGCGTCTTCCACGCCATCTGGGACAGCGCCTCGGGCCGCATCGACGAGCCGGCGGTCCGCGCCATCGACGCCAAGCCGTCGCCGGACGCCCGCCTGTCGGCGCTCGATTCCAACAAGCGCGCGGCGCTGCTGCTGACCGCGGTGGAGGCCTTCAGCCTCGAAGAGGCCGCCTTCATCCTCGACGAGACCGCTGAAGAAGTGGAGCGCGCCATCGTCGACGCACAGCAGACCATCGATCGCCAGCTCGCCAGCCGCGTGCTGATCATCGAGGACGAGCCGATCATCGCGCTCGACCTGGAGAACCTCGTCACCGAACTCGGCCACAAGGTCGTGGCGACGGCCGCGACCCGCGCCGAAGCGGTCGCCAAGGCGCATTCGGAGCGTCCGGGCCTGGTGCTCGCCGACATCAACCTCGGCGAAGGCGGTTCGGGCATCGACGCGGTGGCCGAGATCCTGTCGAGCTTCGACATCCCGGTGATCTTCATCACCGCTTATCCGGAGAAGCTGCTGACGGGCGAGCGCCCCGAGCCGACCTATCTGATCGCCAAGCCCTTCTTGCCGGAGACCGTACAGGCCACCGTCGGCCAGGCGCTGTTCTTCCATTCGGCGGCCAAGAAGGCGGCCTGATTTCGTTGACGGCGAAGTTCCCTTCACGGGCGCTTTAAGGCATTGTGCGAACAATCACTCAGGGCCCATTGGGCCCTGAGTACTATGGAGAAGATTCATGAGCGCTGCAGGTACCGCTGCGAACGGCACGACCGCCAAGGCTGCGACCAACGACATCGACACGCGGCTGTCGGCGCTGCGCACCGACCTGGAGACGCTGCAGAAGGATCTTCGGGCGCTGGCCGGCGACGTCCAGGGCGTCGCCACGGCGCAGGCCCGCGATGCGCTGAAGAAGGCCGAACAGGTCGCCGAGCGCGCCTACGATCTCGCCGAGGAAGCCGCCGCGCAGGCGAGCAAGACCGCGTTCGAGACGGCGGAAGACATCGAAGAGTGGACGATGGAGAACGCCGAGTCGCTGCGCGTCACCGTGCGCGAGCAGCCGCTGACCGCGCTGGCCGTCGCGGCCGGCGTGGGCGCGTTCCTCGCGCTGCTCCTGCGCCGCTAAGGCGCATATCATGGGGGCCATCGCGACAAAGATCGCAGCCGTCGCGACCTTGGCCGTCATCGGCCTGCTGCTCGTCGTGTTCGGCGTCGGCTGCCTCGCTTATGCGCTGGCGCTGGCACTGCAGCCGGCGCTGGGCGTCGCCGGCGGCGCGGCGGTGACGGGCGCGATCTTCGTCGGGCCGCCGGTGCTGTGGGCGTCGCTCACGCTGATGCTCGCGAGCAAGCCGAAGCCCAAGGAGCACAAGATCCCCGTCGGCGGGCTGTGGACCGCGCTCTTCGCCGCGATCGCCAAGGAGACCCCTTGGATCGCCATCATCGGCACGGTGCTGGTGGGTGTCGCCGAGATGCTGCTGAACCGGCGCAAGCCGACGTAAGGTCCGTTCCAGTGCGGAACTTCGCCTGTCAGGCCACGTTTTCTTCCCGAGCGGACAAGGGAAAAAGACGATGCTTGGTTATGCGCTGTTGTTTCTGATCCTGGCCCTGGTGGCCGGCTATCTCGGCTTCTTCGGACTGGCGGGCATCGCGGCATCGGTCGCGAAGATTCTGCTGATCCTTTTCGTGGTGCTGCTGATCGTCAGCGCGTTCTCGAGCGCGCTGCGCGGGCGGCCGCCCATATGAGGAACTTTTTGTAAAAGTTCAGGCAAATCAAGCCGCTGCCGAAAGGCGGCGGCTTTTTTCCGTCAGGCCCGAGAAATTTCGAAAAAATCTTGCATCCACGCGCAACCCATTTTGTGCCCGTGCATTCTCTTCTCCGAGCGGACGTCCGATCCGGAACGCCCCAGCCCCTTCGACAGCCCGCATTGGGTGTCCGCTCGCTCTTCTCCCCCCGAAAAATCAAATGCTTAGAGCACGCGCCCGAAGCGCGTGCCGCGCCAGCCCGTCAGCCGGTAGGCGACGTAGTGCGCCACCGGCACGCCGTGGCGTGCGCGGTCGAACTGTGCGGCCGGTTCGACATGGGCGAAGCGGGTGGCCAGGAGCGCCAGATTGGCCGCCAGGATCTCCGGATGGTCGCGGCGAACCTCCGCCACGTAGAGCAGCGGACGGCCCAGCAGGGCGGCGTCGGGGACAGGTGCATCGGGATAGCGGAACGGCTCGTTCGCCTGGATCACGGTGGGATGGCCCGGCAGATAGAACGCGAACCAGCTGGTCGATTCGTATTCCGTCGTAACGAGAGCGACGGCGCCGGCCTTGGCCTGCGCGGTCTCGATCCGCTGCGCCACGCCGTCGAAGCCGACGGCGAGCAGCCGCGCCAGAGGATCGGTGCGGCCGAACGGAATCACGCCGAACAGCGCCTGGGCATAGACGGCCAGCAGCATCGCCGCGGCGCACCAGGTCGCGGCGGCGCGGCTGACGCGCCAGACGGGGCGTGTCCAGCCGGACCAGTCGGTCTCGCGCCAGGCCTGCGCGGCGGCGGCGGCGAGCGCGGGGAACAGGAAGCTCGGCCAGTTGCCCTGGATGCGGTCGTGCAGCGAATGGATCAGGAAGTAGAGCGCCGACGGAAAGACGAGCGCGGCCAAGAGGAAGATCGCGCTGTCGCGGTCGCGGGCATGGAAGGCGAGCGCCAGGGCGGCGAGCACGAAGATGAAGGGTGAGGCGAGGACGAGCTGTA
The DNA here is from genome assembly GCA_035551495.1 of Rhizomicrobium sp. Lineage (GTDB taxonomy): Bacteria > Pseudomonadota > Alphaproteobacteria > Micropepsales > Micropepsaceae > Rhizomicrobium. Next base: position 123,047 of record DASZMT010000052.1, on the reverse strand, counting down.
CGCCCAGGAATTCGAACAGGAAGCGCAGCGTGAAGCTGCCGGAGGCGATGCGCCCGAACTGGAAGGCGAAGGTCGCCCAATCGTGCGACGCGTTCCAGAGCAGGTTCGGCAGGAAGACGAGCGCCGCCAGCGCGCCGCCCAGCCACGGCCACGGCGTGAACAGCCAGCGGCGCGCCTTGGGCGAGAGCAGCAGCCACACCACGATGCCGGCGCCGAGGAAGAAGGCGGTGTATTTCGACAAGAGGCCGAGCCCCGCCGCGATGCCGACGGCAAGCCACCACGCGCCCTTGCCGGTCTCCTCGATCTTGGCGAGGGCGTAGAGCACGGCGGCGGCGGCGGCGAGCGCGGGCGCGTCGGGCGTCGCCGACAGCGTCTCGACGGCGACCATCAAAGTCAGATTGAAGAACAGCGCGGCGCGCGCGCCGGCATCGGCGCTCTTGAACAGGATCGCGCCGGCGCGCCACACGAAAGCGCTTGCCAATACCGACAGCGCGATGCCGCCGATGCGCACGCCGAGCGAGGTGGCGCCGAACAGCGCCGTGCCGGCGCGGATCGTCCACGCGATGGCGGGCGGATGATCGTAATAGCCGGCGCCCAGATGCTGCGACCACAGCCAGTAATACGCCTCGTCCGCCGACAGCGGCAGCAGCGTCGCCGCCACGATGCGCAGCACGGTCAGAAGCGCGATGGCCAGCAGAAAGCGTTGCGTCATTTTTGTTGGCCTATCGCTTCGCTACATCAGGCCGGAACGGCTCATCGCGTGCGCCACACGAAGAGGCTCGACATCGCATAATTCCACAAGACGCCCATCACCGCGCCGGCCGCGCCCGCGACCCACAGGCCGTCATTGCTCGACTGGATCCAGTGCGCGACGCCGACGCCGCTGAGCAGGCCGATCGAGCCGAACAGGCAGAACACGAGGAAACCGGTGAGCTGCGACAGGCCCTTCAGGCGCTTGTCGCGATAGGTGAGCTCGTTGTTGAGGAAGAAGTTGCTGCAGAGCGAGATGAAGGTCGCGATGGCGAACGCGGTGTCGAAGGGCTGCACGCCCGCCATCAGCGCGATCTTCAGCGCCGCGAGATTCACGATGAAGCCGATGGCGCCGACGAGCGCGAACAGGATGAAGCGCGGCTCGACCAGATCGCCGGTCAGCTTGGCGAAGATCAGGCCGAGGAATTCGAGGCCGATCTGGATGTTGAACTTGCTCTCGCCCGCTTCGCGCTTGCCGAAGGTGTAGGACTGCTCGGCGACGCGCAGCGACGGGCCGGCGGTGGCGGCGATGTCGAGCAGGATCTTGAAGCCGGCCGGCGACAGGCGCGGCGCGATGGCGTCGAACTTGTCCCGCCGCAGCATGAAGAAGCCGCTCATCGGATCGGACAGCGGCACGTCGAGCAGCTTGCGCGTGATGGTGGTGGCGAGGCGGCTGAGCGCGCCGCGCGTCTTGCCGAACGAATCGGCGCTGCCGCCTTCGGTGTAGCGCGTCGCGGCCACCAGATCGCAGGTGCCCTCGCGCAGCTGGTCGAGCATCTTGGAGAGCACGGTCTCGTCGTGCTGCAGGTCGGCGTCCATCACCGCGACATAGGGCGCGGCCGAGGACAGGATGCCCTCGATGCAGGCGCCGGCGAGGCCGCGGCGTCCCACCCGGCGCAGGCAGCGCACGCGTGGGTCGCGGGCCGCGATGGCCTTGGCGGTCTCCCAGGTGCCGTCGGGCGAATTGTCGTCGACGAAGATCGCTTCCCAAGCGATGCCGTCCAGCGCGGCGCCGAGACGGCGCACCAGCTCGGCGACATTGCCCTGCTCCTTATAGGTGGGCAGGACGACGGACAGTTCGACTCTGGGGGTCTCTGGGGGACGGGAATCGGGCACGCGGGCGCTCTCCTTGCGCCGCCTTGGTGGCAACCCACCGCCACGGCGTCAAGGGAGAGCCGCCCGCGAGGCGCCTGTCACAGGAAATAGACCGACCAGATCACCACGCCGGCGATCACCGCCAGCGCCAGACTGATGTGCAGGACGTAACGGACGTGGCCGGAGGTTTCGCCTTGGCGCGCCTGTTCGGTAGGAACGACCCGCTTTTTCGTGTCGGCGGGCATTTCGGTCGTGGATGTCATGTCATGCTCCTTGCTGGCTTTGAACGCGCCGCTCGATCTCCGAGCGGGCGTCGTCCACGAGCCTCAACCGCTGGGTCTCACCCTCGCCGTCCTGTTCGCGGATCTCCCGCTCCCAGGCGCCCAGGATCTCCAGCCGCTCCCTGTCGCTGAACCGCCGGTCGCGCACCACGTCGAGCGGGGCGCGATGGAAGCGAAGCGGCGTCTGAACGATGTCTTCGATCAGTTTCTTCTTGGTCATCAGGCCGCTCCCGCCGTCAGAACCGTCCGATGAGGACGAGCACCAGGACGACGATCAGCACCAGGCCGAGGCCGCTCGACGGGTAGTAGCCCCAGCTGCGGCTGTAGGGCCAAGACGGCCACGCGCCGAACAGCAGGAGCAGAAGGACGATGATCAGAACAGTACCGAGCATGGTTCAAATCCTCTCGTGAATGACGTGTGTCGAATTCAATGGCCGCGGCGCTTGCGCGTGCGCGCCGCCTTCTTCGCCGATGCGGAGCGCGCGGCAGCGGGACGCCGTGCCGAGGCGGCACCGCCCTTGCGGCCGCCTTTGCGCGACGGCGCTTTGTTTGTTTTCTTGCCGCGGCCCGCGCCGCTCTTCTTGCCGCCGCCGGTCTCGGCGTTCACCGTCGCCCAGGCGCGCCGCTCGGATTCTTTCTTGGACGTGCCGCGCTTCTCATAGCCTTCCTCGATATGTTCGGCCTGGCGCTTCTGCTTGGCTGTGTAGCTCGACTTGTCGCCGCGCGGCATGACGTTTCACTCCCGTTTGATTCGGAAACGGCAATGTTTGGCGCGGGTTCCGGGAACCCGCGCCTGTCGCGAACCGTCGTGCACGGAACAACGGCGGCCAAGCGGCGTTGGAGTCGTGCCGGGACTGCCCCGTCCCCCCATGCACAGAGGAGAACATCATGAGCTTCAAGATTTATGCGTTGGGTGGCGCCGCGGCCGTTGCCCTTGCGATGCTGTCGCCCGCCCAGGCTTTCACGTTCCATCCGGCGACGCCGGCCGAAATCAAGCAGACCGACGATCTGAACGCGCAGGCGCTCGCCACTGCGCGCGGCAACGGCACGACGACCGATGCCAGCTTCTCGGGCGGCATGAACACGGGCATGAGCACCAACGCCACCATGCCGCGCCAGCCCTCCGACACGTCGATGCCGTCGGACAAGACCAAGACCAAGGCGAAGATGGATCAGCAGCCCGGCGCAAAGCCGGCGCAGACCGACGACAACAGCGTCACGCCGGCGCCGACCAACCAGTAAGCCTCTATACACGCTGTTGCGTGCGAAGGGCCGGCGCGTGTGCGCCGGCCCTTTTCATTTGTCGGCCCGAACTCACTGACCGGGACGGTAGTCGCGCGCGATATGGCCCTTGAGCTCGTCGTCGGTGAACCAGACGGGCTTCAGCTGCATCTTCACGAACAGCGGCGACTGGTCGGCATAGTGCGGCGACGTCTTGTCGAGCGTGGCCGAGCCGAATTGGTGGATGCTCTGCGACGAAAGCTTGCCGTCCTTGTCCCAGGTCACGAACATGATGAAGGTGTCGCCGTCGACCGCGGTGAGCGTGCCGTCATCCTGCTGGGTGCCGTAGACCGCGCGATAGACGTCGGGTCCGCCGTCGATCGGAAGATCGACATTGCCGCGTCGAAAGCGGTTGACCTGCCCCCATTCCGGATCGAGCCGGCCGAAATGCGTCTTGAGAATGCCGATGGCCTCCTTCAGCGCGTCGATCGGCTTCTCCTTCCACGGGCCGCCCTGGTCTTCCGGCGCAGCGCGCACGCCCATCAGGACGGCGAGCGCGGTGGCACGGTTGTGGATATCGGTCTTGCGGTCCCAGCCGCGCAGGATCGCCTGCGCCTGTTTGAGATCGGCGTCGCTTCCCGGATTCACCGCCAGCACCTCGCCGATCATGCGCATGATGTCGGCGTGGACGCTGTAGGAGAGATCGAACTTGTAGCGCTTGAAGGCATCGGCGGTGATCGCCGGATCGGCGCCGAAGGTCTCGAGCGCCCGCATCGCGCGGTTGGTCATGTTGGTCTGGATGCCGAGCGTGGACGAGAACTGCGACGGCTTGAGGTCGTCCTGCGGCGCCGTCGCCTGGAAGGGCGTGTTGTTCGAGTTGAATACGAAATCCGATTTCGGATTCCAGATCTGCGGGATTTTGTCGAACGGCACATAGGCGTGCCAAATCAGATCGGAGCGGTCGCCCGGCAGGAAGCCGCGCCAGTTGAAGCCTTCCTTCCGCACCGGGAACTGAGCGTTGTAGACGTAGCCGATATTGCCCTTCTCGTCGGCATAGACGTAGTTGATCGACGGCAGCAGCTGCAGCCGCATCGCGGCTTTCCATTCGTCGAGATTCTTCGCCTTGTTCAGCCGGTAATATTGCAGCGCCTGGCGGATCTCGTTCATGCCGGCATAGCGCACCGCATAGACGCCGTGATCGGTCTTGAACACCGGACCCTGCGCCGACCACAAGACGTCGCGGTGGAAGGTCCAGAACAACGGACCCCACAGCTTCACGCGAATGGCGGCGTCGGATTTCTCGAAGTCGCGCCATTTGCCGTCGAGCTTGTACTGGTTCTCGTTGTCCGGATTGATCGTGAGCCGGTAGACGTCGGCGAGGTCGGGATCGTTGACCGTGTTGGCCCAGCCGAGATGTTCGTTGTGGCCGTGCAGCATGAACGGCGTGCCGGGGAAGAATCCGCCCGCGACGTGCCAGCCCTCGCCCGATTGCAGCACCGCCTCGTACCACGAGACCGGGCCTTCATAAGGCTGATGCGAATTGACGAGGAGGCGCGTCGCGCCGTCGGCGCTGCGATGCGGGCCGACCGCCATGCCGTTCGAGCCGATCTCGGGCAGCGGCTTGCCGCCGGTATCGGCATTGAGCTTTCGCAGCAGCGAATCGAGGCCATAGAAGAACGGCGTCTTGAACACGAAGCCCGCCACCACGTCCTTGCCGGTGAGCGGCAACAGGCCCGGCTTCACCTTCTCGGGATGCAGCGCGGCGTAATAGTTCACGCCGTCGGCATAGGCCTCGGCGACGCGGCGCAGGTCGGGCGGCAGGTCGGTCGTGTAACGCGCGTTGACGTTCTCCCAGACGCGGAAGAGATGCACGAGATAGTCGGTGGTCGCGCCCTTGGGACCGGCCGAGGCGGCGAGCTGGCCGCGGCTGGCCAGCGCGACATCCTGGATGGTGGCGAAATCGTCCTCTGAGTGCGCGAAGCCGATGCCGAAGCCGACATCGGCGTCGGTCTTGCCTTCGACATGCGGAACGCCCCAGCTGTCGCGGCGGATATGCACATCGTACTGCGCGGCCCGGGCGATGAATTGTGCCGGATCGGGCGCCGCCGGCTGCGCCAGACGATCGGCGAGGATGACGCCGCCGAGCCCCAGCACCACGATCGCGACCAGCGCGAGCGCGCCATATTTGAGATATCGCATGCACCCCTCCCCCGACGGGCGCGAAGCTAGTGGCAGCCATGCGTGCTGTCGAGGCGTGAACGATTGCGTGACGCCGTACGATCTTCCATCATCCACATTATGAGCGAGGTGCCCGCCGCATCGCCGCAGGGCCGCGCCGCCGCCTTCGGCTTTATCTTCGTCAGCGCGATCGCCTGTGCGGTCTCGATCGGCATCATGGTGCCCGTGCTTCCCAACCTGCTGCGGCAGTTCAACGGCGGCGACACCGCGGCGGCAGCCGACTGGATCGTGATCTTCAACGTGTTCGGCGGGCTGATGAGCTTCTTCGCCGGGCCGGTGCTGGGATTGTTGTCGGACCGCTTCGGGCGGCGGCCGGTGCTCTTGATCTCGATCTCGGGGCTCGGGTTCGATTTTTTGTTCATGGCGTTCGCGCCGAGCCTGAACTGGCTGTTCCTGGGACGGCTGATCAGCGGCGCGACCTCGGGCGTGTTCTCGACCGCCAACGCCTATGTCGCCGATATCACCCCGCCCGAGAAGCGCGCGCAGACCTTCGGCTGGATGGGGGCGGCGTTCGCCATTGGCTTTCTCGCGGGGCCGGCGATCGGCGGCTATCTCGGCGACATCAACCTGCGGCTGCCGTTCCTGGCGGCGGCGGCGCTGACGCTCGTCAATGCGCTCTACGGCCTGTTCGTGGTGCCGGAGTCGCTGCCCGAGCACAAGCGCACGACGCACTTTCATTGGCGACGCGCGAACCCCTTGGGCTCGCTGCGGCTGCTGCGCTCGCATCACGAGCTTTTGCCGCTGGCGGCGGTCGGTTTCCTGAACCAGCTGGGCAATATGGTGTGGCCGAGCGTGTTCGTGCTCTACGCCGGCTATCGCTTTCATTGGACGCCGGGTCTGACCGGCCTTTTCATGGCGGGCGTCAGCATCGCCGGCGTCGCGGTGCAGTTCCTGATCGTCGGTCCCTTCGTGCGCCGTTTCGGCGAGCGCGCCTGCATGGTGGCGGGCACGGCGTTGCCGGTGATCGGATTGTCGTGGATCTCCTACGCCCCGAACGGCTGGCTTTATCTGATCGGCGTGCCGTTCAATGCGTTCTGGCAGCTGCTCAACCCGGGCCTGCAGGGCTTGATGACGCGGCGCGTCGGGCCGTCGGAGCAAGGCCAGCTGCAGGGCGCCAATCAGAGCCTGATGGGGATGTCGTCGGTGATCGGGCCGATCATCTATGGCCTGCCCTTCGCCTGGGCGGTGCGGCATCCCGAATGGCACGTGCCGGGACTGCCGTTCATGATCGCGGCGCTGATCATGGCGATGTGCCTGGGGATCGCGCTGTGGTCGGGCTATGCCGCGGCGGCCTACGAGAAGCGCGCGGCGGCGAAATAGCCCGCGGTGGCGGCCAGCGCGGTCACCAGCATGCCCCAGCCGATGTCCATCGCGGCCAGCCACACCGGCCAGACCTTGAGCGTCGCCATGTTGGTGAGGTCGTAGGTCATGTAGGCGAAGAAGCCGAGCGCCGCGCCCATGCCGAGCGCGGTCGTCCAGCCGCGGGCCGGCAGCGCCGCGAAGAACAGGATGCCGGCCACATAGAGCACATAGAACAGGATGGCGGCCGGCGTGTTGGTCTTGGCCGCGAGCAACGAGCCCACAGCCGGCTCGAAGAACGTCTTGGCGGCATAGGACAGCCAGCCGAGATCCATCACCGCCATCACCAGGGCGGTCGCGACATAGGCGGAGATCACGCGTGTCATGGCCCTGTTACGCACACCAGCGCCGGGCGGATCATCTGATCCAGTGAGGAGCGCAAGCCGTAACACCTTCTGAACTTCCAGGCGTGCGCCATGGCCAAGATCGCGATCATTGGAACGGGTATTTCGGGGCTGGGCGCGGCCTATCTGCTGGGCCGCCGGCACGAGATCACGGTCTATGAGCGCCAGGCGCGCGTCGGCGGCCATGCCCGCACCGTGACGGTCGATTACGACGGCAAATCCGTGCCGGTCGACACCGGATTCATCGTGTTCAACGAGCCGAACTATCCGCAGCTGTCGGCGATGTTCCGCCATCTGGGCGTGGCGGTCCACAAGAGCGACATGACCTTCGCCGCCTCGATCCGCGACGGCTGGCTGGAGTGGGGCGCCAAGGACGTCAACAGCGTGTTCGGCCAGCGCCGCAACCTGCTGCGGCCGCGCTTCGCGATGCTCGCGCGCGACGTGTTCCGTTTCAACGCGCGTGCGCAGGACGTCGTCACGCGGCTGCCGCATCTGACGCTGGGCGAGATGGTGCGCGAACTGGAACTGGGCGATTGGTTCAAACGTTATTATCTGTTGCCGATGTGCGCCGCGATCTGGAGTTGCCCGCCCGGCGAGATGTTGCGTTTTCCTGCCGCCACGTTGATCCGCTTCATGGCCAATCACCGCCTTCTCAGCGCCAGCGGCCAGCCGCAATGGTACACCGTGACCGGCGGCAGCCGGGAATATGTCACGCGCCTCACACAGAGCTTCGCGGACCGCATCCGCGTCGGGTGCGGCGCCGCGCAGGTGACGCGCAACGCACGGGGCGCCGTGGTGACAGACACGCATGGCGGGAAAACCGCGTTCGATCATGTCGTGTTCGCGAGCCATGGCGACGAGACGCTCGCGCTGCTGGCCGACGCGGACGACGAAGAGCGCAACGTACTGTCGGCCTTCCGCTATCAGAACAACATCGCGGTGCTGCACCGCGACGACTCGGTGATGCCGAAGCAGAAGCGCTGCTGGGCGAGCTGGGTGTATTCCTCGGATGGCGACATCGCCGAGCCGAAGCTGTCGGTGACCTATTGGATGAACCGGCTGCAGGACATTTCGAACGATACGCCGCTGTTCGTGACCCTCAATCCCAAGCGTGCGATCGATCCTTCGAAGATCTTCGACGTGGCGGAGTTCGCGCATCCGGTATTCGACAATCGTGCCGTCGCGGCGCAGGCGCAGGTACAGGCGATGCAGGGCGCGCGCAACACCTGGTTCTGCGGCGCGCATCTGCGCTACGGCTTTCACGAGGATGGGCTACAGAGCGCCGTTCATGTCGCGCGCCTGCTCGGCGCCGAGACGCCGTGGCAGGCGCCGCGCCCCGCGTTCCCCGAGCCGGTCCGCCAGGCGCAGGCCGCGTAAGGAGCATAGTCATGGGCGCGATCACGAACTGCATCATCGAGAACAAATTCCGCAAGGCGGCCGGCGCGCTCGATACCGGCACGCTGTGCTTCACCACGCCGAACGGCGAGGTCGCGCTGTTCGAGGGCAAGCGGCCCGGGCCGCGCGCCGATTTCCAGGTGCACGATTGGGGCGTGCTGCGCCAGGCGGCGTCGCGCGGCGATATCGGGCTTGGCGAGGCGTATATCGACGGGCAGTGGGACAGCAGCGACGTCGAGGGACTGATCTCGCTCTTCCTGCGCAACATGGAGAGCTTCGACGGCTTCGCCAATGGCAGCCTGATCCAGCGCATCGGCTTCGTGCTGAACAACACGCTGCTGCGGCGCAACTCTGTCAAGGGCGCGTCGCGCAACATCCAGGACCATTACGACGTCGGCAACGATTTCTATTCGCTGTGGCTCGATCCCAGCATGACCTATTCCTCGGCGCTCTACGGCGATGCGACGGACGATCTGCAACAGGCGCAGCGCAGCAAATACGAGCGCATCCTGTCGCGGCTTTCGGGCGGCCGGTCGTCGATCCTGGAGATCGGCTGCGGCTGGGGCGGTTTCGCCGAGCGCGCCACCGATGCGGGCCATGCGGTGACCGGCGTGACGATCTCGCCCGCCCAGCACGGCTTCGCCACCAACCGCCTGTCGGGGCGCGACGCCGACATCCGGCTGGAGGACTATCGCAAGATCAAGGGCACCTTCGACAACATCGTCTCGATCGAGATGTTCGAGGCGGTGGGCGAGCATTACTGGCCGGCCTATTTCGCCGCCGTCGCCGAGCGGTTGAAGCGCGGCGGGCGCGCGGTGGTGCAGACCATCACGATCCGCGACGAACTGTTCGCCGGCTATCGGACGCGCAGCGACTTCGTGCGGCACTATGTGTTTCCGGGCGGCATGCTGCCGTCGGTGGCGCGCTTCCGCGAAGAGGCGGACCGCGCGGGACTTAAAGTGGCAAGCGCGTTCTCGTTCGGGCACGACTATGCGCGCACGCTGCGCGAATGGTCGGCGCGGATGATGGGCGCCAGCGACAAGATCCGGGCGCTCGGCCACGACACGCGCTTCCTGCGCAATTGGGAATTCTATCTGGCGATCTGTGCCTCGAGCTTCGCGGTCGACCGCACCGACGTGGTGCAGGTCGAGCTGGCGCACGCTTAGATCGGGTTCGAGGCGCGGGACGGCCATCCTTCGACAAGCTCAGGATGAGGGTCTGGGCGCAATCTTCATCCTGGGCTCGTCGAAGGATGGGGCTGGCGCCGCTTTTGCGCGGCTATACGCGCCTATGGGACAGCCGGCCCCATCGAACTGCCCTTGATGCGGTGCATGAAGGGCAGCACCAGCAGCGACAACGCGAACAGCACGCCGATCACGATCCAGGCCTCGTTGAACGACTGGACCATCGCGGCCTTGCGCACCAGGGGCTCGAACTGCGCACGCATCGCGTCGCCCACCGTCGGCATGTCGTGGCCCTGGAAATACGGGAGGTACTCCGCCGGCATGCCGACGAAGCGGGCGGCATCGGCATCGCCGTGCTGCAGCCGCGCGGCGAGCGCCTGGGCGTGCGCCGCGGTGCGCTGCGTGAGGATGGTGTCGACGAGGGCGATGCCGATGGCGCCGCCGAGATTGCGCATCAGGTTGAAGAGCGCCGAGCCGTCCGCCACCTGTTCCGGCGCCAGCGTGTCGAGCGCCAGCCGGGTCGCCGGCAGGATGCAGAGCATGACGGCGCAGCCGCGCATCACCTGCGGCCAGAAGAGGCCCGCGCTGTCGGTCGAGATGGTCTCGAAGCCGTTGGCGATCAGGCCCGCGGCGAACAGGCTGTAGCCGACGCCCGTCAGGATGCGCGCATCGATCCGGCTTTCAAGCACCGCGGCGATCGGTGCCGTGCAAAGCTGGGCGGCGCCGGAGACGATCATGATAGTGCCGATCTCGAGCGGCGAATGCTCGCGCACCAGCCCCAGGAACAGGGCGAGCAGATAGACCGAGCCATAGAGGCCGAGGCCGACGACAAAGCTGAGGATGCTGCCGAGCGTGAAGGTGCGCTCGCGGAAACGGGAAAGATCGACGAAAGGATAAGGGCTGTTGAGGCTGCGCCAGATCGCGCCGGTGCCGGAGACGGCGCAGACGATGACGAGCAGGAAGACATAGACGCCCGACCAGGAATATTTGGGCCCGTCCTTCAGCACCAGCTCGAGCGCCGCGAGGAACAGCGCCGCCATGGCGATGGCGAGATAGTCGATGCGGCGCAACTCGGAAGGGTTGGGCTCTCCCAGCCGCACGAAGCCGAGCACCAGGCCGGTGACGACGAGGCCGGGTATGAGGTTGATCAGGAAGATCCAGTGCCAGGAATAATGCTGGGTGAGATAGCCGCCGATCCACGGCCCGATGGTCGGCGCCACCACGGCGAGCGTGCCGGCCAGCGCGGTGGCGGCGATGCGGTGGCGCTCGGGCATCACCGCGAAGATCGAGGTGAAGAGGCCCGGGATCAGCATGCCGCCGCAAAAGCCCTGCACCACGCGCAGCGCGATGAAGGGCGGCAGCGCGGTGCACAGCGCGCAGGCCATGCTCGCGATGGTGAAGCCCAATGTGGCGGCGGCAAACATCCAGCGCAGCGACAGCGCACGGGTCAGCCAGCCGGTGAGCGGGATCGCGATCACCTCGGCCATCAGATAGCCGGTCTGGATCCAGGAAAGTTGGTCGGACGTGACGTGGAACGACGCCTGGATGGTGGTGAAGGAGCTCGCCACGATCTGGATGTCGAGCACCGCGAGCGACATGCCCAGGCACATGGCCGCGAAGCCGATCCAGGTCCGGACAATGGGCGGCATTTGCTGCGGGCGCTCAGGCGGGTGCGTTGCCGGGCGGAGTGTGCAGGTTTTGCACCGCCGGGTCCATGACGCGGCGCCACAGAGGCGGCACCAGGGCGAGCAGGATGGAGCCGGCATAGCCGGCCGGCAGCTCGGGCGCGGTGGCGACGTAGCGTAGGCTCTCGAACGAGGCGGCGGGGCGGGCATGGTGCCAGGAATGGCGGCCCATGTTGAAGATCAGCGCATTGGCGAGCGCGTTGGATGAATTCCAGCTATGGGCGGCGGTGAAGGGCTCGCGCGGGCGCCGCGCCAGACCGTAATGGGCGATGTAGTTGAAGAGCTCCAGCACGACGATGCCGATGGCGCTCTGCACCGCGAAGAACACGGCGCTGCGCGCGCCGAGGACGATCGCGATCGCAAGATAGAGCGTGAGCAGCACCGCGACATCGCGGGCGATGCGGTTGGCGAGGAGACGGCCGTGCGTGCGCTGCGTCTCGAAGCTCCACGCATCGGCGAACTGGGCGAACACGGTGCGCGGCAGGAAGGCGTAGAAGCCCTCGCCGAGGCGGGCGCTGGCGGGATCGCGCGCCGTGGCGGCATAGCGGTGATGGCCGAAGATGTGCGCGACGCGGAAGTGGCGATAACTCATGCCGGTGAGCATCAGAAGGCCGAGCAGGCGCTCGGCGCGGTTGTGTCCGTGGACCAGCTCATGTGCCGCCAACACGCCGAACACGCCGGTGGTGACGCCGACAGGAAGCGCGAGGGCTGCGAAGCCGAGCGCATCGCTGTGGCGCACGACGACGACGGCCCAGGCGATGACCGCGAGCTGCATCGGCACGTAGAGATTGGGCAAGGCGCGGAAGAGCGGACCTTGCGGCTCGGGGCCTTGCTCGCGGCGCGCAATCAGCTCGGCGCCGATGAGCGCGATCAGGAGCGCGACGACGGTCAGGAAGGGTGCGGCCGGGCCGATCAGGTAGTAGAGCGCGGGAATCGAAGCTGCGAAGACGAACGGGCTCGTGAACCGCAACGCGCTCATGAGAGGGCGCGGCGGGCGGTGAGTGCGGTCTCCTCCTGGCGGATGCGCCAGGCGAGCATCGCGGCGTTGAGGAGCGTGAAGACGATCGCGACATTGACCTCGCCGAACGCCAGCGGCAGGACGGCGATCTCGCCGGCCACCACCAGATAGTTCGGATGGCGCACGAAGCGGTACGGGCCCTTGCGCACCAGCGGCGCATCGGAAAGCGTGATGATGCGCGTCGTCCAATAGGGGCCGAGCGTCGCGATCACCCAGACGCGTGCGAGCTGCAACGCGATGAAGAGGCCGAGCGCCCACCAATGGATGATCGCGTCCGGCGGCAGGAACAGCACGATGGCGATAAGCCATGCGGCATGCAGGATCACGATCAAGGGATAATGCGCCCGTCCGATCTCGACCGCACCGCGCGCGATCAGGGCACGGGTGTTGCGCTCGGCATAGGCGACCTCCACCAGCCGCTGCACCGCGACCAAGGCGAGGATGATGTAGATCGCCAGCCTCATGCACCGACCGCAAGAAAGACGGCAGTGAAGCCCGGGCCGAGCGCCGTCATCAGCGTGCGCTTGGCGCGCCAGTCCATGCGCTCCAGCACGAACAGCGCTGTGACGGCCGACATGTTGCCGTAGTCGTGCAGCACGCCGCGGCTCTCCACCAGCGCGCCGCGGTCGATGCCGAATGCATCCTCCAGCGCATCGAGCACCTTGGCGCCGCCGGGATGGCAGGCGAAGCCGTCGAAGTCGGAGAGCTTCTTGTCGTTGGCCGCGAGATAGTCGCGCAGGATCGGCTTGAAGTCGGAAGCGACGAGGCCGGGGATCGATTGCGAGAAGATCGCCTTCAATCCGTCCTCCTGCACATCCCAGCCCATGATGCCGAGCGAGTCCGGCCAGGTGAACTCGCCGCTGGCGCCGATCACGGGGCCGTCGCCATCGGTCGACAGGATCGCGCCGGCCGCGCCGTCGCCGAACAGCGCGGTGGCGACGATGTTGCTCTTGGAGATGTCGTCCTTGCGGAAGGTGAGCGCGCAAAGCTCGACCACCAGGAACAGCACGCGGCTGCCGGGATGCGCTTTCGCCATCTCGGCGGCGCGCGCCATGCCGACCACGCCGCCGGCGCAGCCCAGGCCGAAGATCGGCAGGCGGCGGATGTTGCGGTTGAGCTTCAGCTTCTCGATCACCAGCGCGTCGAGGCTGGGCGTCGCGATGCCGGTGGTCGAGGAGACGACGATTGCGTCGATGTCGGAGCGTTGGAGCTTCGCCTCGGCGAGCAGCTTGTCGGTGAGCGTCTCAAAAAGCGCGACCGCGTTCCCGATGTAGAGATTGTTGCGGTCGGTCCAGCCGTGGGGCTGGTTGTACCAATCGATCGGGACGCAGGAATAGCGGCGCGCGATACCGGTGTTCTCGAACACCGGCATCAGGCGGGTCATGTCGCGTCTTCCCTCGAAAAGCGAGGCGGCGCGAACGGCGACATCGGATTGATCCAGAACGTAAGGCGGGACTGCGCTCTTCAACGCCAGCAAACGCGGCTGCATTCATGCTCCCATTGCGCGAAAAAAGGCGCCCATCACCGAACCGACTATAACGGCTCGCGGCAGAAAGGCCACTTTACAGCGTATGGAGCTATTCGGCGGCTTCGCGCGACCGTTCGGGTACGCGGGCGGGGCCGAGGACCAGCGGATCGCCGTCGGGCGCGCCGTCATAGCGGACGAGCGGCTCGAAGATGTCGAACGCCAGGCGCAGCGCGTTCAACGCGTCCTCCGTCACGTTGACGGCGACGGCGACCTGCTCGATTCCGTCGCGCTTGACCGGCAGGCCGAGCGGCCTGATCTCGATCCCGAGCACGAGGTGATGGAACATCTCATCGGCCGGCAGCAGCATGGTGATGCGGTCATAGCCCGCGCGCCGGCAGAATTCGATCATGCCGACCACCAGTTCCTTGCGCGCCAGTTCCATGCGCGCTGCGCCCAGCCGTTCCTCGTCGACGCAATACCGCGACAATTCGAGCGTCTGGGGGGCGCGCATCACGCCGCGCACGTCGCAGGAGCTTTGCAGCACCTCGGAGAAGAGATGCGGACCGGTGGTGGGCAGCAAGCGCTGGGAGGCGATGGCAGTGCCATCTTCGTCCAGCAGAAGCATGTAGATGGCTTCGCCGCCGTCGAAGCGATCCATGAGCCGGCCGTCCGGACGCGCCAGCGCGGTGAGGCCGCGCCGCTCCACCAGCGTGCGATGGCGCATGCGGAACATCTCGTCCAGCGGCGCGCGATAGCGATGGGCGTTGCGAGCGGTCACGACCTCGAGCATCGGGTTGCCTTCCGTTCAAGCGACGCGACGCTCGCGCCAGATCGTACGCAAGTCATCCCCCGGAGATGAGGGGGTACGCGACGGAACTCGTTCAGGCGCTGATCTGCTTGGAGAAAATCGCGATGGCGATGGCTTGCGCCCGCGTCGTCGCGTTCAACTTGATCAGCGCATTCTGCACATACTCGTGCACCGTCTGCTCGGCGATCCCGAGGATCTGCGAGGTTTCCCAGTCGGTCTTGCCGGCCGCGACCCAGGACAGGCATTCGCGCTCGCGCGGGGTGAGCTTGCCGCCACGTGGCGGCGTGGCCTTGCCGCGCAACCGCTCCAGCTTGGCATGGAAATAGATCGAGGCGAGGCGCAGGCACAGCTCTTCCGGCTTGCCGATCTCGTAACGCTCCGCGCCCATGGAGATCGCGACGATCAAGCCTTCGCGGCTGTAGACCGGCACGGCATAGCCGCACTTCATGCCGTATTCGCAGGCCTCTTCCAGGATGCGCGCGCCGGTGGCGTCCATCCCGCCCTGATTGGGACCCCAGCGCACCGGCTCGTTGCGCGACAGCAATTGGCGCGCGATCGGATCGACATAAAGATACTGGCTGTCCGACCAATGGCTGAGCCATTCGCTCTTCCAAGTCGTGGCAAGCAGGCGGTCGTCGCGCGCGACGCCGGGCTGGCTGGGATTGCCGGCCATGAAATGCGTCATGCCGAACTTGCCGATCAGGCCCTGGAACGAATCCGTCAAGCCGGCGATATCGTCCTGACGGTCGATTTCGTCGAAAAGATCGAATGCGGAGTTCGTAAGCAACATGACAGAATCGGATCTTCCACGCGGACAGCCGGCATACTGCCGGCCGCCCCACGCAGAAAGCCGACACGTCTATGACGCCCCCCGCCCAGTTCGCTGGCGCGCCTTGAACTCCGCCAAGGGTTCGACCTGATCGTCGCGGAGCTCGTCAACCGAACCAAGATACTCCGGCAGGCTGTCACCCAGCAATACGGAGGGACACTGGCCTTCATAGTTGCCGAGATTGGGCCGATGCTGCCGATAGCCCACCAGACCGGCCAGATCGGGCGGAAAAGTGCGCGCAATCTGCGGCGGATAGGCCAGCCACTGGTTCTCATAGGGTTTTAACCAACCCAGACAATAGCTGACGATCATGCCCGCCCGCGGCGCCCGGGTGGTGTTGGCGCCGGCGCCGTGCAGCGTGGAGCCGAGGAACACCAGGGCGGAACCCGGATCCATTTCCGCCTCGATGGCGTCGGCGCGATCGAGCTCGAACTCGGTCTGGCGCTTGTGGCTGCCCGGCCAGACGACGGTGGCGCCGTTCTCCTTGCGATAGGGCGTGAACGGCCACATCACGTTGATCAGATACTCGATACGGCCCTGCTCGCCGCGCCACATGTCCTGGTCGCGGTGCGGGACCTGCTCGTACTCGCCGGGCCAGATCTCGAGCGCCTGGGTGAGGTTGAGCTGGAACCGGTCGCAGAACGGCCCGAGCGCCGCCTGTGCGATCTCCATGATCAGCGGATGCTGCACGAAGTCCGCGGCGTGGGACGAGCGCTTGAGCAGACTGCCAAAACGCTTCGTGTGGTTGCCGTAGAAATCGCCGTCGCAGAACGGCGTCTTGGCGAAGCGGTCCTTGAGGTCGTCGTGCAGCGCCGCGACCTTGGTGCGCGGCATCAGGTCGGGGATGATGCAGTAGCCGTCGGCGAGCAGTGCCTGCGACCAATCTTCCGCGCGCGGCGGATCGTATGCGAGAGCAGCTGAGGACATGGTCAGGCCGCCTTCGCGATGGCGTCGAGCTCGAGCACCGGATGGCGCCAGCCCATCTTCATGCGGAACAGCTGCAGCGTCGCGGGCGTGATATTGATCATCAGCGCGCCGATCGACTCGCCGTTGATGTCCCGCGGCAGCCCGAGCGGCTCGCACTCCCAGCCCACGGCCATGATCGACGACAGCCAGGAGGTCTCGGCGACGCAGGTGTACTTGGTGATGCCGTAGAGCAGCGCGAACTCCACCATGCCGACGGCGAGATAGGAGCGGGCCAGCCACGCCTCGCGCCCGCGCAGTTGCGGCGCGGTACACAGCCGGGTGATCTCCCAGATGTCGTCGGCCCTGGGGACGCCGTTCTCGCACAGCATGGGGAAGACGTCGCCGAGCAGATGCGGCTTGCTGGTCGGCAGGAGGCGGACCGAACCCAGATGGGTCTGCTTGGTCTTGTCGAGCGCGAGCAGGTAGACGGCGTCGTCGGTGTCGAACTGGTCGATCTCGTATTTGCCGTCGACGACCGGAATCTCCCAATTGAGCGAGTCGACGAAGATTCGTTTGCGGTCGGCGTGCATCGCGTCGACCATATCCCGGTATTTGTAGCGGTTATTGGCGGTGATCACGTCAACCATCGGCTCTTCTCCGTTGTGAGGCACGGACTTAGAGTTGCACCGACGGGACGCACAATCATTCCCCTGATTAGGGGAGTGCGTCATTTAAAAAGGTCGACGAACGCCACCTGGCTGTCGAACAGGGCGCGGACCACCAGCTGGGTGCGGGTGGTCACTTCGTACTTGCGTTTGGCATCCTCGAGATGCTGGTGCACCGTCTGATCGCTGATGCCGAGCACACGCGCCACATCCTTGTCGCTCTTGCCGCGGCCGGCGAGTACCACGCAATCGAGCTGACGGCGGGTCAGTTTCGGCGGATTGGCGGCGTCGCGCGCCTTCATGGCGCCGAACTTGCGGCTTGCGACGCGGCGCGCCGCCTCGAACGCGAAGCTGCCGACATAATGCGCCGCCGGCAGCGCGGCCTCGGGAAGATCGCGGCCGGCGCGCGTGCTGAAGGAGCAGGAGCCGGTCGCTTCGCCCGGCACATGCACCGGCACGGTGAAGCCGGCGCCAAGGCCCGCATCGTGCGCCGAGCGCAAGATCTCTTCCTGGCGCGCGGAGAGATTCACGATGCTGCGCATGTTCGACCACTGGAACGGCGCCGCCGATTTCTGGCACGCCATGTGGACCGGGTCGTCGGTGAAATAGCTGCGGCGGTCGACCATCTCGATCCACGACTTGGGATAGTCGAACAGGTGAACGATCTTGCCGCCGGTCTCGTAGATGTTCACGTGATGGACAAGCGCGTAATAGTCGAAGCCGAGCTTGTGCACCGTCTCGGTCAGAAGCGCCTGCAGCTCTTCGATCTCCGTGACACGGTTCGCCTCTTGGACGAATGCCTGCACATCATCCAGCAGACTCATATGCGCCTCCACCGAGCTCAAGGCGCTGCGCGGTGCTCCACCAACGCCGCAGCGACCAACACGAGCCATGCCTAACGCGAAACTATAGGCAGCGTGGAAAGAGCAAGACGAGTCTTTTGGGCCGATGCGCACAGGTACGTGCGCCGACAGGATAAACGAGCCGAATCATGGTTCTAGCGAAGCGGAATCGCGGTTCTACGCGGATTCCCGATTCGGGCAACGTGCGGGTGACGCACATGTAGCGTCACCCTGTTGCGCTCACGGCACGAGAAGCACGCGTCCGACCGCCTGACGGCTTTCGATATAGGCATGCGCGTCGGCGGCTTGGGAGAGCGGGAAAGTCTTGTCGATCACCGCCATCAACGTGCCGTTCGCGACTTCGTCGACGAGGCGCTGGATCATGTCGTGCACGCGATCGGTCGCGATCTCGGCGCCGAGGAAGACGCCGGTGAGGCTGCGATTGCCGCTCATCATCGTGCCGACGTCGAGCTTGGTCACTTCACGCCCCGCATTGCCGACCATCGAGCAGCGCCCGCGATAGCCGAGCGACAGGATCGAGGATTGCAGCGTCGCGCCGCCGACCGAATCGACGACGAGATCGACGCCCTTGTTGTTGGTGAGGCGCATGACCTCCTGCACCGTGTCGCCGGTCTTGTAGTTGATGCCCTCATCGAGGCCGAGCGGCTTCAGCTTCTCCAGCCGCGAATCGCTCGACGCGGTGGCGAGCACGCGCGCGCCGGCGCGCTTGGCGAGCTGGATCGCGGCGACGCCGACACCCGAGGCGCCGGCCTGCACGAGCACGGTCTCGCCGGCCTTCAGATGGCCGAACTCGAACAGGCAGTCATGCGCCGTGCCGAATGCCACCGGCACGACGGCGGCGAGCTTGACGTCGCAGCCTTGCGGAATCTTCCAGGCGGTGCGCGCGGCGACCGAGCGCAACTCGGCATGGCTGCCGTTGAAGGAGGTGGTGACGGCCTTGTCGCCGATCTTGAAATTGGTCACCTCGGCGCCGACCGCGACGACCTCGCCCGCCGCCTGATAGCCGACGACGTGCGGACGGGTCATCAGCGCGCCGCCGAGACGGTTGAGCGTGTCGCCGCCTTCGATCGACACCGCCTCGACCTTGATGATGATGCCGCTGGACATCAGCTCCGGATCGGGGACGTCTTCGTATTTCAGGACGGACGGCGGCCCGTTCTCGTAATACACAGCGGCTTTCATGGTGTTTCCTTCCGATGGCGTTGCGCGAAACCTATCGCTAGGCTTGGCGCAAAGCCAATCTCAGGGAAGCGCCATGTCCGTCGAAGCCTTTATCTGTGACGCCGTACGCACGCCGATTGCGCGCTATGCCGGTGGCCTTGCCTATGTGCGGACCGACGATCTGGCGGCGCTGCCGATCAAGGCGCTGATGGCGCGCAATGCGGGCGCGGACTGGGGGGCGGTGGACGAGGTCTATCTCGGCTGCGCCAACCAGGCGGGCGAGGACAACCGCAATGTCGCGCGCATGGCGGCGCTGTTGTCGGGCCTGCCGGAGAACGTGCCGGGGACGACGATCAACCGGCTGTGCGCCTCGGGCCTCGACGCGGTGGGCTCGGCGGCGCGGGCGGTGAAGACCGGCGAGATATCGTTCGCCATCGCCGGCGGCGCCGAGAGCATGACGCGTGCGCCCTTCGTGATGGGCAAGGCCGAGAGCGCCTTCCCGCGCGCGGCGGAGAACCACGACACCACCATCGGCTGGCGCTTCGTCAATCCCAAGATGAAGCAGGTCTATGGCACCGACTCGATGCCCGAAACCGGCGAGAACGTCGCCGAGGCCTATCAGATATCGCGCGCCGACCAGGACGCGTTCGCCTGGCGCAGCCAGCAGAAGGCCGGGCGCGCCGCCGCGAGCGGCTTCTTCGCCGAAGAGATCGTCGCGGTGGAAGCCAAGGACGGCAAGGGCAAGCCGATGCCGTTCGCCGCCGACGAACATCCGCGGCCGCAGACGACGCTGGAGGATCTCGCCAGGCTCAAGACGCCGTTCCGCAATCCGGGCACGGTGACGGCGGGCAACGCATCGGGCGTCAATGACGGCGCGGCGGCGATGATCGTCGCGAGCGAGGCGGCGGCGAAGACGCATGGATTCAAAGTGCGCGGGCGCGTGCTCGGCATGGCGACGGCGGGCGTGGCGCCGCGCGTGATGGGCATCGGGCCGGTGCCGGCGACACAGAAGCTGTTGGCGCGGCTGAGCCTCAAGATCGGCGACTTCGACGTCATCGAGCTCAACGAGGCCTTCGCGAGCCAGTCGCTCGCGGTGCTGCGCGGCCTTGGCCTGCCCGATGATGCCGAGCATGTGAACCCGAACGGCGGCGCCATCGCGCTCGGTCATCCGCTCGGCATGAGCGGCGCGCGGCTGGCACTGACGGCGCTGCATCAGCTGGAGAAGACCGGCGGCAAGCGTGCGCTGGCGACACTGTGCGTCGGCGTCGGGCAAGGCGTGGCATTGGCGATCGAGAGGGTATGACGATGCGGATAGCGATTGCAGCGCTCGTATTGAGCATCGGTGTTGCGCAGGCGGCCGATGCGCCGAAGATCGGTGTGACGCCGGTGGTGCGCACCAACACCACGATCACCGGACAGCGCATCGTGGTGCCGGCAAAGCCGGACGTCATCGTCGCCACCGCCGTTTTTCCACCGGGCGCGCGGCTGCCGGTGCATCGGCATCCCTATCCGCATTACGTCTATGTGACGTCGGGGACGCTGACGGTGGTGAATGTCGAGACCAACCAGACCTATCAGGTACAGGCCGGCAGCTTCGTCGCCGAGCCGATGAACACGTGGCACTACGGCATCAACAACGGCACGGTGCCGGTGACGATGCTGGTGATCGACCAGGTGCCGCACGGCGTGCCGAACAACATGAAACCAAAAACGCCGTAAGCTGCACGCGGAACTATGTCCGCTATCGGACACTTACCGTTGGATGGCGGCCGACACCGACAACGAAGGCAACGTGAATGCACTTTTGCTGAACGCGCAAAAGTTGCGACGCCAGGCGCAGGAAACCGCGCTTCCGTGGTATCGCGCGCGATTGCTGCAACTTGCGCGGGACTTCGAGACCAAGGCCAGCGAACTGGACGACCATGATCCAAATGAAGAGGGGCCGGACAATGTCCGGCCCCTCCGCAGGAACTGATTCAAACGCGACTCAATAGCCGAGCAGCGTCGCGTAGCGGTCGCGGTGATAGCTCGAGCCGCCGAACGTCGCTTCCTGGGCGCGGGCGCGCTTGAGGTAGAGGCCGGCGTCGTGCACGTCGGTCATGCCGATGCCGCCATGCATCTGCACCATCTCGTTCGACACCAGATGCACCGCATCGCCCATCTTCGCCTTGGCGAGCGAGGCGAGCTGCGCCACGTCGTTGGCGTCGCGGTCGATCGCCTGCAGCGCGCCTTCGACGCAGGAGCGCGACAGCTCCAGATCGGTGAACATCTTGGCGGCGCGATGCTGCAGCGCCTGGAAGGTGCCGATCTTCTGACCGAACTGCTCGCGGGTCTTGAGGTATTCGAGCGTCACGTCGAAGGACTGCACCGCCTGGCCGAGCATCTCGGCGGCGAGGCCGGCACGGGCGCGGTCGAGCGTGGACTCGAGAACGCCATAGCCTTCGCCCGAACCGAGCGCTTCGCCCTCGACGTCCTTGAACGTCAGGTTGGCGTAGCCGCGGTTGTCGACCGTCTTGAGCGTCTCGCGCGTCAGGCCGGAGGCCTTGCCGTCGACCAGCACCAGCGTGATGCCGCCCTTGTCGCCCGGCTTGCCGCCGGTGCGGGCCGCCACGATGATCAGGTCGGCGGCGCCGCCTTCGAGCACCCAGGTCTTCTTGCCGTTGAGCTTGACCTTGCCGCCCGCGGCCGCGCCGGCAAGCGCGGTCTTTTCCGGATGATGGTGCGGGCCTTCGTCGACCGCGAGGGTGGCGATCAGCTTGCCCTCGGCGATCTGCGGCAGATATTTCTGCTTCTGCGCGTCCGAGCCGCCGAGCAGCAGCGCCGTCGTCGCGACCAGCGCGGTCGAGATCAGCGGCGAAGCCGTCAGCGTGCGGCCGGTTTCTTCCAGCACGAGGCCGAGGGTGAGGTATCCGAGACCCGTGCCGCCGAACTCCTCCGGGATGAGGATGCCGGACCAGCCCATCTCGGCCATCTCCTTCCATGCCGCGCGGTCGAAGCCGTCGGCATTGCCGCTGTCGCGCAGCTTGCGGAACGCCGTCACCGGCGAGCGGTCCTGCACCCACGACTTTGCGCCGTCGCGGATCATCGTCTGTTCTTCGTTGAGTACTGCCATGTTCCTAACCCCGTGTGATTTCGAATTTTGGATTACTGATGATCGAGCAGGCCAAGGATGCGCTTGGCGATGATGTTGTTCTGGATCTCCTGGCTGCCGCCATAGATCGTCGTGGCCTTGCCGCCGAGCCAGCCGCGCACCGTCTCGAGCTCGTCGCGCGAGAAGCCGGCGCCTTCCCAGCCGAGACCCTGATGGCCCATGATCTCGACGAGCAGCTCGGCACGCTCCTGGCCGATGCGCGAGCCGGCGTTCTTCATGATCGAGGTCGTCGCCGACGGGCCGGCATTGCCCTTGGCCTCGCCCTGCGCGCGCATGATGGTGAGCATGAAGGCGCGGCTGTCCATCATGTGATTGGTGATGCGCATGCGCAGGTCGGCATCGGCGACCTGGCCGTTGTCGTTGGCGCCGGCATAGGTCTTCGCGACCGCATCGAGGGTGCGCGCCTCGCCGCCGCGACCGGCACCGCCGGCGCCGCTGCTGAGGCCCGCGCGTTCGAACTGCAAGAGGCGCTTGCCGATGGTCCAGCCGCCGTTGAGCGGCCCCATCAGATTCTCCTTCGGCACCTTCACGTCGGTGAAGAAGGTCTCGCAGAACGGCGAATTGCCGCTGATCAGCTTGATCGGGCGAACCTCGACGCCGGGCGACTTCATGTCGATCAGCAGGAACGAGATGCCTTCGTGCTTCTTGGTGTTGTCGGTGCGCACCAGGCAGAAACACATGTCGGCGAATTGCGCGCCGGAGGTCCAGATCTTCTGGCCGTTGACGAGCCAGTGGTCGCCCTTGTCGACGCACTGCGTGCGCAGCGCCGCGAGGTCGGAGCCGGCGCCCGGCTCGCTGTAGCCCTGGCACCACCAGGTCGTGCCCTTGACGATGCCGGGGACGTATTTCTGCTTCTGCTCCTCGGAGCCGTATTCCAGAAGCGTCGGGCCGAACATCATCACGCCCATGCCGCCGATCGGGCTCCAGGCGCCGAGCTTGTTCATCTCCTGCGTCAGGATACGGGCCTGGGCGGTCGAAAGACCGCCGCCGCCATATTGCTTCGGGTAGGTGGGCGTGCCCCACCCCCTCTCGCCCATCGCCTTCTTCCACGTGTCGAAATCGCCGCCGGTGGCCGGGCCGCCATCCTCGCGCAGCATCAGTGCGCTCTTGCCCTTCAGCGAGGGCGGGAAATTGGCTTCGAGCCAGCTGCGCGCTTCGGCGCGGAAGGCTTCGAGGTCGGTATCGGCGTTGGCTGCCGCGCTCATGCACTTACTCCGGTTGCGTTATTGATGATCGAGCAGGCCAAGGATGCGCTTGGCGATGATGTTGCTCTGGACTTCGTTTGAGCCGCCATAGATCGACTGCGCCTTGCCCGAGAGCCAGTTGCGCGTCGCGTTGATCTCGGACTCCGAAAAGGTCTCGCCTTCCCAGCCGAGGCCCTGAAAGCCCATGATCTCGACGAGCAGTTCGGCGCGGTCCTGGTTCACCTTGACGTTGGCGTTCTTCATGATCGAGGTGACGGCCGACGGCCCCTGGTTCGAGCGCGCGTCTTCCTGCATGCGCTGCACGGTCAGCTTCATCGCGGCGGCGTTCATCATGTGATCGGCGACGCGGGCGCGCAGATCGGAATCGGCGATGCGGCCGCGGCTGTCGCTGCCGGCGTAATTCTTGGCGATCTCGTCCACCGTGCGGAAATCGGCGCCGCGGAACGACGCGCCGCGGGCGTTGCCGCCCTGGCCGTCGCGCTCGAACTGGAGCAGGCGCTTGCCGATGGTCCAGCCGCCATTGAGCGGGCCCATCAGATTCTCTTTCGGCACCTTCACGTCGGTGAAGAAGGTCTCGCAGAACGGCGAGTTGCCGCTGATGAGGCGGATCGGCCGCGTCTCGACGCCCGGCGACTTCATGTCGATCAGGAGGAACGAGATGCCTTCATGCTTGCGCGTGTTGTCGGTGCGCACCAGGCAGAAGCACCAGTCGGCGTACTGCGCGCCGCTGGTCCAGATCTTCTGGCCGTTGACCAGGAAGTGGTCGCCTTTATCGACCGCCTGGGTGCGCAGCGAGGCCAGGTCGGAGCCGGCGCCCGGCTCGCTATAGCCCTGGCACCAACGCACGGTGCCGGTCTGGATGCCGGGCATGTGCTTCTGCTTCTGCGCGTCGTTGCCGTATTCGAGCAGCGTCGGCCCGAACATCGAGACACCCATGCCGCCGATCGGATTGAAGGCGCCGGCCGCCGCCAGCTCCTGATTGAGGACGCGGCCCTGTGCTTTGGAAAGTCCGCCGCCCCAGGGCTTCGGCCAGGTGGCGATGCCCCAGCCCTTCTCACCCATCGCCGTCTTCCAGGCGAGGTAGTCGGGATCTTTGGAGCCGAAGCCTTCCATGAAGGTCAGCGCGTCCTTGTCCTTCAGCGATTTGGGAAAGTTCGCATCGATCCAGGCGCGCGCCTCGGCGCGGAAGGATTCGAGATCGCCTTCGTGTGCCACCGACATGAATCCTCCCGCTGTTCTTACTGATGATCCAAGAGACCCAGCACGCGCTTGGAGATGACGTTGAGGTTCACCTCGGACGTGCCGCCTTCGATCGAATTGCCCTTGGCGCGCAGCATGCCGCGCATCGCCGCGATCTCGGCCGGCGTGTAGCTGTCGCCTTCC
This sequence comes from Rhizomicrobium sp., assembly GCA_035551495.1. Taxonomy (GTDB): domain Bacteria; phylum Pseudomonadota; class Alphaproteobacteria; order Micropepsales; family Micropepsaceae; genus Rhizomicrobium. The sequence goes on along the minus strand of DASZMT010000052.1, from coordinate 98,038 downwards.
CAACCAAGGCCCTGCGTGCCGAGCGTCTCGACCATCAGCTCGGTGCGTTCCTGGTTTATCTTGGCGGCGGCGTATTTGATGATCGAGGTCGCGGCGGACGGGCCCTTGCCCTGCTTCGACTCTTCCTCGGCGCGGCGCACGGTGAGCGCGAAGGCGCGCGCTTCCATCTTGTGCGTCGTGATGCGGCTGCGCAGGTCGGCGTCGGCGACCTTGCCGTCGTCCTTGCCGGTGTAGTCGAGCGCGGCATGCTCGATGTCGTAGCCCTGCCCGCCACCGCCGCCGAAGCCGCCGGACGAGATGTTCTGGCGCTCGTATTGCAGGAGACGCTTGGCGATCTCCCAGCCGCCATTGAGCTTGCCGACGAGCTGGGCCTTGGGGACCTTCACGTCGGTGAAGAAGGTTTCGCAGAACGGCGACTGACCACTGATCAACTTGATCGGGCGCGGCTCGACGCCGGGGCTCGTCATGTCGAACAGCATGAAAGAGATGCCTTCATGCTTCTTGCTGTTGTCGGTGCGGACGAGACAGAAGATCCAGTCGGCCTTGTCGGCGTACGACGTCCAGATCTTCGAGCCGTTGATCAGATAGTGATCGCCCTTGTCGATCGCTTGCGTGCGAAGCCCCGCGAGGTCGGAGCCGGCACCCGGCTCGGAGTACCCCTGGCACCAACGGATCTCGCCGCGCACGATCTGCGGCAGGAATTTCTTTTTCTGCTCCTCATTGGCGTATTCGAGCAGCACCGGACCGAGCATCCAGATGCCGAACGACATCAGCGCCGGCTGCGCCTTGATGCGGCCGAGTTCCTGCGTCAGAACACGCGCTTCGGCGCCGGAGAGACCGCCGCCGCCGTATTCCTTGGGCCAGGCCGGCGCGGTCCAACCCTTGGCCGCCATGCGGTCGAGCCACAGCTTGCGCTCGGGATTCTTGAACGTGGCGCGGCGGCCGCCCCAGATGGACTCGTCGTCGTCTTCCGTCGGCGAAGGCGCGTTGCCGCGCATCGAAGGCGGGCAGTTCGCCTCCAGCCAGGCGCGCGTTTCGGTACGGAAGGTCTCGAGATCGCTCATGTCCTCACCTGCTCGGCGCTCTAACCGGGGCGCCCGTTCGCAAAATTGTAGCGGGGCGCCAGCGATGCGCAACGGCCCACATACCGCCCCTTCGAAGGATAGGCGCTATCACGGGCTTAACCCGCAAGTCCATGATGCCGCAGCGATAACTCTTAGTGCCCAAAGTCAGTGGGAGAGCGGCGGGACCTTGAAGCCGTCCGGAACCACCACCAGCCGCCACGCCGTGCCGGGCTTCAGCCAGGTGCGGGCGGCGTCCTGGATGTCGCCGACGGTGATGCTTTTCTGGTCGGGAATGGTCGTGCGGATGATGTCGAGCAGGCGCGGGTCCTGCGCCGAGCCCCGCAGGAGGCCGAGCCAGTATTCGTTGCCCTGCTGCTCGCGCTGGATGTCCTCGATTCGGGGTCCGCGGGCGCGTTCCAGCTCGTCCTGCGAGACCGGGTTGGCCGCGAGGTCGGCCGCCACCTTGTCGACCACGGCGTAGAAGTCCGCGATCTTGTCGGGCGGAATCTGCGCCAGCGCGTAAGCGTAGCCGTAGTCCTTGGACAGCGTCGAGGCGACGGTCGAGGCGCCCGGCGTGTAGGTGATGCCCTCCTTGGTGCGCAGCTCGTCGATCAGGCGCTGCGACAGGATTTCGGTCAGCACGCGCATCGTGCGCTGAAGCTTCATGTCCCGCATGAAGCCCTGGTTCGGCCAGGCGGTGACGGCGATGGCCTGGTTCGGGGCGCCATGGTCGGTGAGCACGATGGGATCGGCGGTCGGACCGGGGAAGCGCTCGTTGCCCACGACCGGATCGCCATAGGACGGCCGCTTGGGCAACGCACCGAAGGTGTTCGACACCGTCGCGATCGCCTGATCGACCGTGGTGTCGCCGACGATGGTGATGTCGATCGGCCCGTTCGCAAGCGACGGCGCGAGCACGGCCTTGGCCTGATCGAGCGTCGCGGCGTTGATCTCGGCCGTGCCCTGCAAGCGCCAGCGCGCGTCCTCGCCATGCGTCAGGGTGGAGAAATTGCGTTGCAGGACACCGGTCGGCGAGGCTTCGGCCTGGGTGATCGCGGCGAGCGAGGCGACGCGCGTCTGGTCGAAGGCCTGCGCCCGGTAGGCCGGATCTGCGACATAGGCGGTGAGGATCTGCATCTCGGTGTCGAGATCGGCGGCGCGCGACTGGCCGGTGAGGACGAAGGAGTCGTCGCCGATGCCCAGCGTCGCGCCCCACAGCTTGCCGGCCATGCGGCGCTCCAGATCGTCGATCGCGTAATGGCCAAGGCCGCCTTGGATCAGGATGCCGTTGAGCGCCCAGGTCGGCGAGGCGTGGTCGCGCGGCAGCCCGAAGCGGCCATCGCCGATACGCGCGCTGATCAGGATCTGACCGGCATGGTACTGCGTCGGCTTGACGGTGAGCGTCACGCCATTGGCAAACGTCACATAGGTCACGCCGAGATCGTCGACCGTGTGCTTGGACACGACGGTGCCGGGTGCGCCGAAGCTGGTATATGGCCAGGGCGGCAGCGCCGCCTCTTCATGCACCGAAAGCTTGAGCGCGTCGGCCTGCGCCAGCGTGGATTTCACCGCGACCTCGCCGCCTTCGAGCGGCTTGTCGCCGGAGACGAACGTCATTGGGCCGCGGCCGCTGAAGAGATAATGCAGCGCCGGGTTGATGTCGGAGGCCTTGAGGCCGTTCACCACCGCTTCGTAGAGCACCAGATCCGTGGCGGGCGAGGTAAACACGGTCTTCTCGTCCACGGCGCGCAGCAGGGCGTTGATCACCTGGCTCGACGGCGTGGTGTCGGCGGCGGCGGCATTTCCCTGGAAGAAGGTGCGCAGCTGGGCGACGACCTGGTCGATCTCCTCCTGGCTGGCGCCATATTGCACCAGGTTGCGCCATTCGCGCTCGACGGTCTTGAGACCCTCCGCCATCTGGCCGTCGCGATAGGTGACGACGAGGTCGGTGACGTCGGCGATGTTCGCGGTGTGGTCGTGATTGGCCGAGGCCGAGATGAAGGGCGGCGTGGTGCCGTGCGACAGCTCGGCGAGGCGCTGGTTGAGCACGCTGGTGGCGATGAAGCGCAGCACGTCGCGCCGCTCGTTGGTCTTGTTGTCCGGGGAGGGGTCGTAAGGCTGCACCCAGGAGAGGACCAGATAGGGCGGGGCGCCGGTCTCGTTGAAGAGGCGGACCGTGTCGCCGTATTTGGCAGGCGGTACGTAGTGCGCCGGCTTGCGCGGCGGCGCCTTGGCCTTCCAGTCGGAGAAGCCGGCTTTGATCTTGGCCTCGATCTGCGCAGGATCGATGTCGCCGACGATGATCAGCGTCGCGCGTTCGGGCCGGTACCATGCCTCGTAAAAGCCGCGCACCAGCTTGGCGGTGGCGTGTGCCACGACGTCTTCCTTGCCGATCGGGATCAGCGCGGAGCCGGGGCGGTCGCCATAGAGGAACTGGTAGTCGGACTTCTGCAGGTGCGCGATCGGCACGTCGCGCAGATGCGCCTCGGCGAGCACGACGTTGCGCTCGGTGTCCATCGCCGCCTGCTTGATGTCGAGTTCGCCGGCGATCTCGCGCATCAGCATCAGCGCGGTGTCGACCGACGCCGTGTCGTTCTTCGGCATGTCGAAGGAGTAGACGGTCTGGGTCGCGGCGGTGAAGGCGTTGGTGTCGGCACCGAAGGTGAGGCCGAGGCTCTGCAGCTTCTTCACCGTGTCGCCATCGGCGACATGCGCCGAGCCGCGGAACGCCATGTGCTCCAGCAGATGCGCGATGCCCTGCTCGTCGTCGCGCTCCATCAGCGAGCCGGCATCGATGCGGAAACGCAACGACACCGCGCCTTTGGGCGTCACATTGCGCTTGATGGCGTAGCGCATGCCGTTGGGCAGCGTGCCGAAGCGCACCGAGACATCGGCCGGCAGATCGCTGTGCCCCTGCGCCCAAGGCTGCGAAGGCGGCATGGCATAAGAAGCGGTGGCGATTGCGAGAGCGGCGACGGCGCCGAGCATCCAGCGCGAAAACGGCTTCATGATTTTTCCTTGGGGTTGTCCCTGAGAAGCGCAGTTCGCGCGGAAGACGAAACCTGTGTGCGGAATAGGCCGCGCGCGCCGCGGCGGGTCAAGTCCGTGACGGTTAATTGCGCGAAGGATTATGGCGTCAGCGCGGCAGCTCGGACGCGCCCATCAGGAACTCGTCGACGGCGCGGGCGCATTGACGCCCCTCGCGGATCGCCCAGACCACAAGGGATTGGCCGCGCCGCATGTCGCCACAGGCGAAGATCTTCGCCGCGCTCGTCTTATAGTCCGCGACGGACGCCTTCACGTTCCCGCGAGGATCGAGCGCGACGCCGGACTGTTCCACGAAACCGCGCTTGTTGGGCCCGAGAAACCCCATCGCCAACAGCACGAGATCGGCTTTCAGCGTAAAGCTCGAGCCTTCGACCTCTTTCATCCTGCCGCCGGCCCATTCGACGCGGACGCATTCCAGCGCCGCGATCCTGCCGTCCTTGCCGACGGCGCGCTTGGTCAGCACCGCCCAATCGCGGCCCGCACCTTCCTCGTGGCTCGACGAGGTGCGCAGCTTGAGCGGCCAATCGGGCCAGGTGAGCGCCTTGTCTTCCGTGGTAGGCGGCTTGGCGAGGATCTCCAATTGCGTCACCGAGGCCGCGCCATGGCGGTTGGACGTGCCGATGCAGTCCGAGCCGGTGTCGCCGCCGCCGATCACCACGACGTGCTTGCCCTTGGCGCTGAGCGTGCCCTTCGGCGCGGCGCGGGACTCGCTGTCGCCGGCCACGCGCTTGTTCTGCTGCGTCAGGAAATCCATCGCGTAGTGGATGCCGGACATCGCGCGGCCTTCGATCTCCAGATCGCGCGGGTTCTCGGCGCCGCCCGACATCACAAGCGCATCGTAGTCCTGCAAGAGCATCGCGACCGACATGGCGGCGCCGACCTCGACACCCGAGCGGAACGAGACGCCCTCGGCCTCCATCTGCCGCATGCGGCGGTCGATGGGATGCTTCTCCATCTTGAAATCGGGGATGCCGTAGCGCAGCAGGCCGCCGATGCGGTCGTTCTTCTCGAACACCGTGACGCGATGGCCGGCGCGCGCCAGCTGCTGTGCGCAGGCGAGGCCGGCGGGACCGGAGCCGACGACCGCGACGTTCTTGCCGCTCTTGGTCTTCGACAGAAGCGGCTGAATCCAGCCCTCTTCCCAGCCGCGATCGACGATCTGGCATTCGATGGTTTTGATGGTGACCGGATTGTCCTGGATGTTGAGCGTGCACGACGCTTCGCACGGCGCGGGACAGACGCGGCCGGTGAACTCCGGAAAGTTGTTGGTCGAGTGCAGCGTGTCGAGCGCCGCGCGCCACTGGTCGCGATAGACGAGGTTGTTCCAGTCGGGGATCAGGTTGTTGACCGGGCAGCCATTGTGACAATAGGGGATGCCGCAATCCATGCAGCGCGACGCCTGGCGGCCGACCTCGGTGTAGGGCAGCGGCCGCACGAATTCGCGGTAGTTGTGGGTGCGGTCTGTCGGCTCTTCATAGCCGCGATCGCGCCGCTCGACTTCGAGGAATCCGGTGGGATTGGCCATGACTATTCCGCCGCGACGGCGGTGAGGCCGTTCCTCTCGCTCTTGAGCTGGGTGAGCGCCTTGGCGTAGTCGGTCGGCATCACCTTCACGAAACGCGCGAGCTCGGCGTCCCAGTTGTCGAGGATGTGCTTCGCGCGCGTGCTCTGCGTGTGGTCGAAATGGCGCTGGACCAGGGTGCGCAGGCGCTCGGCGTCGAAGCGCAAGGGATCGCCCATGCCGGAATCGAAGGCGCTGAGCGCGCGCGGCTGCGGCGCATCGGCGTCGTCGCCGCCCGAAGCGGGCGCGATGCCATCGAGCTTGACCATCGCGGAATTGCAGCGCTCGGCGAACTTGCCTTCGGCGTCGTAGACATAGGCGATGCCGCCCGACATGCCGGCGGCGAAGTTGCGCCCCGTCTTGCCGAGCACCACCACGACGCCGCCCGTCATGTACTCGCAGCCGTGGTCGCCGGTGCCTTCGACCACCGCGACGGCGCCGGAATTGCGCACCGCGAAGCGCTCGCCCGCGACGCCCTCGAAATAGGCTTCGCCGGCGATGGCGCCGTAGAGCACGGTATTGCCGACGATGATGTTCTCCGTCGGATCGCGGTGCAGCGGGCGCGGCTGGCGCACCACGACGCGGCCGCCCGACAGGCCTTTGCCGACATAGTCGTTGGCCTCGCCGGTCAATTCCAAGCTGACGCCGCGCGACGCGAAGGCGCCGAAGCTTTGCCCGGCGGCGCCGGTGAAGCGGATGAGGATGGTGTCTTCCGGCAGGCCGGCGTGGCCGTGGCGGCGCGCCACCTGGCCCGACAGCATCGCACCGACGGTGCGGTCGACGTTGCGGACGGTACGGTCCAGCGCGACCTTCTGGCCGCTTTCGATGGCGGGACGCGCCGCCTCGATCAGATCGCGGTCGAGCACGGTCTTCAGATTGTGGTTCTGCGTCTCGCAGTGGAAGATCTTGGCGCCGTTCTTGCGCTCCACCTGGTGCAACAGGCGGGAAAGATCGACGCCCTTTGCCTTCCAATGCGAAATCGCGTCCACCATGTCGAGCTTGTCGACGCGGCCGATCATCTCGTCGAGCTTGCGCACGCCGAGCTTGGCCATGATCTCGCGCAGTTCTTCGGCGACGAAGAAGAAGTAGTTGATCACGTGTTCCGGCTGGCCGGTGAAGCGCTTGCGCAGCACCGGGTCCTGGGTCGCCACGCCGACCGGGCAGGTGTTGAGATGGCATTTGCGCATCATGATGCAGCCCGCCGCGATCAAGGGCGCGGTGGCGAAACCGAACTCGTCGGCGCCCAGCAGCGCGCCGATGGCGACGTCGCGGCCGGTGCGCAGGCCGCCGTCCACCTGGACAGCGATACGCCCGCGCAGGCCGTTCAGCACCAGCGTCTGCTGCGTTTCGGCGAGGCCGATCTCCCACGGCGAACCAGCATGCGTGAGTGAGGTAAGCGGCGAGGCGCCTGTGCCGCCTTCATAGCCGGAGATCGTCACATGATCGGCGCGGCATTTGGCGACGCCGGCGGCGACCGTGCCGACGCCGACTTCGGACACCAGCTTGACCGAGATGCGGGCCTCTTCGTTGACGCTCTTGAGGTCGCGGATGAGCTGCGCGAGATCCTCGATGGAATAGATGTCGTGGTGCGGCGGCGGCGAGATCAACCCGACGCCCGGCGTCGCGTGGCGCACCGCCGCGATGGCCTTGTCGACCTTGTAGCCGGGCAGCTGGCCGCCCTCGCCGGGCTTGGCGCCCTGGGCCATCTTGATCTGGATGTCGTCGGCATTGACGAGATATTCGGTGGTGACGCCGAAGCGGCCCGAGGCGACCTGCTTGATCTTCGAGCGCATCGAATCGCCGTTCGCCATCGGCGCGTAGCGGTCGGGCTCCTCGCCGCCTTCGCCGGTGTTGGAGCGCGCGCCGATGCGATTCATGGCAATCGCAAGGGTCGTGTGCGCCTCGCGGCTGATCGAACCGAAGCTCATCGCACCGGTCGAGAAGCGCTTGACGATCTCGCTTGCCGGTTCGACCTCGCCGAGCGGGATCGGGTGCGCCGCGAATTTCAGCTTCATCAGGCCGCGGATGGTGAGGAGGCGCTCGCTCTGCTCGTTGATGCCGGCGGCGAAGGATTTGAAATCCTCGGCGACGTTGCCGCGCACGGCATGCTGCAGCTTGGAGACCGTCTCGGGCGTCCAGGCGTGATCCTCACCGCGCAGGCGGAAGGCATAGTCGCCGCCGACGTCGAGCATGTTCCGGTAGATCGGATTGTCGCCGAACGCGTCGGCGTGGCGGCATACGCACTCGGCCGCGATCTCCTTCAGGCCGACGCCTTCGATGGTGGTCGCGGTGCCGGTGAAGTACTTGTCGATGAAGGCGCTCGACAAGCCGATGGCGTCGAAGATCTGTGCGCCGCAATAGGACTGATAGGTCGAGATGCCCATCTTGGACATCACCTTCATCACGCCCTTGCCGATCGCCTTGATGTAGTTCTTCTGCACGTCCTCGCGCTTGAGCTTCAGGCCGCGCTGCACGCGGATCTGCTCCAGCGTCTCGAAGGCGAGATAGGGATTGATCGCCTCGGCGCCGTAACCGGCCAGGGCGCAGAAATGATGCACCTCACGCGCCTCGCCTGTCTCCAGCACCAGGCCGGTCTGCATGCGCAGACCGAGGCGGACCAGATGGTGATGCACCGCTGCGGTCGCCAGCAGCGCCGGCACCGCGATGCGATCCGACGACACCGCGCGGTCGGAGAGGATCAGAATGTTGGAATCGAGCAGGACCGCGTTCACCGCCTCGTTCCGGATGCGCTCCACCGCGCGCTCCAGCCCCGCCGCGCCCTCTGTGGCATCCCAGGTGATGTCGATGGTGATGGTGCGGAAGGCGCCGTCGAGCAGCTCCTCGATGGCGCGGATCTTGTCGAGATCCTCGTTCTTCAGAACAGGCTGCGAGACCTCGAGACGTTTGTGCGTGCCGGCGCGGCGGCCATAGAGGTTCGGGCGCGGGCCGATCATCGACACCAGGCTCATCACCAGCTCTTCGCGGATCGGATCGATCGGCGGATTGGTGACCTGGGCGAAATTCTGCTTGAAATAGTTGTAGAGCAGCTTCGGCTTCTTGGAGAGCACCGCGATCGGCGTGTCGGTGCCCATCGAGCCGACCGGATCGTCGCCGGCCTGCGCCATCGGCTCGAGGAAGAACTGGATGTCCTCCTGCGTGTAGCCGAAGGCCTGCTGGAGATCGAGCAATTCCGAGGTGTCGTTCACCGGTGCCGACTGATCCTCGGGCAGGTGCTGAAGCTCTTCGAGCTTGAACTGCGTCTTGCGCAGCCACTCGTCATAGGGCTTGGCGTCGGAGAGGGTGTGCTTGATCTCCTCGTCCTCGATGATGCGGCCCTCTTCGAGGTCGATCAGCAGCATCTTGCCCGGCTGAAGCCGCCATTTGCGCTTGATCTGGTCGTCGGGCACCGGAAGCACGCCGGCTTCGGAGGCGAGGATGACGAGGCCGTCCTCGGTCTCGATGAAGCGCGCGGGCCTGAGGCCGTTACGGTCGAGCGTGGCGCCGATCTGGCGGCCGTCGGTGAAGGCGATGGAGGCGGGGCCGTCCCACGGCTCCATCAGCGCCGCGTGGTACTCGTAGAAGGCGCGGCGGTTGTCGTCCATCTGCTTGTTGCCGGCCCAGGCTTCCGGGATCAGCATCATCATGGCGTGCGCGATGGAGTAGCCGCCGGCGATCAAGAGCTCGAGCGCGTTGTCGAGGCTGGCGGTGTCGGACTGGCCATGCGGGATCAGCGGCCACATCTTGTCGAGATCGGCGCCGAGCAGGTCCGACTCCATGATGCGGCGGCGCGCGTTCATCCAGTTGACGTTGCCGCGATGGGTGTTGATCTCGCCATTGTGCGCCACGAAGCGGAACGGATGCGCCAGCTTCCACGACGGGAAGGTGTTGGTCGAGAAGCGCTGATGCACCAGCGCCAGCGCCGACTTGGCCAGCGGGTTCTTGAGGTCGGGATAAAAGCGGCCGACGTCGGGTGCGAGCAGCAAGCCCTTGTAGACCACGGTGCGCGTCGAGAAGGACGGCATATAGAAGTCGGTGATCTGCGGCAGGTTGTGCTTCTTGGCGAGCGTCTTGAGCGGGTTCTGTGTTTGCTTGCGGATGGCGAGCAGCTTGCGCTCGAACGTCTCCTGGTCCTTCACGTCCGGGCCGTGCGCGATGATCGCCTGGCGGATCAGCGGCATCTGCTCCAGCACCGTGGCGCCGAGGCCTTTCGGCTCGGTCGGCACGTCGCGCCAGCCGATCAGAAGCTGGCCTTCGTTCTTGATGAAGCGCTCGAACTGCTTGACGACCACGTCGCGGGCCTTGGGCTCGCGCGGCAGAAAGCACATGGCGACAGCGTAGTGGCCGGGGTTCGGGAGGATCAGGCCCGCTTTGCCGGCCCAGTCGCGCAACAGGGCGTCGGGAATCTGGATCAGGCAGCCGGCGCCGTCGCCGACCAGGGGATCGGCGCCGACGGCACCCCGGTGATCGAGATTTATGAGGAGCTGGAGGCCTTGCGCGATGATTTCATTGGATTTTTCGCCCCGGATGTTCGCGACAAAGCCGACACCGCACGAATCATGCTCGTTGCGGGGGTCGTAGAGCCCCTGTTTCGGCGGTAATCCCGGCATCGCGTTTCAAACCCAACTACCCAGTGACCGAGCAATAACATGCCCTTCCCCGTGAAAAGTTAGATCATAAATTACCCAGGGTGGAAATTGCGAAATTGCCGCGCTGCACACATGGCAGGCTTTATCTGTGTGCAGATCGGCTCAGGCCACCGCTTCCACCATCGCCGAGCGGCGGGCGAGGCGGACGGTGATGCGGGTTCCCTGCCCGATTGTGCTCTCTATATCCAGCGAGCCGTCATGCAGTTCGACGAAGCTCCTGGCCAGCGGCAGACCAAGGCCGGTGCCCTCATATTTGCGTTCCAGCCGGTTGTCGACCTGGCCGAAGGGGGTGAGCGCGACCTGGACATCCTGCGGCGACATGCCGATGCCGCTGTCGGCGACGGTGGCGCTGACCGTGTGGCCGTCGTCGCTGGCTTCGATGGCGATCGTGCCGCCGGCGTCGGTGAACTTGATGGCGTTGGAGAGCAGGTTGAGGAACACCTGGCGCAGCTTGGCCGCCTCGCCCATCACCGGCAGCTCGGTATCGAGGCCGCGCACCACCAGGGTCAGGCCGGCAGCCTCGGACTGCTCGGTCACCATGCGGGCGCAGTCGCCAAGCACGTCGGCAAGATCGACGCCTTGCGGCTTGAGCTCCATCTTGCCCGCCTCGCTCTTGGAGAGGTCGAGCACGCTGTTGATCACCGCGAGCAGGTGGCGGCCGGAGTTCAGCACGTCGGTCGCGTACTCGACATAGCGGTCGTTGCCGAGCGGGCCGAAGATCTGGCCGGACAGGATCTCCGAGAAGCCGATGATGGCGTTGAGCGGCGTGCGCAGCTCGTGGCTCATGTTGGCGAGGAAGCGCGACTTGGCGGCGGAGGCGGCCTCGGCATCCTTCTTGGCCTGCTTGTAGCTCTCCTCGCGCTGCTTGATGCCGGTGAAGTCGGAGACGAAGACGATCTTGCCGCCGTCGCTCGTCGGCGAGAGCGTGATGCGGATCCAGCGCCCGTCGGGCAGGCGGTGCTCGCTGATCGGACCGTCGAGACGCTGCTGCACGCGCTCGGGGACAGCGGCGGCGAAGCGGTCGCGGAAGGCGCGCTCGAGCAGCTTGAACGAGGCGCCGGGCGCCAGCGCGCCGACGTCGCCGGGGAAAAAGCCCTTGAGCTTGCTGTTCACCAGGATCACGCGGCCGTCGGCGCCGATCAGCATCACGCCTTCGTCGGAGGTCTCCAGCGCGTCGGCGAGGCGCACCTCGGCCGAGGCGGCGCGCTGCTTCTCGCGCGCCATCGTGGCGCGGATCGAATCCTGCATCACCGTCATGGAGCGCAGCAGCGTGCCGGTCTCGTCCTCGCCGCCGACGGGAATCTTGATCTCGAGCTCTCCGTGCGCGATGCGGTCGGCGACGGAGGCCGCCTGCGACAGCGGCCGCGCGATGCGGCGGGTCAGCGCGATGGTGATCAGGAAGGCGAGCAGCAGCGAGGCGATCGCGCCGCCGGCCAGCACCCAGCTGAAATGCGCGATGGCCTCCACCGCCTTGCGGCGGCCGACGAAGCTGTAATCGGTGTTGAACTCGATCAAGAGATCGAACGCATTGTCGATCCTGCGCGCGAGCATATCCATTCGCGGGACGTCGCCCTTGTGGCGAGCCAGGGTCCACTGTCGGACCAGGTCCCGGATGGTCTCGATCTCCCGATGCTCGTCGGATTGCGCCGAGCGCTCCTCGGCGACGCCGAGGTCGTCGTCGAAATTGGAGGCGAGATCGTCGACCTCGGAATCGATTTTCGCGCGGCCGGACGCGGGCGCGGCGGCGCGCTGCAACAGCTTGCGCTCGATCTGCGAGAAATCGAAATTCGCGGCGCGGGCGTAGTTCACCGCCATCAGCGGGCCGTCGAACGTATCGACCACCATGTCGCCCGCCGCCGACAGCACGCCGTAGCCGTACAAGCCTTGCACCGCGATGATCAGGCTCATCGCGACGAAGGCGCCCAAGAGGATCGCGCCGATGGATTTGCGGAACACGCGCATAGGCTTCGGGCTCGCGCCCGCTCATAGCTTCCCGCCGCGATTTTGCCGCGATAGCCCTTGCCGGAGGCTTAATTTCCGGCTTTCCGCGCCTATTTCACGTGGACGACGAGGCTCATCTTCGGGTGGATGTGGCAGTGGACCTCGAAGGTGCCGGCGGCGGGGAACTTGAGCTGCACGGTCTGGCCGGGCGGCTGCTCGTCGGAATCGAAGCTCATCGCGTCGGACTTGACGTAAATCTGGTGGATGAACTCGTCCTGGTTGGCGAAACTCAGCGTATCGCCATGATTGATCGTGACCTCGAGCGGGTGGAAGGCGCGGCCGCTCTGCACGATGGTGCGGCCGTCATCGGCGAGGCCGCCGCCGATCGTGGCGAAGGCGAGCATCAGGCCGAGCGCGAGAAATCTCATTTGGTCACGATGTCGTGCTGCATCGGCGCGAGACGCGCCAGGAAGCGGTTCTGGACGGCGAAGGGCACACCGGCCTTGTCCATCCCGTCCTGAAGGTCCTCGACCACGGCGTTGAAGTCGGCGTTGTCGAGGCCGAGCGCTTTGTGCGCCTCCTTCATCGAGCGGCCCTTATACGCGCACGGCCCGCCGGCGACGACGCAAAACTGCTCGGACAAAAGCTTCTCGAAACGGTCCATGTTGGTGTTGTCGAAGGTCTGCTTGATGCGCGGGTCTGCCAGGAAGTTCGCGGTGCTGTATTGCGCGATCTTCTCGACGCCGTCGCGCCCGCCGAGATCCTGGAAAAGCGAGTCCTCGCCGGCGAAGGCGGGCGTGGCGACGAGGAGAACCGCGGCGGCAAGAAGCGCCTTCATCAGAAACCTGCCTGGAGCGAGGCGTATACGCCCTGCTGATTGTCGTGGATCACGATATTGCCGAGGTTCACATAAGCGAGCGTCAGCGAGAGGTTCTTGTTGAGGAAGTAAGCCGCGAAGACGTCGTAGGCCATGCCCTCCTTGGCGATGCCGAGATTGTCCGGCTTGGTGCGAAGCTCGGCGCCAGCTGCGAAGTCGCGGCGGAAGAGATAGGCGGCGGAGCCTTCGAACTGTGTCGAATAGCTGTTGGACTTGTCGCCGCCGAAACCGAGGAAGCCGAGCTGGTTGGCCTTGGTCTCGCGCAGCGTGACGTCGACGAGCAGGCTCTGGGCGAGGAACAGCTTGGTGCCGGTGAGATAGAAATCGACGCCGTCATGCGACTTGCCGCCGACGAAAGCGATCACGGCGCTGCGGTCGGTCGCTTTGTATTGCGCGCCGGCGGCGATCTGCGGCCACCAGGCGTCCTGGTCGTAGACGGCGTCGCCGAACAACTTCACTTTGAGGCCGGCGATGTTCTGGTGGAAGGTGAAGCCCTTGCCGAGACCGAGCGCGGCACCGGTCTGCTGCGTGTCGAAGGCGGACCAGGCGTAGGACAGCTCGACGCGATCCGCGATGCCGACGGCAACGCCCATGGTCTGCAGATTGTAGTCGGAGAGCCCGACATAGGTGTAATGCGCGTCGACGCCGACGCCGTCGTCGGTGCCGTAGCCGGTGATCGTCGCCCAGGTGGCAAGACCGCCACCGCCCGCGCCCTCGACATTGCTGACGCCGCCGGTGGCGAGCAGCTTGCCGGAGTCGAACATCGCCATGCCTTTATCCAGCGTGGACGGTGCGGGCACGGGATCGTCGGCGCGCGCCGGCGCGGCCAGCACGGCCAAAAAGGCCAGCGAGAGCAGGGAAAGACGCAAACGGGCCACCGCACAGATATCGCACCGCACCATGGGCGCGGCGTGGTTAAGCCGCAGTGAAAGCAGGGAAATTATTTTAGAACGTTTGTAAGAGCCGGCCCTGAAAACCATGAAAAAGCGAGGCACCGAGGGGTGGACAGGCCTCGGGCGATGGCCTATATCCGCCCGCCTTCGCCGCGCCTTGCGACGAACCCATGACGCGGGATGGAGCAGCCCGGTAGCTCGTCAGGCTCATAACCTGAAGGTCACAGGTTCAAATCCTGTTCCCGCAACCAAGTCGATCTTAGGCCCGGCCCCTGTGCCGGGCCTAAGTCGTTTTGGGCGTCAGCTTCCGGTCTTCGCGCCGACGGGTTCGATCTTCAGCGTGTAGGGAATGAAGAGTCCCAGATCGAGCGGGCCCCTCTGGTACCAGGTCACCTTGCGCTCCATTCCTTCGATCGTGACGCCGTAGCCGGGGCCGAGCGTCTCCGCCAAGTGCTTGGCGTCGGCGAGGATCATCGCGACCAGCTGATCGTGATACTGCTCGGGACCGATCAGCGTCAGGCCCCAGCTGCCCTGGCGCGCGATCAGCGTACGCCCGGCCTTCGGCACCTTGTCCAGGAAGCCGGTCACGCGGCGCATCGCGTCGTTGATCGTGTCGTCCTTGGTGACCTTGGTCTTGACCGTCACTTCGGCATGGCTGGTGTCGGCGCGGGTCTCGGCTTCGATGATGGAATCGAAATTGTTCTCGGTCAGGTCGCCGAGGATGTGCTCGCCAAGGCCGATCGAGATCGTCGAGGTGCCCGATGCGGCGCGCAGCAGGTTGCCCAACGTCTCCTTGAGCTCGGCCCTGCGCTGTGTGGCGTCGCGCGTGTCGCAAACCACATCGATGACGGTGATCAGGTGATCGGCGCGCTTGGGAATGCCGATATGCGGCGCTTCGGATTCGCTCGTCATGCGCTCGCCGGTGACGACGACGGTCTCGACCTGCGCCTGCGCGGCGCCGACGAGCGACGCGGCGATGACAAATTGTCCGAGTATGCGAGAGAGTGTCTTGATCATTGCGTTCCCCCTATGAACAACAACACGTCGCGCGAGCGTCGGGGGGCATTGTGGCGATTTGATGCGCGCAACATGGCAGGCATGCGCGCGGCGCGCTCCGGCGCCGGCGCGGTTCGTACTAGCCTTCGCGCGCTTCGGAGCTTTCCTCATGACCGTCACGATCCGTCCCGCAACGCCGGACGACTATGCGCAATGGCGCCCGCTGTGGGACGGCTATAACCGCTTTTACGGCCGCTTCGACGCCACCGCCCTGCCGGAAGAGGTCACGGCACAGACCTGGTCGCGCTTCTTCGACGAAGCCGAGCCGCTCTATGCGCTGGTCGCGGAAGAGGACGGGAAGATCGCCGGCATCGTGCACTATCACTTCTATCGCAGCACGACGCTGCTGGGCGACGACTGCTATCTGCAGGACCTGTTCACCGTGCCTGCGCGGCGCGGCAAGGGCGTCGGGCGCAAGCTGATCGAAGCGGTCTATGACGTCGCGCGTGCGAAGGGTCTGGTGCGGGTGTTCTGGCACACCCATGAGACCAATGCGCGGGCCCAAGTGCTCTACAACGACGTCGCCGAGCGCTCGGGCTTCATCGTCTATCGCAAGATGTTCTGAGCCGCCGGTCGCAACGCCGCCGCTTGCGCGGCCCGGCCTATGCATTTTCGCATAGATACTCAACGGCCTTCGCCAATTCCCGTTGAGCCCCGCACGCGGCATGGTCCGTCCGTCTTCGAGACGAGGCAGACATGCGGAACGGCGATGAAGCCGGCGGAGGCGCCACGGGCGGCGTGAAGCGGCTGCTGCGCGGCGAGGGCCTGGCACTTCTCGGCTGCGCGGCGGCGGCCTATTGGCGGGTTGGCGGCGACTGGAGGCAGTTCGCGGTCCTGTTCCTGGCGCCCGATCTCGCCTTCCTTGGCTACCTCGCGGGCCCGCGCGTGGGCGCTGTGGCTTACAACACGACACATACGACGATCCTGCCGCTGGCGCTGCTCGCGCTCGGCGTGGCGCTGAGCAATCCGCTGGCGATCCAACTCGCGCTGATCTGGCTGGCGCATGCCGGTTTCGACCGCGCCCTCGGCTACGGCCTGAAATACGGCACCGGCTTCGGTTTCACCCATCTCGGCCGCATCGGCCGGCAACCCCAAACTTAGGAGACCTGATCATGTTCATCGGACATTACGGTGTGTCGTTCGCGGCGAAGGCGGCGGACAAGCGCCTGCCCTTGTGGCTCTTGTTTCTCGCCGTGCAGTGGCTCGACGTCGTCTGGTCGGGCCTCGTCATGCTCGACGTCGAGAAGATGCGCATCGTGCCGGGCTTCACGCAGAGCAACGGCATGGACCTCTACTATATGCCCTACACCCACGGCCTGATCGGCGCGCTGGCGCTGGCGGCGGCGATGGGCGCGGTGGTCGCGGCGTTCGTGCGCGACAGAAAGACGACGGCGTTCGCGGTGGTCGCCGGCGCCGTGTTCTCGCACTGGCTGCTCGACCTCGTCGTGCACGTCGAAGACCTGCCGCTGTGGGGCAATGGGTTCAAGGTCGGCTTCGGGCTGTGGCGCCATGTGTGGATCAGCTTCCCGCTGGAGATCGCCACTCTCGTCGCCGGTGCCGCGATCTATGCCCGCGCCGTACCAAGCCGTACGCGGAACGGCGATCGCTGGCTGTGGGCCGCTGTCGCCGCGATGAGCGCGGTGCAGGTCTACGGCACCTTCGGGCCCGACCCGGCGACGCCCGTGGCCGAGGCGCAGACCGCCCTTTTCGCCTACATCGTGCTGGCGGGCCTGGCGGCGCTGGTGGACTGGGCCCGCGGAACCGCCGGAACCTCGAAGACCGGCGGCACAATCGCTGTGCATCTTCGGACCGCGGCTTAAGGACTTTACCATATTGCGATTGACGGGCCGGGGAAGGGCGCTATAACCCCGGCCCTCTGTCACGTGTTCCAGTCGAAGGGAGTGCGTATGGGTACCCAACTTCCGGCAGGCTACAAGCCAGCGGAGAGCGAACCCTTTATGAATGAGCGGCAGCGCGAGTACTTCCGCCGCAAGCTGAACGCCTGGAAAGACGAGATCCTCCGCGAGAGCCGCGAGACGATCCAGAATCTGCAAGCCGAAACCGTGCCGCATGCCGATCTCGCCGATCGTGCCTCCACCGAGGCCGAGCGGCAGCTCGAGCTGCGCACCCGCGACCGCCAGCGCAAGCTGATCTCCAAGATCGACTCCGCGCTGCGCCGCATCGAGGACGGGTCCTACGGCTTCTGCGAGGAGACCGGCGAGCCGATTTCGCTCAAGCGCCTCGACGCCCGCCCGATCGCAACCCTGTCGCTGGAAGCGCAGGAACGCCACGAGCGCCGCGAGAAGGTGTACCGGGACGATTAACGAGCGTTGTTCTCGCTTACCTGTCATTCCCGCGAAGGCGGGAATCCAGGGCAAGCGGCAAGACGCCTCGTCCTCTGGATGCCCGCCTACGCGGGCATGACAAAAGGCGAAAATGGACGTGGCCGAGTCCGCGAGGACCCGGCCACCGTCTCTGCCCCTCCACCCATCCAGGGATGGAAAATTCTTCCGTCCACTCAGAACGGCATCAGGATGTCGAAGAGCTGCGAACCGTAGCGCGGCTGCTGGACGTCGCTCATCGTGCCGCGGCCGCCATAGGAGATGCGCGCCTCGGCGATCTGGCTGAGGTCGACGGTGTTCGATGCGGTGATGTCCTCGACGCGCACGATGCCGGCGACCTGAAGGTCGCGCATCTCGCTGTTGACGCGCACCTGCTGGTGGCCGCCGATCACCAGATTGCCGTTCGGCATGACCTGCGTCACCATCGCGGCGAGCGTCAGGTTGATCTGCTCCGACCGGTCGATCGAGCCCGCGCCGACGTTCGAGTTGTCGGAGCCCATCTTCACCAGGCTCGACGGATCGGCGCCGGTGGCCGCTGCGAGCGGCGTCTCCAGGCCGAAGAAGTTCGTCAGATTTGCGTCGTCCGAATTGGTACGCGCGCGCGAGGTGGTGTTCGACAGCTTGGCCGCGTCGGCGACCGAGATGTTCACCGTGATGATGTCGCCCGGACGGCTGGCGCGCGGATCGTGGAAGAAGCTGTGCGAACCGGCGGCCCACAGCGAGTTCGCGGCGCGCTGCGGCTCGGGCGGCGGCGGGATGGGAAGGGCCGGCGTCGCGGCGCTGACCGGCGAGTTCGGATCGGCGATGCGCGCCATGGCCGGCGGATCGCCGAGCTCCGTCACGCGGTCGACCGCGCTGCAGCCGGCGAGCGCCGCCGTCGCGGCACCCAGAAGAGCGATGTTCAGGACGTTGCGGAGCATGGGCATATCCTCAGTGCGCAAGTGCAAGATGGCTGACGGGGGTGTTGGTCACGGCGGGCGTCGCCGCCATCGTGGTCTTGATCGCGCCGGGACCGGTGACGACGCCGCTGATCATGCGGAACGAGGCCGGGTTCTGGACGGTGATCGTGTCGCCGACGCCGCCTTCGCTCATCGCCCGTCCCGAGGCCGTAAGGCTCACGCCCGGCGCCTCGAAGGTCATCGTGACGACGGTGCCCTTCTGGATGACGATGGGATGGCGCACATCGTCGGTGCGCACCACCTCGTTGGCGCGCAGCATGCGGCGCGCCTCCATGCCCTTGAGCTGGTCGATCTGGGTGACGATACCGGTGAACACGGTGTTGGCCGGGATCGTGCCGAATTGCAGATCGGACTCGCCGATCGTCTCGCCGCGCGCGATGTCGCGGTTGGGGACGACGACGACCATGCCATTTGCCGCGAGGGTTGGGGCCGCCAAAGCCGATGCGGTGAAGCCGGGTGCCGCGATGAGCAGCGCCGAGACGAAGATAAAGAGACGGAGCATCATGATCAGCTGCCTCCCAGGCGAGCGGTGTCCTGCATCATCTCGTCGGCCGCGGTGACGACCTTGGAGTTCATCTCGTAGGCGCGCTGGGCGGTGATCAGCGAGGTGATCTCGTCCACCGAGTTGACGTTCGAGGTCTCGAGGAAACCCTGTTGCAGCGTGCCGTAGCCGGCCGCGCCCGGAACGCCGGACTGCGGCGCGCCGGACGACGGCGTCTCGACCACCAGGTTGTTGCCGACCGACTTCAGGCCGCCTTCGTTGGCGAACCGGTTGAGTTCGAGCGTGCCGACGACCTGCGGCGCGGTCTGGCCGGGCACGGTGGCGGAGACCTGGCCCTGCGCGTTGATCGAGATCGACAAGGCGTTGGTCGGGATCGCGATGCCAGGCGCCACCTGATAGCCCTGGTCGTTGACCAGCTGGCCTTCCGGCGACAGGCCGAAATCGCCGGCGCGGGTATAGGCATCGGTGCCGTCGGGCATGGTGACGCGGAAGAAGCCCGGGCCCTGGACGGCGAGGTCGTAGGGATTGCCGGTGTTCTTGAGGTCGCCCTGCGTCATCACGTGATAGACCGACGCGGTGCGCACGCCGGCGCCGAGCTGGATGCCGCTGGGCAGCACCGTGCCGGAGTCCGACGAATTGGCGCCGGGCGTCTGGACGTTCTGGTAGAGCAGGTCCTGGAACTCGGCCCGCTGCTCCTTGAAGCCCGTGGTGTTCATGTTCGCGAGGTTGTTCGCGATCACTTCGACGTTGGTCTGCTGGGCCAGCATGCCCGTCGCGGCGATGGATAGAGCGCGCATCGGAAGTCTCCTTAATTCGGCATGGCGCCAAGCTTGTCGATCGCCTGGCGTGTGAGGTCATCTTGGGATTGTGAGAGGCTGGCGGTCGCCTGATAGGCGCGCATCACCTCGATCATGTTCGAGATTTCGATCACCGGCTGCACGTTGGAGCTTTCCAGCATGCCGGAGCGCAGCGTGGCGTCGGTGGCCGGCGCCGGCGCCTGGCCATCGGCGGCGTACAGGCTGGCGCCCTGCAGGACGAGGCCGCGCGGGTTCGTGAAATCGACCATGCGGATCTTGGCGATCTGGCCATTGAGGCCGCTGACCGTTCCGTCCTGCGCGATGTTGATCTCGCCGTCATCGGGCGTGATGGTGATCGGGCCGCCGTCGCCCAGCACCGGATCGCCGTTCGAAGTGACGATCTGGCCGCCGGCATCGAGACCGAAATGGCCGTTGCGGGTGTAGCGCTCGCCCTGCGCCGTCTGGATCGCGAAGTAGCCCTTGCCGTGGATCGCCAGATCGTAAGGCGAGCTGGTCGAATTGAAAGCGCCTTCCGACAGGTCGCGCTGAACGCCGGCATCGGCGACGAAGCTGAGCGACTGCGTGCCGCTCTGCCCTTCGGCGGGCTGCACGCGCGCGACATATTCCTGGAAGGTCGGCACCTCGCGCTGGAACGCCGGGGTCGAGGCGTTGGCGAGGTTGTTCGCGATCACGTCCATCGACCGGTAGGCGGCGATCTGATGCGACAGCGAGATGAGTAGCGAATTATCCATAGTCCGGGGCCTTTGAGGACCTTTCTGGTCCGTGGCCCATCCGGTGCAGCCGCCGTGCCAAATCGAAAGCCGCGGCTTTGCTGGATTTTTCGCGAGAGCCGCCCGGCAAGCGGCGTTCGCTGCCCGGCAAGATTTTCCGCCGCAGGGTGAATTTGAACCGGTTCTTAACCACGTCCGCCTAATTTCGCCCGTCGAGAGAGAAGGGGCCGCAGACGTGGCGAAGAAAGACGCAAAGCCGCAAGGCGAAGAAGCCGAGAAGAAAAACGGCGAGGCCGGTGCCGAAGGCGACGCGCCGAAGCAAGGTTTCGTTAAGAAACTGCTCGGCAACAAACTGGTGCTGTTCGGCGCGATCGGCGTGATCGTGCTGCTCGCCGGCGGCGCGGGCGCCTACGTCTTTTTCTTCAAAGGTCCCGACAAGTCGGCCGAGCTTGCCGCGAACGCGCCCGAGGCGCTGCCGCCGACCCCGCCGAACATCACCTATGCCGACATGCCGGACATCATCGTCAATATCCAGGGCGCCGACGCGGCGCCGGCTTATCTGAAGCTATCCGTCTCGCTCGAGCTCGACAGCGCCGAGGAGAAGGCGGGCATCACCGCGCTGATGCCGCGCGTCGTCGACCAGTTCCAGGGCTATCTGCGCGAGCTGCGCATCGACGACCTGAAGGGCTCGGCCGGCATCGTGCGCCTGAAAGAAGAGCTGATCCGCCGGGTCAACGCCGCCGCCGCGCCCTATCGCGTGCACGACGTCCTGCTCAAGCAAATGATCGTGCAGTAGGTTCATCATGGCCGACGAAGCCCTCGAAAACGACATCCCCGCCGCCGACGCCGGCCCCGAGACCATTCCGGTCGCGGCCAGCGGCGGCACCGCCGAACGCATCCTGAACCAGGAGGAGATCGACTCCCTTCTCGGCTTCGACGTCAATTCCGACCAGATGCAGGACAAGTCGGGCGTCCGCGCGATCATCAACTCCGCGCTGGTGTCTTATGAGCGCCTGCCGATGCTCGAGATCGTGTTCGACCGCCTGGTGCGGCTGATGACGACGAGCCTGCGCAACTTCACCTCCGACAACGTCGAGGTGAGCCTCGACTCCATCACCTCGATCCGCTTCGGCGACTATCTGAACTCGATCCCGCTGCCGGCGATCCTGGCGGTGTTCCGCGCCGAAGAGCTCGACAATTACGGCCTCTTCACCGTCGACTCCAACCTGATCTACTCGATCGTCGACGTGCTGCTCGGCGGGCGCCGCGGTTCCTCCGCGATGCGCATCGAGGGCCGTCCCTACACCACCATCGAGCGCTCCCTGGTGCAGCGCATGATCGAGGTGATCCTTGCCGACATGTGCGCCGCCTTCGAGCCGCTGGCGCCGGTGAATTTCAGCCTCGACCGCCTGGAGACCAATCCGCGCTTCGCCGCCATCGCGCGCCCCGCCAACGCGGCGATCCTGGTCAAGCTGCGCATCGACATGGAAGACCGCGGCGGGCGCACCGAGCTGCTGCTGCCCTATGCGACGCTGGAGCCGATCCGCAAGCTGCTGCTGCAGCAGTTCATGGGCGAGAAGTTCGGCCGCGACTCGATCTGGGAAAGCCATCTCGCCACCGAGCTGTGGTCCACCAAGGTCGAGATCGACGCGATCCTCGACGAGCAGACCCTGCCGCTCAACAAGATGATGAACCTGGAGGTCGGCCAGACGATCATGCTGAACGCCAGCCCGGATTCGAAGATCGAAATGCGCTGCCGCGGCGTGCCGCTGCTCAAGGGGCGGATGGGGCGCGTCGGCTCCTCCGTCGCCGTGCGCGTGGAAGAAGCCGTCGAACGCACCGATGCGAGCCGCGGGCTCTAGGAGATCACCATGCACATCACCCTCGGCCTGATCGTCGAATTCGCGCTGACCGGCCTCCTCGCCGTCACGCTCGTCTATTGCATCGTGCTGGAACGCCGCCTCGCCGCCGTGCGCAAGGGGCAGGAAGGCCTCAAATCGACCATCGGCGCGCTGAACGGCGCCATCGCCAATGCCGGCGCCTCGATGCGCGCGTTGAAGGCCTCGGCCAGCGGCGCCGCGGAAACGCTCGACGAGCGCCTGAGCCGCGCCCGCGTCATCATCGACGAGCTGTCGCTCCTGACCGCGTCGGGTGATCGCATCGCCGAGCGCTTCGACCGCGCCGTGGCGAACAAGCCGCAAGTGCAGACCGGCAACGTTTCCGAGCTGCCCTCGGGCAGCATCATGAAGCGCCTCGACGCGCTCAGGGCCGTGAGATGAAAGCCATCCTCAAGCATATCCGCCTTCTGCCGGTCGTCGTGATCGTCGGCACCGGGCTGCTCGCCATCAAGGGCGTCGACATCGCGCGCGCGGCGCAGAACATCTCCGCGTCCGATGCCGATCAGCCCGACGACGCCGGCCTGGCGCCGTCGATGCCGGCGAGCAAGCCGGCGCAGGATTTCGCCGACGACGATACCGGTGGCGGCAGTGCCGGCGAGGCCGACGTGCTGACCAGCCTGACCAAGCGCCGCGCCGAGCTCGATGCGCGCGAGCGTGGGCTGACCATGCGCGAGAACCTGCTCAATGCCTCGGAAGGGCGCGTCGACCAGAAGATCGCGGCGCTGAAGGACCTCCAGACGCAGATCCAGACGCTGCTCGGCCAGCGCGATGCCAAGCAGGAGGCGCAGATCGCCTCGCTGGTGAAGACCTATTCCGCGATGAAGCCGAAGGACGCGGCGCGCATCTTCAACGCGTTGAGCGACGATGTGCTGCTGCCGGTCGCCAAGGGCATGAAGTCCGACGTTCTGGCCCCGGTATTGGCTTCGATGAATCCCGACGCGGCGCAGAAGCTGACCGTGAAGCTCGCGGCGCTGTTGAAGCTGCCCGACAACGCGCCGGCCGCGATCTGCCCGACGCCGACGACCGCCGCCGATGCCATGCCCGCGCTGCCGCCGGGCGCCTCGCCGCCGGTCACGCCGTTGCAGAACGCCAGCAATCCGCCGGTCACGCCGCTGCAGACCGCGTCGGTGACGCCGCCCCCCGCTCTCCCTGCCGCGACTCCGGCGCCTGTCACGACGCCGGCCGCCGCGCCGGCACAGACGCCGCCTGCTCCGGCGAAGCCGGCCCCGGCCAAGCCGAAGCCTGTCGCGCACCACGTTACGCCCAAGCCGGCGCCGGTGAAGACCGCTGCCGCGACGCCACCGAAGCCGCTGACGACGACGGCAACGCCTCCGGCCGCGCCGAAGCCGGCGACCACGGCAGCGACAACGCCCGCCGCAAAGCCTGCAACGACGC
Source organism: Rhizomicrobium sp. (assembly GCA_035551495.1). Lineage (GTDB taxonomy): Bacteria > Pseudomonadota > Alphaproteobacteria > Micropepsales > Micropepsaceae > Rhizomicrobium. Next base: position 74,328 of record DASZMT010000052.1, on the reverse strand, counting down.
CGACGGCCGCACCGGCAACGCCTGCGCTTTTGCCCGCGACGACACCGGCGCCGAGCACGACGGCGCCGGCAACGGCCGCGCCTGCCGCAACGACCGCGCCGAAGCCGGCGGCGACGCCTGCCGCGACGGGTGCGCCGGCCAGCTTGACGCCGACGCCGCCTGCTCCGACGAAGTAGACATATGATTCTCGCGAAGCCGCGCACTCTTCTGTTGAGCCTCCTCGCCGCCGCGCTGCTCGCGCTGCCGGCGAAGGCCGACAGCGTGAGCGTGAGCACCGGCAACGGCTTCGCGCGGCTGCTCTTCAACTTCACGCCCAAGGCGCACGTCACCGCCAGCGTGAATGGCGGCGTGCTCACCATCGGCTTCGACCGCAAGACCTCCGTCACCGCCGACCAGATCGCGCAGAGTCTCGGTGCCTATGCCGGCGGGCCGCGGGCCGATGCCGACGGGCGCACATTCCGCTTCGCGCTGGTGCAGCCGGTGCATATCCATCAGAGCGAGTCAGCGAACCGGATCGCGCTCGACCTTGTGCCCAATACCTTCGCGGGCAATCCGCCCGACCTGCCGCCGCCGCCGCCCGCGCCGCCCAAGACGCTCGACATCGCATCGCTGCCGCAGATCGCGGTGCGCTCCGGCGCCTATCAGAATTTCACGCGGCTGGTGTTCGATTGGCCACACGACGTGAAGTACGCGATGTTCCCGGGCGCCGGAAAGCTCGGCGTCCGCTTCGAGTCGCCGGCGCGCGTCGACGTCTCCACCATCGCGCGCTTCGCGCCGCCCTGGGTAAAGAACGCCAGCTGGCGCGTCGACGGCAACGCAACCGTGGTCGAGTTCGACACCGACCAGGCGAGCGGCTTCCACGATTTCCGCGACGGCTCCAAAGTCGTCGTCGACGTGCTGGCGCCCAAGACCGACGCCGACGCCTACAAGCCGCCGGGCGGCGCCAAGGGCGCCGTCACGCCGCTGACCGCGACCAAGGATACCAAACAAGCCGCCGTCTCCAACGCGCAGGCCGCCGCGATCGCCGCCACCGCACAGAAGCTTGCTCCCCCTGCGCCCACACCGGCGCCCGCGGCTGCGCCGGCTCCGGCGCAACCCGCGCCGCCGCCTGCCGCGACGACGCAGGATGCGAGCGGCCAGGTCATGCATGGCGGCGCGGTTCTCACTTTCGCCAACGCCGCCCAGCGCGGCGTGGCGGTGTTCATGCGCGGCACCACCGCCTGGGTCGTGCTGCAAGGCGCGCCGCCGCTCGACGTCGAGAAGCTGAAGGCGTCGCTGGGCAGCTTCCCCTCCTCCGTCGAAGCGTCGTCGTCGGACGGCGCGAGCGTGCTGCGGATCAATTTCGCCTTGCCCGAGCAGATCGCGGCCAAGGTCGACGGCGCCAATGTCAAAGTGCTGATCGCGCCGCAGGTGAGCAATTCCGCGGTCGGCATCGCGTTCTCGCGCAACCAGGACGATCCCAAGCATGCCTCGCTGTCGACGCTGCTGCCGGCCGCCTCGCACGCGGTGACGCTGACCGATCCGCAGGCCGGCGACCAGATCGTCGTGGTGCCGGGCGCGGTCGGCAATGCCATGACGGCGTCGCACGATTACGTCGAATTCGCCGTTCTGCAGACCGCCGCGGGCCTCGTCTTCACGCCTTACGTCGACGATCTTCAAGTCGCGGTCGACCGCACGCGCGTGACGGTGACGCGGCCGGGCGGCCTGGCGCTGACGCCGTCGACCTCGACCGTGAGTTCGCCGGCGGCGCTGGCGATGGGCACGGGTGGACCAACCTTCCTCGATTTCGCACGCTGGTCGCACCAGACGGGCGGCAGCTTCCTCAACACCGAGCGGCGGCTGCGCGGCGCCACCGCGCGGCTTTCGAGCGACGGCGATGCGCATGCGCGGTTGTCGCTGGCGCGGTTCTATCTCGCCAACCGGTTCGCGGCCGAGGCGCTGGGCCTCATCAAGCTGATGCAGGCGCAGGATCCGGGCCTGCAGAGCGATCCGCAGCTGCAGACCATGAAGGCGGCGGCGGACTACATGATGGGCCGCTATCGCGACGCCAAGGCCGACATCGCCGGCACCGCGTTCGACACCGACCGCCACGCCGCTTATTGGCGCGGGCTGACCGAGGCGGCGCAGGACGATTGGGACACGGCGCGCACCGATCTCGACCGTGCCGAGCCGGTGATGAAGCAATACGCCCCCGACTGGCAGGCGCGCGGCCGCATTGCCTTGGCGCAAGCTGCGCTTGCGCAAAATCATCTCGAAATTGCCGACGCCGCCATGTCGCGGGTGCCGCAGGGCATCGATCCGAACGTGCAGGTCGAGGCAAACGTCGTTCGGGCACGGCTGCTCGCCGCCGAGGATTACGGCCACCAGGCCGGCGCGCTGTTCAACAGCGTCGAGAAGAGCGGCAATGAGCGCGCCGCCGCCGAGTCGATCTACTACCGCACCGAGGCGGCGCTGAAGGTCGGCGCGATGAGCCAGGACGACGCGATCAAGGTGCTGGAGGCCCTGCGCTTTCGCTGGCGCGGCGACGCGCTGGAGATGAAGACGCTGCGCATGCTGGCGTCCGTCTATTTCGCCAGGCAGCGCTGGCGCGACGGACTTCGCACGCTGCGCACCGCGGTCGCGGCTTTCCCGGGCGACGAGCGCGGCCGCAAAGTGCAGGACGACATGCGCACGGCGTTCGCGGACCTCTTCATCAAGGGCAAGGCCGGCAAGCTGAAACCGATCGAAGCGCTGGGCATCTTTTACGACTTCATCGATCTGACGCCGATCGGGCCGGACGGCGACGAGATGATCCGGCGCATGTCGGAGCGGCTGGCGGCGGTGGACCTGCTGGGGCCCGCCGAAGACCTGCTCAACTACCAGATCACCAAGCGCCTCGACGGCGTCGGCCGCGCGCAAGTCGCGACGCGGCTTGCGATGCTGCAACTGATGGATGCCAAGCCCCAGGCGGCGCTGCAGACCATCCGCACCACCCAGGTCGCGGGTCTGCCGGACGAGGTGAATCATCAACGCCTGCTGCTGGAAGCGCGCGCCTTCGCGGCGCTCAAGCAGTGGAACGACGCGCTCGACCTGATCGCCGTCGACAGTGCAGCCGACACGGTGAAGCTGCGCGCCGACATCTATTGGGAAAGCGGCAACTGGGCGGTCGCCGGGCAGAAGGCCGAAGAGGCGCTCGGGGGCCGCTACGGCGATGCCGCACCGCTGACCGCCGACGAGCGCGAAACCGTCATGCGCGCCGCGGTCGCCTATTCGCTCGCCAACGACGAGGCCAGCCTGGAGCGGCTGCGCGACCATTTCGGGCCGAAGATGAAGACCAGCCCGGACGGCAATGCCTTCACCGTGGTGGCGCAGAACATCGACGCGCACGGCACGGCGTTCCGCGACCGCGCGGCGCAGATCGCCTCGGTCGACACGCTTCAAGCGTTCATGAAGGACTTCAAGAAGCGCTACGACGGGCCTTCGACGCTTTCTGGGACGGCGACGGCGGCGAACTGATCGCGCCGATCCAGGTCAGCACGCGGCCGGCGATCTTCTCCCAGCCCGGCTCGCCGATCAGCCAGTGACTATGCCCGGCAAGCTCCTCGAACACGGCACGGGCCTTGTAGCGCTCGGCGATGCGTCGGACGGTCGAGGGCGGGTTGATCTTGTCGTCACGGCCGACGAGGCAGAGCACCGGGCAGGTCACGGCCTCGGCTTTCACCTCGGCGGCGCGCTTGGCATCGAGCGCCCATTGCATGATCTCGAAGGTCGCGAGGCCCGATTCCGGTACGAAACGCGCGAACACCTTGTGGCGCTCGGCGGGCGTCAGGCGGTCGAGCGAATTGGCGGCGGCGATGCCATAGTCCGGCGTCAGCGGCTGGTTCCAGAAATCGCCGGCCAGCCACATGGTCTGCGCCGACGCGATCTCGAACATCGTCGAGGGCAGGATGCCCCAGGGCGGACAGGGCGCGAGCAGGACCAGCGCGCGCGCCAGGCCTTTCGCGGCGAGCATCTGCGCCAGCAACCCGCCGAGCGAATGGCCGATCAGAATCGGCGGCGCAGCGAGACCGGCGATGAGCTTGGCGAGGTCGTCGGCATAATCGGTCAGGCTGGTCTGGCCGAGCGCGCGCGACGGCTTGGCGCCTTCGCCGTGATGGCGCAGCGCCGGGGCGTGCACGCGGTAACCGGCGGCTTCGAAGGGTTTGCGGAAGTCGTCGAACGCCCACGGCCCGCAGAACGCGCCATGGATGAAGACGAGATCGGGGCGCTTGGCTGTCACGCCACCGGACCGGCGACGTCGCGGAAGGCGGCAATCACCTTGGCATAGGTATCGCGCTTGAACGGCACGACAAGGCGCGGCAACGCCTCGAGCGCCAGCCATTTCCAGGCGGCGAATTCGGGATCGTGTGCCGTGATATCGATGTCGCTGTCCTCGCCGGTGAAACGCATCGCGATCCATTTCTGGCGCTGGCCGCGATAGCGGCCGTGCAGCGCGACACCGAGCAGATGCGCCGGCAGATCGTAGGTCAGCCACTCGTCCATCTCGCCGATGATGGTGGCCTTGTCGGTGCCGGCTTCTTCCTTCAATTCGCGCAGCGCCGCCTGGTGCGGCGTCTCGCCGTCGTCGATGCCGCCCTGCGGCATCTGCCAGCCTTCCATCGTCTGATCGATGCGGCGGCCGACGAAGACGAGGCCTTCGTTGTTGACGAGCATGATGCCGACACAAGGCCGGTAGGGCAGATCGTCGTGCTTGAGGAAGCCGCTGCTGCGGGCCATTTGGGATGGTCTGGTTATTTCTTCGGGAGAACTATGGCGGAAGCCGGCACCAGAACAAAGCCCCGGCCGCCAAGCCCCTGCGCCCATTGCGCGACGCGCTCGATGGTGACGGGCCGCACCACGCCGACGCCCGATGCCGTGCCATGGGCGCGCGCCGCGGTTTCGAGCTCGGAGAGCTCGCGATCGATCTCCATCGCGGTCTGTATCTTGTCGATCGTGCCGGTGGCTTGCGCGAAGGAGACACCGGAGCGCGCCGCGACATCGGGTGCCGCCGAATGGCTGGCCGCGCCGTTATCGTAGAAAAGAAGACCGCGCCGCGCGAGATAGGTCATTACCGGCTCCAGCGAATCGGAATCGGAGAGGAAGCGGTCGCCGAGCAGGTTGGTGACGCCGGTATAGCCGGTGAAGCGCGTCATCGCCCAGACGAGGCGCTCGGTGTTGGCGTCCTCGCCGACGCCGGCGCGCAGCGTGTGCGCACCGAGATCGCTGTCGGGGAAGTCGAAGGATTCCATCGGCACTTCGAGCAGCACCTCATGGCCCTGACGGCGCGCCTGCGCCACCCAGCGCTGCACGTCGCCCGCATAGGGCTCGAAGCCGAGCGTCACCTGCGGCGGCAGGGTGGCGAGCGCCGCGGCCGTCATCTTGGCGCTGATGCCGAGGCCGCCGATCACGATGGCGATGCGCGGCTTGCCGTTGTCGAGGGCCGGCGCCGCATAGGCGCGCTGCGGCGGCGTGCCGTCGGCGGCGATCTTGGGGAGCGGGCCGTTCTCGGTCTGCTCGATCAGCGCGGGATCGGCGACCAGGACGCTGCCGGCATAGACGGGCTGGGTGATGATCTGCGGCACGACGGGCGGCGGCAAGGCTGGCTCGCCGGTGGTGGGCGGCAGTGCCGTGGGCTGGGCGGGCTTGGCACCGGGAGCAGAGGGGCCGCCGGGCACCAGCACCAGCTTGGCGGGCGGCTGCGGCGGCAGGCTCAGATGCACGACGGGCTCGCCGGCGCGCGGATTGCCGAGCAGGACGACGGCGATGCCGAACAGAATCAGGAGGGCGAAGACGGCGACATAGGCGATGACCAGCGGCCGCAGCCCGCCCAAAGGCGGCGCCGGCGCGGAGTCGTCGGTCGTGCCACTCGCAGCCATGGACCGAACACTAACGTCTAACAAGGTTACGAGGCGGTTAACGCCCGGGATTGGTTATCAGGCGTGATCGGGTGTGCCGTTGACCGCCAGCGTCTTGTGCAGGAAGGCGAGCGCCATCGCGAGCTGGAAGTCGGGATAGTTCTGGCCCGGCTGGGGCTCGATCGCCTTGCCGAGCGGTTTGGCGGGCGGGCCCTCGGCGAGCAGATGGTGCGGCAGCTCGACTTCGCGCTCATAGTCCGGCGCATCGGGACCGCCCGAGACCACGATGTCCGGCACGATGCCGGTCACCTGGATCGATCGGCCGACCGGCGTGTAGTAGCGCGCCGTGGTCATGTGCAGCGCCCCGCCCTCGCCGTTGTCGAGCGGGATGACGGACTGCACCGAGCCCTTGCCGAAAGTCAGCATGCCCATGATGGTGGCGCGGCGGTGATCCTGCAGCGCGCCGGCGACGATCTCGGACGCGCTGGCGGTGCCGCCATTCGTCAGCACCACGACGGGCTTGCCGTTCGCGATGTCGCCGGGATGGGCATCGTAGCGTTCCACCGCATCGGGACCGCGGCCGCGCACCGAGACGATCTCGCCCGCGTCGAGGAAATCGTCCGACACGTCGATGGCGGCCTGCAGCACGCCGCCGCCATCGTCGCGCAAATCGACGACGTAGCCCTTGAGCGAGGGGCCGATCTGCTTCTTCAGCGCCGCGACCGCGGCGCGCAGATCCGGATCGGTGCGATCGGAGAAGGCGACGATCTTGATGTAGCCGACATCGCCCTCGCGCTTGTAGGTCAGACGCTCCACCTCGATGGCCTCGCGGGTGAGCTTGACGTCGAACGGCTTGGCGTTGCCGCGGCCGATGGTGATAGTGACGGCCGAACCGGCGGCGCCGCGCATGCGCGACGACACGTCGTCGAGCGTGTGGCCCTTCATCTGCGCGCCGTCGATCGCGACGATGTCGTCGCCGGTCTTCAGCCCGGCGCGCGAGGCCGGCGTGCCGTCCATCGGCTCGAACACCGACGCGATGCCGTCCTTCACCGTGACGACGAGACCGACGCCGCCATAGGCGCCCGCCGCCTTGGTCTGCATCGCGTCATAGGTCTTGGGATCGAAATAGCTCGAATGGGCGTCGAGATTGGTCAACATGCCGCCGATGGCGTTCTCGACCAGCTGGCGATCCTCGGGCTTGTCGACATAGTCGTCGCGCGTCTTCTCGAAGGCCTGGCCGAAGCGCGCCAGCGCCACCGCCGTGCCGCTCTGCGCCGGCAGCGCGCCATAGGCGAAATGCGAGGCGGCGACCGCGAGGCCGAAGCCCGCGATCGCGCCGGATGACAGAAGGAACAGCCTGTTCATCGTCCCCCACGAACCATTCTTGCGACCCGTGCTCAGTTGGCCGAGCCGCTATTGCCCGTCGCCATCGCCACCTTGCCGTGCAGCATCTGCAGCGCATAGGTGAGCTGGAAGTCGTACGGCTTGCCGTCGGCGCCCGTCTTCGGCGCGTTGGCCGGCGGACGGACGATCGTCGCGTTCGGCTTCTTCACGGCCGTCTCGCCCGCGAGATGGCCCGGCAGGTCGGCTTCCGACGGACGGGCGATCTTCGGGATGTCCTCCTCGTCGCCGGCGGCCACCGCCACGTCGGGGATGATGCCCTGCGCCTGGATCGAATGGCCCGACGGCGTGTAGTAGCGCGCCGTGGTGAGACGCAGCGCGCCGCCGCCCTCGCCGAGCGGGATGATGGTCTGCACCGAGCCCTTGCCGAAGGTCGTCATGCCGACGACCGTGGCGCGGTGGTGATCCTGCAGCGCGCCAGAGACGATCTCGGCGGCGCTGGCGGTACCGCCATTGACCAGCACGATCACCGGCTTGCCGTCGGTGACGTCGCCGGCATGGGCGTCGTAGCGCTGCGTATCGTCGGGATGGCGGCCGCGCGTCGACACGACCTCGCCCGACTGCAGGAAGTCGTCGGAGACCTGCACCGCCTGGTCGAGCAGGCCGCCCGGATTGTTGCGCAGGTCGAGGACATAGCCCTTCACGCCGGGGCCGATCTGCTTCTTCAGATCGCGCACCGCGTTCTCGAGGCCGCTGGCGGTATTCTCGTTGAAGCCGGGCATGCGGATGTAGCCGACGTCGCCCTCGCGGTGCCAGCGCACCTCGTCCACCGCCACGATGGCGCGGGTCAGCGTCACGTCGAACGGCTTCTTGGGTGCGCTCTTGTCGCCGGTGCGCAGGATGGTGAGCGTGATCTTGCTGCCCGCCGGGCCGCGCATCTTGTCGATCGCGTCGTTGAGGCTGAGTCCTTGCAGCGAGTTGCCGTTGATCGCGGCGATGTAGTCGCCGGCCTTGATGCCGGCCCTGGCGCCGGGCGTGTTGTCGATCGGGGTGATGACCTTGACGAGGCCGTTCTCCTGCGTGACCTCGATGCCGATGCCGCCGAACTCGCCCTTGGTCTGGATTTGCATGTCGGCGAACGCCTTGGAGTCCATGTAAGCCGAATGCGGGTCGAGGTTGGAGACCATGCCTTCGATGGCGGCGTTGATCAGCTCGTTGTCGTCGACCGGGCGGACATAGTTGGCGCGCACGCGCTCGAAGGCATCGGAGAACAGGTCGAGCTGGCGATAGGTGCCCGCATCGTTGGCGCCGTGGGCCGGCGGCAGCACGCCGAGCGCCGTGATGAAGCCGGCGACCGCACCGATGCCGACGAAAGCGTACTTCTTCATGTTCTCTTTGCCTTCCTTAGATCGAGGCCCAACAGGGGCATGGGGCTCGATGCCCGACCGTCCTTGCGCAATTCGAAGTAAAGCTCGCCATTCGGGCCCATTTGCGGCGCATTCTTATTCGCAGGCATGCCTTGCGGCATCACGCCGACGGGCTCACCGGCAAGCACCTGATCGCCCGGCTTCACCGTGACGCGGCCCAGTCCTGCGAGCACCAGATCGTATCCAGTGGTGACTTCCAGGATCAAGACTTGCCCGTTCTTATGGTAAGGACCGGCGAAAAGCACCTCGCAATCGGCCGGTGCGACCACCTGGGCGCCACCGGCAGCGGCAAAGCTGACACCGGGGCCGTTACCATCCCCTTGCTGCGGCAGCATGGTTCCGACCACGGGCTGGAGCAGCGTGCCGCGACTGCCGTCCAAAGCCGCGTTTTGCGCGGTAACCACGACCACGCTGTGCTGCGCCGGCTGGGCGCGCAGGGCGGCAACCTTCACCAGAAGCGTCTCGAGATTGGCGGCCTGGGTGGCGATCGTTGCGAGCTTTTCACGCAACTTTCCATAGGCGGCATCGGCGACCGCGGCCTGGGCGCTCTTGCTCGCGAGGAGTTGATCGAGTTCTACCCGCGCCTGGCGCAGCTGAAGGGCATTGCGCGACGCCTCGGCGCGGCGCGCGATGAGGGCGGCGCGGGTGCGTTGAAGCTCTTCGATGCGGCGGGCGAGCGCCGCCGCCTTGCCATAGACATCGGGCAGCGAGGCGCCCAGCAGCATCGCGCCGCGCGCCGCGCCGAGCGCGTCGTCGGGCTTGAGCGCCAACGCGGGTGGGGTGTCGTGCTGCAGCCGCTCGATCACCGCGAGGAGGCGCGCCACCTGCACGCGGTCGCGCAGGAAGCCGGCGGAGAGGCGCTTGTCCTCGGCCGCGAGCTGCACGATCTCGCCGTCGAGCACGATCTTCTGCTTTTCGAGGTCCTGCACGCGCGCCGCCGTCGCGACCAGCTTGCGGCGCAGCGCTTCGGCCTGTGCCTTCAGCGCCAGCGCGCGCGCCTTGGCGACATCGGCGGCGGGTTTGCCCTTCGCGAGATCGCCCTTAAGGCGATTGAACTGCTCGGCGGTCGAAGGAAGCTTGCCGGCGGTCGATTCCGGTATCGCGTGACTGAGGTCGGGCAGCGGCTCGACGCTCGGCGCAACGATGGGCGGCGGCGGTGCCGGCGGATGCGGCTTGTCATGCGGCGGCTTCTTCGCGGCCGTGAGGAGAGCAAGGCTCGCCAGCGCAATTGCAATCCGGGACGCGCGCTGTGTCAGGCGACGCTCTCCGCGGCCATCGGCGCGATCAGCGAGGTACCGGTCATCTGCGGCGATTTCGGCAAGCCCATCAGCGCGAGCAGCGTCGGCGCGACGTCGGCGAGGCGGCCGTTGACGAGCTTGATGTGCGGCGGCGCGTTGATCGCGACGATGGGAACATCCAGAGTCGTGTGCGCGGTGTGCGGCTCGCCCGTCACCGGATCCTTCATCAGCTCGACATTGCCGTGATCGGCGGTGACGAGGAGGACACCGCCCGCCTTCTCGACCGCGGCGCGCAGGCGGCCCAGGCATTCGTCGATGGTGTCGACCGCCTGGATCGCCGCGGCCATGATGCCGGTGTGGCCGACCATGTCGGGATTGGCGAAGTTCACGACGATGAGGTCGTATTTGCCCGATGCGACGGCCTCTTCGAGCTTGCCCATCACTTCGAGCGCGCTCATCTCGGGCTTGTGGTCGTAGGTGGCGACCTTGGGCGACGGCACCAGGATGCGGTCCTCGCCGTCGAACTGCGTCTCGCGCCCGCCGTTCAGGAAGAAGGTGACGTGGGCGTATTTCTCGGTCTCGGCAATGCGCAGCTGCTTGAGGCCGCGCGCGGCGACGATCTCGCCCAGCGTGCCGGTGACGTTCTCGGCCGGGAAGAGCCGAGTCATGAGCTTGTTGATCTCGTCCGAATACTCGGCCATGCCGGCGGCGGCACTGAAATGCACGACGCGGTCGCGCGTAAAGCCGCTGAACCCCGGATCGAGCAGCGCCAGCGATATCTCGCGGGCGCGATCGGCGCGGAAATTGGCGAAGATCAGCGCATCGTTGTCCGACATGCCGGCATAGTCGCCGATCGCGCAGGGCACGACGAACTCGTCGGTGACGCCGGCTTGGTAGGATTTCTCGACCGCGGTATAGGCGTCGGAGAAGCGCTCGCCCTTGACGTCGACCATCGCGTCATAGGCTTTCGCGACGCGATCCCAGCGCTTGTCGCGGTCCATCGCGTAATAGCGGCCCGACACGGTTGCCATCCGCACGCCGGCGAGGCCGTGCACCGATGCCGCGAAGGTCTTGAGATAGTCGAGCGCGCTCTTCGGCGGCACGTCGCGCCCGTCGAGGAAGGCGTGGACGAACACCGGCAGCCCCGCCGCCGCCAGAGCGCGCACCAGGGCAGAAATATGCGCCTGATGGCTGTGCACGCCGCCCGGCGAGAGCAGGCCCATCACATGCACCGCGCCCTTGGCCGCCTTGGCCCTGGCGATGAGGTCGACGAGGGCGGGACGCGCCGCGAAGCTGCCATCCTCGATGGCGAGGTCGATGCGCGGCAGGTCCTGCGCCACCACCCGGCCGGCGCCGATGTTCATGTGGCCGACCTCGGAATTGCCCATCTGGCCCGCCGGCAGGCCGACGGCATGGCCGGAGGTCGAGAGCAGCGCGTGCGGGCTGTCGGCCAGCATGCGGGTGTAGTTGGGCGTCTTGGCTTCGGCGATCGCGTTGTCGGTCGGATCGGGCCGCCAGCCCCAGCCGTCGAGGATGCACAGAACCGCCGGACGGGGACGTGAGGACGACGAGGCCGGCATGGCGGAATCCCGAGAGAGCAAAGCGTTAGGGGCGAAAATAGGAACGCGACCCGGCGCTGTCCATCGGCGAAAGAACTGCCGGGAAGAATCTGCCGGGCGGGCGCTTTTGGAACTTTCCGGGAGCCCTAACCGGTTGATTTAGAAAGGCTATTTATTTGAGACGGACGGCACAGAACTGGCAGGAGAACTCCCGGAAAATTGCCGAAGAGCAGAAACCGCTCATGCGCCGCGCACTCTATATACGCCTTCTGAGCCTCGCCCTGGCCGCGATCACCGCGATTGCGCCCGTCCCGGCGTTCGCCTTCAGCCGGGTCAAGGACCTGGTCGAGATCGAGGGCATCCGCGACAACATGCTGGTCGGCTATGGCCTGGTCGTGGGCCTGAACGGCTCGGGCGACAGCCTGAAGAACGCGCCGTTCACCCAGCAGAGCCTGCAGACCATGCTCGAGCGCATGGGCGTCAACACCCGCGGCACCACGATGCAGACCAAGAACGTCGCCGCCGTGATGGTGACCGCCAACCTGCCGCCCTTCGCGGCGCAGGGCAGCCGCATCGACGTCTCGGTCAGCGCCATGGGCGACGCCAAGAGCCTGCAGGGCGGCACGCTTCTCGTGACCAGCCTGTTCGGCGCCGACGGCCAGATCTATGCGCTGGGCCAGGGCCCGGTGGCGATCGGCGGCTTCACCGCGAGCGGCGATGCCGCCAGCGTGACGCGCGGCGTGCCGACGGCAGGCCGCATCGCCAATGGCGCGATCGTCGAGCGCGAGATCGGCTTCAATCTCGCCGCCCAGAAATCGCTGCGCCTGTCGCTGCGCAATCCCGACCTCACCACGGCGACCCGCATCGCCGGCGCGATCAACGCCTATATGGGCGGCGACCCGGCCGAGGCGACCGATCCCGCGACCGTGCGCCTCACCGTGCCGCAGAACTATCCGCACGGCGTGATGGGCCTTTTGACCGACCTCGAGCAAGTCAAGGTCGATCCCGACGAGGTGGCGCGCGTCGTCATCGACGAGCAATCCGGCGTGATCGTGATGGGCGCCGACGTACGCATCTCCACCGTCGCCATCGCGCAGGGCAATCTGACGATCCGCGTCACCGAGACGCCGGAGGTGAGCCAGCCCGCGCCGTTCTCGAAGGGCGGCACCACCGAAGTCGTGCCGCGCACCGCGATCGCCATCGACGACGGCAAGGGCAACAAGATGGCCGTGCTGCATGACGGCGTGTCGCTGCGCAGCCTGGTGGACGGGCTGAATGCGCTGGGCGTCGGTCCGCGCGACATCATCTCCATCCTGCAGGCGATCAAGGCGGCCGGCGCGCTGCAGGCCGACATCCAGGTGATCGGATGACCGGATCCGCCACCACGCTCGATCCCACCGCCGCGATGACCGCGCTGAAAGGCGCGCCGCTCAAGGTGCCCGGCCAGACGACCGATCCGACCAAGGCCAAGGCCGTGGCGCAACAGTTCGAAGGCGTCTTCATCACCCAGATGCTAGGCGCGATGTTCGACGGCATCCCGACCGACGGCCCGTTCGGCGGCGGCCAGGGCGAGGAGATGTTCCGCTCCCTGATGGTCGACGAGTACGGCAAGCAAATGGCGTCGCAGGGCGGCTTCGGCCTCTCCGACGCGATTCAGCGCGAGCTTCTGAAGGTGCAGGAGAAGGCCCATTGAGCGCCCCCGACGCAGAGCGGATTGAAAGGCTGGTCAAGCTCGCCGAACGCCTGATCGAGGCGATCGAGGGCGACATCGCGGCGCTGAAATCCGGCAAGCCGCAGGAGCTGCGCACCACCGATCCGGAGATCCAACGCCTGTCGGCGATGTACGGCCGCGAGGCGCATGGCCTCACGCCCGAGCACGCCAAGCGCCTGGCGCCGCCGCTGCGCAAGCGGTTCCTCGACATCACGGCGAAATTCCGCGAGGTGCTGCAGCTGCATGGCCGCCTCTTGACGCGGATGAAGAACGCCAGCGAGGGCATGATCAAGGCGATCGCCACCGAGGTCGACCGCCGCGCCGCACCGATGCGCACCTACAACCCGCGCGCCGCCGCTTACGGCAAGCCGGCGCAGGCGATGGTGTATAACGCAGTCGTTTAGACACCCATTTTCCAAACCGTCATGGCCGGACTCGATCCGGCCAGCCATGAACGCGCTTGCATCAGGCGTGTTTACGGGCCCCGGGCCTCTTAGCGACAGCGTAAGAGGGCTCGGGGATGACGATTGGGATTAAAGCTAGGCCGACGACGAGCTCGACGACGAACTCCCGCCCAGCAAACTCAGCGCCAGACTGTAGCTCGCGAGCTGTGCGGTCGTCGTGGCCGACGCGGTGCCGGTCGTGTTGCCGGTGGTCGTCGTCGGCGCCGTGGGCGTGTTGGTCGTCTGATAGGCCGACTGGATCTTCGACAGCACGCCCAGCAATTGCGAGCGCGCCAGGTTGGCGCCCGTCGTGTTCGTCAGATCGAAGCTGGTGCCGAGGCCGAGACCAAAGGACTGTGTCGTCGTCGAAGACGTCGCCGCCGGCGTGCTGCTGCCGTTGGCGGCCGGCGCGGTGAGCGTGCCCGAGGCGATGCCGAGACGCGACAGCGCGTCGAAGCCGGTCGGGCCGGCCTTCAGCGTGAAGCTCTGGCCCGCATTGGCGGTGATCGAGATGCCTTCGGCGTTGTTCTGGAACGACACCGCGGCCTTGCCGTACTGGCCGAGCTGGCCGTTGATCTTGTCCACCAGCGACTGCAGCGTCTCGCCCTGGTCGATCGTGACGGTCGCGGTGCGCGCGCCGACGCCCTGCAGCTGGATCTGGAACGAGTCGCCGGCCCGCAGCGTGGTCACCGCTGTGAGATCGACCGACTGGTTGGGATTGATCGTGCCCTTGGGCAGGCCGAGCGCGTCGAGCACGCTGGAGCCGCTCTGGTCGATCGCGATGCCGGTGCCGGACGATACGCCGTCGAGACCGCCATATTGCTTGGTCCACTGAACCGTGCCGCTGGACGACAGCGCGGTGGCGAAGGCGTTGCTGACGTTCGGGACGTTGCGCGCCTGGCCCGCGAAGGTGCCGGTGGTCGAGCCGGTGAGATACACCGTACCGTCGCTACCGACCGTGACTTGGCCGCCCTTGTCGATGCCGCTGGTGCCGACATAGCTGACGGTGTTCGCCGTCGCGCTGCTGCCATTGTCGGTCATCGCGAAGACGAACGCATCGGAGCCGCCCGAAGAGGCGTTGGCGACGGTGGCCTGGCCGCCGGCGGTGAGGTTGGCGTTCTGCGTCGTGCCCGAGACGTAGACATTGCCGTTGGAGACGGTGAGGCCGCCGATCGCGCCGCCGTTCTGCAGATCGCCGAGATCCTCGGTCCACACCGGCGCGGTGCGCGCGTCGCCATTGGCGTATTTGGAAACGACGGCATGGCCGTTCTGCACGCTGGCGACATAGAGGCTGCCGTCCGAGCCGGTCGCGGTGGCCGCGACACTGTCCGCCGAAGTGGTGCCGAACTGTTGTTCGTAGGTGATCTTGCCCTTGCTGCTGAGCTGGGCGACGTAGGCGTCGCTGCTGCCGATCTTGGCCTGGCCGGCGGCGATCGCGCCGGTCGTCTGGCCGCCGATATAGACATTGCCCGAGGCGTCGACGCTGACCGAGGCCGACGAGTTGTTGTTCAACGTCTGGAGCTGGGTCGTCCAAAGCTGGTTGCCGTTCGCGTCGTAGCGCGACACGAAGCTGTCGTTGTTGCCGTCGGCGACCGCGCCGGGCGACAGGTCGCCGGTGGTCGTGCCGGTGATGACGACGCCGCCCTGCGGATCGAGCGCCAGGCCGTTGCCCGTCGCGCTGCCCGAGCTGCCCAGCATGCGCGTCCACAAGACGTTGCCGGCGGAATCGTATTTGGTGAGATAGGCGTCCTGCGTGCCCTGGTTGATCTGGTTGCCGAAATCGCCGGTGGCGCTGCCCAGCACATAGACGTTGCCCTGGCCGTCGACCACGGTGGACTGCGCCGTGGTCGTGCCGGTCGTCGGCGCGGCGTTGACGCTGACCGCGGGCGTCGGGTTGGCGCTGTCGATGTCGGAGAGCTTGATCAGGCGGCCCTGCTGGTCGGCGGCCTGCGTGCTGGTCGAGGCCGTGCCGTTGGTCGCGGTGGTCGCCGTCGTCGTCGCGCTGGCGTTGCCCGACGCGCCGACGAGATAGAGCGACGGCGTGGCGGCGGCCGACGACAGGCTCACCGTCTCGGTGCCGCCGGGCGAGACTTGGAGGCCGTAGGTCGCGGTCGTCGGATCGAGCACCGAGCCGGACGTCAGCACCTTCTGGAAGCGCGTCTGATAGCCGCCGGCCGACAGCGTCTGGTTCACATAGGAGATGACGTTGTCGAGCGTCAGCGGCCCCGCTACCTGCGACAGGTCGATGTCGACGTTGTTGGTGGTCGAGCCCTTCTTGACCTGAATCGTGAAGCTGTCGGACGCCGACAGGCCGGGCAGCGGATTCGACAGGCCCGCATTGTTGGTCAGCGTCTTGGTCTGATAGTCGAACGAGGCGAAGGGCACGGTGGTGGTCGAGCTCACCGTGTTGGTCGGCGCCGCGGCCTGCAGCGTGAAATTGTTGAAGGTCGTGTTCGAAATGTAGCTCTGCACCTGCGCCAGGCCGGCCTGGAAGCGCGTGTCGATGCCGTCCATCTGGCCGGAAGTCTCGCCGCTGCGGCCCGCCATGCTCGCGAGATAGGAGAGCGTGTTCACCGCGCTGTAGAGCGAGAAGAGCTTCTGGTTGTCCTGCTCGGTCTTGGAGTCGGTCGACGTTCCGGCCAAGAGCGGAACGTTGGTGGTGTTGAGAAAGTCGGTCGTCGAAAGGGCTTGCGCGTCGCGGATGTTCTGCGCCGCCGGCGTCACTTCCCAGGGCGGTTCGTCGTTCGCGGTGGCGCTGGTGGCGCTCGACAGGCTCGACGCCGAGGTCCCGACGGCCGAATTGGCCTGCGCCGCCGCGGTCGAGGTCGCAGCCGCGCTCGACAGCTTCGATTGATAGAAGCTGAGGAGGACACTGGGATCCAGACCGACCGACACGCGCGAAAAAACCTGTTGCGAGCAACGTGCGAAATATCGCCCGCCGCGTCTTAAAGAGACGCTAAAACCGGGCCGGCGTGCTTAATCGCGCCTTAACGCGGTGCGTGCGATTTTAGCGAGATGGATGCTTATCAGCAGGGCCTGAGGCTCTCCCAGCAGAACCGCCACACCGATGCCATCGCGCAGTACGAACAGGCGCTGGCCGAAAAGCCCGACGACGCGCGGGTGCTGTTCGCGCTCGGCAACACGGCGCGGGTGCTCGGCCTGGCCAAGCCGGCGGAGGGCTTCTTCCGCCGCGTGCTGGCGCAGGATCCGGCGCGGCTGGAGGCGTTGGTAAGCCTCGCCAACCTGCTCCGGTCGCAAGGACAATTCGCGGCCGCCGAGGCGCTGCTGGCACCGGCCGTGGCGCGCGATCCGGACGCGGCGGAACTGTGGCTGACGCTGGGCTCGACCTGGCGCGAGATGGGGGCGCGGGAAAAGGCGGCGGAACATTATCGCGAAGCGCTGGCGCGGCAGCCGAACAACGCGGCGGCGCTGGCGAATCTCGCGGACCTTCTCGCCGACGACGGCAAAATCGAAGAGGCGATGGCGCTCTACGACCGCGCCGTGGCGCGGGAGCCGGACAATGCGCAGGCACGGCTGAACCGCGCGGTGCTGCACCTTCTGCGCGGCAGCCTGAAGGACGGCTGGCGCGACTATGCGGCGCGGCTGAAAATCGCGGGCAAGGTCCCGGTGCCGGAGCATAAGCTGGCGCGCTGGACGGGCGGCAGCCTGAAACGCACGCGGCTTCTGGTGAGCGCCGAGCAGGGCGTCGGCGACCAGGTCATGTTCGCGAGCATGATCCCCGACCTGGCGGCGCGCGCCGCGGCGGACGGCGGATCGGTGGTACTGGAATGCGAGCCGCGGCTGACGCCGCTGTTCGCACGCTCGTTCCCGGACGTGACGGTGCATCCTTGCGATCTGGAGAACGCAGGCGGCGTGACGCGGGCGCGTTATGGCTGGCTGAAGCAGGCCGGCGGCGCCAATGCCTTTACCGAGATGGGCAGCGTGGCGCGATACCTGCGCGGCAGCGCCGACGCTTTTCCGAAAGAAACCGCGTTCCTGGTGCCCGATCCGCTGGCGATGGCGCAGAGCGGTGCGATGCTGGCGCAGGCCGGCAGCGGCCCGACCATCGGCATCTGCTGGCGCAGCGGCAAAGCCGGTGGAAGCCGGAATCTCCAATATGCGCCGCTGGAGGCCTGGGCGGCGTTCATCGGCAAGCTGCCGGGCACCGTCGTCAGCGTGCAATACGACGCGCGCGAGGATGAGATCGAACGGCTCTCCCAGATGAGCGGCAAGCCGATCGTGATGATCGACGACCTCGATCAGAAGAACGAGCTGGACCGCACCGCGGCGCTGCTGGCGTCGCTCGATGCGGTGGTGAGCGCCCCGACGGCCGTGTCATGGCTGGCGGCGAGCGTGGGTGTCGACACCTACAAGGTGCTCTACGACACGAGCTGGACCGCGTTCGGCCAGGCCTACGAACCGCTCGGGCCGTCTTGCGAATTGATGATGCCCGATACGCGCGGCGATTGGGCCGGCGTGTTCGACAAGACCTTGGCGCGGATCAGCGCGCGGCTCTGACCGGGGCGCGGCGGGCGGCAAGCACACCGGCGAGGTCGGATGCGATGCGGGCGTGGCCGTTGCCGTCGACGGTCATCAGGCCGGCGGCGCGCATCTCGCGGCGACGGGCGGCATCGTTCAGCAGTTTCGACACGGCGCGCGCGATATCGCGGTCGGACGCCTCGTCGGCGACGCCGAGCGACTGGCCGATGCCGGCTTTCTCGAACGCCGAGGCGGAGGCGGCAGCGTCTTCGTTCAAGCAAAGATACAGCGCGGGCACGCCGGTAGCGGCGAGCTCATAGGCCGTGACGCCGAAGGCGCAGAGCGCGAGATCGGCGCCGGCGAATTCCGTCGCGAGACCCTTGGCGCCTTCGATGGTCTCGAAATTCGGGTTGAGCGACACGATCTGCCGCGCCACCGCGCCGCCCTCGGCCATGCCGGGGCCGATCACGAAGCGCACGCGAAAGGCCGGATCGATCCGCGCCAGGGCGCGGGCGCTCTTGAGCGTCAGGCGATGCGGATCGCTGCCGCCCATGGTGACGAGAAGCGTCGGGCGGCTGGGTTTGCGCGGCGCCGGCGCCGGCTGGCCGGTGCCGAGCAGCGCCCATTCCCAGCCGATGCGCGGGATGCACGCCGAGCCGGTCCAATCGAGATCGAAAGCCTGCGGCACGGGCGGATAATAGGCGACGTCGCACGCCAGGCGGCGGTCGGAGCCGTCATCGACGATCGCGGTCAGCGCAACGCGGCCGGCGAGCGCGGCCAGTTCGGCGCGGTCCGGGCCTTCGCGGTAATCGCAGAGCAGGATATCGGGCTGGTGCTTGTCGATCAGTGCATCGAGCGGCTCGCGCGAGACGGCGAAACCGGCGCGGCGGATCGGCTCGCAGGCGTCGTCGGTGCCGTTCAGCGCGAACACCGCGCCGATGCCTTCGCGGTCGCGCAAGGCGCGCGCCAGCATGATCATGCGCTTGACGTGGCCATAGCCGAACGCGCCGCCGCCGTCGCAGCGGATCAGCGCCAGACCGCCGCGCGACGCAATCTCCTTCTGCTTCACATGCGCATTGATGCCACGCAGCGATGGTTCGCGCTCGAGCAGCAGCAGGATGTCGGCGAGCGAGGCTTCACCGGCTTTCGCTTCCATACGCGCGTGCACCGCCTCGATGAAGGCGAGGTCGTCGGGCGTGTCGATGGTAAGGCGGCCGCCTTCGCGCGCCAGCTCTTCATAGGCGGGGGCGCGGGCGATGGGCACGAAATCGGGATGCAGCTTGAAGTAGCCCGTGACGTGCTCGCGCGCCGCCGGATCGGCGCTAGCGTCCATCATCAGCTTGTCGAGGCCGCGGCGGGTCAAGGGATCGACGCCCTCATGGGCGCAGGCGACGCCGTCTTCCATCAGCACGTAGTCGCCGCTTTGCGCGATCATGTGGGTGAGGAGATGGTCGATGAAGCCCGCGTCGATGAACGGCGCGTCGGAGGAGACCCGCACGATCACGTCGGCATCGGTCGCCTCGGCGGCAAGCGCGAAGCGTTCCAGCACGTTGTCTTCCGGGCCGCGCACGATGGTGACGCCGTGCTCGCGGCCGAACTCCACAATCGCGTCGTCGCGTGGGTTGGTGGTGGTGGCGACCGCGATCTCTTCGATCAGGTGCGACTTCCTGAGGCGATGAATGATGTGCCACAGCAGCGGCTTGCCCGCGACCGGGCGCAGCACCTTGCCCGGCAGGCGCGTGGAGCCCATGCGGGCCTGGAGAATCGCGACGATCTTGATGTGTTCGTTCACGCAGCGCCTTTCCACTCGGCACGGATGGAACGCAGCGGGCGCATGCCGTCGGACGGATCGGCGCGCCAGACGCGGTCGTCGAGTTCGGACGGCTGCGGCCCCTTGAAGCCTTCGCCGTCGGCGACGAACGATTCGCGGATGCGGGCGATGACGGGCGCGATCTCGCCCGGCAGCCAGCAATGGCCTGCGGCGTATTCGGCGCCCTCGCCGTCGAGGTCGAGATGGAATTCGACGGCTGTCGCGCCCCAGCGATGCACGGCGCGCTCGATGACGGCGGGACGGCGGGTGTGGTCGGACCAGCCGACCTTGCAGCCGGTGGCGTCGCGGATCGCGGCGATGGCGGCGAGGTTGGCTTCGGCGGCCGGCGTCGGATAAGCGGAGACGCAGTGCAGCAGCGTGATGTCGGACGCGCCGGCGCGTTTCAGCGTGCCCGCGGCGGCGGCGATCTCTTCCATCGTCGCCATGCCGGTCGACAGCACCACCGGCTTGCCGGTCGCGGCGCAGGCTTCGAGCAGCGGCGTCACCAGAAGCTCATAGGACGCGATCTTGTAGAACGCGACGAAGGGGCGAAGCTCGTCCACCGCCTCGCGGTAGAACGGCGTGCAGGAGAACTGGATGCCGCGCGCCAGGCAGCGTTCGGCCAGCGGAGCGAGATGTGCCAGCGGCAGCTCCCATTGCTTGCGGGCGCGATGCTTCTCGCTTTTCGCCAGGATCTCGGGCGCGAACATGCGGTCGATCTTGAAGAGCTGGAATTTCACCGCGTCGCAGCCGGCGTCGGCCGCCGCGTCGACGAAAGCGAGCGCGCGCGACAGATCGCGGTCGTGGTTGGAGGAGGCTTCTGCGATGAAGATCGGCGCGCGGGTCATGCGGGCTCCATGGTCTTAACGGTTTTTAAAGCCGGTATGGCTAAAAACCGGTTAACGATGACCCAACCCTTCTTCATCGTGTCGAGCGGACGCTCCGGCACCGCGATGCTGCACAAGGCGCTCGCCGCCGAGCCGGGCGTCGAGATGCATCACGAATACATGGTGCAGATCACCCAGCCGCTGGCCGTGCGCCGCTACCTGGGCCTGATCGACGCGGACGCTGCGTACAAAACCGTATGCGACACGCACGCCGCGGCGGTGCGCTACAGCGATGCGGCGCATTGGGGCGATTCGTCGAACAAGCTGTCCTGGCTGATCCCGGAACTGGCGCGCGCGATGCCGGAGGCGAAGTTCGTCCATCTGGTGCGCGACGGGCGCAAGGTCTGCGGCTCTTATTTCCGCAAGCTGGGCGACGAGTGCTATGACGACCGCTCCAACGCGGCGATGCAGGCGCATGTCGACGGCACGGCCAGCGCGCCGCCGCCGGAGAAGAAATATTGGTGGCCGGTGCCGCGCAAAGGCGCCGCCGACGCCGCGGCGTTCCGCGGCTTCGATCAGTTCGGGCGCATCTGCTGGCATTGGAGCGAGATCAACCGCGTGATCCTGGACGATCTCGCCGCCCTCCCCGCCCACCGCCGGATGTTCGTGCGGCTGGAAGATCTTCACGAAAGCCCCGATGCGGTGCGCGGGCTTTATGACTTTCTTAACCTTGGTTACCGCGACGACGCCTTCGACGCCTTCGCCCGGCCGCACAATGTGAACCGGCCGGAGGATCGCCTGCTCGACGATGGCGAGCGCGCGACGTTCGATCGCGTCGCCGGCGCGATGCTGGGCAAGCTCGGCTATGCCGATCGTGCCGAGTACGTCGTGAATTATTAACCATAGGCGGCGGAAGATGGTTACCAGAACCTTCTGGGGCCATCTCATGAGCGATACCTGCGAGCTCTGCCAGCGCGCCGCACTCGAACCCATCTACAAGCCCGAGAAATCGACGCGCGGATTGACCGTCTATCTATGCGGCGTGTGTGGCTTGCTCCAGAGCTTGCCGCGCGTCGATCGCACGGCGAGCCGCGCCCCCGCCGCCGTGTCGGCCGGCGCCGATTGGGGCAATGTGCGCTACGGCAAGGGCTTCCGCACCCAGATCGCCGTCGATGCGCTGCGCCGTCACACCGATTTCGCCAGCGACGTCGCGCTGCTCGATGTCGGCTCCAACCGCGGCAGCTTCGCGCGGAGCTTCCTGGCCGCCGCGCCGAACGCGCATCTGATCGCGCTGGAGCCCGACGAGCGCGTCGCCGCCTCCTGCGCCGGGATGCCGCGCACGCAGCTGATCGAAGCCCGCATCGAGAACACGGCGTTCGAGACGCGCCGCTTCGACGCCGTCCATTCCTGCCACACCATCGAGCACCTGATCCATCCGGCGCACACCCTGGCCGATCATCACCGCACGCTGAAGGACGGCGGCATCCTGGTGCTGGACGCGCCGAACACCGCGCTGCTGGCGGTGGACGACGTCGTCGAGGAGTGGTTCATCGACAAGCACCTCTATCACTTCTCCGAGCGCACGCTGACGCGCATGATCGAGGCGGCGGGCTTCACGATCCTCGAAGCGCCCGATCCCAAGGACAAGAGCAACCTGCTGTTCGTCGCGCAGAAGAACGGCCGCGTGCCGGCCAATCCCGGCTTCGACTTCGACGAGGCCGAATACGCCACCGAGCTGATGTCGATCTATGTCGCCAACCGCGCCCGCAACATGGCGGCGCTGACGGCCGTGGCAGTCGAGTTGACGCGCATGGCGCCGCGCCGCGTCGCGATGTGGGGCGCCGGCCGGCTGTTCGACAGCCTGGTGACGCATGGCCGCTTCGACACCAGTGCGCTGACACTTCTGATCGACAAGCATCTCAAGGCCCATGTCGGCGAGCGCCATGGCTGCACCCTGACCGGTCCCGAAGCCCTCGCCGAGGCCAATCCCGGCGTCGTCGTCGTGATGAGCCGCGATTTCGCGCGCGAGATCGCGAGCGAGGTGGAGAAGCTGACGCCCGGCGCCGAGATCGTCCTCTATTCCGACCTGATGAGCCGCGCCCGCGCGGCGGCCTAAAGGAAACACCATGGCCCTCACCATCCGCTCGATCACCGAAGAGCCGAAGAAATCGGCGTCGGAAGACCTCGAAGCCCAACTCGCCAAGGCGGCGGCCTTCGTGCGCAAGCACGCCGTCGCGTCGATCTATCACGCGGGCTCCGGCCATCCGGGCGGCGCACTGTCGTGTGCCGACCTGCTTGCCTGCCTCTATGGCGCCGAGCTGAACCTGTGGCCGAACACGGTCGACGATCCGGACCGCGACCGCTTCGTGCTGTCTAAGGGCCATGCGGCGCCGGCGCTGTACGCCGTGGGCGCGCAGTACGGCTTCTGCGATTCCAAGGAAGCGCTCACGCTGCGCAAGCTGAACAGCCGGTTCCAGGGCCATCCGCATGTGCTGGATCTGCCCTGGGTCGAGACCTCGACCGGCTCGCTGGGCCAGGGGTTCTCCGTGGCGCTCGGCATGGCGATGGGGCTGAAGCTGCAGAAGCGCCCGGCGCGCGTCTACACGCTGCTCGGCGACGGCGAATTGCAGGAGGGCGAGGTGTGGGAGGCCGCAATGTGCGCGGCGCATCATTGCCTCGACAACCTCTGCGTCATCATCGACTACAACAAGCTGCAGAGCGACAACAAGAATTCCGCGATCATGCGGCTCGAGCCGCTCGCCGCGAAGTGGCGCGCCTTCGATTGGGCGATCGCCGAGATCGACGGCCACGACATCCGCGAGATCCTCACCACCTTCCGCCGCGCCGGCAACACGCATGACCGCCCGTCGGTGATCATCGCCCACACGACCAAGGGCAAAGGCGTGAAGTACATGGAGAACGTGCCGACCTGGCACGGCAGCGTGAAACTGACGCGCCAGCAAGCCGAAGAGGCACTGCAAAACCTGGGCGCCAGCCGCGCCGAGATCAAGGAGCTTTTGGATGTCTAGCGCACCGGCTCTCATTGCGAACAGCGACTCGCTGCGCGAGGCGTTCGGCAAGACGCTGTCGGGCTTGGCCGACGAATTCCCCAACGTGGTCGTGCTCGACGCCGACATCGCGGGCGGCACCGGCGTGCACCATTTCCGCAAGAGCCATCCCGAGCGCCTGCTGCAATTCGGCATCGCCGAGCAGAACATGATGGCGGCGGCCGGCGGCCTGGCGGCGACGGGGCTGATCCCCATCGTCACCACCTTCGCGGTGTTCTGCCTGCGCGCCGTCGAGCAAGCGCGGCTCTCCATCGCCTACACGCGGCGCAACGCCAAGATCGTCGCCAGCCATCCGGGGCTCGATGTCGGGCCGGACGGCGGCTCGGCACAGGCGCTGGAAGACCTCGCGGCGTTCCGCGCCATTCCCGGCATGACGGTGATCTCGCCGGCCGATCCGACCGAGATGGAGCTGGCGACGCGCGCCATCCTGGAGTTCGACGGCCCGGTCTACATGCGCACCGGCCGCAGCCCGTGCAAACGCCTGTTCGACCACGACCATCGTTTCGAGATCGGCAAGGGCCAGATCATTCGCGACGGCACCGACGTCACCATCGTCGCCTGCGGCGTGGAAGTCGGGCGTGCGCTGGAAGCGGCGCAGATGCTGTCCGAGCAGAAGCTGTCGGCGCGGGTCGTGAACATGCCGACCATCAAGCCGATCGACGCCGAACTGCTGAAGCGCTGCTCTATCGAGACCGGCGCCTTCGTGACGGCGGAGGATCACAACATCCATGGCGGGCTTGGCAGCGCGGTGGCGGAAGCCCTTGCGGCAACGCAGCCCGCGCCCATCGAATTCGTCGGCGTGAAGGACACCTTCGGCGCCTCGGGCGAGCCGGACGAGCTGGCCGAGCATTTCGGCATCGCGGCGCGCCATATCGCGGACGCCGCCTTGCGCGTGCACGCCCGCAAGAGCGCAAACCGATGAGCCGCTTCTCGCTTTGCGGCAAGACGGCGGTGGTGACCGGCGGCAGCCGCGGCATCGGCCGCGCCATCGCGCTGGGCTTGGCGGACGCCGGCGCGGACGTCGTGCTGACCTATCGCGAGAACCACGCCGAGGCGGAAGACGTCGGCAATCGGATCATCGACAAGGGCCGGCGCGCGCTGGCGCTGCGCCTGGACGTCACCGACCGGTCGAGCGTCGAAGCGGCCGCGCGCGATGCGACGAAGTTCGGCGCGATCTCGATCCTGGTGAACAACGCCGGCATCAACAAGCCGACCGATTTCGACCAGGTGAGCGACGCAGACTGGGACAATATCCTGGCCACCAATCTCAAGGGCCCGTTCGTCTGCGCGCAGGTGTTCCTGCCGCTCTTGGCGCAGGCGGGCGGCGGCTCGATCGTCCATATCGGCTCGGTCAGCGGGCAGTATGGCGGGCCGCGCACGGCGCACTATGCGGCGTCGAAGGCGGGACTCATTTCGCTGGCACAGGTGATCGCGCGGTTCGGCGCGGCGTCGAATGTGCGCTCCAACGTCGTGGCGGCGGGGCTGATCGCCTCCGACATGGCGGCGGCAGGCATGGCGGCGGCCAGCGTGCAGAAGGCGGCGGAGGGCATCATCCTGAAACGGCTGGGCCGCACCGACGAGGTGGCGGACGCGGTCGTGTTCCTCGCCTCCGACGCGTCGTCCTACATCACCGCACAAACCCTCAACGTCAACGGCGGACTCTACTTCTGATGGGCCAATCTTCAGACAAAAAGACACTTCTCATCGTCTCCGGCGGCATCGAGGCGGCGGATGCCGCGCGCAGAGCCAAGGAGATGGGGCATACCGTCGTCGTCTCCGACCAGGATCCGAACGCGCCGGGCTTCGCGCATGCCGATTCCTGCCTGATCGCCAACGTCTATGGCCCGACCGAGACGGCCGCGGCCGCCGAACGCTACAACCGCAAAATCCGCAAGATCGACGGCGTGATCTGCGTCGCCGCCGACGCGCCGATCACCGCCGCGACGGTGGCGCAACGTCTGGGCCTGCCCGGCATCTCCATCGCCAGCGCCGAACTCGCCTGCGACAAGCTCGCCATGAAGCGCCGCTTCGCCGAGTGCGGCGTGCCGGTGCCGTGGTTCGCCGAAGTGCCGACGCCGCAGGCGCTGCAGCGCTTCGCCATCGAGCGCGGCCGCGATCTGGTCATCAAGCCGGTCGACAGCCGCGGTTCGCGCGGCGTACAGCGCGTGGCGCAGGTCGAGGATCTGCAGAAAGCCTTTATGTTCGCGCGCCAGCATTCGCCGACGGATCGGGTGATGGTCGAGCAGTATCTGAACGGGCCGCAGGTCTCGACCGAGTCCGTGGTGGTCGACGGACATTGCTTCACGCCGGGCTTCTCGGACCGCAATTACGAATATCTCGAGCGCTATGCGCCGTTCTTCATCGAGAACGGCGGCGACCTGCCGAGCCATCTGCCGGCGGAGATACAAGAGAAGGTGCGCATCGTGGTCGCCAAGGCGGCCGCCGCGCTCGGCATCACCAACGGCACGGTCAAGGGCGACATCGTCGTGCATGACGGCGAAGCCTATGTGATCGAGCTGGCGGCGCGGCTGTCGGGCGGGTTCTTCTGCACGCGCGAGATCCCGCTCAACACCGGTGTCGATTTCGTCGGCGCCGCGATCAAGGTGGCGCTTGGCGAGACGGTGACGGCGCAAGACCTGACGCCCAAGCACTTCCTGCCGGTGATCCAGCGCTATGCCTTCCCGAACGCGGGCACCGTCGTCTCGGTTTCGGGCGCCGAAGAGGCACGGCTGATCGCGGGCGTCGAGGACGTGATCGTCACCACGAAGCCCGGCGACGTCATTCCGGCGGCGGGCGACAAGCGGCCTTCGGCGGCGATGGTGCTGGCCACCGGCGCGTCGCGCGCGGCAGCGCTGAAGGCGGCGAACGATGCGCTGGGCTGCCTGAAGATCGTCACCCAATGAACGCGCCGCTGCGCGCCCGCGACCTCGCGGCGGCGAGCGGCACCCTGCGGCTGTTCGCGCTGTTCCATCTCAATCTCGCCTTCTCGTCCATCGAGGAGGAACAGCGCGGCGAGGTGATCGCGCATTGTTACTGGCCGCTGCTGCGGCTGGCGGAGAAACATGGGCCCATCGGCATCGAGGCGACCGGCTTCACGCTGGAGGAGATCGCCAAGCGCGATCCGGAATGGATCGGACGGGCGCGGGCGCTGATTGCATGCGGCAAGATCGAGCTGATCGGCTCGGGCTATTCGCAGATGATCGGGCCGTTGGTGCCGGCGCGGGTCACCGAAGAAAACTTGCGGATCGGCAATGAGGTCTATCGCGCCCTGCTCGGCGTGCAGCCGACGGTCGCGCTGGTCAACGAGCAGGCCTATTCGGGCGGGCTGGTCGGGCTTTATCGCGACGCGGGCTATCGCGCACTGGCGATGGACTGGGACAACCCCGGCACGGCGCATCCCAACTGGGATGGAGAGACACGGTATCGGCCACAGCGCGCGCTGGGCGCGGATGGTCGCAGCATCGGACTTTTGTGGACCAACACCGTCGCGTTCCAGAAGATGCAACGCTTCGTGCATCGCGACATCGAGATCGACGCGTATCTCGACTATGTGAGGAAGCAGCAGGGGCCGGCGCGGCGCGCGCTGTGCGTCTATGCGTCCGATGCGGAGATCTTCGATTTCCGGCCGGGCCGCTACAAGACCGAAGAGAAGAACACCGGCGGCGAGTGGACGCGCATGGAAGAGGCCTTCGCGCGCCTCGGCGGGGAATTCACGCTGGTCGCGCCGTCGGACGTGTTCGCGATGGGCGATGGCGAGACGCTGCGTCTGGAGACGCCCACCTCGCCGATCCCGGTCAAAAAGCAGCGCAAATACAATCTGGCGCGCTGGGCGGTGACGGGGCGCGACGATCTGGGCGTCAATGCCGCCTGCCAGCGGATCTATGACGGCATGCGCGGCACGGCCGATGCCGACTGGAAAGAGCTTTGCACGCTGTGGGCCAGCGACTTCCGCACCCACATCACGGAGAACCGCTGGGCTGCGTTCTGCGAACGGCTGCGCGCGGCCGAGGCCCGCTGGGGCGTCGCCCTGCCCGCGCCGGTCGCGGCGCACGGCACAGCCGCCCTGGATCGCATGATCGCGGTGAAGACCGCCGGCGTTTCGGCGCGGCTGGACCGGCGGCGCGGGCTGGCGCTCGACGCCGTGCACTTCGCCGGACACGCCCTGCCCACGCTGGGCGGCGTGCCGCACGGCCATTTCGACGACATCGCGCTGCAGGCCGACTGGTACACCGGCGACTGCGTGTTCGAGGCGCCGGGCGAGCACAAGATCACCGACCTGGAATGGGCCGCGACGCAGCACTGGACCGCCGACAATGGCGACGTCTTCGTATCGGGCCGCATCGAGACCGCCAAGGGCGCGATCGAGAAGACGCTGCGCTTCGCGCACGGCGAGCCGCGCATCGATTTCGACCTCACCTTCCACTGGGCAGATTGGGGCAAGGGCGCGCTGCGCCTCGGCCACATCACGCTCTTGGGCGATGCGTTCGACATCGACCGTCTTTCGCTGACGACGCAGAACGGCGGTCATGCCGTCGAGCGCTTCGACCTCGCCGGCGAGACCGTCGAGCACGGCGCGCCGGTGTCGTTCCTCGTCTCTTCGTCGCAAGGCCTGGGTCTGAGCGAAGGCTGGGCCGAGATCGGCGACGGCGTCGCACGCATCCGTGTCGAGGTCGATCGCGCCACCGCACCGCTGCTCGGCATGCTGGCCCACCGGGTCAGCGACGGGCGGCTGTTCTGTCAGCTGATCCTGTCGGCGCTCGAACTCGACGACACGCGCAAGCCTTGCGCCTATCAAGCCGGCCCGCGCCGGATCCGCTTCAGCCTTATCGGCCGCTGAACACGGCAAACGGGCGGCGATCCATGTGATCGCCGCCCGCCCGCTCTTATTCCCACCGAATGGATTTCCCTACGCCCCGGGGCGGAAGAGCCGATTCTTCGGTCCCTTCCCGTCCGCGAGACGCGGCGGCGCTTTCACGCCGCCGCGCTCAGGCTTAGCGGAACAGCGACAGAATGGTCTGCGGCGCCTGGTTGGCAATCGACAGGGCCTGAACGCCGAGCTGCTGCTTGACCTGCAGGCTCTGCAGCGTGGCGCTTTCCTGGGCCATGTTGGCGTCCACCAGGTTGCCGATGCCCGTGGTCAGGGTATCGGACAGCTTGCTGGCGAAGGTCGACTGGATCGAGAACTTCTTCGCGCCGGCGGACAGCTTGGCGAGAGCGGAGTTCACGTTGGTCAGCGAGGCCTGGATGGTCGCGACCAGGGTCGACGCCTTGGACTGCGTCGAGATCGAAGCCGTCTGCGTCAGCGTCACGATGGTGCCCGACAGCGACATCTTCTGGGCCGCGGTCGTGATGCGGCGCGTGCCGTCGGCCGAAGCGAGCGCGGTGATCTGCGTCGTCGAACCGTCGACCAGGTTGGTGCCGTTGAAGCTGGCGTTCTTGACGATGGTCGTGATCTGATCGCGCAGCGCGACGAAGTCCTGGTTCAGGGCCTGGCGGCTGGCGGTATCCAGCGAGGTGTCCGCAGCCGACAGGGCCTTGGTCTTGAGCTGGATGAGAAGGTCGGAAACCGACTCACCGGCCGACAGCGCGACGTCGACCGCCGAGGTGCCGCGGTTGAGGCTGTCCTGAACCGCCGCGTAGCCGGCAACGGCGCCGCGCTGGTTCTGGGCGATGGCGAAGGTCGAGCCGTCGTCGCGGGCGGACGCCACTTTGAGACCGCTGTTGATGGCGGCCTGCGTGGTGTTCAACTGCGACTGGGTCTGGTTGAGGTACTGCAGCGCGACCATTGCGCCGCTGTTGGTGTTGACGCTGAAAGACATTGCGTTGTCTCCGTTCTGGTTTGGGCCTTGAGCGTTTTGCTCGCGGGCGTTTTGCCCGCAGAGGACCGTTGGCAAGGGCCGTGCCGGAGACGATTCAGGAATTGCTAACCGTCGATTGCGGAGAGCACTCGGAAAAGGCTGCCCGGTAAAATTTGGCGCGCATTTTCCGCATTAGGCATTTTGTGCCTGCGAGGCGGCAAAACTTGCCGGGGAACCGGCAGAATTTGCCGAGCCATCC
Source organism: Rhizomicrobium sp. (assembly GCA_035551495.1). Classification (GTDB taxonomy): domain Bacteria; phylum Pseudomonadota; class Alphaproteobacteria; order Micropepsales; family Micropepsaceae; genus Rhizomicrobium. The sequence goes on along the minus strand of DASZMT010000052.1, from coordinate 44,495 downwards.
CTGGAAAGAGAGCGGCGCATAAAAAAAGAGCGGCGCCGAAGCGCCGCTCTCTCTTCCGGTTTCCCGGTACGCTTGGCTTACTTGAACAGCGACAGGATGGTCTGCGGCGCCTGGTTGGCGATCGACAGGGCCTGCACGCCGAGCTGCTGCTTGACCTGCAAGGACTGCAAGGTCGCGCTCTCCTGGGCCATGTTGGCGTCGACCAGGTTGCCGATGCCCGTGGTGAGGGTGTCGGACAGCTTGCTGGTGAACGTCGACTGGATCGAGAACTTCTTCGCGCCGGCGCTGAGCTTGGCGAGAGCGGAGTCCACGTTGGTGAGCGAGGCCTGGATGGTCGCGACCAGGGTCGACGCCTTGGTCTGCGTCGAGATCGAGGCCGTCGAGGTCAGCGTCACGATGGTGCCCGAGAGCGACATGTTCTGGGCGGCCGTCGTGATGCGCCGCGTGCCGTCCGAAGACGCCAGGGCCGTGATCTGGGTCGTCGAACCGTCGACCAGATTGACACCATTGAAGACAGCGTTCTTCACGATGGTGGAGATCTGGTCGCGCAGGGCGACGAAGTCCTGATTGAGGGCCTGACGGCTGGCGGTATCGAGCGAGGTGTCCGCGGCCGACAGGGCCTTGGTCTTGAGCTCGATCAGCAGATCCGAGATCGACTCGCCCGCGGAAAGGCCGACGTCGATAGCGGAGGTACCGCGGTTGAGGCTGTCCGTCACCGCCGAATAGCCGGCGACGGCGCCACGCTGGTTCTGGGCGATGGCGTAGGTCGAGCCGTCGTCCTTCGCAGACGCCACTTTCAGGCCGCTGTTGATCGCGTTCTGGGTCGTGGTGAGCTGCGCCTGCGTCTGGTTGAGGTATTGCAGCGCGACCATCGCGCCGGAGTTGGTGTTGACGCTAAAAGACATTGTTGCATTCCTTCCATTCTGGTGGGTGACGGCGTTCTGCGCGTCGCCAGGCGCGTGCGCCCTGGCCCGATTTCGCAAGCGGCGTGCCACAATGGGGCGCCCCCGTAACCCTCTAAACCACTGTTTTTGCTTGGTTTTCAGAATACCCGGCGTGGGCCGGATTAGGCATCTTTTGCCGGGCGGCAAAAACAAAAGGCCGGTCTTGCGACCGGCCTTCCGCACAGGGACGTATTTTTCCGTAGACGGACGATCAGGCGGCGCGGGCCGACAGCCCTTCCATGATCGTGCGGTTGATGGTGATCAAGGGATCCAGCGAGGCGCCGTTGCGCGACACCTGCTTGGAGTACTTGGTCACCCAGAGGGAGAGCGAGACGATCTTGGCGCGGACGTCGCCCGTCAGCGCGTTGCGGTCGTCCATGCAGTCGGCGGCCAGCGTCCGCCAGAGCGTGCGATTCCAGTCCAGGGCTTCGGCCAGCGGTCCGCCGGCGATGCCGCGCTTCTGCGCATCGATAAGTGCACCCGTGACCTGACCGAACAACCGGTACTCGGTCGCGCGGGGGTCTTCAGTAACCGCTTGCGTGTTTTGGTAGGCTTTCAGGGTCATAGTTCAAGCGTTCCTGTTCGAAGTCGAAGAGTTTGCGGCACGAGATCAGCGCCTTGTAGTAATTGCCTTCCATGACGTCGCGGCTGATCTCGATGCAGGTGGCGAGCGTCTGGCGGTTCTGGATCGCGCCCATGAACTCGGTCATGCGCAGGGCGAATTCGTTGTAGTATTCGTCGATCGCGTCGGGATCGAGATACATCATCATGATCGGCATATAGATGCGGCGCGACGGCGTGGTCGCCTCCTCCGGCTGCATGATGTCCTTCTCGCGCAGGACGCAGGCCTTGTTCTGGATGACGAGGCTGGCGCGCTTGTCGCCGTTGGTGAGAACCGCGCCGTTCAGCACGAATTTCTCGCCCGGCTTCAAGGACAGTTTGAGCGGCATGGTCGCGTCCCGTTGTGCGTTCGATCGGGCGCACGCTAACGCGGTCGTGGTTAACAAAGTGCTTGCGAATTCGCATCGCGTATTCACCGCGGATTAAGCATGATCGCGCAGGATCGCCCCTGGAAAACACGGAATATCCGCGATGGCGAAGCCGCACCTCCTGCCCACCATGGACGCCCGAGTCGGCGTCGACGCGAAATTCGAAGCGCTCGCCAAGCTCGAGATGCTGCAGGAAGAGGTCGACGCGGCGCTGGCGCGCAAGAAGTCGAACGGCTTCCTGCGGCGCGGCATCAAGGCGTGGCGCCGCGGCGATTTCGCGCGCGCCGGCCAGCTCGCACTGGAAGCCACCGTCGCCGACGAAGACAACGCCAAGGCCTATCACGTGCTCGGCATGGCGCTGGAGCGCCTGGGCCATCAGCACAAGGCCCTCGTCACCTATCAGCGCGCCTTCGAGCTCGATCCCGACGATCCGGAGCTCTTGATCAATCTCGGCCTTATCGCCTGGAACATGAGGCAGATCGACGGCGCGGCGAAGATGTTCAGCCTCTATATCGACGCCTGTCCCGACAGCCCGCTGGGCTACAACAATCTCGGCTCGGTGATGTGCGACCTGGGCCGGCCCGACGACGCGATCGAAACGCTGCGTGCCGCGATCTTCCGCATGCCGGGCGAATCGATCCTGTGGAACGCGCTCGCCACCGTGCTGGCCGAAGAGGGCCGCGCCGAAGAAAGCCTCGTCTTCTACAACGAATCCGTCCGCCTCGATCCCAAGTTCGCGCGGCTGCACCACAATCTCGGCTTCGCCTATGCGCATCTGGGCCGTCTGGAGCACTCGCTCCAGGCCTATGACACCGCGCTCAGCCACGTCACCGATCCGGCCGAGCGGCTGGAGACCGAGCACAGCCGCGCCATCTGCCTGATCGGCATGGGGCGGCTGGAGGAAGGCTTCCGCGCGTTCGAGACGCGCAACAGCCCGCGTTTCCGCGCCTTCATCAACCACATGATCAAGGCCCCGCAGTGGCAGGGCGAGGATCTTACCGGCAAGCGCATCGCCATCGTCGGCGAGCAGGGCCTGGGCGACGAATTCATGTTCGCCACCGTGCTGCCCGACATCGCGCGGGCCGTCGGCGATAAGGGCCTGATGCAGATCGCGGTCGATCCGCGCCTGGTGAAGCTCTTCCAGCGCTCCTTCCCCAATGCCGAGGTCGGTACTTATGACGACCGCACCCTGATCGACGCCAACGGCCACAAGCCGCTGCGCTTCGTGAAATTCGTCACCGACAAGCAGGAGCCGGACTACTGGGTGCCGATGGGCTCGGCGCTGCAGTATCTGCGCAAGGACCTGCGCGATTTCCCGCACGAGACGTTCATCCTGCCCGACGAAGGCCGCGTGCGCCGCTTCCGCGAGACGTTGAAGAGCAAAGGTCCCAAGAACGACAATGGCCCGTTCGTCGGCATCTGCTGGCGCTCGATGATGCTGGGCGCCAAGCGCGCCAAATATTATTCGGCGCTGTCGATGTGGGAGCCGATCCTGACCACGCCCGGCGTGACGTTCGTGAATCTGCAATATGGCGACGCGGCGGACGAGATCGCCTTTGCACGCGAGAAATTCGGTGTCGAAATTCACCAGATGGACGTCGACCTGCGCGACGATCTCGACGGTGCGGCGGCGCTGTCGGCGGCGGTGGACCTTGTGATCTCGGCCCCCACGGCGGCGGCCGCGAACGCGGCGTCGGTGGGCACACAGACCTGGTTCCTGACGGCGGGGCGCACCTGGCCGCAGCTCGGCACGGACGAGTATCCCTGGTACCGCAAGACGAAGGTCTATTCGCCGGAGCAGTTCGGCGATTGGGGCAGCCTGATCCCACGGGTGAGCCGGGATCTGGCGGCGTTCGCGAAGCGTTGAGGGCTCGGCGGGCGCGCGTCATGGCGTCCAAACGGGCGATCAGGGCGCGCGTATCGGCGACCAGCGCCCGCACCTCGGCGCGGCGCGCCTGGGCGGCACCGCTGTAGCGGCCGTGGATCAGCCGGTTCTGGTTGCCTTTCGGAGCGCCGCGCGGGCGGCCGGTGCGCTTGCCCAATTGAACCTCAAAATTTCGCGAAAAAGGTTTGGCGCGCCACCCGGCGCGGCGTGACGGCGCGGCAAAGCCGGGTCGTCGCCAGCATCAGGTCGGACGCGGTATTGGCCAGCCGGATCATCTGCGCGATGTCGTCATGGCGCGTCGTGCTGACGCGCGCGCGTGCCGAGGCCGCCAGCGCCCGCTCGGTGAGGCGGGTCATCTGGGTCCTGATCTCGGCGTCGAGGGTGGGCGGCTTGCTCTCCATGGAGAGGAATATGGCCCCAAATCTACCAAATACAACTATAAATAGCAGAAGATAGGAATACCCACGCTGGCGTGCAGCCAAGCGCCTGCGCCGCCTTACTCTTCCGGATTTGGCGCGTGGATAAGTCGGCGGCTTTACTGTGGGTACGGCCCGGGCGCGGCCATCGAGCCGGTGTTGCGGTGCAGGTTCTCGTTCACCGAGACCAGGCAGCGGGCGTAGCCGTCGCTGCCGGGCTGGTAGCCGCGGTTCTGGCAGAACTGTCCGGCCTGCAGGCTGTTGGTCGGGGCGGTCGCGACCGGCGCGTCGTCGTCGCCGAACACGCCGAAATCGACGTCTTCACAGCCGGCGAGGAACAGCGCCGCTCCGATGACGAAAATTCCCGCGATCCGTCTCATGCCGATGTCTCCCCGCACGAATCCGTCATAGCACCGCGCCGCGAAGGTGAATATGGCGGCGCGCGTAATTTGCACAGCGGCGCGATGCCTGCCCTCCCGCAAGGGGAGGGTTGGATTTTTTCAATCGTTCTTCCCCGCGACCTCGCGCGAAGACCGCGCGGCGGCGCCGTAGATGCCGCGGGCCATCAGGGACAGTTCGGCCTTCATCCGCGCCTCGTAGACCTCGGCGCGGCGGCCGTGCACGCCGTGCGAGTCCGGCTCGGCCAGCGCCGCCATCTCGGCGAAATGGCAGGCCAGGCGATGCTCGCCCGCCTGCGACAATGCCAGCGCGCGATCGGCGAGCACGCCGGCGCCGCCCGCGAGCATCGCCATCTCGTGCGCCACCGCCGCATCGGGCGCAGGCTTGAGGTGCGACGGGTTGCCGTCATACCAGCCGCCATACTGCCGCCAGATGTTGCGCACGACGAACTCCGGCTCGTCGTAGATCGGCTTGAGATACGGCTTCTCCAGCGTCTCCTTGGGCAGGCGCACCGCATGCACGATGGCATCGAGCCGCGCGCCGGCGTTCATCATCTCCAGCGTCTGGCGGACCAGCGACTCGAGCGAACCCGCGACCTCGTCCAGCACCTTGGCGATGCGCGCGCGCCCGGCGATCGGCAAACCATGCGCGGGGAGCAGCAGCTCCGGCTCCAGCGCCGCCATCGCGCGCAGCGCCTCGGCCCAGTCGAGCGGGAAGCGCTGCACCTTCTGGGGATTGCCGGCGTTGGGGAACACCCAGGTGAGGAAATCGCCGACCACCACCGCTTTGCGCTGCGGCTCCCAGGCCCAGAGATGATCGTCGGTCTCGCCGCGCGCGTGGCGCAGCTCGAAGCGCAGAGCACCGCTCGCGAAGCCCATGCGTTCGGAGAACTCGGTGTCGGGCGCGATCCACTCCGCAGGGCCGAAGTGGCCGGCGCTGCCCGCCGCCATGCCGGTGCGCCCGCCGCCGCCGGCCCCGCCGAACTGGCGCGCATTGATCGCCGCGTTGTAGCCGTTGGTGAGCTCGTAGCGCGCGAAACGCGGCTGCACGTTCTCGTGCCCGATCACCTGCGGCTTGCCGCGCCCCCGCTCGCGCGCCTCGTGCACGATGGCGGCGGCGCCGCCGACATGATCGATGTGGCCGTGGGTATAGGCGATGGCGCGCACCGCATCGTCGCTCCAGCCGCGCATAGACTTGAGCACCTGGCCGCCGAAGGATTCGAGACTGGTGTCGAACAGGACCAGGCCGTCGTCGGACTTGAACAGCACGACATGGCTGAACGCCTCGATCATCGCGACGCCGTCGGCGACTTCGGAGAGCTGGCCGTTGAGGCGGTTGACCGGCTCGTCGGCGATGCCGCTGTCGATGAAGCGGCTGGAGAGCGCGAGAAGATCGGCCATGACGGACTCCGGATGCGAATGGTGGTTGGCTTCAACCTACCCTTCCCTTGAGGGAGGGTGAAATTTTTAAACCTCGATCTCCGTCACCACCGGGACGTGGTCGGAGGCCTTCTGCCAGCCGCGCATCTTGCTCACGATCGTCTGGCTCTTGAGGCCGCCCTTCAGCGCCGGGCTGATCCAGATGTGGTCGAGGCGGCGGCCGCGGTTGCTGAGCTGCCAGTCGGCGGCGCGGTAGCTCCACCACGAATAGCTCTTCTGGTCGTGCGGCACGAATTTGCGCGTCACGTCGGTCCAGTCGAACGCCGACTTCACGTCGCCGAGCAGGTTGGTCTCCACCGGCGTGTGGCTGACGACATTGAGAAGCTGCTTGTGACTCCACACGTCATGCTCGAGCGGCGCGACGTTGAGGTCGCCGACCAGGATCGCCGGCGTGCGATTGCGGTCCTTGCGGCTGGCGAAGCGGCGCTGCATTTCGCCGAGGAAGTTCAGCTTGTGCGCGAACTTCGGATTGACGTCGGGATCGGGGATGTCGGCGCCGGCGGGCACGTAGAAGTCGTGCAGCTCCACGCCGTTCTGGAGCGTCACGCAGATGTGGCGCGCATGGCCCTCGCGGCAGAAGTCGTGCACCGCGCTTTTCTTGAACGGGATCTTCGAGAGAATGGCGACACCGTGATAGCCTTTCTGACCGTTGATCGCCTGGTGCACATAGCCGAGCTTGTGGAAGGGCAGCTTGGGGAAGAGGCCGTTCTCGACCTTGGTCTCCTGCAGCGCGACGACATCGGGCTGGTGCTCTTTGAGGAAGCGCGCGAGCAGCGGGGCGCGCAGGCGGACGGAGTTGATGTTCCAGGTGGCGAGCTTCATGGACACGCGGGGATGGGGTGACGGCACCGACACCTGAAGGGCCCCAGGACAAAAGACAAGTGCGCGAAAGCCAAGTGCTGCCGGGCTGCGGCACACGGGTGCTGGCCGGGATCGGCATCTTCCTGGCCGGGGTCGGCGTGAAGACGCTGGCCGGGGGCGGCGACGCGGTGGGCGCGGCAATCGGAATCGTGCTGGGGCTGTCGGCCCTCGGCGCGGCCGCCTGGCTGTATTTCGGGCCGCGCGACTAGCCGCGAATTCCGCATTTCCGCGTATGTGATTTCCTGCATTTTCGCTATGCAGCAATTGCATGGCATTACGCTGCACTGCACAAATACTTATATATTACAACTACTTATACGACGTAAATAGAAATTTGAACGCTGAATAAAAACGATTTTGTTTATTGAACGGCAAGAAAAGACGCCTATATCAGCCTCATCCGGGGAACACCCGGAGCCGATTTCGAATGGCGACGAAGGGCAATAGGGCCTGCCGGCGCCAGATCAAAAGGAGAGGCAAAATGACCAACGTTTCGATCCCCGTGCCCCAGCAGCATTCGGTGCTCCAGGGCACCATCGCCGGCCTGTTCTCGGCCGCGATCATCGTCGCTGCCGGCGTGCTGACGTTCGCCGCGTTCGTCGTCGCCTGACGGCGACGATCTGGTTCGCCGTCGCCTGACGGCGACGATCTGGTTCGTCGTCGCCTAATGGCGACGATCTGACCGACCTAGCCGGCGCGCTTATCACCCCCCGAGCGGTGCACCGGCAAGCGGCCAGCGGGCCTTGGGCGACGTGCCGAGCGCGTCGAACAAGCCCAGCTGGCCATATTCTACCCCCGCCCAGGCGACCATCGCGGCATTGTCCGTGCAAAGCCGGGGCGGGGGTATTTTTGTCTGGAAGCCCTCGCGTGACGCGAGGCCGGTGAGCGCGCCGCGGATCGCGCCGTTCGCCGCCACGCCGCCCGCCAGCACCAGTGCCGGCGCTTTCGCATCCGGAAAATCTCTTTTGAAGCGCGCGATCGCCGCTGTCGTGCGGTCGGTCAGGATGTCGACCACCGCCTGTTGGAACGAGGCCGCGACGTCGGCCGGGCGGGCGCCGCCCGCCTGCACCACCAGCCGCACCGCCGTTTTCAGCCCCGAGAACGAGAAGTCCGACCCTTCGCGCCCGCGCAAGGGGCGCGGCAAGGCGTGCGCCTTGGGATTGCCGGTGGCCGCCATCTGCTCGATGCGCGGCCCGCCGGGGTAAGGCAGGTCCAGCAGCTTGGCGACCTTGTCGAACGCCTCGCCGACCGCGTCGTCGATGGTGGTCCCGTAGAGCCGGAACTTGCCGACGCCCTCGACGCCCAGAAGCTGGCAGTGGCCGCCGGAGATCAGCAGCAGCAGGAAAGGAAAATCGACGCCCTCGGTCAGCCGCGCCGTCAGCGCGTGCGCCTCCAGATGGTTCACCGCGATCAGCGGCTTGCCCGCCGCCAGCGCCAGCGCCTTGGCGGTGGTGAGCCCGACCATCACGCCGCCGATCAGGCCGGGGCCGGCGGTCGCCGCCACCGCATCGACCTCGTCGAGGGTGAGTTTCGCTTCGGCCAGCGCCTCGGCGACGATATCGTCCAGCCGCTCGACATGGGCGCGCGCCGCGATCTCCGGCACCACACCGCCATAGGGGCGGTGCGCATCGAGCTGGCTGAACACGATGTTCGACAGGATCGTGCCCGGGCCCGGCCCCGCCCCGCGCACGATCGCGCAGGCGGTTTCGTCGCAGCTCGTCTCGATGCCAAGAACAGTGAGGTCGCGCAAAGCGTTATCGTCTTTGATAATGTTCCGGCCCGTCCTCTAAACCCTTTGGTCCCATGTCGCAAAACCGCACCCTTCGTCTCGGGACACTTCGCATCGGGACTCGGGGCTCCAAGCTCGCGCTGGTGCAGGCGAACATGGTGCGCGACCGGCTGGCCGCGGTGGGCGCGGCTTGCGAGATCGTGATCCTGAAGACCACCGGCGACCGCATCCAGGACCGCAGCCTGGCCGATGCCGGCGGCAAGGGGCTGTTCGTCAAGGAACTCGAGGACGCGCTGCTGCGCGAGGACATCGACCTTGCAGTGCATTCGATGAAGGACGTGCCGACGGCGCTGCCGCCCGGCCTGTCGCTGTCGGCGTTCCTGGAGCGCGAGGACCCGAGCGAGGCGTTTGTCTCGCACAAGGCGGCGTCGCTGGCCGATCTGCCGAAGGGCGCGCGGCTGGGCACCAGCTCGGTACGGCGGCATGCGCAGGCGGCGCGGGCGCGGCCCGATCTCGACGTGGTGCTGCTGCGCGGCAATGTCGATACGCGGCTGAAGAAGCTCGACGACGGCGAGATGGACGCGATCTTCCTGGCGTTCGCCGGCTTGAAGCGGCTGGGGCTGGCCGGGCGCGCCACCGCGATCCTCGATCCACAGATGTGGCTGCCGTCGCTGGCGCAAGGAGTGATCGGCATCGAGATCCGCGAAACCGATACGCATGCGCGCGAGATCACCGCGATGCTGGGCCACGTGCCGAGCGAGCTGGCCGTGACCTGCGAGCGCGCCTTCCAGGCGGCGCTCGACGGCTCGTGCCGCACGCCCATCGCGGGGCTGGCGACGGTGAGCGAAAGCACGCTGTCGTTCAAAGGCGAGGTGCTGGCGCCCGACGGCAGCGATGCGGCGGCGGCGGTGTTCGAACACACCTTCGGCCACAATCCGCGCGCCGAAGCCGACGCGGCGGGGCGTGAGGCGGGCGAGGCGTTGAAACCGCGCGTCGCGAAGTGGCTGACGTTATGATCTTTTTGTCATTCGCCGCGACTGCGGCGAATGATAGCTGTGGTGCGGTAAAACATGCGCGTCCTCGTCACTCGCCCGAAAGACGATACCGAAGAGACCGCCGCGCTGCTGCGCGCTCGCGGTCATGTGCCGGTCGTCGCACCGCTGCTCTGCGTGCGCTATCACGACCGCCAACCGCTGCATCTGGACGGCGTGCAGGGGTTGCTCTTCACCAGCGCCAACGGCGCGCGCGCCTTCGCGCGGCACACGTCACGCCGCGATTTCACGGTCTTCGCGGTCGGCACGCAGACCACCGCGGCGGCACGGGCCGCAGGCTTCGACGACATCCGCAACGCCGACGGCAATTCGCAGGACCTCGAACGCGTCGTGCGCGCCACGGCCGATCCGAAAGCCGGCACGCTGCTGCACGCCGCCGGCGCGGAAGCGGAAGGGCGCCTCGCCGCGGCCCTGACGGCGGCCGGCTACGCCGTGCGCACGGAAATCCTCTACGACGTCCCCGCGGCGACGCAGCGCCCCGATGCCGCCTTCGATGCCGTGCTCCTCTATTCCGCCCGCAGCGCGCAGGCGTTCGTCGACCTCGATCTGCCGTCTGAGGGCGCGATCGCCTGCTGCATCAGCGCGGCGGCCGCCCAGCCGCTGGCGGGCCGCGCCTTCCGCGAGGTCCGCATCGCGGCGCGCCCGACGCAGACGGCTCTCCTCGACACGCTGGATTGAGCTATAGTCCGCGCCGTTCCTCGGGGGAGGCTGTCATGCGTTGGCTCATCGGCATCGTCGTCACGATCCTGGCCGTTCTCGGCCTCGGCTATTGGTATTTGAGCGCGCCCGACATTCCGCGCAGCGTGCTGGAGGCGAAATACGCCACGCCGCCGTCGCGGTTCACCGACATCACCTATGCCTCGACGCTGCCCGGCGGCGCGCCCGGCACGGCGCCCAATGCAGCACATGTCCACTTCCGCATCCGGGGCGCCGCGGGTGCGCCGGTGCTGCTCCTGCTGCACGGCTCCAACGCGACGCTGTTCACCTGGGAGCCGTGGTCGAAGGCGTTGAGCGATCATTTCCGCGTCGTCTCGGTCGATCTGCCGGCGCACGGCCTGACGGGGCCGACCGCCAACCACGACTACACGCAAGCCGGCATGGCGAACTTCGTGCTGGCCTTTGCCGACAAGCTGGGCCTGAAGACCTTCGCGCTCGCCGGCAATTCGATGGGCGGCGGCGTGGCGGCGCGCTTCGCCGAAGAGCATCCGGCGCGCGTCGATGCGCTGATCCTGGTCGATGCCGCGGGCATGCCGTCGAAGATGGGCGATCATACGCCGGTGGCGTTCAAGCTGCTGCGTTACGGCTGGGCGCGGTCGTTGCTCGGCCATCTCGACCCCAAGCCGCTGGTGAAGGAGGGCCTGAACGACGCGATCGTGCACAAGGACGTGCTGACGCCGGCGATGATCGACCTCTACAGCGACATGGCGCGGATGGACGGCGCGCGGGCGGCGACGTCGGAACGCTTCACGCAATTCTCGATGGCGGACGTGACTTATGTGAAGGATCATGTGCACGCACTGACGATGCCGGTGCTGATCCTGTGGGGCGAGCAGGATCATCTGATCCCCGTCGCCGCCGCGCATACCTGGAACAGGGCGCTGCCGGGATCGAAGCTGATCGTCTATCCCGCGACGGGCCACATTCCGATGGAGGAAGTCGCAAGCCAATCGGCGGCGGATGTGCGCGCGTTCCTGACCGCGCATGGGCAATAGGGCCAAGCTGTGGTAGGGTAAGCCATGGCCAAGTTGCGCAAGATCGAGGTCGAAGTCCCGGAAGAGACCGCCGAGCGGCTCGAAGCCAGCGCGCAAGAGCGCGGCATGAGCATGGCCGAATTCCTCACCGACATTGCCGGCGCGAACGATCCTTGGCCGCCGCATCTGGAGAAGATGCGCGAAGAAGGCCGCGGTCCCTGGTCTCCGGAAGCGCTCGCGGAAGATGCGGCGGACTGGGAAGAATACCAGCGCACCGGCGTCGGCGTTCCCTGGGACGAAGTGAAGGCCTGGATGGAAAGCTGGGGCACGGCGAACGAGCTTCCGCCGCCCAAGCCGCGCAAACTTTGAAATTCACGTTTCGCCCGCGGGCCCAAGCCGATCTTGTTCGGCTGTATGCCTTCTTGGAAGCCAATAGTCCGTCAGCTGCCGCGCGCGCCAGTGCGTTGCTGACCGAAGCGATCGGAACGTTCGATCTGTTTCCCGATCGCAACCGGCGCGCTCCGGGCGGCGCGCGCGAGCTGATCGTTCCGTTCGGCGCCGGCGAATATGTCGTCCGATACCGTCATGTTCCGAGGCGAGGCGAAATCATCGTCCATCGCATCTGGCATTCCCGCGAAAACCGCGGCTGACCTGCGCGGATTTGACCGCGTCACGCGGGCCTTGCGGCCAGGGCCAACTTGCCGTCACACTTCGCAAATGCAGCACGACGCGCTGGCGCACACGGAGGACTTCGGGGGGCCGGACCATCACCTGCCCAGCCGCGCCGGCCTGCCCGGCCGCGACGCGCCCTATGAGACCTATACCCTCGGCAAGCCGTACGACGAGATGTTCACGCCGGAAGGCATGGCGCGGGCGCATTACACCGCCCTCGACGGCCGCCTTTCGACCCTGCCGCCGGACGAACTGACCCGCCGCCAGCAGGCCTGCGAGCTGTCGTTCCTGCACCAGGGCATCACCTTCACCGTCTACAGCGACAACCAGGCGACCGAGCGGATCATTCCGACGGACCTGCTCCCGCGCATCGTCACCGCGCAGCAATGGGCCCGCATCGAGAAAGGCCTGAAGCAGCGCATCCAGGTGTTGAACCTCTTCCTGCGCGACATCTATGGCGATGCGCGCGTGCTGCGCGACGGCATCGTGCCGCGCTCGATGATCTATGGTTCGAAACACTATCGCCGCGAGATGCGCGGGCTGCCCGTGCCGCACGGCGCGTACGTCAACGTCTGCGGCAGCGACCTGGTGCGCAACGAGGCCGGCGATTTCGTCGTGCTGGAGGACAATCTGCGCGTCCCCTCCGGCGTCTCCTACATGCTCGCCAACCGCGACGTGGTGCGGCGCGCCTTTCCCGGCGTGTTCCGCTCCATGGGCGTGCGCGCCATCGAACATTATCCCAACGAGCTTCTGGCGACGCTGCGCAGCCTGGCGCCCTATCACGACGACGTGTCGATCGCCGTGCTGACGCCCGGCGTCTTCAACTCCGCCTATTTCGAGCACGCGTTCCTGGCGCGCCAGATGGGTGTGGAGCTGGTCGAGGGGCGCGACCTCCTGGTCAACGACAACGTCGTCTATGCCCGCACCACCAGCGGCCTCAAGCGCATCGACGTGATCTACCGCCGCATCGACGACGATTTCATCGATCCCTTGATCTTCCGCGAGGACTCCTCGCTCGGCGTGCCGGGGCTGTTCAACGCCTACCGGGCCGGCAACGTGGTCGTTGCCAATGCGCTGGGAACGGGTGTCGCCGACGACAAGGCGATCTATGCCTATGTGCCGCGGCTGATCCGCTATTACCTCTCCGAGGAGCCGGTGCTCGACAATGTCGAGACGTATTTGTGCCGGGAAGAGAAATCGCTCAGCCACGTCCTGGCCAATCTCGACAAGCTGGTGGTGAAGGCGGTGGGCGAGTCGGGCGGCTACGGCATGCTGATCGGGCCGCATGCCAGCGCGTCCGAGCGCGCGGACTTCGCCGGCAAGATCAAGGCCGATCCGGAGAACTATATCGCGCAGCCGACGATCCAGCTCTCCACCGCGCCGACCTTCGTCGACGGCCGCGTCGAGCCGCGCCATGTCGATTTGCGCCCCTTCATCCTGCACGGCGAGCAGACCACCATCGTGCCCGGCGCGCTGACCCGCGTGGCGCTGAAGCGCGGCAGCCTGGTGGTGAATTCGAGCCAGGGCGGCGGATCGAAGGATACGTGGGTGTTGAGCGAATGATGGCGCGCGACGCCCGACCACAAAGGTGTCATGGCCCGCAACAGCGGGCCATCCAGGTGAGGTCTGCGCCGAGGGCGCAAGGTTATGGACATCGCGAACCTGCTCAATGCCTGCCGCTTTCAACCGGATGGCCCGCTGTTGCGGGCCATGACATCTGGGGGACTGGAGGGTGCTGAGCCGCGTCGCAGACTCGCTCTATTGGATGGCCCGCTATATCGAGCGCGCCGAGCACACGTCGCGCCTGGTCGCGGTGAAGCTCGAATCCATGGTCGAGCAGTCGCGCGAAGACGCCGACGCCGGTTGGCGCCGCGTCGTCGAAGCATTGTCGGGCAACGAGTTCGCACCCAAGGCGCACGATGCCTTCGTCATCACCCAGGCGCTGGCGTTCAACCGCGCGAACCCGTCCTCGCTGGTCGCCTCGCTGCGGTTCGCGCGCGACAATGCCCGCCAGGTGCGCGAGGCGCTGTCCACCGAGGTGTGGGAACATCTCAACAAGCTCTATCTGCGGCTGTCGCCGGTGACGACCGATGCGGTGTGGAGCCATTCGCCGGCGCGCATCTTCCGCGAGGCGCTGGAGGAGTTTCACACGCTGGAAGGCGTCGTCTATTCGACGCTGAGCCACAATGAGGGCTGGTACTTCATCCAGCTCGGGCGCCACATCGAGCGCGCCCAGCTGATCAGCCGCCTGCTCGACCTGCATTTCCGCGACCTGCCGGGGGCGCCGCCGCCGAAATATTTCGACTGGCTGGTGCTGTTGAAATTCTGCACCGCGTTCGAACCCTATAGCCGCGCCTATACCGCCGCGATCCGGCCCGACAAGATCGCCCAGTTCCTGATGTTCGACGCCGAATTCCCCCATTCGGTGCGCTTCGCCATCGACCGCGTGGTGGACAGCTTGCAGCGCGTCGCATCCTCGGCGCCGCCGGCGCGCCGCGCCAGCGTCGAGCGCCTCGCGGGACGCGTGAAGGCGACGATGGATTTCGGCCAGATCGACGAGCTGATGGGCGGCGGCATCGTGCCCTTCCTCACCGACGTGACGCGCCAATGCGAAGCGATCCACGAAAGCGTGCACCTGGCGTATATCTCCTACGGCGCAGAAACGGTGCTTTGAAGATGCCCCCTCCGCCCTTCGCACGCTGCCGCTACGAAGCCCCACCGGCGCGCTTTGCGCGCGCGGGGGAGGCGGGTCTGTAGAAAGGGACTGAGGTTTCGATGTTCTACTCGGTGCGCCACGTCACGCGTTTCCGCTACTCCGCGCCGGTGCGCGAGAGCGTGATGGAGCTGCGCATGCAGCCGCGCTCGGAAGGGCCGCAGATGCTGCGCTCGTTCCAGATCGTCACCAATCCGCGCGCCCAGCTCTATGCGTATACGGATTACCTCGGCAACGCCGTCTATCACTTCAACGTCCTGCGCGATCACGACGAGCTGCGCATCGAGGCGCAGGCCGTGGTCGAGATCGCCGCCGGCCGCGAGCTGCCCGGGGCGGCCGACACGCTCGAATGGGGCCGCTACAACGGCTACAACCTCTCCGACGACCAGTTCGACCTGCTCGAGCCGTCGACCTTCGCGCGCAGCACGCCGGACTTGCGCGCCTTCATCGCCGCGCATGGGCTCGAGAAGCCCGCCGGCGGCGATCCGCTGACGGCGCTGCGATCGCTCAGCAAGACCATCCACGACGCGTTCGAATACATGCCCGGCGTCACCGATGCCTCGTCGCCGATCGACGTGGCGCTCAAGGTGCGGCGCGGCGTGTGCCAGGATTTCTCGCACATCATGATCGCCGTCGCGCGCAGCTGGGGCATTCCGGCGCGCTATGTCTCGGGCTATCTGGCGAACGGCCGCGGCCGCGACCGCTCCAGCGACGATGCGACCCATGCCTGGGTCGAGGCGTATCTGCCGAGCCTGGGGTGGATCGGCTTCGACCCGACCAACGACATCGCGGCCGCCGAGCGCCATATCCGCGCCGCGGTCGGCCGCGACTATGCCGACGTGCCGCCGACGCGCGGCACCTTCAAGGGCGGCGCGGAGAGCGAGCTTGCCATCGCGGTGGCGGTCGAGCCGACGGCGGCGCCGGTGCGGCACGAGGATTTCCTGCGCGTGGCGCGGCCGATGAGCGCGCCGCGGCCGACGCCCTCGATGCCCGAGCATCTTTATCACCAGCAGCAGCAACAACAGCAGTGATCAGCTCGGCCGCTTGAGCGGCGCGATCATGATGGTGGCGGTGGCGGTCGCGATCACCTTGCCGTCGGCGCGCGCCAGCGTCGCCTCGAGGAAGTTGATCTGGCGGCCGCGCTTGAGCACCTTGGCCTCGGCAACGTGGCGGCCGGCCCCGCCCTGGTTCAGGTAAGAAACCTTCATCTCCAGCGTCGGCGCGATCTCGCCCCATTGCGCGATGAAACCGGCGGCGACCGCCAGCACGTCGTCCATCACGCAGGCGATGGCGCCGCCATGCAGCGCGCCGAAGCGGTTGAAATGCGGCTCGCCGAGGTCGTAGCCGATCTTCACCCAGCCGTCCTCGACGTCGATCTCGAGCAGTTCCTGATTCAGCCAGGCCGAGCACGGCGCGGCACGCTTGAAGATGGCTTGGATGTTGGGCGGGAAGTCTTCGGGCTTGGATTTGTCGATGGTCCGGCGCATAGGAACATCCTGCACGGCTTTGACGGAAAACAAAATGCGCATCGCTTTCCTGCGCCACGGGCCCACCGACTGGAACGAGGAAGGCCGCATCCAGGGCCGCATCGACATGCCGCTGTCGGCGGCGGGGCGGGCGAAGATGGCGGGACTGCTGCCGCCGCAGGGATTCGAAACGGCGCGGGCGTTCACCTCGCCGCTGGGGCGGGCGCGGGAGACCGCGACGCTCTTGGGATATGCGGACGCGGTGCCGGATGCGCGGCTCGGCGAGCATCACTGGGGCGAATGGGAAGGCCTGACGCGCGAGGAGATCCTGGCGCGCGACGGCGCGGACGCTTTCGCAAACGCAGGTACGGCGGGCGACTTCACGCCGAAGGGCGGCGAGAGCACACGCGCCCTGTTGGCCCGCGTGGCGGACTTCATCCGCGCCACCGCGCAGGACGAACGCGACGCCGTGGCGATCGCGCATCGCGGCGTGCTGCGCAGTGCGTATACGCTGGCGACGGGCTGGGACATGGCAACCCCGATGCCCGCGAAGCTCGATCTGTCGACGGCGCTCGTGTTGGAGGTTGGGCGCGATGGCGTGCCACGGGTCGCGGAGATGAATGTGCCGTTGCGGGTGAAGCCCTAACCCCCATCGTCATCCCCGGGCTTGTCCCGGGGACCCATGATCACCCAACCATCAATTCGAGCGCGCTGCTCGCAAAGAAGGGTCCCGCGGAGGACGTGGAGGTTTCGTGCCTCCGTGTTCTCTGTGCCTCTGTGTGATTCCTACTTTTGATTCACACAGAGACACGGAGGCACAGAGAGATTCTCAAGCTCTGCGGCTCCGCGCCTCCGCGTGAAGCATGGGTGTTCATGGGTGGCCGGGACAAGCCCGGCCATGACGGTGGAGGAAGCAGTGCTAAACAGATGCACTAATGCGCGTCGTCCCAGTTCTGGGCGGCGCGGGCGTCGACCGTCAGCGGGACGCTCAGTTCGACCGCCGGCAGCGCGGCTTTCTCCATCACCGTGCGGGCGACGTCGCGGACTTTTTCGACCTCGGCGTCGGGGGCTTCGAAGATCAGCTCGTCGTGCACCTGGAGCAGCATCTTCGCCTTCAGCTTCTTCTTCGCCAGCGCGTCGGGCATGCGCACCATCGCGCGGCGGATGATGTCGGCGGCGGTGCCCTGGATCGGCGCGTTGATCGCGGCCCGCTCGGCCCCGCCGCGGAAGCCCGGGACCGGCGACTTGATCTCGCGGATATGGACGCGGCGGCCGAACAGCGTCTCGACATAGCCGTGGTCGCGCGCGAACTGCTTGGTCGTCTCCATATAGTCGCGGATGCCGGGGAAGCGCTGGAAGTACTTCTTGATGTAGTCGTCCGCCTCGCCGCGCGGGATCGAAAGCTGGTTGGCGAGACCGAAGGCCGAGATGCCGTAGACGATGCCGAAATTGATCGCCTTGGCGCGGCGCCGCGTCTCGGCCGGCATGCCCTTGATCGGCACCTGGAAGATCTCCGACGCCGTCATCGCATGGATGTCGAGGTCGTCGGCGAAGGCCTGTTTCAGCTGCGGGATGTCGGCGATATGGGCGAGCAGGCGCAGCTCGATCTGCGAATAGTCGGCGCTGATGAGCTTGAAGCCCTTGGGCGCGATGAAGGCCTGGCGGATACGGCGGCCCTCTTCGGTGCGCACCGGGATGTTCTGCAGGTTCGGCTCGGTCGAGGCGAGGCGGCCCGTCGAGGTCGCGCCCATCGAATAGGAGGTGTGAACGCGGCCGGTGGCCGCGTTGATGTAGGTCGGCAGCGCGTCGGTATAGGTGCCGCGCAGCTTGGCGAGGCCGCGCCACTCCAGAACCATTTTCGCGATCGGATGGCCCTGCGCCGCGACGTCTTCGAGCACGTCGGAATCGGTCGACCACGCGCCGGTCTTGGTCTTGCGGCCGCCTTCGAGCTTGAACTTGCCGAACAGGATGTCGCCGAGCTGTTTGGGCGAGCCGATGTTGAACGCCTGGCCGGCAAGCTTGTGGATCTCGGTTTCCATCTTCGCCTGCGTCTTGGCGAAATCGTTGGAGAGGCGGCGCAACAGATCCGGATCGATCATCACGCCGTTCCGCTCCATGTCGGCGAGCACCGAAATCAGCGGACGCTCCAGCGTCTCGTAGACCGAGGTCTTGCCCTGCGCGGGGAGACGCGCCTTGAGCAGCAGCCACAGGCGCAGCGTGACGTCGGCGTCCTCGCCCGAATAGCGCGTCGCGGCCTTGATCGGCACGCAGTCGAAGGTGATCTTGTCCTTGCCCTTGCCGGCCACGTCGGCGAAGGCGATGGGCGTGTGGGAGAGATGCAGCTCCGACAGCTCGTCCATGCCATGACCGTGCAGGCCGCCATCGAGGACATAGGAGATCAGCATCGTGTCCTCATAAGGCGCGACGAAAACGCCGCGCTGCGCGAACATGATGTAGTCGAACTTCAGGTTCTGCGCGATCTTGAGGATGGACGGATCTTCGAGCAGCGGCTTCAGCCGCGCCAAGACGTCCTTCTCGGTCATCTGCACCAGATCGTCGGCGGCGCCGAGATCGAGGCCGTCGCCCTTGCGATGGCCGCACGGCACATAACACGCCTCGCCGGGCGCGACCGCCAGCGAGACGCCGCATAGTCCGGCCGTCATCGGGTCGAGGCCCGTCGTCTCGGTGTCGACACAGACGACGCCTTCCTCGCGCGCGCGCGCGATCCAGGCGTCGAGGTCCTTCAGCGTCGCGACCGTCTTGTAGGCCTCGAGGTCGATGGGTTTGAGGATCGCGTCACGTCCCGGCACCGCACCGACCTCGCTGAGGGCGGTCTTGGGCGCTTCCTTTTCGGCCTCTTTCAACACGCGGTTGGCGGCGGTGGCGGAGGGCTCGACGGTCGGCGCGATGGCTTCCACGTCCTCGATCTGGAAATGCGCCGCGACGCGCCTGGTGATGGAGTTGAACTCCATGCCCTTCAGATAGGCGATCAGCTCTTTGGGATCGGGCTCGTGCACCGCGAACTGGTCCGGCGTCTCCGGAATCTTCGCGTTGTCGTCGAGCGTGACGAGCTTTTTCGAGATGCGCGCGTTCTCGGCGTTCTCGATCAGCGTCTCGCGGCGCTTGGGCTGTTTGATCTCCGTGGCCTTGGAAAGAAGCGTCTCGAGATCGCCGTACTGGTTGATCAACTCGGCGGCGGTCTTGATGCCGATGCCGCGCACGCCGGGCACGTTGTCGACGCTGTCGCCGGCCAGCGCCTGGACCTCGATCACCTTGGACGGCGGGACGCCGAACTTCTCCATTACCTCGGCCGAGGCGATGCGCTTGTTCTTCATCGTGTCGTAGAGTTCGACCTTGCCGTCCTCCACCAGCTGCATCAGGTCCTTGTCGGAGGAGATGATGGTGCAGCGGGCGCCGGCCTCGCGCGCCAGGCGGGCATAGGTCGCGATCAGGTCGTCCGCCTCGAAGCCATCCATCTCGACGCAGGAGACGCCGAAGGCGCGCGTCGCGTCGCGCACCAGCGGGAATTGCGGGATCAGATCGTCGGGCGGCGGCGGACGGTTCGCCTTGTACCGGTCGTAGATCGCGTTGCGGAAGGTCACCGCGCCGGCATCGAACACCACGGCGAGGTGGCTGGGCGCGTCGGCGCCCTTCATGTCCTCAAGCAGCTTCCACATCATGTTGCAATAGCCGCTGACCGCGCCGACCGGCAGGCCGTCGGATTTGCGGGTGAGCGGCGGCAGCGCGTGATAGGCGCGGAACAGATAGCCCGAGCCGTCGACCAGGTAGAGGTGATCGCCCTTCTTGAGGGCCCCTGCCGCCTTGGTCGCGGGTTTGGCGGGCTTGCTCAATGGTGGTGCGCCCCGGCCTTCAGCACGAACTTGCGGTCGCAATAGGGGCATTCGACCGAATTCTCGTCGCCCATCTCCAGATAAACGCGCGGATGGCCGAGCGCGCCGCCCACCCCCTCGCACTTCACGCGGGTGTCGTCGACTTCGATGATCTCGGGGGCGTCGATGGTCATGGTCGTTCCGGTGCCGAAAGGGAAAAGCGGGCGGATATTAGCCCTGAAAAGCGGCACTTCAAGCACCTTTGCCGCAGCTGCCGACACAGGCTAGTTTCCCGCCATGGTCACGCTGAACCGCATCTATACGAAGACCGGCGACAAGGGCGACACCGCGCTGGGCGACGGCTCGCGCCGGCCCAAGCACGATCTGCGGATCGCCGCCTATGGCACCACCGACGAGGCGAACAGCGCGCTCGGCGTGGCGCGGCTGCATGCCACCGGTGATCTCGACGCGATGCTGGGGCGCATCCAGAACGATCTGTTCGACGTCGGCGCCGATCTGGCGGCGCCGGAGGACGGGCGGCGCGGCGAGGGGCGGCTGCGCGTGCTCGACAGCCAGGTCGAGCGGCTGGAGCGCGAGATCGACGCGATGAACGAAGGGCTGAAGCCGCTCGACTCCTTCGTGCTGCCGGGTGGCACGCACGCCGCGGCGCATCTGCACCTGGCGCGCGCCATCGTGCGGCGGGCGGAGCGGCTGGCGACGGAATTGTCGGCGCAGGAGACGGTGAGCGGCACGGTGGTGCGCTATCTCAACCGGCTGTCGGATCACCTGTTCGTCGCGGCGCGCTTCGCCAATGACGGCGGCGCGAGGGATGTGCTGTGGGTGCCGGGGAAGAACCGCTAAGACATTCAGCCTTGAATGTCATCCGCGCGAATGCGGCGAACCCGGGTAAAGCCTTGCATGAAAGTACAGAACCCAGCTGGGTTCGCCGCATTCGCGGCGAACGACAAGTTGGCGCTACCCCACGTCGGCGGTGCGGCGGCCGAACAGGAAGGCGAGGATGATGCCGGGCACGCCGGTGACGCCCCAGCCCGGCAGGCCGAACACCGCCGCGATGCCGTGCGCCAGGAAGGCCGGCAGGCGATGATCGCACCAGGCGTGGAAGCCGAGCATCGCCGGCTTGTCGGCGAGCGCCCACACCGCATCGAGTGAGCGCACCATGATGTGTCCGCCATTCTCGAGCGAGGTGACGATGTCGGCGCCGAGAAGCATGATCGCCGACACGACGAGGATGAGACTGATCAGCCTGAGCAACACGAACATGACGGAGGTCCAGCACCTTGCGGGATCGACGCTATCGGGCGCGTGTGCGCCGCACAAGCACGGCTAAGGCCGGTTAACCATCATTCGCGCGCGTTGGTTTCCGTGTGTCTCTTTCGTGTCGCGGCACATGCGCAATCGCGCGCCACACCGCCCGCGGCTTAGGCGCGCGCGGGCGCGGATTCGGGCTCCGGCATGCGCAGCACGCGCCAGGTGAGGACGCCGCCGAACGCGTCGATCAGCGCATGGATCGCCATCAGCCACCATAGGCTCCGGCTCGCCGCGTAACCGATGGCGAAGAGAAGGCCGAGCACCGTCGTGGTCAGCACGCCGCGCCAACCCTGATAGGCATGGCCGATGCCGAAGACGAGCGTCGAGAGCACCACCGCGCCGGCGAGCCCGGCATAAGGCATCAGGAACCAGAAGAGGAAGCCGCGATAGACCAGCTCCTCCCACACGCCGGCGGTGAGCGAGACGCCGAGGAAGACGACGAGCTCCGTCGTGCTGCGCGGCAGGATCTTGATGGTGCGCATCTGGCTGCGCATGCGCGCGCGCCGCTTGGGCGTCATCGTGCGCGCAAGGCGGAATTGGGCCGTCGCGCCGACGATCAGCAGGCCGATCACCGCGCCGAGCCCGATGAGGTCGTCGAATGGATCGCCGAGGCCCAGCGCCGCGGGCGCGCGCTTCTCGAACAGCCAGAGCGCCGCGACCGCCGCCACCGCGATCCAGCCGCGCAGCATCACCTTGAGATAGCGCGGCAGCAGCGGCGCATCCGGTGCCGCAGCCATGCGGCGGCCATTGCGCACCGACTGCAGCGGCAGGATCAGCACCGCATAGGCGACGAGCAGGAGATCGAGGACGGATTGGCCGGGCGCGAGATGGGGCATGGGCATCTACGTGCAGAGAACGCTGGATCCGTAGGTCTTAAGACGAGCATCGCGCGTCAACAGTCTCATGCCTTCTACTTGCACCTGTACGACAAGCATATGGTCGAACGGATCGCGATGTAGAACCGGTAACGCCGCTGCCGCTTCGCCGTGATCCAGCGTCACCAGAATTGTGCCGACGTCACGTTGCTCCAGCGTGCGGCGTATCGCTGGCAGGTCCGCATCGAGCTTGCCGAGAGAGCGCTTCAAGCCAAGCTCCCACCAACTCGCCGCGCTCATGAACAGACGATTTTCCTGATCTTCGATCAGCGCGCGCGCCTCAGCACCCAGCCGCGGCGAGCCGATCGGCCACCACAGAAGGACGTGCGAGTCCAAAAGAAGGTTCAATCGTCTTCGCCCATCATCGCAGCGAGCAGGTCGTCGGGCAGCGGATCGTAAAAGCCCTTTAGAATCTTGATCTGGCCCTTCATGAATCCGGGCGTCCGATCGATTTTCTTCAGTTTTTTCTGCGTCTTGGGCTGGTCTTTCACTGCGACCAGCTTGGCAACGGGCTTACCGCCCCGCGCAATGATGACTTCACCGCCTTGCTCGACCTCTGAGACGAGCTTGGAGAGCGCTGTCTTGGTATGAAGATCGACGGTCTTGTCCATGGCTGGAGTTTACTAAAAGCGCACCGCTCCGACAACGCCACGCGCTCAAACAAAAAAGCCGCCCGGATCGCTCCGGGCGGCTCTTGTTCGTCGAGCGCGAAGCTACTCCGCGGCCGGGGCTTCGGCCTTGGCCTTCTTGCTCAGATCCTCGCCCGTCGTCTGGTCGACCTGCTTCATCGACAGGCGGACCTTGCCGCGGTCGTCGAAGCCGAGGAGCTTCACCTTCACGGCCTGGCCTTCCTTGACGACGTCGGACGGCTTGGCGACGCGCGCCGAAGCCAGCTCCGACACATGGACGAGACCGTCCTTGGGACCGAAGAAGTTCACGAAGGCGCCGAAGTCCATGACCTTGACGATCTTGCCGTCATAGATCTCGCCGACCTCGGGCTCCGCCACGATGCCCCGGATCCACTTCAGCGCCGCCTTGATCGACTCGCCGTCGGCCGACGCGATCTTCACCGTGCCGTCGTCCTCGATGTTGATCTTGGCGCCGGTCTTCTCGACGATCTCGCGGATCACCTTGCCGCCCGAGCCGATCACTTCGCGGATCTTGTCGGTCGGGATCTTGATCTGCTCGATGCGCGGGGCGTGCTCGCCCAGCTCCGAACGGGCGCCGGTCAGCGCCTTGTTCATTTCACCAAGAATGTGGATGCGGCCGCCCTTCGCCTGATCGAGCGCGACGCGCATGATCTCTTCGGTGATGCCGGCGATCTTGATGTCCATCTGCAGCGAGGTGATGCCGTCCTCGGTGCCGGCGACCTTGAAGTCCATGTCGCCGAGGTGATCTTCGTCGCCCAGGATGTCCGACAGGACCGCGTAGCGCTCGCCTTCGAGGATGAGGCCCATGGCGATGCCGGCGGTCGGCTTCTTGAGCGGAACGCCCGCATCCATCAATGCCAGCGAGGTGCCGCAGACCGTCGCCATCGACGACGAACCGTTGGACTCGGTGATCTCCGACACGACGCGCAGCGTGTAGGGGAACTGCTCCTTGGTCGGCAGCATCGGATGGATGGCGCGCCAGGCGAGCTTGCCGTGACCGAGGTCGCGGCGGCTGGGGGCGCCCATGCGGCCCGTCTCGCCCACCGAGTAGGGGGGGAAGTTGTAGTGCAGCATGAAGGTCTGCTTGCCGGTGCCTTCCAGGCCGTCGACGAACTGCTCGTCGTCGGCGGTGCCCAGCGTGGTCACGACCAGCGCCTGCGTCTCGCCGCGGGTGAACAGCGCCGAGCCATGGGTGCGCGGCAGGATGCCGACTTCGGCCTGGATCGGGCGGACCGTGACGAGGTCGCGGCCGTCGATGCGCTTCTTGGTGTCGAGCACCGAATTGCGCATCACGTCGGCTTCGACTTCGTGGAACAGGCTGCCGTAGTCCTTGGCCGCCAGCTTGCCGTCGCCTTCGCCGACGAACGCATCGGCGTGCTTCTTGCGCACGGCCGCGATGGCGTCGCGGCGCTCATGCTTGACCGGGATCTGGAACGCGGCGGCGAGTTCGCTGCCGGCCGCGGCCTTGATCTTGGCGACCATCGGGGCGGTGGTGTTCTCCGGCACCGGACGCGGCTCCTTGGCCGACTTCTCGGCCAGGCGGATGATGGCGTCGATGGCGTGCTGCATCTCGCGGTGACCGAACATCACGGCGCCGAGCATGGTGTCTTCGGCCAGTTCCTGCGCCTCGGACTCGACCATCATGACGGCGTCATGGGTGCCGGCGACGACGAGGTCGAGCTTGGAGTTCGGCATGTCGTCGAGCGGCGGATTCAGCTTGTACTCGCCGTCGATGAAGCCGACGCGCGCCGCGCCGATCGGGCCCATGAAGGGCAGCCCGGAGATCGTCAGCGCCGCGGAGACCGCGACCATCGCGACGACATCGGGATCGTTCTCCTGATCGTGGCTCAGCACCTGGGCGACGACCAGCGTCTCATTGCGGAAGCCTTCGGCGAACAGCGGGCGGATCGGGCGGTCGATCAGGCGCGAGATCAGCGTCTCGCGCTCGGTCAGGCCGCGCTCGCGCTTGAAGTAGCCGCCCGGAATCTTGCCGGCGGCGTAGTAGCGCTCCATGTAGTTCACGGTGAGCGGGAAGAAATCCTGCCCTTCCTTGGCGCTGTGGGCGCCGACCACGGTGGCGAGCACGACGGTCTCGCCATAGGTGGCAAGCACGGCGCCGTCGGCCTGGCGGGCGATCTTGCCCGTCTCGAGCGTCAGCGTTCTGCCGCCCCATTCGATCGATTCTTTGTGGATGGTAAACATCGTCAGTCTTCTTTCTTCGTCTGCCGCAGCCGGATCGCCGCGCACAGTTTGCACGCGGGCCTCATTGCCGGGCGTGCGGAAACACCCTCGGGCCCATGCCCTCGGGTGCGTATGCGCGCGAGCCCGCGACCATCGCAGACTCACGCGAAACACTGTTGTTGCGGGTAAGCGGCCGGATCAGCGGCGCAGGCCCAGTCGCTCGATGAGCGAGTTGTAGCGCGCCACGTCGGTCTTCTTGACGTAGTCCAGAAGGCTGCGGCGCGTGGAGACCATCTTGATCAGGCCGCGGCGCGAATGGTTGTCCTTCGCGTGCGTCTTGAAGTGATCGGTCAGGTTGTTG
This sequence comes from Rhizomicrobium sp., assembly GCA_035551495.1. GTDB lineage: Bacteria > Pseudomonadota > Alphaproteobacteria > Micropepsales > Micropepsaceae > Rhizomicrobium. The sequence continues at coordinate 19,013 of DASZMT010000052.1, read as the reverse complement.
ATGCGTTCCGACAGCACCGCGACCTGGACTTCCGGCGAACCGGTGTCGCCTTCCTTGATCGCGTACTGGGCAACGACTTCTTTTTTACGCTCGGGAGTAATCATCTTCGGCGTCGGGTCCTTTTAGAGATTGAAAACACGGAACGGACGGAGTTCGCCTTGGACGAATTCCGCCAGTGCCACCGGCTCGCCTTCAGAGGTCTGGAGGAAAACCGTGAGCCCTTGAAGATCGTCGCCCTCGGATTGGCTTTCCGCGATCCGGGCGAACTGGTTCGCTCGGATCAGGATCGGATTGCCGCTTCTCAGGCGAACCGCATCCGGGCCCGTGACGGCCAGCGCCGGGATGCCGTCCAGCGCGGTCGAAAGGGGCCTCAAGTGCTCTAAGGCGGCGGGAATATGCACAGATGACCCCTCCCGCGCTAGCTTATTTTCCGGCAGCTCCTGACGGAGCTGCTCGATGGGGGTGCTCATTTCTTCCGTAAACGCCCCGACCCGGGTGCGGCGCAGCTGGCTGACATGGCCGAGCGTGCCCAGCGCCTTGGCGATGTCGCGGACCCAGGCCCGCACGTAAGTCCCTTTGCCACAACGCATTTCGAACACGGCGTGGTCGGGATCGGGGATCTCGACGAGGTGGGCCTCATAGACTTCGACGGTCCGGGGGGCGAGTTCCACCGCCTCGCCGTCGCGGGCCAGATCGTAGGCGCGCTCGCCCTGGATCTTGATCGCGGAGTAGACCGGCGGAACCTGGACGATCGACCCGACCAGGGCGGGAATGGCGGCTTCGATGGCCTCGCGGCTGGGGCGGACGTCGGAGGTGCCGGTCACGGCGCCTTCGGCATCGTCGCTGTCGCGCGCCTCGCCCCAATGGGCGGTGAAGCGGTAGGTCTTCTCGGAGTCCATCGCGTAAGGGACGGTCTTGGTCGCCTCGCCGAGCGCCACCGCGAGCACGCCGGTCGCCATGGGATCGAGCGTGCCGGCATGGCCGGCTTTCTGGGCGTCGAAGATGCGGCGCACCGCGCCCACGACCTGTGTGGAGGTCATGCCTTGCGGCTTGTCGACGATCACCCAGCCATGAACGGGCTGGCCTTTTTTGCGGCGTGGCATAGCGGGCGCGCTTCTGCCAAGCGCGCGCGGGGAAAGCAAGCGGAGGGGTTTCGCGCCTGCCCCCGTCATTGTCATCCGCCGCGACTGCGGCGAACCCAGGTGACGCCTTGCATCACCGCGCAGAACCCAACTGGGTCCGCCGCAGTCGCGGCGGATGACATTTGGTGCTTAAGCGCGCTCCAGGCGGAAGGCAATGATGCCTTCTTCGCCCGTCTCGTGCGGGACGTTGTCCAGCATCGAGGCGTAGAGGTTGTGGTCGGCGCGGACGCCGAAGACGCGGATGTCGTGCGCCTCGAACTCAGGGCCGAACTTTTCGGCGATGCTTTCGTCCAGCCAGTGCGGCTCGGTCGGGGTCGGGGCGTGGCCGAACTCGACGATGACGAGGATCGTGCCGGTCGGCGAGCAGACGCGCTTCAGCTCGGCGATGGTGGCGTCGACGTCGTCGACGTGGTCGAGGCTGTTGAAGGTCGTGACGATGTCGAAATGACCGTCCGCGAACGGGATCTTCTCCGACGGCGCGGCGACGTAAGTCATCTGTTGGCGGTCGTCGGCGACGAGCTTGCGATAGGCATCGGCCAGCGGATCGACGCCGACGCGCTGGAGCGCATTGTCGGCCCATTCGAGGCTGCCGCACGGACCGCAGCCCACGTCCATCACGCGCTTGCCGGCGTAGTCTTGCTTGGTGAGGCCGAAGAACGTCGTGAAGAAGTGCTCGTAATGGGCGCGCTCATGGGCCTGCTGCGCCGTGTTGCCGGCCATCGTGGCGGCGACGCCGCGCCAATAGCGCAGCTCGTGATATTCCTTGTATTTGAGCTGGGCGGACTTCGGCAGCATCGCGAGCGCGCCGTTGAGCAGCACCTTGGCCGTGGGCTTGATGACGTCGAGCATGGGCAAATCTCCGCGTGTCCCGAAACGGGGCAGAACCGTTTCCACGCAGGGAACGATGCAAGAGGGGTGCCGCGGAACCCGCCCACTTGTCATGCCCGCGAAGGCGGGCATCCAGGCAAGCAACATTGTACCTAGTCGTCTGGATGCCCGCCTTCGCGGGCATGACAGCAACTACTCTTCTTCGCTTTCACTGCCCTCATCCTCCGCCTGCAGGTCGCGCTGGACGCGGGAGGATTTGAGGATGGTCTCGATCTTCTCGGCTTCCGCGAAGGACTCGTCCTCCACGAAGCGCAGGTCGGGGGTGAATTTCATCGTGATGGTGCGGCCGATCTCGCCGCGCAGGTAACCCTTGTGGCGGTTGAGCGCGGCGACCACCTCTTTGGCGTTCTTGCCGCCGAGCGGCTCGCAGAACACCGTCGCGTGGCGCATGTCGGGCGAGGGCTTCACCTGCGTGATCGTCACCGAAACGCCGACGAGATCGGGATCGCGGATGTCGCCCTGGCGCAGAACCTCGGCCAGCGAATGGCGCAGCATCTCGCCGACGCGCAGTTGGCGCTGGGTCGGGCCACGATGTTCGGAATTCGACGAAGAGTGGGCGCGGCGGGACATGTCAGGCCTCCGGATAACCGAAGCGCGCCACCCAGGGCGCGAGGATCGGAAGGATCGGTGCGAACTCGGCCGCGAAACGGCGCCACTGGCCGACGCCGTCCGCGTTGAGGCCGCGCACGATCTGCGCCGCGCTGGGCGTCTTGACGTCGCGATCCTTGGACCGGGCGGCGAAATCGCGCGTCGCGGGATCGAAGGCGATGCCGAGAAAGCCGCAGACGCGGTGCATCCCGCCATCGAAGTCCGCGATCATATCCTCATGCTTGAGATCGAGCGCCGGCAAATCGAGCGTCTCGCGATAGCGCACAGCCAGCGTCATGACTGCGTCGTAGAAGCGCGCCGCGCCGTCGAAGGTCGACAGCTCGTAAGCCTGCGCGCTCAAGATCAGGCGGCGGCGGAAACAGGAGAGCACCACGTCGCGAGGGTCGCGCAGCGCAAAGAGGATCTTCGCCTGCGGGAAGAGCCGCGCAATGAAGCCCTGATGCACCGAATTGAGCGGCATCTTGTCGACGAACACCGTGCGGTCGGCTGCGATGCCACGCGACGCGGCGGCATCCCAGTAGACCGTGCGCAACGTCTCGAGCGCCGCCTCGTCCAGCGCGGCGAAGCGCTCGAAGCCATCGGCGGCATGGAAATATTCGCCGCACGCGGCGCCCAGGCAGTCGACCTCTTCCATGGTGCGCACGTCGGGATGGCTGGCGAGCGCCTGCTCGAGCAGCGTGGTGCCGGAGCGCGGGAAGCCGATCAGGAACGCGTGCACCGGCTTCGCCGCGCCGCGATGGGCGCGCCATGGCGCGGGATCGCAGCTGCGAAAATAATCGGTGGCGCGGCGGACGCGGGCGATGGCGCTTTCGCCCTGCTCGAACATCGGACGCACCGCCTCGCGCAGCACGGCGCGGGCGCGGGTGTAGGCCATGAAGGCGTCGGCCGGCTTGCCCAGGCCGTCGAGCGCGTCGCCGATCAGGCCGAGCGCGATGGAGCGGTTGATGGCGCCGGCGGCCGGATCGACCGCGACGGGCGAAAGCATCGCGCCGGCGGCGTCGAAGTCGCCTTCGGCCAGCGCCGCACTGGCGAGCGCGATGCTCGCCGCGGACATCGGACCGTGTTTCAGCGCGCGCGTCGCATAATCGCGCGCCGCGTCCATCTCGCCGCGCCGGGCGCAGAGATTGGCGACGCGCCCCAGCGCCGCGACGTTTTCGGGATCGAGCGTCAGCACCTGCTCGAGATCGGCCTTGGCCTCGCGCAGGCGGCCGATCTCTTCGAGCGGCTGGGCGCGGTGCAGATAAAGGAAGGCGAGGTCGGGCGCGAGCGGGATCGCGGCCCCGAACGACGCGATCGCGTCGCCGGCGCGGCCCATCGCCATGAGGCAAAGGCCGAGGCCGTTCAGCGCCTCGACGCTGTCGGGCGCCATCGCAAGGGCGCGCGTGAAAGCGTCATGGGCGCGGTCGGTGCGGCCCTGGCGCAGGCGGTACTGGCCGGCGAGGACGAGCATGTCGATGCTCTCCATCCCCATCCCGACCGCCTGGTCGGACAGCGACATCGCGCCCGCGATATCGCCGCGGCGCAGCGCATCGCTCACGGCGGCGAGGAATCGCTGCAAGCCTGGAGAGGGAGTCCCGCTCATAGCGACTGCTCCGAAATGCTCGGACGAGAGCGGATCGTCGTCAATCCAATCACGCAAACTGTCATCCCGGCCAAGCGATGCGTCGGCATCGCGCAGAGCCGGGACCTATAGTGCAGCGTCTGAATGGCTCCCGGGTCTCGCTGCGCTCGCCCGGGATGACAGGTTTTTCGGTCGATCACAGCGCGCGCTGGATCGTCTCGACCTCGAAGCACTCGATGACGTCTCTCGGACGCATGTCCTGGTAGTTCGCGAAGGCCATGCCGCATTCCTGGCCGGTCTGGACCTCGCGCACCTCGTCCTTGAAGCGCTTGAGGGTCGAGAGCTCGCCCTCGTGCACCACGACGTTGTCGCGGATCAGGCGCACCTTGGCGCCGCGCCGCACGACACCATCCGTCACGCGGCAGCCCGCGACCTTGCCGACCTTGGAGATGTCGAACACCTCCAGGATCTCGGCATTGCCGAGGAACTTCTCGCGGATCTCCGGCGCCAGCATGCCCGACAGCACGGCGCGGATGTCGTCCACGACGTTGTAGATGATGCTGTAGTAGCGGATGTCGACGCCGTCGCGCTTGGCCCGTTCACGGGCGAGTTTATCGGCGCGGACGTTGAAGCCGAACACCGCGGCGCCCGAGGCATGCGCCAGGATGACGTCGCTTTCGGTGATGCCGCCGACGCCGGCCTGCAAGATCTGCACGGCGACCTCATCGGTGCCGAGCTTGTTGAGCGCGCCCTGGATCGCTTCCGAGGAGCCCTGCACGTCCGATTTGATGACCAGCGGCAACAGGCGCTTCTCGCCGACGTCGCGGGTCTTGAGCAGCTGGTCGAGCGTCTGGCGCGACGACGCCGCCTGGCGCGCCTCGCGGCGCTTGCGGTCGCGGTACTCGGTGACTTCGCGGGCGCGGGCCTCGTTCTCGACCACGACCATCTCGTCGCCGGCCTCGGGCACGCCCGAAAGGCCGAGGACCTCGACCGGCATGGCGGGGCCGGCCGTCGCCACGGTCTCGCCGCGGTCGTTCTGGAGGAGGCGCACGCGGCCCCATTCGGAGCCGGCCACCACGATGTCGCCGACATGCAGCGTGCCGCGCTCGACGAGCACGGTCGCGACCGGGCCGCGGCCGCGGTCGAGCTTGGCCTCGATGACGGCGCCTTCGGCGGTGCGCTCGGGATTCGCCTTGAGGTCGAGGACTTCGGCCTGGAGCAGGATCGCCTCTTCCAGCTTGTCGAGATTGGTCCCCTTGGTCGCGGACACGTCGATGGCGAGGGTGTCGCCGCCGAGCTCTTCGACCTGGATCTCGTGCTGCAGCAGCTCGGTCTTCACCCGCATGGGATCGGCCGAGCCCTTGTCGACCTTGTTGACCGCCACGATGATCGGAACGCCCGCCGCCTTGGCGTGCGCGATGGCCTCGACCGTCTGGGGCATCACGCCGTCGTCGGCCGCCACCACCAGGATGACGATGTCGGTGACCTTGGCGCCGCGGCCGCGCATCGCGGTGAACGCGGCATGGCCCGGCGTGTCGAGGAAGGTGATGCGGTTGCCGGCCTTGGTCTGCACCTGATAGGCGCCGATGTGCTGGGTGATGCCGCCGGCCTCGCCCGACACCACGTCGGTCTTGCGCAGCGCATCGAGCAGCGAGGTCTTGCCGTGGTCGACATGACCCATGACGGTCACGACCGGCGGACGCGACACCATGTGCTCCGCTTCGTCGTCGCCGCCCTTGAGGCCTTCGAGCACGTCGGACTCGGCAACACGCTTCACGGTATGCCCGTATTCGGCGGCGACCAGCTCTGCGGTGTCGGCGTCGATCACGTCGTTGACCGTCGCCATGTGGCCGTTCTTCATCAGCACCTTGATGATGTCGACGGCGCGGCGCGCCATGCGGTTGGCGAGTTCGGACACCGTGATGGTCTCCGGGATCGTCACCTCGCGCGGGCCGGCGGGACCGGCCGGCGCGGCCTGGCCGCCCTTGGCGCGCTGCAGGTGGCGGCGGAAAGACGCGACCGAGCGCATGCGCTCGTCGTCGCCCGACAGGGCGCGGGTCACCGTCAGCTTGCCGCGGCGGCGGTTGTCGTCGCCGATCTTCTTGGGGGCGGCGGCAGGCTTGCCCGGCACCTTGGCGCCGCCGGGGCCTTTCTTGACGGTGGACTCTTCTTCCTCTTCCTCGACCGGACGGCGGGCGCGCGCAGCGGCGGCCGCGGCGGGCGTCACCGTCTGCAATGGCGGCGTGACGGCGGCGGGCGTCGCCGGCGCGGCGGTGGCCGACTTGGGTTCGCGGCGGGCGACTTCGTCGGCAGCGTGCTTGCGCGCCTGTTCCTCGACGGCGCGGCGCGCGTCCTCCTCGGCCTTGCGGCGCAGCGCGGCTTCGCGCTCGGCCTTCAGGCGGGCTTCTTCCTCGGCACGCTGGCGGGTCTCTTCCTCGGCGCGCTTGCGGGCCTCTTCCTCATGGACGCGGGCGTCGGCGAGGGCGGCGCCGCGGCGCGCCTTCTCTTCCTCGGTGAGCTGGCGCAGCACCACGCCGCGCGGCGCGGGCGGCGGCGTCGGCGCGCTCGGACGGGCCGGCTGCTGCGGCGTCACGGCGGTGGGCTTGGCGGGCGCGGCCGGCGGCGTCGGGCCGAGCGTGCGCTTCTTCTCCACCACGACCGCCTTGGTGCGGCCGTGGCTGAAGCTCTGCTTCACGGTCGAAGTCTCGGTCTTCTTCAGCGTCAGGGGAGTCCTGCCGCCGGCCGGTTTCTTCGTGGTGTCGTTCGTATCGCTCATTCGTCTCTTTCGTTGACGGCAGAAGGAACGTTGCGGAAGCCCGATAGCCGCTTGGCATCGAAGCTCAGACGTTCCTGGAGCCGCCCGGATTTGAGGGCTGCATGTATCACATTCTCACGGCCCACCGCCAAGCTGATTTCCGCCGAGCTAAGGGGTTCGACCGTCTCGATTTTCAGGCCGCGTGCGTGCGCGGCACCGAACAATTTCCGTTTGCCGTCGGCGGCGCCGTCCCATGCCTCCACGATCAGCGCGGGCGGGGTGGCCGACTGGATCTCGCCCAGCACCTTGTCGAAGCCGGTGACGAGCTGGCCCGAACGGCGCGCCATGCCGAGATCGGCCTGCATGCGCGCGACCAGAAGCGTCTCGACTTTGGTTGCAAGATCGGACGCCGCCTTCACGTTCGCCTTCGCCGACTTGGCGAAGAGATTCTTCTTCACCGCGATGTCGACGCTCTTGCGGTCGGCCTCCACCCAGATGCCGCGGCCGGGCAGGATGGCCGCGATGTCGGGCACGACTTCGCCATCGGGCGAGACGGCGAAGCGGATCAGCTTGCCTTCCGGCAAGACCTCTCCGCTGACGACATCGCGGCGTTCGCGCATGTCGTCCTCGTCGTCCGTTTCGATGGCGAGCGCTTCGTTCAAGCTTCGCTTTCTCCCGCGTCTTCCTCGGCAGCGGCCTCTTCTTCGGCCGCCTCCGGCTCCGCCTCGATCCAGCCCGCCTTGACGCGCGCCTTCATGATGATCGCGTTGGCGTCGTCGGCCGTCAGGTTGAAGCCTTCCAGGGCGCCCGGAATGCGGGTGCGTTCCTTCTCCTTGTTGACCTCGTAATAGCCGAGCAGATCGTCGGTGGCGCAGCCAGCGAGATCCTCAAGGCTCTTGACGTCGTGCTCGCCGAGCGCGACCGCCATCGCCGGCGTCACGCCGTCGACCTCGAGCACCTCGTCCTCGACGCCCAGTTCACGCCGCTTGTCGTCCATTTCCTTGTTCTTCGCCTCGATGTGTTCCAGAGCGCGTTGCTGCAGCTCGTTGGCGGTTTCCTCGTCGAACCCTTCGACCGAGGCCAGTTCGTTCAGCGGCACATACGCCACGTCCTCGATGGTCGCAAAACCTTCCGAGGCGAGCAGCTGGGCCACCGTCTCGTCGACGTCCAGCGCCTCCATGTAGAGCTTGGTGCGCTCGGAGAATTCCTTCTGGCGGCGCTCCGATTCCTCGGCTTCCGTCAGGATGTCGATCTGCCAGGAGGTCAGCTGCGAGGCGAGACGCACGTTCTGGCCGCGGCGGCCGATGGCGAGCGACAGCTGCTCATCCGGCACGACGACCTCGACGCGGTGCGTGTCCTCGTCGAGCACGACCTTGGAGACTTCCGCCGGCGCCAGCGCGTTGACGATGAAGGTCGCCGCTTCGTTGTTCCACGGAATGATGTCGATGCGCTCGCCCTGCAGCTCGCCGACCACCGCCTGCACGCGCACGCCGCGCATGCCGACGCAAGCGCCGACCGGATCGATGCTGGAATCCTTGGAGATCACGGCGATCTTGGCGCGGCTGCCCGGATCGCGCGCCACGGCGCGGATCTCGATGATGCCGTCATAGATCTCAGGCACTTCCTGCGCGAAGAGCCGGACCATGAACTGCGGATGCGAGCGCGACAGAAAGATTTGGGGGCCGCGGGCCTCGCGGCGCACGTCGTAGATATAGGCGCGGATGCGGTCGCCCGTGCGGAAGGCCTCGCGCGGGATCATCTCGTCGCGGCGCACCACGCCCTCGGCGCGGCCGAGGTCGACGACGACGGAGCCGAACTCCGAGCGCTTGACGATGCCGTGCACGATCTCGCCGATGCGGTCCTTGTATTCGTCGAACTGGCGCTCGCGCTCGGCGTCGCGCACCTTCTGCACGATCACCTGTTTGGCGTTCTGCGCGTTGATGCGGTTGAAGTCGACCGGCGGCAGCGTCTCGGCGATGATGTCGCCGACCTGGGCGGCCGGATTGCGGGCGCGCGCGTCGGCGAGGCTGATCTCGGTCTTGTCGTTGTCGACGAGCTCGACGACGTGGAGGTAGCGCGAGACATGCGTTTCGCCGGTCTTGGGATCGATGTCGACCTTGATGTCGTTCTCGCTGCCGTAATGGGCCTTGGCGGCGCGCTGCATCGCCTCTTCCATCGCGGTGAGCACGACGGATTTGTCGATCGACTTGTCGCGCGCGACGGCATCCGCGATTTGCAGAAGCTCCGTGCGGTTAGCGGCAATGGCAGCCATGATGGTCTCTTCTCCTCGTTACGAAGACGCGCGCTTGCGCGCCTTCAGATCTTCCGCGATCAACGCGTCGGTCAGCACCAGTTTCGCCTCCGCAATGCCGCGGAAAGGGATCGAGAGGCGCTGACCTTGGCTCTCGATTGTGACGTCTTGTCCGTCCAGGCCGAGCAGCCGGCCGCGGAACCGCTTGCGCCCGTCGATCGGCGCGTGCAACTCCAGCTTCGCCTCATGCCCGGCCCAGCGCGCGAAATCCGTCAGGCGCGTCAGCGGCCGGTCGATGCCGGGCGACGAAATCTCGAGCTCGAAATCGCCTTCGAGCGGGTTCTCAGCTTCCAGGAAATCCTGGAGCGCGCGGGCGAGCACGGCGCAATCCTCGACGTTCATCGTGCCGTCGGGACGCTCGGCCATGATCTGCAGCGTCTTGGTGTTGCCGCCCATCAGGCGCAGGCGCACGAGACGGAACCCGGCCGCCTCGACGGCGGGCTCGATGATCGGCTCCAGATGGGCCATGGCGGTGATCAAAACGTACAAATCCCTTAAAAACAAAGCCTTTTCCCGCGCGGCGATCCTTTCGGACCGCCACACAACAGTACCGTCTGTTGTCTGGGATGGGCGCTATGTACGCCCGGGATAGCGGGATTTCAAGGCAGGCGCGGAATCAAGGGAAATAGACTCGCGGACAGGCGCGCCGGATGTCCCACAATTGCGAGCCGGCCCGGATTTCGTTCGGCCAGCCGAAGTCGAGCTGCACCTCCTGGTGGGTCGAAAAGGGAGGCAGCCGAGGCTCGGCATCGTGATCAGCCAATTCCCGGCCGCGACGCGGGTGTCGGGGATCACGACGCACCGGCCGTCGGTCACGCGAACCGGCGCATCGCCGGCGGCGATGTCGCCGTCGAGCACGGATCGGCAGAGCGCCGCGGACGCGTCCTTCGCCGTCATCCCCAAACGAAATCCGAGCCATCTGCCGCCATCGGGCGCGGCATGCTCGCCGACCACCCTGTTGTGGGAATAGTGCTTGTGCACCGTCCATCCCGGCGGATAGGGCGAACACCCCGCCAGCAACAGGAGCAGACCGGCCGCGGAAAAGCGCGTCGCGCTCACCGTTCGACCTTGAACACGCGGATCGTGCCGCCGGTGTCGTAAGGCCATTCGATCAGGCCACCGGTCGAGGGTGCGATGAGCGTGCGGCCGTCCGGGCTGAACGCGACGGCGCCGCAGCCGATGTCGGAGATCTTCTTGCGGTCGAGCAGCCGCCCGGTGCGGCCATCGATCAGGAATGCGGTGCCGGTGCCATAAACGCCGACGGCCACCAGCCTTCCGTCCGGGCCGAAGGCCGGTTCGGAGACTTCGCCGCCGTCGAGCTTGAGCGACCACAAGCGCCGGCGACGGCGCACATCCCACAGCTGTACGCCGCCGAGATCGGTGCCCGCCGCGAGGTGCCGGCCGTCGCGGCTGAAGGCGAGCGAACGAACGTAGCGGCCGATGCCGTGCAGCGCGCCGAGGCGCTTGCCGCTATGCAGGTCCCACAGCGTCACGATATCCCAGCCGCCGGCCGCAAGGATCGCGCGGCGCGGATCGATGGCAAGCGCGGAGGCCATATGCGTGCCGACCACGGCGATCCGGCGGCCGCCCTGAACGGCGAGCACTTCGATATGGTTGTTGTAAGGCGCCCGCTCCGAGGTGACGGCGATCCAGGCGCCGTCGGGACTGAAGGCCGCGGTCTCATACTGCGCGTCGGGCACCGGCAGGACCGGCGCACCGCTCGTCATGTCCCGCACCTGCTTGCCGTCGAAATAATAGCGCCAGTTGCGCGCCACCGCCTGCGGACGGCCCGGCAGCGTCTTGAGCAAAGTGCCGCGCGGAAAGCGCCGGATCGTCAACGCGCCGGAGACGTCGCCCGGCGTGGCGGGACCGTCGGAGGCGACGCGCCGCCCGTCCGGGCTGAACGCCACGAAGCTCATCCAGGCCTGGTTGGAATCGGAACCGACGCCGATCTTCTTGACGAAATGCAGCTTGGGCGCGGCGTTCGCAGGCGCCGACAGAAGAAGGGAAAATACCGCGGCCGTCGCGAGGACCTGCCGCGTGCCCATCAATGGCGCGGCGCGTTCGCCGGCGGTGCGTCCTGATGAATGGCGCTGCCCTGGCCGAGGCCGACAGTCATCTCGGCCGGTGCTTTCTGGGCCGGCACCGAGAAGGAGAAGAACCACATGCCGATGATGCAGGCGGTGAACACCGCCGCGATGGCGACCACGCCGAGATCCCAGAACTGGCTCGGCTGCTTGATGTCGCCGTCTTCGTCGATGATGCCCATGGCCGCATTGTAACAGGTTCAATGCGGCGGAAAAACGGTCGCGAGGACGGCCGCAGCCGCCCTCGCGCAATTCCCTAGGACGCCGGGCCGAAGAAGATCGTCGAGATCTTGCCCTCGGGCGTCAGCGGGCCGATCTGCCATTTCGAGCGGCCATTGGCGCAGACCACGTCGTAGACGTCGGTACCGTCCTTGGCGACACCGGCGAAGGTCACCGACTTCACCGAGCCCCATTTGGCGGCCATGGCGTGCAGCTGCGGCAGCATCTGGCGCGTGCCGGCAGCGAGCGTCGGCGCCATCAGATCGTAATCGGGCCTGCCGCTGATCAGACCGTCGAGCTGGCGGCGCACGGCGTTGCCGGTGCCGGGGCTGGCGGTGTTTTCGGCGATGCGCTTGGCAAGGAAGGCCTCGGCGCGCCGGCCCTCGTCGTCGGCGATGCGCGGGGCGTGCTGTTCCTCGCCGCTCTGGTGCAGGACGAGTTCTGTGACGCGGCCGGACGCGTCGCTGGTGAAGCTGAACTGCGCCGGCGGATTGGTGCCCTTGAGGAAGAACTTGCTGTCGCTCTCCGGATACATCTCTTCGGGCGCCTGGCCGATGGTGCCTTCGAAATAGTGGTTGCCGGTGCGGCGGATCACGAAGACGTCGGACGCGGTGAGCCGGTAGTAGCCGGCGAATTTGTCGAAGCGCGCGGGATCGATGGCGATCTCGGCGCGCGGCTTGCGCTGCTCGGCGAGGCGTTCGCGCATCAGCGCCGGATCGCCGGCACCGGCCGCCGAGGCCAGACCGATGGCGAGCGGCGCGGCAAGCGCCGCCGCCGCGAGCGCGGCCAGCAGGGTCTTCTTCGAGCGGCTCAGGCGAAGGGCAGGCTTGTTCTCCATGATCGTCTCCATGCGTTTGCTGAGGGTGGAACCGGATATGCCGGCGGCGCAGGCGAGCGGCGACGGCATGGTGTGACGGCAGACCGCCAGGATGCTGCGTGCATAGACCGACGGGTCGCTGCCTTCGGCGAGCACGGCCTCGTCGCAGGCGCGCTCACGCTCGTCGATCAGCCGCGCGCCGAGCCACCACAACAGCGGATGGAACCAGAACAGGCTGGTGACCAGCATGTGGATCGCGGCGGTGAGATTGTCGAGGCGGCGGGCATGGCAGCGCTCATGCGCTTCGATCGCGGCGCGTTCGCGGGGCGAAAGGTGCGCAAGAAGACCTTCGGGCAGAAGCAGAACGGGACGCCAGATGCCGACGAGGCCGGGCTCGAGCAAGGTCGCGGAGACTTTCACCGCGAACTGCGGCGTGACGCGCAAGGTGCGGGCGGCGCGGACGACGGCACGCAGCTTCGCCCAGCGGACGAGCCACACGCCGCCGACCGCGCAGATGCCGAAGATCCACAGCGCGAGCAGGATCGTGCCGATGTGCAGGTCCAGCGTGGACGGCACGGGTGCCGCCGACGTGACGGCCGCGAAGGGCTGCGTCATTGCCCCGATGCGGTGGAACACCGGCGGCGCGACATAGACAGGCGCGAGCAGCAGGCCGCCGAGCGCCGTCAGCGCGGCAAAGGGCACGAGGAATTTCGCCGAGGCCGCGAACCACAGGGCGTAGCGCACGCCGGCGCGCTCATGGCGGAACGCGAGCGTGAGAAGGCCGAGTGCGGCGGCGAACAGCGTCGATTGCCAGAGGTGATCGAACAGCGCGCTCATTTGGGCCGATCCGTCTTGCTTTCGAGGGCGCGCAGCAGTTTTTCCGCTTCCTGCACGTCGGCGCGCGTGAGCTTGCCGGTCTCGACCAGCTGCGCCATCACCGGCTGCAGGCTGCCGCCGAAGAAGCCGAGGAAATCGTCGATCAGGCGCCGCTGTGCCGCGTCGCGCGATACGACCGCCTCGAAGATGTTGGCGTTGCCGGTCTTGCGGGCGCGGCGCAAGACCTTCTTCGTTTCCATCCGCGTGATCATCGTCTGGATGGTGGTGTAGGCGGGGCGCTTCTTCGCCGGGAAATGCTCCAGCACCTCGCGCACCGAGGAGGCCCCATGGGTCCACAGGACGTCCATGATCCGAAGCTCGAGCTTGCTCAAACGGGGAAGGGTCATCGCGTACCTACTACCTGTGTAGTAGACACTACTACAGTTGTTTGATGCCGGCAAGCGGCATGTGTCAGCGGCGGATGAAGCGCAGGAAGACCGGCGGGCCGTGCAGTTCCTTGGCCTCGTAGCGGGTCTGCGGCCAGTCGGGCGTGCGGGTCTTCCAATCGGACGGGCCGGCGGCGGTCCATTCGAACGCGTCGTGTGCCATCAGGCGCTCCAGCGCGTAAGCGAGATAGCCCGCATCGTCGCTGGCGAAGCGCAGTTCGGCGCCGGAGCGCAGGATGCGCGCGAGATGATCGAGCATCTCCGTCTGCAGGAAGCGGCGCTTGTGATGGCGGGTCTTGGGCCAGGGATCGGGGAAGAGCAGGAAGAAGCGGCCGATGCTGGCATCGGGCAGCGCCGCGATGATGTCGCGTGCATCGTCTTCGTGGAGGCGGATGTTGGGCGGCGGCGCGTTCGCGTCGAGCTTCGACAGCAGCTTGGCGGTGCCGGAAATATAAGGCTCGGCGCCGATCAGGCCGATGCGCGGATTGTTTTGGGCCTGCCAGAGCAGGTGCTCGCCACCGCCATAACCGGTCTCGAGCCAGACATCGTCGACGTCGGGGAAGTAGGTGCGCGGATTACGCCCCGCTTCGATGTGCAGCAGGAGCTTCGGCAAGAGCGTCTCGCGCAGATGCTCTTGATGCGCGGAGAGCGCGGGGCCCTTGCGGCGGCCGTAGATCGTGCGGCGGCGGCGTTGCGGGGTGTCGGGTTCGGTCATTCAAAACACACTGTCATCCCCGGCCGAGCGTAGCGCTGCGCGCGTCTCGCCGGGGATGACAATATTAGCGCGATATCGGCGCGCGGATCAGCGCACCGCGCTCTTCAGCGCGTCGACGAGGTCGGTCTTCTCCCAGGAGAAGCCGCCCTGCGCATCCGGCTCGCGGCCGAAATGGCCATACGACGACGTGCGCGCATAGATCGGCTTGTTGAGGCCCAGATGCGTGCGGATGCCGCGCGGCTTCAGGCTCATCAGCTGCGGCAGCACGGTCTCGAGCTTGGCCTCTTCGACATTGCCGGTGCCGTGGGTGTCGACATAGACCGACAAGGGATCGGCGACGCCGATCGCATAGGCGATCTGGATGGTGCAGCGATCCGCCAGGCCCGCCGCCACGACGTTCTTGGCGAGATAGCGCGCCGCATAGGCCGCCGAGCGGTCGACCTTCGTCGGGTCCTTGCCCGAGAACGCGCCGCCGCCATGCGGGGCCGCGCCGCCGTAAGTGTCGACGATGATCTTGCGGCCGGTGAGGCCGCAGTCGCCGTCGGGACCGCCGATCACGAAGGAGCCCGTGGGATTGATGTGCCACACCGTCTTGTCGTTGATCCATTCGGCCGGCAGCGCCTGGCGGATATAGGGCTCGACGATCTTGCGGATGTCGTTCGAGGTTTGCGACTCGTGAGAGTGCTGGGTCGAGAGCACGATCTGCGTCGCCTCGACCGGCTTGCCGTTCTCGTAGCGCAGCGTGACCTGGCTCTTGGCGTCGGGCTGCAGCGTCGGCTCCTTGCCGCCGTGACGCGCGTCGGCGAGCAGCTTGAGGATCTTGTGGCTGTAGAACAGCGGCGCCGGCATCAGCGCCGGGGTCTCGGTGCAGGCATAGCCGAACATGATGCCCTGGTCGCCCGCGCCTTCGTCCTTGTTGCCGGAGGCGTCGACGCCCTGCGCGATATGCGCCGACTGGGCGTGCAGCAGCACCTCGACCTGGGCGTTCTTCCAGTGGAAGCCTTCCTGCTCGTAGCCGATGTCCTTGATCGCCTTGCGCGCGACCTCTTCGACTTCGGCGGCGCCGATGTGCTTGGGGCCGCGCGTCTCGCCCGCGATCACGACGCGGTTGGTGGTGCACAGCGTCTCGCAGGCGGCGCGGATGTCCCACTCCGACAGGCCGCTCTTGGGGCCTTCGCGGAAGAACAGGTCCACCACTTCGTCGGAGATGCGGTCGGACACCTTGTCGGGGTGGCCTTCGGACACGCTTTCGCTGGTGAAGAGGTAGTTCTGACGCGCCATTCGCTCGATCCTTCGGTCGGAAAGGACGGCTTTTTGCAACAAACGCCCCCGGGGTCAACTGGCGCGGCGCCGCGGCCATACATAGAGTGCAGCGGCCTAGGAAAAATCCTCGGGAGGACAGCCATGGCCCACCCCTTCGAAGGCGGCTGCCGGTGCGGCGTCGTACGCTATGCGGTATCGGCCGAGCCCCTCGCGGTGATGGACTGCCATTGCCGCGACTGCCAGTACGCCTCGGGCGGCAGCCACACGACCGCGGTTGTGGTGCCGGCGGCGGCGTTCCGGCTGACCCAGGGAACGCCGAAACGCTATGCCGCGAAGGGCGATTCGGGACGCGAGGTCGCCCGCGCCTTCTGCGAGACCTGCGGCTCGCCGCTGTACAGCGAGCCGCCGGGCGGGACGCTGATGGTGGTGAAGGCCGGATCGCTGGACGATCCGAGCTGGCTGGAGGTGCGCGGCGCGCTCTACACGGCATCGGCGCAGCCTTGGGCGCATATCGATCCGGACAAGCTGGTGTTCGAGAAGATGCCGCCGGGGGCGCCGTAATAAAGACCTACCCTGCCCTTGAGGCAGGGTGGGATCACAGAATGAATCTCGACAAATCCTGGTCCTTCGCCAGATCGTCGACGCGGGCGTGGACATAGGCGCCGTCGATCGTGATCGTGTCGCCGCCGCGCTCCGACGCCGCGAAGCTGATCTCGTCCAGCACCCGCTCCATGATCGTCTGCAGGCGCCGCGCGCCGATGTTCTCGACGCTGGCATTCACCTGCGCCGCCAGATCGGCGATGGCGGCGATGCCGTCTTCGGTGACGTCGAGCGTCACGTCCTCGGTCTTCATCAGCGCCACATATTGCTTGATGAGGCTGGCTTCCGGCTCGGTCAGGATGCGCCGGAAGTCGTCGCGGGTCAGCGCCTTCAGCTCGACGCGGATCGGCAGGCGGCCCTGCAGCTCCGGCAGCAGGTCCGAGGGCCTGGCGAGATGGAACGCACCCGAGGCGATGAACAGGATGTGGTCGGTCTTCACCGGACCGTGCTTCGTCGCGACCGTCGTGCCTTCGATCAGCGGCAGCAGATCGCGCTGCACGCCCTCGCGCGAGACGTCGCCGCCGCCGCGCATCTCGGAGCGGGCGCAGATCTTGTCGATCTCGTCGAGGAAGACGATGCCGTGGTTCTCCACCGTCTCGATCGCGTCGCGCACGATGCGATCCTCGTCGAGCAGCTTGTCGGCCTCTTCGGCGACCAAGGGCTCATGCGCCTCGGCCACCGTCATGCGGCGCTTCCTGCCCTTTTGCCCGAAGGCTTTGCCGAGCATGTCGGTGACGTTGAGCATCGAGATCTGCGCGTTGGGCATGCCGGGGATCTCGAACATCGGCGAGCCGCCGGCGTCCTTCATCTCGAGTTCGACCTCTTTGCCGTCGAGCTCGCCATGGCGCAACGATTTGCGGAAGCTTTCGCGCGTCGCACTCGACGAATTGCCGACCAGGGCATCGAGCAGCCGTTCCTCGGCGCGGGCCTCGGCCTGGGCTTCGACCTCGTGGCGGCGCTGGGCGCGAACCTGCGCGATGCCGACCTCGATGAGATCGCGCACGATCTGCTCGACGTCGCGGCCGACATAGCCGACCTCGGTGAACTTGGTCGCTTCGACCTTCAGGAACGGCGCCTGCGCCAGCTTGGCGAGGCGGCGCGAGATCTCGGTCTTGCCGACGCCGGTGGGGCCGATCATCAGGATGTTCTTGGGCAGTACCTCCTCGCGCAGCTCGGCGGAGAGCTGCTGGCGGCGCCAGCGGTTGCGCAGGGCGATGGCGACGGCGCGCTTGGCCTCGTGCTGGCCGATGATGAAGCGGTCGAGCTCGGAGACGATCTCGCGCGGGGTGAAGGACGCACTCATATGATTTCGATGCTTTCCACGATCAGGGATTCGTTGGTGTAGATGTCGATGCCGGATGCGATCTTGAGGGCGCGGCGGGCGATGTCGTCGGCGGAGGCATCGCTATCGAGAAGCGCGCGCGCCGCGGCGAGCGCGAAGGCGCCGCCGGAGCCGATGCCGATCAGGCCGTCCTCGGGCTCGACCACGTCGCCGGTGCCGGAGAGGATCAGCGACGTCCGCGCGTCGGCCACCGCCATCATCGCTTCGAGACGGCGAAGATAGCGGTCGGCGCGCCAGTCCTTCGCAAGTTCCACGCAGGCGCGCGCCAGATTGCCGGGATGTTGCTCGATCTTGGCTTCGAGACGCTCGGACAGCGCGAAGGCGTCGGCGGTGGCGCCGGCGAAGCCCACGAGAACATCTCCTCCTTGGGTACCCTTGCCGATGCGGCGCACCTTGCGCGCGTTGGACTTCATCACGGTCGCGCCGGCCGTCACCTGGCCGTCGCCCGCGACCACCACGCGGCCGCCTTTGCGCACGGAGAGAATTGTCGTCATGTCGTTTTCACCTATGCTGCGCGCTCTTGAGGAGTCTGCGCATGAAATTCCGCATTCTTGTGGCGCTGTTCGCCTTCTGCCTGCCGGCTGGGGCGGCACCTCTCACCTATGACTGCCAGGCGCGGATGACAAGGGTGGAGACCGTGCCGCCGATCGATCCCGCCGATGCCAATCCCTGGCAATGCAAAAACCCCATGGCGAAAACGCCCAACGGCACGCATTGGCAGCGCAATGCGCTGGAATATTGCCAGATCGCGCGCAGCCAGTATGGCGATGCGCTCGACGCCGCGCGGCGCATGGCCAAAAAATATAGAGCGCATCGATGGGTCGTGCTGATGGATGCCGACGAGACGGTGCTCGACAACTCGCTGTTCGAGCGCGCGCGAAACCGCTGCGGCAGCGAATTCCAGGACGCGCAATGGGAGAGCTGGGTGAAGGCCGGCATCGCGCGCGACGTGCCGGGCGCCGCGCTGTTCACGCAAACGGTGCGCAGACTGGGCGGGCTGGTCGCGATCGTCACCAACCGCAAGGCGTCGGACGATGCGATCACACGCGCCACCCTCAAAAAAGCCGGAATCGCTTTCGACACTGAGATCGGCATGGGCGATGGCTCCGACAAGACGACGCGCTGGCGTGCGGCCGTGGCAAAGCTCCGCGCGATGCCGGCGATGTTCATTGGCGACCAGATGAGCGATCTCGCCGTGCTCGGCAAGGACGGCGCCATCCTGCGCGCGATGAACCAGACGGATCGCGGCACGGGGATCGGCGTCAATCTCTTCCTCTTGCCCAATCCGATGTACGGCGCGTGGCAGGACAATCCGGATAACTGAATGACCGAGTTCGTCGAGATACCCCTCGTCGACAATCGTGGCGGCACGTCGCTCGATCTGGTGAAGCGCTTTCCCGATGAAGCGCGCGCCATCGCGCAGGCCGCGACGAACACCTATG